>NZ_NVPR01000032.1 GCF_002551815.1 Bacillus sp. AFS098217
AAGACTTTCTCCACAGCCTGAGAAAAGCCACGATAACGTGGCTTTTTCACTCTTGATTTTCAAAAAACAGTTCATATTGTACCTTGTACAGTTCATCATCCGTTGGCTCCTCAAGTGGCATTGCTTGTAACACCAACATATAGTTACCTTTTGGAATTGCAATATGCAATGTATCAGAAAGAATACTCCTTACAAAAACCCCATCGTTTTCTACCGTAAAAGGAACGGATATCGTTCTCACGACTCCCTCTTTCTCATTATGCTTTCCAACAGATGCTTTGATTTCACACGTATAATCGGAAATTGCTTCAAAGATAATTACACCTTCTGCTTTGGCATATCCCCTCTCAAAATCTTCATTACCCCAGTCTACATAAGGTTGTTCTCCACCATAATTCATCACGATTAATTGTGAATAGGAAATTGTTAACTCCACAAACACCATCCCCTTCTACTATTTCACCACAAATTTTACACGTGTCCCATCTGGATACTTATCTAGCTTATTTCCCACCCATGAACCTGCGCCTCTATTATCAGCAGGGCTAATATATTCAATATGCGCACCTTTTCCACCTTCTTTACACATTGCCATCGGCCATTCATCACGATCATATCCTTTTTTTACTGGATACGGTGCTAAAGACAACTTCCTTCTATCTCCCGTGCCATTTCGATCAATCGTACAAATTTTCGAGTGGCCTTCTTTTATCGCATCTGCAATGTGCTTTCCCGTTTCTGGATAACGTTCTTTTGGGAATTCTAGAACTTGATCATATGTAACTTCTTTCTGACTCTTTGGTTCTGCAGGTATAAGTGCTTCATAGACAACGACAAAAATAGAAAGAATAGCAATAATCGAAATAATAATACCTTTTAACTGCTTCATGTATGTGCCTCCACTTTTTAATCCTCTTGCCTTTCCTAGGTTATTATAGCAAACTTCTTTTATATATGTTTTCAGACATTATTTTAGTTGTTCCTCTTCTTTATGCCAAAAATGTTCATTTTTCCTCAGGTTTTCACTAATCATGTAGAAAACTTCTAGGTTTACGACATTCTTTTTCAAAGGAAGTCAAAGTAAAAGATTGAATTGGTATATACGATACTTTTTGGGGAGGAAATGTCATGGAGGCAATCTATAAAACGAAGGATGTCACGAATAAAACAGGAATCCCGAAACATATAGTTCGAAAATATAGTCAACTTTTAGAACAACACGGTTATACAATTACAAAAACCGCTGATGCTCGTATATATAAAATGGATGATCTAAAACTATTGAAATCAATCCATGAACGAGCAGCCAAATTACAAGAAGATATTACAGAAACAATTCCTATTATTTTAAAAGAAAAAGACAATCCACCTGTACCAGCGATAAAGAAAAATCAAGAGGTCCAAACCAAAGATGAAGGCCGAAATTTTGAAGAATTCATGCTAAAACTTGAAATGTTAGCTCAATTAAACGAAGCCATTATTCATCAAAACTCTACCTTAATCACACAAAATCGATTAAAAGATGAAAAACTAGATGTATTAATGCAACAGGTCTATGTAAAAGAAGAAAAACAAGAAGAAATGCTCCAAGATCTCATCGATCATGCAGCTCAAACAGATGCCTTGCAAAAAGAGAAGATGGACTTATTAATGAATCATATGTATAAGCGTGAATCAAAACAAGAAGAAAAAATGAATAAACTTGTCAATCATGTTTATAACAAAGACAACAAGCGAGATACACAGCTTATGCAAGTCATTCGTGAAATTCAAGAAACAAAGCGATTAATTGCCGCATCAAAAGAACAAAGTCTATTTCAATCACTTAAAAATTTATTCGTTCGCGTTAAACAGGAAAAAACAAATGAATAGACCCTTAACCATAATGTATTTTTCACTACCTAGAAATTAAGATTCTACAATCCATTCATACAAAATAATAAAAAGTTACCTTCTATCGGTAACTTTTATTCTTAATTTCTAACTGCTGGTAATGTAATAATTGCTTCTGTACCTTTCCCACTCTCACTGTTATACTCCAGCGTACCATTATGTGCTTGTAAAATACTAAAAGTCACCATAAGCCCTAGACCCGTTCCTTTTTCTTTCAATGAATAATACGGTTGTCCAAGTCTTGCTAACTGTTCTTTCGTCATTCCAATACCGCTATCTTTTACTCGTACTATAATGATTTCACCTTTTTGATTAGCAGTTACTTTTAAATATCCTTTGTTTTCCTGAATCGCTTCAATTCCATTCTTTACAACATTCATAATAGCCTGTTTTAATTTCGTCTTATCACCTATCGTATATAGATTCTCAGAAATTTCAACTTGTAAATACACACCTTGCATCGCCGCAAATGAAGACATTAACGTAGTCATTTCAATCAACTGCGCCGATAAACAAATATGTTCTTTTTTCTCAATTTGTGGCCTCGCTAAATTTAAGTAATCCGAGATGATTTGTTCAGCACGATCTAGTTCCGCCAATACAAGGCGCATATAATCCTTGTTCTTCATATCTTCTGTACTATCCAATAATTGGATAAATCCCCGAACAACTGTAAGTGGATTTCGAACTTCATGCGCAACACTTGCTGCTAATTCACTTACAATGTTCAATTTTTCCGACTTTTGCATCTCTGTACGTAGCAATGCGTTTTCGTTTAAATATTCCGTTAAATACACTTGAAATATCATTGTCATAACCATAACAAACGAGGCGCATATATATCCACCATATAAATGTGACATAGGCGGTGTAAATCCAATTCCTAATAACACATCGAACATTCCAAGTACTAGGCAGATAAGCGCATATAAAGATGAGATGATGAAAGATAAAATAAGTTTCTTATTCCTTGGAAAAACAGACCACTTTTTTGATAACAATAATGGAATAATGATAAGGAACACAACTTCTAATATACGAAACCAATTTAAATCATTTAAAAACCATTCGTATACGATAAAAATAAAAGCTGGAATAATCCCTACAATTCCTCCATACAAGAAACCACTCATAATTGGGATTGCATGAAAGTTGTAATCGCAACCTTCTTTAAAACAAATCGGGTATGTCATAGAAAGGACAAGCGTAATACTGGATAAAAACATAATAAAGTAGCGATTGGGCTTTGGAAGCATATCTTGATAGCGATTGAGACGAATCGCTTCGTATAAAAACAGTGGCAAAATAATGATTGCAACTTGGATCATTAAGTCGCGGATTAGTTCCATACCCTTTCATCCCCTACATGCATTTTGATTTGATTATATCATTTTATAGGATCGTTTGTTTTAAAATTTAGACTTTTCTTAACATATTTGTAAATCATTTGTGAAGAGTCGTTAAGAAATGTTACAACTTTCCGAAATGATTGTAAACCCTGTACCAAATTACCATGATGCAGTATACAATGAATACGGATTAAAAAATAAAACAAAAAATAGTCCAATAAACGGACAACTATAACAACATAAAGCATATAATCCATACTATCTATGTTTACAAATAAGTGACCATTATTTTAGTAGGAGGAAGATAAATATGGCAGGAACTACACTTGTTTTAAAAGAGGAGAATTTGATTGTTCTCGAAAATGTTGATAAATCAGTATACGAAGAATTACAAGACAAAGCTGGTGAAGAGAATTGCACATGTGCTATGAATGAATCTGTTATGCACCTTGGTAAAGTCTCTTCAGTACTTTGGAATGAAGATGAAATAGATTGGGAATATGGTTATTAAAAAAGTCGCTTTAAGCGGCTTTTTTTATGCACTGAAAAGCGAAATGATTAAAACTATGGTAAAATGAAATTAATTTTCAAACGGAAGAAAGGGAGAGAAAATGGAACAATTCATTAATCCTAGAGTGAAGGATATTCAAATTTCTGGTATCCGTCAATTCTCTAATATGATTCAAAACTATGACAATATCATCTCTTTAACAATTGGACAACCTGATTTTCCAACTCCTTCTTTAGTAAAAGAAGCTGCAAAACGCGCGATTACAGAAAACTATACAAGTTATACACATAACGCTGGTCTATTAGAATTACGTAAGGCAGCTTGCCATTTTCTAAAAGAAAATTACGATTTACACTATGCACCTGAAAACGAAACCATCGTTACTATCGGCGCTAGTGAGGCAATTGATGTTACATTTCGTACCATTTTAGAACCTGGAACAGAGGTTATTTTACCAGCCCCTATTTATCCAGGCTACGAGCCTATTATTAGACTTTGCGGCGCAACACCTATTTTTGTAGATGTTCGTGAAACTGGATTTCGCTTAACAGCAGAAGCGATTCAAAATGCAATTACCGATCGAACAAGATGTATCGTTTTACCTTATCCTTCTAATCCGACCGGTGTTACACTGTCAAAAGAAGAACTAACAAATATTGTATCTGTTTTAAAAGATAAAAATATTTTCGTTCTTTCTGATGAAATTTATAGTGAGCTTGTATATGAAGAAAGTCACATGTCCATTGCTCATTTTCCAGAAATGCGTGATAAAACAATTGTTATTAACGGATTATCCAAATCACATTCTATGACAGGCTGGCGCATTGGACTTTTATTCGCTCCAAGCTATTTGGCAGGGCATATTTTGAAAGTTCATCAATATAATGTCACCTGTGCAACTTCAATCGCACAGTATGCTGCAATTGAAGCATTAACAGCTGCTAAAGATGCACCAAAAATGATGCGTCATCAATATAAGAAGCGCCGCGATTATGTATACAACAGACTTATTCAAATGGGCCTAACTGTTGAGAAACCGACTGGTGCCTTTTATTTCTTCCCATACATCGGCAATATGGCATCTTCATCATTTGACTTTGCTATTGAGCTTGTCAAAGAAGCTGGACTCGCAGTTGTCCCTGGAACAGCATTTTCAGAATATGGTGAAGGATATATCCGTCTTTCATATGCTTATAGTATGGAAACGTTAAAAGAAGGCTGCGATCGTTTAGAAAAATTTTTAAAACAAAAAGCTAAGAGATAATACTCTTAGCTTTTTGCATAACGATCACAAGTTTGACGCTTCAGTAATTTATGCGGAATAATAATGCATTTCGAAATGGATTCAGAATGCTCCACCTTGTCTACTAATGCTTTTGCAGCTTCATACCCTAATTGATAGATATTCACATCGACCGTTGTAAGCGGCGGGCTCGCAATTTCAGACAATAATGCATTATTGAAGCTCACAAGCGAAACATCTTTTGGTACGATAATCCCTTTTTTCGCAAGTGCACTTAGTACCCCAAGACCTATAAGATCGTCTGTAGTCATAATGGCCGTTGGCGGCTTTCCAAGTCCCATTAACTCTTCTACAGCTTGCTGACCACTTTCTCTTGAAAAATCAAAGTGCAAAATATATTCATCTGGTAACACAATGTCCGCTAATTTTAAAGCATCGCTCATTCCAGCTAAACGGTCTTTTGTCACAAGTAAATCAGAGCCACCACCAATAAACGCAATTTGTTTATGACCTAATGAAATGAAGTATTCTGCTACTTCTCTTGCAGCTGTATAGTTATCATTATCTACATATGTAATTTCATCTTTTCTCTCATATGGTTTTCCAATTAACACAAACGGGAAATTTTGCTCATTTAAATATTGAATAATGCGGTCATTTTCACGTGAATATAGAAGAATAATCCCTCCAATTTGACGCCCTTGTACCATTTTCACGACACCATTAAAAATCTCTTCTTCCGTTTCACCAGTTGACATATAGAGTGCATATCCTTCAACATGAGCAAATGAACTAATCCCTCGAATTACTTCTGGGAAAAATGGATTTTGAAATGCTTTATTCGCAGAGCTTGGCATTACAAGACCAATTGTTTTTGTCGTTTGATTCGCAAGACTTCTCGCATTTAAATTTGGATGATATCCCAGTTCGCTCATTACTTTACGAACACGGCGCTTTGTTTTTTCACTTATACTTGGATTATCAGCAATTACACGAGACACAGTAGAAGGTGCAACATTTGCCTTTTTCGCCACATCTTTAATTGTAACTGTCATAAAATCCCCCTCCTCTCTTCTCATTCTTTATTCATATGTATTTTTATCCCGTAGTTCCTCAGGTAGTAGGAGAAAGCGAAAGCCTCTATTACTTTATTTTATCCCTCAAAAATTATATTAATGTAAACCAATATTCTCCCTCTTCATGTATTGTAAGGGATACAGACTTATTTTCCTATACTATAATATACTATTTTTTCACATCTTTTCCCATAAGATGTCATATAAATGCTATATCATGCCCCTAAAAAAAGAGAAATGGGACATATTGTCCCATTCTCATCCTTTCGTACCTCCGGCTGTTAAACCAGAAATAAAATATTTTTGCAGGGATAAGAACAAAATAGAAATCGGTATTGCAATTAATACAGATCCAGCTGCAAATGTTGTAAATTCATTACCAAATTTTTTCGCTACCATTTCATATAACCCAACCGCTAACGTATAATTCTCTGGTGTGCGTAAAATGATGCTCGCTAAAATGAAATCTGTAAACGGACCGATAAACGTAAATAAAGCTACAACTGCCACAATCGGTTTTGCGAGCGGCATAATAATTTGCCAGAAAATACGGAAGTGCCCTGCTCCGTCCATACGAGCCGACTCATCTAATTCTTTTGGAATCGTATCAAAATACCCTTTCATAAGCCACGTATTCATCGGAATTGCTCCGCCAACATAAATTAAAATCAACGCAAGATGTGTATCAATTAATCCAGTTAATTGTGCTAAGACATAAAGTGCAATCAAAGCTGCAAAGTTTGGAATCATTTGCAAGATTAAAAATGTTAACAAACCATTCTTTCTTCCAACAAAACGATATCTTGAAAATGCATAAGCTGTAAAACTAATAGATAGTACAGAGAAAATCATCGTTAAAACACTTACTTTGAGTGTATTTTTATACCAAAGTAAATAATTGCTTTGCGAAAGATCTAATAACTTTCGGTAGTGATCTAGCGTTGCGTTTTTCGGAATAATACTTGACCCTGATAAACTATCTCCTGGATTAAACGATGAACCAACAATCCATAATAATGGATAAAAAATAATGACACACATTATGAAAATTACGAAATAACTTAATGAGAGACGTAACATCTTTTGTCGTTTTATATTCATTTACATCATATCCTCTTCTTGGAATGATTTTGTTCTCTTAAATTGCCATAATGCAACTGAAATAACGATTAACGATAAAATCATCGTAAGTGCCGCTGCTTTTCCATATTGTGCTGATGTCATCGTTAATTTATAAATCCATGAAATTAAAATATCTGTTCCCCCTGCATTTTGCCCAGATACAGCAGGTCCCCCGCTATTAAATAGATAAATAATACTAAAATTATTAAAGTTAAACGTATATTGTGTAATTAAGATTGGAGCTGTTGCATATAGAACAAGCGGCAATGTAATTTTTCGGAATTGTTGCCATGCCGTTGCTCCATCTACTGTAGCCGCTTCATACAATTCCCCTGGAATCGATTGCAATATCCCTGTTGTCATTGCAAAAATAAATGGGAAACCAAGCCATGTTTGAATGAATATTAAAGCAGTTTTCGCCCAAAATGGATCTGTCATCCAAGCAATCTTTTCGATTCCAAATAAAGCTAACACTTGATTGTTAATTGCGCCAAATGACTCATTAAACATACCAGCAAAGACAAGAATGGATACGAATGCTGGTACAGCCCACGGTAAAATAAAGATGGTACGAATCACTGCTTTCCCTTTAATCCCAGGCTGATTCACTAATATTGCTAAGAAAATACCAAGCGCCACTTGTAATGTCGTTGCAACAAATGTCCAAATCACAGTCCAAGAGAATACGCTTAAAAATGTATCTCTCCACATTGGTAATGTGAAAATATCAATAAAGTTTTTAAATCCAACCCAGTCTACTAGTTTTGCTGGAGGAGAATGATATAAATCATAATTTGTAAATCCAATTAAAATAACAAAAATGATTGGAAATACAACAACAAAAATAAGTAACAAAAATCCTGGTGACACCATTAAATATGGAAAACCTTGATCTAATAAATTACGGTATTGTTCTTTCACAGAATTTAACGGTATTCCTACATCACGCTTTTTTCCGTTTTGATAGGCATCATATAAATTAAAAGCATATATACCTAATCCAAATACAATAACGATTAGTGCTAAAATCCCTTTTACTAATAGAAAAATAGAATGGTCCCGAGGAACTTCTGTACCGAGCGTAACAATTCCCCACAATCCGATATTTAATAAATCAGCGAATGCTACAACAAATGAACCTGTTAATACAAGAAAGATAAGACCTTTTATATATTGTTTATTATATATTTGACCAATACCTGGAATAATTGACAACATAGCCGCTCGTTTCCGATGTTTTGAACCGTTCACTTCCTGCGCTGGTTCAATGGATGTTTGCATATTTCTTCCCCCTTTTTCTTCCCTTTGGAAGGAAGAGAATCCGTATCTCCCTTTTACGGGAGATACGAATCCCATCTTATTTTTTCTTACTATGATTTGCTTCAATGTTTCCTTTAATTTGTTTTACAGCTTCATCAAGTGCTGCTTTTGGCTCTTGTTTATTTGCTGCAACTAATTGAAGCGCGTCTCCAGCTGGTTTCCAAACTTCTTGCATTTCTGGAATATTCGGCATTGGAATACCATTCTCTGATTGAGCTGCCACTGCTTTTGCAGCTTCATTGTCTTTAATCATTGGATCTTCCATTACGGATTTAACAGGAGGAATTTCTTTCGTTTTTTCAAAACGGATTTTCGCGTTCTCTTCATTTGTTACCCACTCAGTAAATTTTGTTGCTAAATCCTTCTGTTTCGAGAAGCTTGTTACATGCCATCCTTTTACACCTACAAAAGTTTTCATTGGCTGACCGTTTGGTAATTTTGGCATTGGTGCTACCCCATAATCAATGCCTGCCTTTTCCATCGCTTGGAATGCCCATGGACCATTCATAATAGATGCCGCTTTTCCTTCATTAAATAATCCATCTGCAGCTGCCCCACCAGATTCACCAATAATTCCTTTTGGAAATAAATTTTCTTTATACCATTTTTGAATATATTCAGCACCTTGTACCGCACCACTATTATCTAATCCAATATCTGCTGGATTCGGTCTTCCATCTTTCTCACCAAATACATAACCGCCCATACCAGCCATAAATGCATTTGCAAAATAGAAGTTATCTCCTAACGCTAAAAATCCGTACTTCCCATTTTTTGTAAAGTCTTTTGAGAAATTAAAAAGCTCATCCATTGTTTCTGGTGCTTTTGGCATTAATTTTTTATTATAAATAAAGACTGGTGTTTCAATTGCTTTTGGTAAACCGTATAGTTTTCCGTCGTATGTTTGTGCCTTGATTGATAAATCTGTAAATTTATTTTTCACCGTATCATCCACTTTCACCTCTGAAAGTAGCCCTTCTGTTACCGCATTACCAATATGATCATGCGGCAATGTTACAACATCTGGCCCTGTACCCGCTGGACCATCGAGACGAAGTTTTTCTACTTGTTTCGTCATCTGAACCTCTTCAACTTTTACTTTCACATTATATTTCTTTTCAAAACTTTTCACTGCTGGATCTAATCCAACACCCTTTTTCTCATCTTCCCAAACAAGAAGATCATAATCTTTCTTCTCCTTGCTCGCTTCCTTTTTTCCTGAATCTTTCGGACCACATGCCGATAGCATACCGACTGCCAAAGTTGAAATTGTTAATAACGATAATGCTTTCTTCACCCTAAAAACCTCCCTAAATTATATATGTACTGGTTTAACAAATGAAAACGTTTGCACTTACTAGTTTAATAGAAGCGCAACTCATCTTCTAATCTATGAAAACGTTTGCGCTATTTGTCTATCATTATACATTCTTTTATGTATTTTGCAATATTTTCTTTTTATATTTTCCAAAAAAATTTATGATGTTATTCTTTCTATCCATTGACTTTCTTTTCAATGAATACTACTCTTATAAGCAACATTACAGCTATATTAAAAAGCAATCGTTTGCAACATGTTCTTATTTATAAAAAATTAAAGGGGGATTTTTTATATGTTTAAAGAAGCAATATACCATAGACCAAAAGACAATTACGCATACGCTTACAATGACAATACACTTCACATTCGGCTGCGCACGAAAAAAAACGATGTAGACGTAGTTTCGCTTATTCACGGTGATCCATATGAATGGCAAAATGAAAAATGGATTACTACACAAATACCCATGAAAAAAAGTGGATCAACTGATTTATTTGATTATTGGTTTGTTTCAATTGAACCGAAATTTAAGCGCTTACGATATGGATTCGAACTAACAAATAACGCTGAAACGATTATTTATACAGAACGTGGCTTTTTCTCTGAATTACCTAACGATGACGTTGGCAATTTTTTTTGCTTCCCATTTATACACAAAGAGGATGTTTTTACAGCTCCTTCATGGGTAAAAGATACAGTGTGGTATCAAATTTTCCCAGAACGGTTTGCCAACGGGGATCCTACATGTAATCCATTACATACACTTCCTTGGGGAAGCACAAACCCTACAGCTACAAATTTTTTTGGAGGAGATTTCGCCGGTATCATTCAGCACCTTGATTACCTTGTAAAACTCGGTATTTCTGGTATTTACTTTACTCCCATCTTTACCGCACATTCCAATCATAAATATGACACGATTGACTACATGGAAATTGATCCGCAATTTGGGACAAAAGAAATGTTCAAACAACTTGTGAACGCCTGCCACAAACGTGGCATAAAGGTCATGCTCGATGCTGTGTTTAATCATAGTGGATACTTCTTTGATAAATTCCAAGATGTTCTTAAAAAAGGCGAGCAATCACCCTATAAGGATTGGTTTCATATTCATGAGTTTCCGGTAGTAACCGAACCACTTCCTAATTATGATACCTTTGCTTTTACACCATATATGCCAAAATTAAATACCGCTCATCCAGATGTAAAAGAATACTTACTCGAAGTAGGACGTTATTGGGTACGAGAGTTTCACATTGACGGCTGGCGCCTTGATGTTGCAAATGAAATCGATCATACATTTTGGAGGGAGTTCCGTAGTGAAATAAAAACAATTAACCCTGAAGTATATATTCTAGGAGAAATTTGGCATGATGCACTTCCTTGGCTACAAGGCGATCAATTTGATGCTGTAATGAGTTATCCTGTTACAAATGCCCTTCTTTCTTATTTTGCACATGAAACGATTGGCGCTAATAGATTTATGGAACAAATTACAGTATCTCTTCACTCGTATTCCATGAATGTGAACGAAGCGGCCTTCCATCTATTAGGCAGTCATGATACACCGAGAATTTTAACACTCTGTAACGGAAACAAAAATAAAGTAAAACTACTTTATGTATTCCATCTTTCTTTCATCGGTTCACCATGCATTTATTATGGTGATGAAATTGGTATGGATGGAGGAATGGATCCTGGTTGCCGAAAATGTATGATTTGGGATGAAGATAAACAAGATAAAACATTATTTCAACATATAGAAACATTAATTTCATTACGAAAACAACATAAAGCATTTGGCGGACACGGAACATTTCAATGTATCGAAGCAGACGATGAACAGGGTTACATTTCTTATACGAAAACATATGAGGGAGAAACAATCTTCTTTGTTTTAAACTCAACCAACCATGAAATTATAGCTCCTATACCCTTTGATATTACTGGTAAAAAAATTATAAATTTGTATACAAATGAAGAGTTTTCAGCAGAAACAAACGCATTACAAGTTTCACTTCCCTCATATGGATTTTCAATTTTGAAATGGTAAAGCAAAAAAGCCTTGTGTCAGAAGCTGCACAAGGCTTTTCATTATTTTAATTTATATGCTCTCGTTTCATAAGGCTTCAGGACGATACTCTCAATTTTTTCATCTTGCACATTGTAATTGTTTATCAATAACTCTAAGTTGCTGTATGTTATCTCGTCTGGCATTTCAAATACACACTCATCGTCGGTAAAGTTTGCAATTACAAGTAACTTTTCATCTTTCCATGTTCTTATATAAGCAAAAATAGATGGATGCTCCTCTAAAATTAAATCATATGTTCCATACACAATGATTTGATGTTTTTTACGAAGCTCAATCAATTTCTTATAGTAATAAAAAATAGAGTTCGAATCTTGTAATGCTTGTTCTACATTGATTTCTTTATAATTAGCATTTAATCCAATCCACGGTTCTCCTGCTGTAAACCCAGCATGCTCGGTTGCACTCCACTGCATTGGCGTTCTCGCATTATCTCGTCCTTTTACATAAATAGATTGCATCACTTTTTCTTCATCTTCATCGCATTCTATTACTTTTTCACGATACATATTTAACGTTTCAATATCACGATACTCATCAATTGAATCAAAGTGAACATTTGTCATTCCAATTTCTTCTCCTTGATAAATATAAGGAGTACCTTTCATCATATGAAGTACTGTCGCTAACATTTTCGCTGATTCTATGCGATAAGTTGTATCGTTGCCAAAACGAGAGACAACACGTGGTTGATCATGATTGTTCCAATACAAACTATTCCATCCTGTATGTTCTAACGCTTTCTGCCATTTTGTTAAGTTCTGTTTTAAAGTAAGGAGCGAACACGGTTTTACATCCCACTTTCCACCTTCTCCAGAATCTAAATCCATATGTTCAAACTGAAATACCATTTGCAATTCTTGACGTTCTTCAGCAGTGTACAGTTTCGCTTCTTCTGTTGTTACACCAGGCATTTCACCAACTGTCATAATATCGTATTTAGACAATACTTCTTGATTCATTTCATGCAAATACGTATGGATATTCGGCCCATTCATAAAGTGTTGATGCCCAGATACATAACCTTCTTCCTCTGTCTTCACAGCTGGCAATCCTTCTTCTTTGGAAATAAAGTTAATCACATCCATGCGGAAACCATCAATCCCTTTTTCAAGCCAAAACTCCATCATCTCATAAACATCTTTTCGCACCCGTTCATTATCCCAATTTAAGTCTGGTTGCTTTTTAGAAAATAAATGTAAATAATATTCGTCAGTCTCTTCATCATATTGCCATGCAGACCCACTAAAAGCCGCTCCCCAGTTATTCGGCTCTTTCTCCCCTTTACCTGGACGCCATATATAATAGTCTCGATATGGATTATCTTTTGATTTACGAGATTCTATGAACCAATTATGCTCATCAGAAGTATGGTTAACGACTAAATCCATCATTAGCTTCATATTACGTTCGTGCATTGCACTTAATAGTTCGTCCCAATCATTCATTGTTCCAAACTCATTCATAATCTTACGATAATCGCTAATATCATAGCCATTATCATCGTTTGGAGATTCATAGACTGGTGACAACCAAATTACATCGATACCTAGTTTCTTTAAATAATCCAGCTTTGAAATGATTCCACGAAGATCGCCAATTCCGTCACCATTACTATCCATAAAACTACGAGGATATATTTGATATACAACACTTTCTTTCCACCATTGTTTTTCCATCATGCTACCCCATTTCATTATTTAATTACAAAATTAGGCGCAAACGTTTTCATTAATGAATGATAACAGATTCTAGAACATTTTAAAATAGCGCTTATAATTTTTTATTGTCTTTCCATGCAGAATGTACACTGCTTAATATCTGTTTTATACAAAATATGAAAACGTTTTATTTTTTTCTGTCATTTTTATTTATTTTTCCAATTTATTCGTTTATAATAAATCCAAAGAAAACGTTTGCATATTTTTTCTAGGAGGAAAAGTCATGGCAGAACTAAAATTAGAAAACATTTACAAGATATATGATAATAACGTAACAGCGGTAACGGATTTCAATTTACACATTCAAGATAAAGAATTTATTGTGTTCGTTGGTCCATCCGGATGTGGAAAATCAACGACATTACGAATGGTCGCTGGACTCGAAGATATTTCAAAAGGAGAGTTCTCAATTGATGGTAAGGTAATGAATGATGTTCCTCCAAAAGATCGAGATATCGCAATGGTTTTTCAAAACTATGCACTCTATCCACATATGAGCGTTTACGATAACATGGCATTTGGCTTAAAGCTTCGTAAAATTCCAAAAGACGAAATTGATCGTCGTGTAAAGGATGCAGCTCGAATCTTAGGACTTGAAGAATATTTAAATAGAAAACCGAAAGCACTATCTGGTGGACAACGCCAACGTGTTGCGTTAGGTCGTGCGATTGTCCGTGACGCAAAAGTTTTCTTAATGGACGAGCCTTTATCCAACCTTGATGCAAAATTACGTGTAGCAATGCGCTCAGAAATTTCTAAATTACATCAGCGACTTGGTACAACAACAATTTATGTAACACATGATCAAACAGAGGCAATGACAATGGCATCACGCCTTGTTGTTATGAAAGATGGAAAAATCCAACAAATCGGTTCACCAAAAGAAGTATATGAAACACCAGAGAATATTTTCGTTGGTGGATTTATTGGCTCACCTGCAATGAATTTCTTCCGTGGTAAATTAGCAGAACAAGACTTTGTTATAGATGATAAGATAAAGATTAAAGTATCTGAAGGCAAAATGAAATTATTACGTGAACAAGGTTATGTGAATCAAGAAATTGTACTAGGAATACGTCCAGAAGACATCCATGATGAACTTTTATTTTTAGAGGCTTCACAAGAGACAACATTTACAACTCAAATTGAAGTTTCAGAATTACTAGGGGCAGAATCTATCTTATATATGAAACTAGGAAATCAAGATTTCGCAGCACGCGTTGATGCAAGACACACGTTTGCACATGGTGATCAAATTAAGCTTGCCTTTGATATGAATAAGGCGCATTTCTTTGATTGTGAAACAGAAAAACGTATTCGCTAAAATAGTAATTTTTATTATAATATATACAAAAAAACCGTCCACGTATGTATCGAGGGCGGTTTTCAACTATTATACTAGGGTTTCTACTGTATGAAGTGATTGTTCTTCCGTACTGATAATTCCAAAAATAGGTAAATCTCTCAATATCACTTCTTCTTGCTGTTTCATAAGAGATGACGTTAATTGCTTTATTTCTATCCAAACGTCATTCACACATAGCATATTGGAATCGTTCTCTTGTTGACGTGAGAAAATAGGATCTATTTTATATAAACCAGCATTATTAAATAGCATATCAATACGATTATAAGCTTCAATTGCAACACTAATGACGCACTTCCAGTCTCCTTGTTTCTCCATATCATTGGATACAAACAGTGCCTCTCCACCTAACTCTACAATTTCCTCTGCTGTTGCTTGTCCATTTTCCCTATCAATATCCGTCACAATTACTTTTGCACCTTGTGCTGCCAACAAAAGAGCTGTACTACGTCCAATACCGATGCCACCGCCAGTTACAACGGCGACTTTCCCTGCAAGCTTCATTGTCATTACCCCTTCTGTAAGTCTTACCGTCATTCAGTATACTCCTTTCTCGGATACATCTGCAAGCAGGAAAAGGCACCTACACTCATTTGCTCTTTCTGTTTTTACTTCGCATGTGGCAAAAAAGCCCTGACCGCTTCTATGCATTCTCTCCCATCTAAAAAGAGGGGTTTTATGTTGTTTTTAATATATATTAATTTCCAATCTATTAATAATAAAAAATAGGATGTTTTAAAAATTAGCCATTGTCTATTTTTAAAACATCCTTCATCAATATGTAGGGCACTATATAGGAGATATCAGCACTATATAAATTCCATTATATTAATTTAAATTTGTTAAGTTTTACAAAAATAAAACCCGAAAAATCTAATTTATAATAAGGTTCCCCTTCTTCATATCATAAAAAAAAGGAACCTTATTTCAATATCTTTATCACTGTTTCTTACTATGATTAAACGAGACTCATCACCTTTGTCTTGGCAACTAAATCATGAAATCCTCTATTATCCTCGCGGAACAACATCATGTACACATTGCATACTGCAGGAATTCCAAGTAGCAATATGTTTGGTAATAACAATACAAAGAACCGTACGATTAACGTTTGTATCGTTAACGTTTCACTTGTTAGTGATATAAGTTTTGTCCTTGTTATTTTTTTACCAATTGTACAACCGTTCCAAACAAATGGCACAAAAATAAAGTAGATGGCCATTAATATAAAAACAAGTGTAAGATCATATCGATAATCACCTAAACTTATATTAAAACGATTGAAAATAGCACCATAATTTCCTGTTATAATGGCCACAATAGCACCATACATAACCGATATGAAAAACATATCAATAATGGAGGCACCAATGCGATTCATTACCACCGCTGGACGATGCACCTTTAACTTCATTTTATGTCGACTCCTTCGTATCCTTCTTTACCCGTTTCATCGTACCATTTCTAAAAAACATTGTAAACTGGCGTTTCTTTTCCTTTTCTTGTACAATGTGTTACAACAGCATTGTAAAGGGGGTTCTCATATTGAAGCGGTGGATAATCCTATTTTTCACTATATTATTAGCAGGTTGTACAGGGGACATAAACCATTCAGCTTACACCATCAATGATGAATATGAACTGATAAATACTTCCGGAAATGCATTTGAACTTTTCCCAAAGCAAGATGCTGTATATGCCACACAATATATCCCAGCAAAAGTCACAGAAATCGCCTGGGATGATAGATATATTATTGCAAAACAAATTGAGGAAAAATCAGATCCAAACAATCCCGAAGCAGCGATGACAAATAAACAAAACGAGCATTATTGGATTATTGACGTAAAACATAATAAACGTTTTGGGCCTTATAATGAAAAACAATTCCTAGAACAAAAAGATGCCTTTAAGATCAAAAAACAATTTCAAACTGTAGAAACGTATGTGAAAGAATTCAAAAAAGAGTCAGCCTAAGCTTAAAGCTGACTCTTTTTTACTGCAAACAGGCCCGTTCCTCACCTACTATACTAAGATTCTTTTTCATAGTAGAAAATCACCATATAAATCCATTTTCATTTTTCGACATCTAAATCCCTGCTATGCAGAACACAAAGTACCCTACACTCATTTGCTCTTTCTGTTTTTACTTCGCATGTGGCAGAAAAAGGCCCTGACCGCTTCTATGCATGAATAGATGCTCTTTCCCACCTAAAAAGAAGGGGTTTATATCGGTTTGTTAATTGATGTATATATATATTTTCACACCCCTTCATCTGACATTCCTTATACAAAAACATCTCACTTAGATAGTGAGATGTTAAATGTTTGTGGTTCTGCAACGGTTTCATGCGTATCACCGCTGGCGAGAGCATCCGTTGTAAATGCTATTTTAGTCACATCTTTTTTTTCATCATCGAGTATTAATCCAATTATACCTTCCCTTGTTTCACCTGGCTTATACTCTTCCCTTGTCACACTCTTTGTACCAACCAGCGTATCCTCTCCGTATAAGAAATTTTGCTTCGTTACATCAAATTGCTGTGTTTCATTAATCGTAACATTGTTCATGGAGAAAAATTCCATGTTTTTATCTCCACTATTTTCTACTTTATATGTAATTTCAGCATAACGTACGTTATCACTGATCTCTTGTCCACTTAATGAAGCATATAATTCAGCATCTTCACGGCTAACTTTATCTCCAAGTCTACGTTGCACTTCATCTGGGCTTAATGCTGTATAAATTTTCAATGTGTCCTTTGCCTCTTTACTCATTTGTGACAACGAAATAACTTTGACATCTTGTACATGGATTTTCATTGGAGCTACCTCAAATGTTTGATTTATATGGTTCAATTGCTCCAATTTAAATGTTCCCCAGCCTTTCTCTTTAACAGCCTGTCCAACTTTTTTCAGTTCTTTACCACCATATTCAGTCGTCTCCGGAATCGTTTCTTTCTTCTTTGGCTCCTTCTTTTCTTCCTTATGGAAGCAGCCACTTAATATAACGAGACAACTACACAAAACACAAATACTTTTCCATATTTTCATCTTCTTATTACTCCTAACACTCACATTCTTCCTCTGTTTTCACCCTTACATGTGACAAGAAAAGGCCCTGATCGCTTCTATGCATAACCAGGATGCTCTCATTCACTTAAAAAGGGGGTATGTCGTTTTTTAACTTGTATTTATATAGATAATTCTCTTGTTTTATATAAAATAGAAACAATGAGAAGCCCACAAAAACACTTATAATCCCAGACACTATTATACTCCTTATTTGTAAAATATGAAAATAAGGGGGTAACAGCGCATGAACTATACATATTACTAGAGCCACAACTGCTGACCATGCCCAATATTTTCTTTTTTCATTAACAGAAGTTCTATCTACGTTTATTTGATCTCGATATTTCCAAAGGACATATATAAAAAGCAATATTCCAAAACACGTATTCCCATGCTGTATGTATTTATATATCAGTATCATTTCCTGTAAAAAGGAATAACAGTAGCTGAATGCGCAACTGTAAACGGCTTATTTAACTCCCTTCCTAATTTAAAAACTCTATCTACATAGAATACAATCTATCATAACGATATCAACGATTTATATGCAACATTTATTTTCACATTGGAATATCTATACTTTAGATGATACAATTTCCATGTAAGTTTTGAAAGATATGGAAACAAAGAAAAATACATATGTATGAGAAGGCCTAGAATTTGCCGCTCTCCAATATATCATCTTACTCGCAAGGTGTCCCACACTTATATTTGTTGCTATATAAATCCATTTTCATTTTTCGCCATCTAAATCCCTGCTATGCAGAATAAAAAGTAACCTTCACTCGTTTGCTCTTNNCGCATGTGGCTGAAAAAGGCCCTGACCGCTTCTATGCATGGCCAGATGCTCTCTCCCCCCTAAAAAGATGGATTTTATGTCGTTTTTTTAATTGATGTATATATATTAGAAACAAAATCTTTAACGAATTGAGGTTTATATGTTGAATGAACATACAGCTTTTTTAAAAAGTGTCACCTTACAAAAAGAACATATTCCTAGTTTCTCTGTGTACCCCTATTGCTTACCCGCTATCCGGACATTACAATCACTTGATTTTCATCCCAATGTAACATTTATTATTGGAGAGAATGGAACTGGTAAATCAACATTACTAGAAGCAATTGCTGTCGCCTTAGGATTTAACGCTGAAGGTGGTACAAAGAATTTCCGGTTTACCACTCATGATTCACACTCAGCTTTGCATGAATATATTCGAATCACCAAAAGCTTCGCTACTCCAAAAGATGGATTCTTCTTGCGAGCGGAGTCGTTTTATAATGTTGCTTCCTATATTGATCAGATGGATACAAATGAAGATTCTATTTTAGGTAATAAGATCATTGATTCATACGGGGGTATATCGTTGCACAATCAGTCTCATGGTGAATCATTCTTCTCCTTATTTATGAATCGCTTTTCAGGACAAGGTTTATATATTTTAGATGAGCCAGAAGCAGCTTTGTCCCCGATGCGGCAGCTTTCTATGCTCATTCGGATGCATGAACTAGCTAAGCAAGGATCACAATTCATCATCGCAACGCATTCTCCTATTTTAATGGCTTATCCAGAGTCCCATATATATTCTTTAACACAGGAAGGCATCCATGAATCAAAACTAGAAGAAACCGAACATTATCAAACAGTGAAACTCTTTTTTGAAAATCGCGATCGATTATTTCATCATTTATTTCAATCCTGAATTGGGAGTGCATAAAAAAGAAGCAGCAGTCGCTGCTTCTTTTTTATAATGCTTCTATAAATAGCGCTACTCCTATACCGCCACCAACGCAAAGAGAAGCAATACCTTTTTCAAGGCTGCGTCTTTTTAATTCGTGAATTAAACTCACTGTAATACGTGCCCCTGTACAACCAATTGGATGCCCAAGACCAATACCACTACCGTTGACATTCACTTTTTCGCGGTTTAATCCAAGTTCCTTCTCAACTGCTAAATATTGTGCAGCAAAAGCTTCATTAATTTCTAATAAATCGGCATCTTCTAATGACCAATTTACTTTTTCTAATCCTTTTCGAATTGCTGGTGCTGGACCAATTCCCATAATTTTAGGATCTACTCCCGCCACTGAATATCCAACAATTCTTGCTAATGGTTGGAGCCCTTTTTCTTTGGCCTTTTCCTCACTCATTAATACTAAAACGGCACTTCCATCATTAATACCTGATGCATTCCCTGCAGTTACTGATCCATCTTTACAAAATGCTGGCTTTAATCCTGTCAACTTTTCAATTGTAATATCTGCACGCGGATGTTCATCCTTTGAAAATACTACTTCTTTTCTACGTTCTGTTATTGTAATAGGAACAATTTGATCATCAAAATAACCTGATTCGATTGCTTGAAGAGCTAATTGATGACTACGAAACGCAACCTCATCTTGTTCCTCCCTTGTAATTTCATATTGTTCAACTAAATTTTCTGCTGTTTCCCCCATCATAATATGATGGATTGGATCTTCTAAAATTTCCCACACCGTGTCACGGATTTCTCCATGCTGAAGACGCTGTCCCCATCGGTGTTGTTTTAATACATAAGGGCTTGAACTCATCACTTCTACTCCACCTGCAATAACAACATCACTTACACCTAACTGAATTTGCATTGCTGCTGACATAATCGCTTGCATACCTGAAGAACATTGACGCTGAATCGTATAACCTGTAACCGTTTCTGGAAATCCTGCTGCTAATGCAGCTGTTCGCGCTGTATTTGCCTCATCTGTTCTTTGAATACAATGTCCTAAAATTACTTCATCCACTTCATGAGGTTCTACTCCACCTCTTTTAACAGCTTCTTGAAGTACGGGAACAGCTAATTCTACTGGCGTTACATTTTTTAGCGCTCCCCCGAAGGTTCCAATTGGCGAACGAACTGCAGCTGTAATGACAACATTATGCATTTTGCACTTGCCCCTCTCTTATGTATCCTAGTCAGTTTTTGGATGGAATAACATAAGATGTATATCTAAAATTATCATACTACAAACACACTGAAAAAATCAAAATATTTGATATAATACAAATATATATACATCAATTAAAAAAACGACATAAAATCCCTCTTTTTAGGGGAGAGAGAGCATCTATTCATGCATAGAAGCGGTCAGGGCCTTTTTCGGCCACATGCGAAGTAAAAACAGAAAGAGCACACGAGTGGAGGTTACTTTTTATTCTGCATAGCAGGGATGTAGATGGCGAAAAATGAAAATGGATTTATATAGAAGGAAGATTCCCTTCTATTCTATTAACACATAGAAAAACCCCTTATTTTTACGTGATGTTAAAAATATTCCTACTAACAAAAAAGGGAGCATTCGCTCCCTTTTCATTACTTTTATTTTCGAAAACTTTCATATTTAACTGCTTCAAATGCCTTTTCAATCTCTTCATTCCGATAATGAACATATGTAAAACGCCCTAATTCTACTAATCGAGCGATTTCTTGTAATGCTTTTTGCTTTTCATATGTCTCTTCAATTGTTACGTGTACATAGAATTTCATAAGTGGATGTTCATATAAAGATTCCCCTACCTCTACATGCACTTCTTCCACCCCTTGAACCACTCTTACATAACTTGCAAACTGATAAACAGCTTCTCGATCTGAAACAATTTTTAATGTGTACATATATTCTCCCCCTTTTCTTTTACTATACCAGAAAAGAATTCATATAACTTTATCCAACTATGAATATTTTCTGACTTCTTCTCATTTCTTATATCCTTTCATTCGCAAAGCTATCTTTTCTGTCAAAAAACACTCCCATAATTACTGCATTTTTCTATTACTCTGTTACAAACTAGCTAAGCACTATATATACATCAATTAAAAAAACGACGTAACCCCCCTATTTTTTAGGTGGGAGAGATAATCCGGCCATGTATAGAAGCGTCCAGATCCTTTTCCTGCCCCATGCCAAGTGAAAACAAAGAGAGAAAATAAGTAGCGGTCACTTTTTGTTCTTCATAGCCGCGACTTATATGCTGGAAAATCAAAATGGATATATAGATACAATAAAATCTAGTTACTTATGGGAATTACATCCATACATATCACTTCTTCACCACATACAGTATGACAAGAAACTGTTTTCCATTTGAGGTGTTTTCCAATGAACCCATATATAAACATATGCATTTGTATTACCCCAGGATCCGATATTACAAACGACCGTATCGCAAAAGATTTAGCAGTTGCTGAATCAATATGGCACCCGATATCGTTTCGAATTAAAGATGTCATTACATTAGACGATTCCTTTCAATTTTACGATGAAGAAATTAGTTATATGGACTCTATACAAAAGCAACCAAAAGTTTCATCCTTTTTTTATACATGTGCATCACAATCTCCTGATTGTGATCTCTATATTTGCTATATCGGGAGCAATTATTTTAAAGAACACTCCGTCATTGCATGTGCCTACTCATTGGCTAAACAACAGTTTCTCACTGGATATATCGTTCTAACCAATTCCGCAGCCTCAATGAGAAACATATACACACTCGCTCATGAAATTGGGCATATTTTATTTACAAGGCGTATGAATGGAAAGCTTACCCATGCAGATCCCCACTCGCCAACTGGATCTGAACATCACCCTTCTTCAAATAATCTCATGCATCCAATCGTTCCCCGTCCTGATAGAGTCAGCATGAATTCGTTATTAACAAGAGAACAGAAGAATTTGGCTTTGCAAAGTCCTTTATTACACAGAAAAAAACAGTAACTACGATCGTTACTGTTTAGAAAATATTCTACTCTAATCTGGCTGCAAGAAACATCCATATATAACGAAAAGAAAAGTAGTCCCTTATATCTTCTTAGCATATTTCTTTGAAAATACTTTTTATACATCTAAAGCAGCCTTTTTTCTATCATACTCAATCATAGAAAATATTCTACTATATAAATCCATTTTAATTTTTCAACATATAAGTCGCTGCTATACAGAATAAAACATGACTTGCACCCCTTTGTTTTCATCTTTACATATAGCAGGAAAAGGCCCATATCACATCTATGCATGGCCAGATGCTCTCGTCCCCCTAAAAAGAAAAGAGTTTTATGTTGGCTTTTCAACTTGTATTAATGTATATAACAAGGTAACCACACCACTTTTGCGAGCTTTATATTCCGATTTATTTTACGTTCCGGAATTTTCCATCCTTTTCACCTTCTTTAGAAACTTGTATCATTCTATCTCCTTATCTAGCTGATTTCCTTCTATTGGCTTTCATCATAAATTCAATGAAAATAAGAATAAATATACTGCCATACAAGCACACTATCTGAAATAACATAGGAATTAAATCTTCTGACGTAAATGTTTTAAAAACAAACATGATAGAAAGAGGAATGACTAAATATAAAACTTTAAACCATCCTTCAAAATACACATTTGTAATTACTGTTACCATGAAGATTACTCCCGTTATCGTATAACTCTGTAATTGGTTCAATTCAATCATTCGTGTAGGGTACATCATATCGAGAATAATTACTGCTCCTAATACAACCATTGGGATGAACATCAATAAAACTTGAACAAACAATTGGTTTGAAATATTCAATCGAAAAGCTGTTTTACGAAAGGCAATATTAGGTGCTACAAGAGCAATCATTAATGCCGTACCGTACCCAATACATTGAAACAATGAGATCTGTAATTGACCGCTATCATTTATAATTAAAACAGAAGCAATAATCCAAAACGCAACGATATTCATCACTGTATATCCGATTTGTTTCCAGCTCTCTTGCCTATCCTTTTCCATTATCCGAACAAGCTCGTTTGCGTATACTTTTGGTGAACTTCCAAAAATATCTTCTACACTTTTCCCATCATTTTCTCCTTCTATTAAATGCATTTCAGCATCCTCTAAAAAACTCTCAACATCACTTTCTTTTACACCCTTTGCTGTTAAAAACATTCTCATATTTAACAAGAAATTTTGCGCTTCAGTAGATAGCATCATCCTCGTCTCCCCTTTCCTTTCAGCAAGCGCTCTACACTACTTTGCATTGCTTCCCAGCGATCCATAAATTCATCTAGTGCATCTTCACCTTTTTCTGTTAATGTATAATATTTCCGCTTCGGACCAGATGGAGATTCCTTCATCGTACTTGTGATTAATCCTTCCTTTTGCATCCTTATTAAAAGTGGATAAATGCTTCCTTCACTAGCCATCGTGAAACCATACTTCGCTAACTTTTCACTCATCTCATATCCGTATATTTCTCCTTCAGAAATGATAGCAAGAAGACACCCTTCTAAAATCCCTTTCAGCATTTGACTTGTCGACATAATTCAAATCCTCCTTCTATCTTGTTTTACAAGATAGATAAGCGTAAGTATCTTGCTTTACAAAATAGTATAGCAAAAGCTATTTTGCAAAGCAAGATAGCTAAGTATATTTTCCCATATATTTGCAGGATTTTCATTATACGCTCTCTAAATAGAGCAATAAGACAAATCTTATATAAAGGAGTGGTTTTCATCATGGTTACAAATCGAGTTATCTTTTTGACAGGTGCTGCAAGTGGGATTGGGTATGAAATGGGAAAGGCATTCGCGAAAGAAGGGGCAAAAGTTGTGATTAGCGATCGCCTCGAAGATCGCGCAAAAGAAGCTGCTGAACAGTTGCAAAAAGAAGGCTATACTGCAATTGCTTTGAAATGTGATGTTACATCAGAACAAGAAATTGAAGAAGCAATTTCTAAAACAGTGACAGACTTTGGTTCATTAGATGTCTTAATTAATAACGCAGGGATGCAACATGTTTCCCCCATTGAAGACTTCCCAACAGATAAATTTGAACTACTCATTAGAATTATGCAAATTGCACCGTTTATTGCAATAAAACATGCTTTTCCTATTATGAAAAAGCAAAAATATGGCCGAATTATAAATGTAGCTTCTATTAATGGTCTTGTTGGATTTGCTGGAAAAGCTGCTTATAATAGCGCAAAGCATGGTGTAATTGGTTTGACAAAAGTAGCAGCCTTAGAAGGAGCTGTTCATGGCATCACTGTAAACGCCCTTTGTCCAGGCTATGTTGATACCCCCCTTGTCCGTAATCAACTTCAGGACTTAGCAACAACGCGAAGCGTTCCACTAGAGAGAGTATTAGAAGATATCATTTATCCACTCGTACCACAAAAGCGATTGCTTAATGTGCAGGAAATTGCCGATTATGCTTTATTTTTAGCAAGTGAAAAAGCAAAAGGAATAACTGGCCAAGCAGTTGTTATTGATGGAGGGTATACAGCACAATAATCTTTATTGAAAAAGGATTTGCTCATTAAGAGCAGAGTCCTTTTTTACCTTGCTATTTGCGGACAATAAGATCCCCACTTCAAAATGTAGCGACAACAAAGAAGTTAGGTGGGGGATCAACTGCCCGTAAAAGCACGATTCGTGAAGGCTAATAATCTGTGGAGAATAAAGCCCCATTGATTAAAATTTCACTTTATTTTGTTTCATGAGGAGTTTCGTATCTTTTCATTTGCTGCGGGAGTTTCTCTATTGCGACAATTACACCATCTAACTTATTTTCAATACGATGTAGTAAATATAACGTCACAACAATCGGAAACCCTACATTACCAATCATCGAGATCCATTCCTCCATCTATTTCTCCCTCCTTTCTTCTAAATAAATAAGAATAAGAAAGGAATTTAGGCATAAAAAAACAAGCTACTACAAGCTTGTTTTTTTATGAAGACTACAACAAGAATAAAAATCATTTGCCAATATTTTATTTATATAATTCCGGACGGCGATCAACAAAAACTGGAATGCCTCTGCGGACTTCCTTAACCTTTTCTAATTCTATTTCCCCATGCAAAATGGCTTCTTCTTCGTCTGCTTCGACCATGATTTCTCCCCATGGATCAACAATAAGAGAATGTCCAGCAAACACATTATTTGGATCTGCTCCTGCTCTATTACACGCAACCACATAGCATTGATTTTCAATTGCTCTCGCTTGAAGAAGCAATCTCCAATGTGCTAAACGAACGAGCGGCCATTCTGCTACAACAAATAACACTTCCGCACCTTTCACTGTATGAACACGCATCCATTCTGGAAAACGAATATCATAACAAATTGTTCCCCCGCACTGCACATGATCTAAAGTAAACTCACCTGTCCCAGCACCAGCTATCAAATACTTATGTTCATCCATTAGCTGAAACAAATGCACTTTACTATACTCCTTCTGTAAGTTACCTTCGCGATCCACAATATACATCGTATTCGTAACACCTTGACTTGTCTGCTTCGCAATAGAACCGCCAACAATATTTACAGCAAACTGCTTCGACCACTTTGTAAGAAGTTCTCTTGTTTCGACTCCATCTTTATCGGCAATTTCAGGCAGTCTCTTTAAGTCATAACCAGTTGTCCAAAGTTCTGGTAATACGATTACATCTGGTTTTTCGTGCATTGCTTGTTCTATTTTTTTCTTTGCATGTTCAATATTTGTTTTCACATTACCAAAAGCAATATCTATTTGAATACATGCAACTTTCATTTCGCCAACCCCATTCTCAATTATTTTCCCCTTTACAAAGCCTTGGAAAGATTATATCATTTGTCACTAGAATTGTAACAATTTTCGAAAGAGGTGGAAAGTATGAAAAATTTTCAACCTTCCAAGGTTGTAACATCACTGCCAACGCAATTTTTCGCTTCACTTGTTGCAAAAGTTAACAAAGTAGTCGAAGCGGGTCACGATGTTATCAATTTAGGACAAGGCAATCCAGATCAACCAACACCGCCGCATATCGTAAAAGCCTTACAACATGCAGCAGAAAAAACAGTTCATCATAAATATCCGCCATTTCGTGGACATGAAAACTTAAAAAAAGCCGTTGCAACATTCTATGAACGTGAATACGGAGTCAAAGTCAATCCCAAAACAGAAGTCGCTATTTTATTTGGCGGTAAAGCAGGATTAGTTGAATTACCCCTTTGTTTTACCAATCCTGGTGATACAATTCTTGTACCAGATCCCGGATACCCTGACTATTTATCTGGCGTCGCTTTAGCAAAAGCACAATTTGAAACCATGCCACTCGTTGCAGAAAATAATTTTTTACCAGATTACTCCAAAATAAGCACTACCACCACCGAACAAGCAAAACTAATGTTTTTAAATTATCCAAACAACCCAACTGGTGCTGTCGCCTCCAAGGAATTCTTTGAAGAAACGATAGCTTTTGCAGAAGACCATGATATTTTAGTTGTTCATGACTTTGCCTATGGCGCAATTGGTTTTGATGGTAAAAAGCCAATTAGCTTCTTACAAGCCAAAGGTGCTAAAAATGTGGGGATTGAAATTTATACATTATCGAAAACATTTAATATGGCTGGTTGGCGCATTGCTTTTGCAATTGGTAACGAAAGTGTTATTGAAACAATCAATCTATTACAAGACCATATATACGTCAGCATTTTTGGTGCTGTGCAAGAGGCTTCCTACGAAGCACTATTAAGCTCACAGTCTTGTGTAACTGAACTAGTTAATCGTTATGAATCTAGACGGAACGCTCTTATTAAAGCTTGTCGCTCAATTGGTTGGGATGTCACCTCACCAAAGGGATCATTCTTTGCTTGGCTTCCCGTCCCAGAAGGTTTTACATCTGAACAATTTACCGACATATTACTAGAACAAGCACATGTTGCGGTTGCTCCTGGCGTTGGGTTTGGTGAACATGGTGAGGGCTATGTAAGAGTTGGCCTCTTACACACAGAAGAGCGATTGCAAGAAGCTATTTACCGAATCCAGAAATTAAAAATTTTCAAAAAGCCATTGACAACCTGAAAAAACTCTGTCAAAATTCAAACATCCTTATGGAGCAGGCTTATTTCACTATTGTGAAATAAGCCTGCTTTTTATTTCTCCTTATTTTTTATTTTATCAAGTGCTTTTATTAATAAATTTTGAACATTTTTTGAACTTTTTCGGAAAATTCTGTTTAAAATGTGATATAATACAAATAATAGAAAAGAAAACTGCAAATAGAGGGGGAAAATCATGAATTTAATTATGGCACTTATAATTGGGGTTACATGTGGAGCTGTTCCTGCCATTCTCGGAGCAATTATGGAGGAATTAGAAATCGGTATGTTAGGTTTTGTCGCATCATCTGTAAGCGCTTTATTTTTTGGGTTGTACGGTGCTATTCCTGTCACTATTCTTTTTGCATTTTATATATTACGTCATGCTCGCACAAAACAATTCGGTCGCAATCATATCGCTCAAGTTATTCCATTTCCAATCGAACGAGCTCGTCGTGCTTCTAGTTTATAATCCATTACAATTTAGTCTTTCTTTCATCCTCATACACACATCTATCCAAATATATCCCACTTTCATAAAATACTCTCTTACAACTTCCTTAAATAATCATTGTATACAAAAGAAAAAAGTCCTCGTTTGAGGACTTTTTATTTATTATCTTCCAAAAATTGAAATAGCTCTTGTAAATGAAGTGCATCTTCTCCGTAGCTAACAGACACATAGCTTATTCCATCAATATCAGCATTCATATAGAGATCAATTCCTTCACGATCATATTTTAAAGCTAAATAAAATTCCATTTCTTCTATCATCTTCTTTGATGTTCGGATAACATAATGACCGTTCTCACCACGTCCATATTCAAAATTCGGCTCAAAATCATACTTTTGTTTAAATGCAGCTTTTTGTTTATCATTAATTGGTGTACAAGTTACGCGCTGCACAGCATCAATCATTCCATCAAATTTTTCTAAATTCATTTATTTTACCCCTTTATGTATTTTTTATACAATACTTGTGTCCCACTATCCTCTTCTCCAGCCTCCATTAACTGTTCATATAAATCCTTCGCCAAAGATAAACCTGGTACAGGTAATTGTAACTTTTCAGCTTCATCTAATGCAATCTTCATGTCCTTCATAAAGTGTTTTACATAAAATCCTGGTGCAAAGTCTTCTTTTAACATACGCGGAGCTAAATTACTTAATGACCAGCTACCAGCAGCTCCAGTTGAAATACTCTGTAATACTTTATCTGGATTTAACCCTGCTTTTTTGGCGTATGCTACTGCTTCACAAACACCTATCATATTTGATGCAATTGCAATTTGATTACACATCTTTGTATGCTGTCCACTTCCTGCCGGTCCTTGTAGCTGAATGTTTTCCCCTAGTTTCTCAAATAAAGGTAAACAAACTTCATACACTTCTTGATCTCCACCAATCATAATGGCAAGTCTTCCTTCTTTTGCGCCAATATCCCCTCCTGATACCGGTGCATCTAGGGTATGTACATTCTTTGTTTTTCCAGCTTCATATATGCGCTTGGCTAACGTAGGTGTAGATGTTGTAAAATCAATTGCAATTGTCCCTTCACTCGCATGCTCTAAAATTCCCTCTGTTCCAAAATAAATTTCTTCTACATCATGCGGATAACCTACCATCGTCATAACAACATCAACGTTTTTCACCAAATCTTTTGGTGTATCACACCAATTTGCTCCTTCTTTTACTAAAGAAGCAGCTTTTTCTTTCGTACGATTATACACATATACTTCATAGCCACCTTGTAATAAATGATGTACCATGCTTTTTCCCATAACACCCGTGCCAATAAAACCAATTGTTGAAATTTTATGTTTCATCTTCTCATCCCCCTTGTTCTAATAAATCGCTTACCATCTTTCGGAATTCTTTATTAAAATCGTCATCCATACTATTTTTTACATTTGAAAATAAAATAACAAAAGTCCCTTTATCTTTATTAAAGTTATTAAACGTATTCCAGCCATTAAGTACACCATGGTTATGAAAATAATCAGGATTTATATAGAAACTAAATGCATATGTTCGTTCTGGTGAAGGCGTAAACATTGCTTGTATACTTTGCTCTGAAAGAAGTTTTCCATTTATAATTGCTTCATCTAGTTTCTTCATATCCCCAACTGTAGTATACATCTCACCACAACCATATAGCCACTCCATTCCTAATTTTGGTACAGATACTAGTACATTGTCTTTCTTTTTATAGCCTTTAGTAAAATGCTGTTCTCCTGGTACCATATCCCCCATACCCGATTCATGCATTTCTGCTCTTGCAAATATATTTTCCTTTACGTACTCTCCCAAAGGCTTTTTAGAGATATTCTCTATAATATAAGCAAGCACCATGTAATTATAATCCGTATATCTCCACCCTGTTCCTGGAGGAAACTCTAAATGCAGACTTCCAATCCAATTCACTAAATTTAAGCGTGATGCTGCATTTACCTTTCCTTTCCCAATCTCCGGTAAACCTGAAGTATGCGTTAACAGATGGTATAATGTAATATTTTTATCTATTGGAAATGAAGGGATATATTTATGTACATTGTCTTGAATATTTAACTTTCCCTGCTCTTGAAGTTGTAAAATTGATGTTGCGACAACAGTCTTAGTGATGGAACCAATGCGGTATTTTGTTTGTGGCGTATTTTCAATGTGATTTTGAACATCTGCATATCCGTATCCTTTGTTCAATACAACATGGTCTTTGTCCGTAACGAGAACCGTTCCATTAAACTCTCTATCTTTTAAATATTGATCTAATTTTTGTGCTACACTAGCATAATCGATTGGCGGCTTCTCTTTTTTTTCCAAATTATTCTGTAATTCAGACTCAACAGATGGGGTTTCCTTTGAAGTGAGTACTTTTTGTTTCTCTTGTTTATCAAAAAAGTAGTACACACTTCCACATACTATAAAGCACATCAAAAACATAATAATTATTTTTTTTATCATTCAAAAACCTCCACGGTTACTTCATTATAAATTACCCCCTCTTTCTATTATCAAGCAACAAAAAAAAATCGCAACACTTTGTTGCGAAAAAATTACATTTTTTCTTTTCTATATACACGAACTTGGTTTTTTCCATTTTTTTTTGCTTCGTACAAAGCAATATCTGCTCGTTGTACTAATTCTTCTCTCATAATTCCTGGTTCATATAATGCGATTCCAAAACTTGCCGTTAACTTTGAAATCCCGGAAAATTGTTTTGTTTCAATAAAAAAACGTAGTGATTCGGCAACTTGAAATGCCTCTTTTTCCGTTGTATTTGTAACTAGTATGATAAATTCTTCTCCCCCCCATCGTGCAAATATGTGCTGAGATTCAATTTTAGATTTCATAAGTTCTGCTAATTGAATTAATGCTAAATCACCAAAATCATGACCATACGTGTCATTTACCTTTTTAAAATCATCTATATCAAACAGAATAAGTGCTATTTTTTGATTGTCTCTTTTCGTATTCTCCCATTTTTCTTCTAATATTTGTTGAAATTTTAAACGATTATATATTTCTGTTAAAGAGTCAATTGTAGCAAGTCGTTCTTGCTCCTGATATAATTCATCTAATTCCGTAATATCTGTACACTTAACAATAAACCTAGACAAATCTTCTGGTAAAGGTGCAGCACGTAGTAAAAAAACAAATTCATCCCCTTCATGATTGTGCATCTTGATTTTCCTACCTTGTGATAAAGAATCATCCAACCAAGTTATATCATGATTTGTTGCATAGTATCCATGCTCCTGAATGAAATGTTCTGCAAATACTATATGCTGTTCTCGGTATGAAATTAAATTTTCATACCCAAAAAAGTTTAAAAAGTTCGTATTACAATCAACAATTTCATCATCTTCCATAATAAACAATAAATCATTTTGGAAATCAAACATCATTTGAAGAAGCTCTTGCTGAAAACTGACTTGCTGTAATAATGACAATTGATAGAGGCTCTTATTCACTTCTTCTAACACAACTTGCGGGGTAACAGGAGCAACAACGATATTCCGTATTCCTATTTTAAGTACTTCTACAAACTTTGCTGTTACAGGCTGATCCCAAATAATAATGAAAGAACTCTGTGAATTATACAATTGTTTTATATGTTCTACTTGTATACTATCTGACACATACATGATTACAATTTGTGGGCGCACTCTCTTAAACAATATTTTTCCTTCTTCAAAACTGCTAGCTATAAACATACACTTTGGATGTACATTCTCTATTGTATGCTGATGATTGTGCCCTTCTTCTATATAAAGTACATTTAGCCGGAGATCCTGTAATACATTTTGAAAAACCGTATTCTCTAATAAAAAATGTAGTATGTTCATCACTGATCTTCACTCACTTCATATATCTTGTTCTACTGAATTCCTCACGATCCTTTTTTATAGGAGATTGTCATCAAAAGAACCCGATTGGTGAGGCCTAAACATCAGCAGGAACGAAGAACTCTCCCACTGATAGGAGATTTATTTTGCCTATCTTTCTATGTGAATTACCTTTTTATTGTATGATTACACGAATCATAACGTTTGTATGAATGCCCTCTTTTTATTCTATTCTTAAAAACTTGACAATCAAAATAAAGATATTATATTCTTTATCAGTGACAGCTTACAAAATGTAAGTAAAAGGCATGTTATTTATTTTTATAAATTGATATATAATTTGGAGGATATATGATGACAAAGCAAGATTTCTTTAGCGTTTTATACGAGCGTACGTCTAATCGTGCATTCAATCCTGAAAAGGAAATTTCAAATGAGGAACTTCAAGAAATTTTAAAAGCAGCTTCCCAAGCACCTTCAGCTTGGAACCTACAACATTGGAAATTCCTTGTTTTTCAAGGTAAGGATGTACAAAGTCGTTTACATCCCATTGCATATAATCAGCAGCAGATTCTTGATGCCTCTGCCGTAGTCGCTGTTTTAGGAGATTTAGAAGCATATAAAAACATTACACCTGTTTATGGTCCAATTGTTGAACAAGGATTTATGAAAGAAGAAGCAAAAGAACGTTTGACACAAAATATTGAATCTGCATACACGCGTGAACAGTATCCACGAGATGCAGCCTTCTCAAATGCATCTTTAGCTGCGATGCAACTTATGCTTGCAGCTAAGGCAACTGGTTGGGATACTTGTGCGATTGGTGGTTTTAATTCACAAGCACTAATGGAAGAATTTAATGTTTCTTCTCGTTATGTACCAATCATGCTAATTACAATTGGTGAGTCTACTTTAAAAGGCCATCCGGCACCACGCATGAGTGTTGAGCAAGTAACTGAATGGGCTAAATAAAAAAACGAAGATATCCATCTTCGTTTTTTTATGTTATCTATTTGTAATATATCATAAATAAAATTCGACATAATTGTGTAAAAATATTTTACCGTACTTCTTATCTATAATTAAACATGACGTATTATGTCGAATTTTATTTACCTCTCGAAATATAGGGTGATTTTTTGTTACAATTATGATACAATAGTAACAAATAGATAACAAGAGAGGGATTTTCATTGAATTCATATGGAAGCTTTATTGCATTTTTAAGCTATGCCGTAACTGTACTGCTTCTATACTTTATTGGTGATGCTATGAATATTGCAATACTACAATTTCCAAAAGAAAAAGCATTCCAAGTAGAAGAGGGACTACATACCTCACACTTTATCGCACCATTACTTTTAGCTCTTCCGGTGTATATTATCGTTTTATATAAAAGCAAAAAAGTGTAAAGACTGCCTTTTTATTAATGAGGATGGTCTTTTTTGTTTTTATCCCACTATTTGCAGAGAGTAATACTCCACCTCAAAATTCATTAGAATTTAAGTGGTGGGTAGTTCACGCTCTAATATGCCTAATAGATGATATAATTGCGATTTGCTAAAAAAACCTGAGACCGATTTCATCGGCTCAGGTTTTTTTTCTTATTAGATGCTTTTCACTAATTCAACAACTTCTTCAGCAGTTGACATAGTTAATGCTTTTTGTGCTAACTCTTGCATATCTGCTTTTGACAACTTGCTTAGTTGTGTTCTTGCAGGAAGGATAGATGTTGCACTCATACTAAACTCATCTAGTCCTAATCCAAGTAATAATGGAATTGCAAGTGAATCTCCTGCCATCTCACCGCACATACCAGCCCATTTTCCTTCTTTATGAGCAGCATCGATAACCATTTTTACAAGACGTAAAATTGATGGGTTATACGGTTGGTATAAGTAAGATACACGCTCATTCATACGGTCTGCAGCCATTGTGTATTGAATTAAGTCGTTTGTTCCAATAGAGAAGAAATCAACCTCTTTAGCAAACTGGTCTGCTAATACCGCAGAAGCAGGGATTTCTACCATCATACCTACTTCAATAGCGTCAGAAACAGTTGTACCAGCTTGAACAAGTCTTTCTTTCTCTTCTAATAAAATTGCTTTTGCTTGACGGAATTCATCAAGAGTTGCAATCATTGGGAACATAATTTTTAAATTACCATATACGCTTGCACGAAGTAATGCACGAAGTTGTGTACGGAACACATCTTGCTCTTCAAGACATAAGCGAATTGCACGGTAACCTAAGAATGGGTTCATTTCTTTTGGTAAATGTAAGTATGGAAGTTCTTTATCTCCACCAATGTCAAGTGTACGAACAACAACTGGTTGACCCTCTTTTACACCTTCAAGAACTGCTTTATACGCTTCGAACTGTTCTTCTTCTGTTGGAAGATTGTCACGGCCCATGTATAAAAATTCTGTACGGTATAAACCAACGCCTTCTCCACCATTGTCAATAATACCTTGTACATCGTTTGGTGTACCGATATTTGCAACAAGCTCAACATGATGTCCATCGCTTGTTACAGTTGGTTGATCCTTTAGTTTAGCCCATTCTACTTTTTGTTCTTCGAATTTTGCTTTCTTTTCTTCGAAAGCACGAAGAGTTTCTTCAGATGGGTTCACAATTACTTCTCCATCTAAACCGTCGATGATTACCATATCGCCGTTCTGGATTTTCTCCATAACAACTTTTGTGCCAACAACAGCTGGAATTTCCATAGAGCGAGCCATAATTGCAGAGTGAGATGTACGTCCACCAATATCAGTTGTGAAACCTTTTGCATATTTACGGTTTAATTGAGCTGTATCAGATGGTGTTAAATCTTCAGCAATAATGATTACTTCTTCAGAAATTGTACTTGGATTTGAGAAGTTAATTCCTAGTAAATGTGCAAGAACACGTTTCGTCACGTCGCGAATATCCGCCGCACGCTCTTTCATATATTCGTTATCCATGTTTTCAAACATAGTAATGAACATTGTTGCAACTTCGTCCATTGCAAATTCAGCATTTATTTTTTCATTATTTACTTTATCTTTCACTGGATTTACTAATTCTGGATCATTCAATACTAATAAATGTGCTTCAAAGATAGCAGCTTTATCAGCACCTAACTCAACAAAAGCATGGTCCTTAATAGCTTCTAGTTCAGATTTTGCTTTCTCAAGCGCAGCTTCTAAGCGTGCAATTTCTGCAGTTTCGTTCGAAATGGTTTTCTTTTCAATGTTAAACTCAGGATTCTCAAGTCTGAAAGCCTTCGCAATAGCAATCCCACTTGATGCAGCGATCCCTTGAATATTAAGAGTCATTACTCTCCTAAGCCTTCGTTTTTCATAGTTTCTTCGATAGCTGCTAGTGCTTGAGCTGCATCATCACCATTTGCAGTGATTTTAATTTCTGCGCCTTGTTGAATACCTAAAGACATAACGCCCATGATTGATTTTAAGTTAACGTTCTTACCATTATATTCTAAGTTAATGTCAGCACCGAATTTGCTTGCAGTGTTTACAAGTAGAGTTGCTGGACGAGCATGAATTCCAGAGTCGCTAGTTACTTTAAAGATTTTTTCCATAATAATTTATCTCCTTTAAATACAGTATTTTTTCGGTTGTATAGACGTGAGTACTACATCATCTATTGTATATACTAGGCGATGTTCGGTCAACCACATCGCCTAGTATAATTATAAACATTTTGCGTCAATTTCTTACTGAATGTCAATAATATCGGCTTCGCCTTTCTTGACATTACCTTCTTTTTTCAGCTCAACTTGTTGTCCTTGCCCTAAATTTGTAAAAATAATTGGTGTGATAATAGATGGTGCATTTTCTTTTACAAATGCTATATCCACTTTCAATAATGGTTGTCCTTGTTTCACTTTATCACCTTGTGCTACAAGTGTTTCAAAACCTTCACCATTTAATTTTACAGTATCAATACCAAAGTGAATTAAAATTTCTTTTCCAGCTTCAGATTGAATACCAATTGCATGCTTTGTTGGGAATACATTGACAATCTCACCGTCAACTGGAGAAACTACTGTTCCTTCTGTTGGCTCAATTGCGAACCCATCGCCCATCATTTTCCCTGAAAATACTTGATCAGGTACTTCTGTAATCGGTAAAATTTTACCTTCAATTGGAGATACAATTGTTTCATTTGTATCAGTTTGTTGTACAGTTTCTTTCGCTTTTACAGGCTCTTCTTTTGCAACATGCACTGCACGACCTGCCATAATATCTTGAATTTGTGATTTTAACGTATCAGATTTTGGACCGAAGATAGCTTGAATATTGTTACCAACTTCAAGAACACCTGCTGCTCCAAGCTCTTTTAAACGATCTTTATTTACATCCTTTTGATCTTTTACTTGAACGCGTAAACGTGTAATACAAGCATCTAAAGAAGCAATGTTTTCTTTTCCGCCAAGTGCTACTAAAATCTCACCTGGAAGCTCGCCTGCTTCTACTGTTCCTGCTCCATCAGTATCTGCCACTACTTCACGACCTGGTGTTTTTAAATCCCATTTACGGATTGCAAAGCGGAATCCGAAGTAGTAAATCACTGCTAATACAAGACCAACAACAATTACCCACCACCATGCAGTACGATTCGGTAATACACCAAATAACATAAAGTCAATAAAACCACCAGAGAATGTCATCCCGATTTTAACGCCTAAAATTTGCATAGTCATAAATGATAAACCAGCGAATACAGCATGTATTCCGAATAATACTGGTGCTACGAATAAGAATGAAAATTCAAGTGGTTCTGTAATACCTGTTAAGAAAGATGTTAACGCAGCAGATCCTAAAATACCAGCTGCTAGTTTTTTATTTTCTGGACGTGCCTCATGATACATCGCTAACGCTGCTGCTGGAAGACCGAACATCATGAACGGATATTTACCTGTTGTAAATGTACCAGCTGTTAATTCCACGCCATCTTTTAGCTGTGCCATGAAAATCTTTTGGTCACCGTGGATAATGTCACCTGCGGCATTTGTATATTGACCAAATTCAAACCAGAATGGTGCATAGAAAATATGATGCAATCCAAATGGAATTAACGATCGCTCAATTAAACCGAATATAAATGCTGCCAATGTTTTATTTGCATCAATCATTTGATGCGAGAATGCATTCAAACCGCCTTGAATTGGAGGCCAAACAAAGCACATTACAATCCCTAAAATTAACGAGAATGTTGCTGTTGCAATTGGCACGAAACGTTTACCAGCAAAGAATCCTAAGTATGGTGGTAATTCAATATTAAAGTACTTATTATAACAATATGCTGCTAATATACCTACAAGTATACCCCCAAACACTCCCGTTTGAAGCGTTGGGATACCTAATACATTTGCATATGCTGGATCTGTAAAACCAGTTTTAACTGGAATTTTGTCACTTGTAATTGTAACAAATTTCTCTACTCCTAAGAATACGCTCATCGTTTTGTTCATGATTAAGTATCCAACGAAGGCTGCTAACCCAGCTACTCCGTCTCCACCTGCTAATCCGATGGCAACCCCTACTGCGAATAATAATGCAAGGTTTGCGAAAATAATATCACCAGATTGTTCCATAATTTTTGCAACTAGAACAAACCAATCTGCCTTTAAAGCAGGAACTAGATTTGTTAACTGTGGATTTTGAAATGCATTACCAAATCCAAGTAAAATACCTGCAGCCGGTAAAATCGCTACTGGAAGCATAAGCGCTTTTCCGACTTTTTGAAGAACACCAAAGATCTTCTTAAACATAGAAACACTTCCTCTCTTATCTATATTGATGCTTTTCGACAAACGTCAAAAAGGCATGAGGAAAAAAAGATAGAACGATAGCTATACAAAGGGTAGTATGTCCCTTTATCTAGCTTGCATTCCTTACTTTTCTCCACTCATGCCTGATCGAATCAGTAACACGTGTCAAAAATAGGTTTACGTATAAGTTCACTATTTTAAAGCAAACGTTTTCGTTATTTGCTTTAACTTGTTTGTCGAAATTTGTATAACTGTGCAAGATTTATTATACATAACAATTGTAAGCGATTCAATCATTTTTTCTAACGTTTTCATTTTAGACAAAAATACGTGTCTTTTACACATGCTCTGCTTTTACTAATCTTTGCAAGTGCATCGTTAAATAAATGCTTTCCGCTTCGTACACAGGAAGCTGTAATTCCTGCTGCATCACCTTCACAAGCTTCCAAGCTAAATTATAACAAACAGGATACTCTGCTTTTAATAAATCAGCAAACCCTTGTGCTTCTTCTACCTTTTCTCCCTTTTTCACCCGTTCAATTGCATATTGTAAATGACGAATAAGGCGTAAATAATGAATACTTTCTCGCTCTAATGTAAGATGTAGATTTCTTTCAATTAAAGAAACGAGCTGTGCAATAAGACGAGAGTTTTGATTAACAGAAGATAAATCAGAATTTGTGAGCGAGCTATAAATATGAAGTGCAATAAAACCAATTTCTCCTTCTGGTAATGTAATGTGCAAACGAGAATTCAGGAGCTGCACAACTCCTTCAGCAATTTCATATTCTTCTGGGTATAACATTTTTGTTTCAACTAAAAAAGGATTATCCATTGTAAAGCCTTGTTTTAGTCTTTTAATCGCAAAAGAAATATGATCTGTTAAGGCAATATGAATGTGTTCGTTTAATGGCGATTGTACCTTCTCTTGAATATATAGCATAATATCATTCATCAGTTCAATTAACTTTTCGCTCACGTGTGGCACTAAAAGCTTATATTGTTCACGATCCCGTTCATTTTTTAAAACAAACATTTTTTCAATTTGTTCCGCCTCTAACACATCTTTTGCTTTCTTCCCAAATCCAATTCCCTTGCCGATCACTACTACTTCCTCATGTTCCGGATGGCTCGCAATGATGACATTATTATTTAAAACTTTTTTAATTTCTAGATAATTATTCATATAACACCACCCTCGTCCTTAAATAACCTACTTTTATGTTACAGAACATCCTTCTTTTTCGTCAATGCAAACATCTACCATTTTAGAAAAAGTTGTTTTTTAGACATGATTGTATAAGATGCGTATAATATAAGAACAGGTGTACATAGAAAGGAGAGGGCAACATGATTAAAATGTTTGTAAGCGATATAGATGGTACGATGATGCAACATGGGGGGATCATTGATCAACAAGATATTGCCGCACTTCGTAGTCTCGCAGAGCAAAATGTAATTCTTTCTTTCGCCTCTGGCAGGCTTGATAATGAAATCGCTGGTTTAATGAAAGAAGTTGGTACTCAATTTCACCGCATCAGTGTGAACGGTGTTTTTGTATATACATATGAAAATAAACAACTACTGTCTGCCACGTTTGATTCCAGCATTTTACCTGAGCTGTTATCAATAACAAAAGAAAAACCGTATTTTCGTTATGTAAGTGATGAACATAATTATTACATTGAAGAAAAAACACCTTTTATCCATGAGCTTGAAAAACAAGTGATGATGACTTCTGTTGAAGAACCAAATTTATTACAAAAAATTGATGATACGATCTTCCCAAATAAAATTTCTGTTGGTGGCACAAACGAAGACCTACAAGTACTTCAGAAAAAAATTGATGAGAAATTTGGCGGCAAAGTCAGTACTTTTATCTCGGCTGAGCAATGCTTAGATGTCATGCCGCCAAATATTAGCAAAGGATCAGCCATCTCTATTTTATTACAAGAGTTTCAAGTAAAACCTGAAGAAATCGCTTGTATCGGTGATTCTTACAATGATATTCCTATGTTCAATTTAACACCTCATAGCTTTGCCATGTCACAAGCTCATGATGCAGTGAAAGAACATGCACATTATGTCGTAGACTCTGTAAAAGACGCTATCGAACACGTGCTAGCTTACAACTCAAAGCAAAATAAAAATACGACTCACTCCATATAAGAATGAGTCGTATTTTTATTCCTCTAAATACCAAACAAGTCGAAATTTCACTGTACATCACAACATAAAGTATATTACTTATTTCGTGAAATACTCGTAATAAACTTATAACGATCACCACGATAAATACATTTCACATATTCTAACGGCAATTCACCCTCTGCATATGACCATTGCCTCATTACAAGTACAGGCGCCTTTTTAGGAATATGCAAATGATCAGCCTCATTGTCTGTTGCAATGGATGCTTCAATTGCTTGCGTAGCACGAATAAGTTTAAAACCTAACTTTTGCTCCAAATGTTCGTATAAAGATTGTTGCAAAATTTCTTCGTTAATATCTTTTACAAGAGTTGGCGACAAATATGTCGTCTCAAAAGCAATCGGCTCATCATCAGCTAAACGAATACGTCTCACTTCATAAACCGATTCTCCTTCTTGTATTCTAAGCCGGTCTGCTATTTTAGCAGTAGCAGGAACTAAGCCGAAACTTAATAATTGACTGCTTGGTTTCAGACCACGAGAAAGCATATCTTCTGTAAATCCCGTCATCCCTTGCAGCTTTTGCTCCACTTTTGGAAGTTGAACAAACGTTCCAATTCCACGTTTTCGATATAAATAGCCTTGTTCCACTAAGTTATTAATTGCCTGTCTAATTGTCATGCGACTTACTTCGAACTTATCACAAAGTTCATTCTCAGATGGAATTTTATCTCCCGGCTTCCATTCACCGTCCTCAATTAGCTGTTTCACCCACTCTTGAATCTGATAATAGATCGGAAATGGTGAATATTTGTCGATGTTCATCAGCAATCGCCTCACTGCATAAAGATAGAGCTTCTGGGTCAGCGATTACGGTTACATTCGGATGACGTTGCAGAATTGTAGCAGGACACGCTTCGCTATATTCACCTTGCAATAATTCCTTAATTGCTTCTGCTTTTTTTGGTCCCATAGCAATAAGTAGAATTTGCTTCGCTTTCATGATGCTCCCAATCCCCATTGTAATTGCATGAGTTGGCACATCTTCTTCTTTTTCGAAGAAACGAAGGTTTGCTTGGCGAGTAGACTCTGTTAATTCTACAATGTGAGTTGGAGAATCAAAAGCTGTTCCTGGCTCGTTAAATCCGATGTGACCGTTTTCACCGATTCCAAGAATCTGTAGGTCAACTGGGTTAGCTGCTAGAATGTGTTCATAGCGCTTACATTCTTCTTCTAAATCACTTGCCATCCCATTTGGTACATAAGTTTCTTTAAATGGAAGATAGTCAAACAACTGTTCTTGCATAAAGTAATAATAGCTATTTTTATCTTCATTTGGTAAATTTACGTACTCATCTAAGTTTACAGTGGTTACACGGCTTGTATCAAGTTTATTTTTTCGCATTTCTGCATAAATCCCCAGTGGAGAGCTTCCTGTAGCCATTCCTAGTGTTGGTTTTTCTTTTGAGTTTATAACTTCTTCAATTAATTTATAGCCTGCTTCTGCTAATTCTTCTGAAGTTTTTACAACAAGAATATTCATCTATTTACTTCCCTTCTTTCATATGGATTCCTAATCGAACTGTATCATATACATGTAAATCTTCTGTCATGACAACAAAATCTGCATCTTTACCTACCGCTAATGCACCTTTTCTATTTAATCCAAATTCTTCCGCTTGGTTAACTGATGTCATAAGTACAGCATCCTCAATTGAACATCCTGTAAATTCAATTACATTTCGGAACGCTTGGTCCATTTTCAAAATACTACCAGCTAACGTTCCATCTTCTAATCGAGCACTACCATCTTTTACATGTACAGGCTGTCCGCCAAGTTCATATAATCCATCTTCTAGACCCTTTGCACGCATTGCGTCAGTAATAACACTTACTTTTTTTGGACCTTTTAATTTATATGCCAGTTTCACCATATCTGGGTGAATGTGAATACCATCTGTAATAATTTCAACCATTACATCTGGATTTAATAACACATGACCAACAACCCCTGGTTCACGGTGATGTAAACCTCGCATTTGATTATATAAATGTGTTGCGTGTGTAATTTTTCTGTTTTTTAATTGTGCATCAATTGCATCTGTATGTCCCATTGTGCCAACAACACCAGTTTCAGCAAGATACTCTTCAAATTCTGCCGCCCCTTCTTCTTCTGGTGCATATGTTACTAATTTAATTAAATTGCCACTTACTTCTTGCCATTGTTTAAATTGTTCAATATTGGCAGGAACAATATGTTCAAGAGGTTGTGCTCCCGCACGTTTTTTTGAAACATATGGTCCTTCTAAGTGAATATATTCAAAATGTGCTCCTTTTTCTTTCGCTTCTTTTGCAGCACTTAATGCCGCTTCAATTGCTTCTGGAGCTTGTGTCATTGTTGTTGGGAAGTAAGTTGTAACTCCTTCTTTTAACATTTCTTTACCAAGAGTTACTAAACCATCACTATTTGCATCCATCGCATCAATATCGTATCCACCATGAATATGAACATCAATCATACCCGGAATCACAATTTTTCCTTCTGCATCAAAAACAGTTTCATTTTCTTGTGATACATATTGAGCCATCAAACCAATTTCTTTAATTGTTTCTGCGTAACGAATAAATCCTCTTTCCATTACTTCTTGGCCTGTATAAACTTTGGCATTGATGACAACTTGCGTTTTCATTTTCATCGATCCTTTCCCATGAAATACCTACTTGTTATTAGTACCTATTTGTCTAATTCCATCTTAATATACACACGAGTAGTTGTCTATACATTTAAATGGAAATTTCCTCTTCTTTCGGTAAAAAAGGAAATTTATTTGTTTTCTTCTTTAATTATAATATATATTATTCTTTTTTTCCAAAAGGAGACAATGAACCTTTTATGCAAGTTAATCATAATCCTTTATTTTCATTTCCCTGCTCAGCATTTATAGGTTCTTAACTACTTCTCTACTTTAACAGTGGAAGCGGTATATTTGACCATATTGAAATATGCTCCCCGTCTGTCTCCATCTCCACTGTTCGTTTATTTGTTCCATACACCATTACACCACATCTTTTCAATCTCTTTACCACACTTTGATGAGGATGACCATATGGATTTTTGCTACCGTAAGAAAGAATAGCAAATGAAGGATCCACCCTTTTCAAAAATACTTCGCTCGTTGATGTGTATGAACCATGATGACCTACTTTTAATACATCTGCATGTACATCATACTGCTTTAATATTTTATTTTCAGTTTGTATATCAGCATCTCCCATTAATAAAAAATCAGCCTTACCATATCGAATCTTTAGAACAATGGAGGATTCATTATTTTCATCCTTTGATTTTCCATTGTTTAACACTTGAATGGACACATGGGGATCTACTGGGATATGTTGTCCTTGTTTTACACGAACAAACGGAATTCCTCTCTTTTTAATATTGCTCCTATACGTATGATATGTAAAAGAACTATACGTTTTCCCACTATCTAATACAAGCGATACCGGCATTTGTTCTATAATTGGAATAAGTCCGCCTATATGGTCCATATCTGGATGAGTCCCTACTACTACGTCTAAATGGTTAATTCCCTTTTCAATTAATTTTTGAATAATTTCTTCTCCCGCTTCATAAGGACCCCCATCAATTAACATCGTTTGACCATTCGGTAAAGTGATTAGCGTGGCATCACCTTGTCCTACCTTAAAAAAACTCACTTTCATTTTTCCTAAATGTGGACGTTGCACAGTAAAAGAAGACGCAGTATGAACAGACATCATATATCTTTTAGCAGATGTGCTGTTTAATGAACAGCATAATAAAACAGAAACTAGCAATAGAATAATCCGTACGCCTTTCATAATTCGTCTCCTTTTTTTCATTTAGTATGACACGCTGTGTATTTCATATACAAAAAAAGCTTAGCGAAGTGCTAAGCTTTCATTTTGATAATTCCTGCAAGGAACCAAAAAATAGGTCTGCTTCATTCATTTGTTCATTCTCCTCAGAAAGAACAGGTAAATCATCTAATGTTTGCAATCCGAACGTATCTAAAAACTCTTTTGTCGTGCCATATAAAATAGGACGCCCTGGCCCTTCAGCTCTGCCAATTTCTTTGATAAGTAAGTGTGAAACTAGTGTTTGTAATGCTCTGTCCGTTTTCACACCACGAATCTCTTCCATTTCCGTTCTTGTAATTGGCTGACGATAAGCAACAATCGCCAATGTTTCAAGAGCTGCCTGAGAAAGAGAAGCTGCCGTTGGTGCATCCATTAACTTTTGATAATATAGCGCATGTTCTTTTTTGGTTACTAGACGGTACACTTTCGCAAATTGTACAATTTGTAATCCTCGCTGCAGCCCTTCCCATTCTTTTTGCATCTCTTCAACCATTTGAACTACATTTTTCACTTCAATTTCAAGTACTTTTGCAATTTGTTCTGGATAAATCCCTTCATCCCCAGCAACAAATAGAAGTCCTTCAATAATTGCCATTCTTTCTTTTCTCTCCAATGTACAATCTCCTTTCTCATACCTTTTCCTCACCAAAAGTACCCATAAAAAAAGCCGAATCACAATAAATTGCGTCCGGTTCAACATTCCTTTTATCGTTCCAAACGGTGCGGCAAAACTTTAATTAGATCGTGACAAAAAGATTTCATCAAAATTTTGCTCTTGTTCAATAACAATTTGTTGATTTTTCATAAGCTCAAGTATAGCTAAAAATGTTACCACCATTACTTCACGCTCTTCATCAGCAAATAAATCATAAAAACTTTGACGCCCACTTACTGTATCTAATTGCTGTAAAATATCAGTCATACGCTGTTCAATTGATATTTCCTGACGAGTAATCCGCGTTGTTACTGGACGCTGTGATTTTTTACGGCGTATAAGTTTTTGAAACGCTGCTAACATGTCATATAGCGTAACATCTAGAGGTAAATTCGTCTCCTCTTCCTGCTGAAACGATGTAAAATCGATTGGTGGACGTGTATACAGCTGTGCTCTTTCTTGTTCTCTCTCTTTTAACTCAGTAGCAACTTGCTTATATTTTTTATATTCAATTAACCGCTCCATTAACTCTTGACGAGGGTCATCTATAAAGTCTTCACCATTATCATGTACATCTTCCTCTTGTTTCGGTAACAACATCTTACTTTTAATTTGCAATAGCGTTGCAGCCATCACCAAATACTCACTTGCAACATCTAATTGTAATTCTTTCATCGTATGAATGTAAGATAAATATTGCTCTGTAATTTCCGCTACAGGAATATTGTATATATCAATTTCATAGCGATGAATTAAATGTAACAATAGATCTAAAGGCCCTTCAAAAGCCTCAACTTTAAAATTATATTGCACAAAACATCCCACCACATTTTTTCTATAACAACATAAGTATAGAGCATACTTATGTTCTATCCAACCTTTTTGAGAAATTTAATTTAAAATAGACACCTGCCCATGCAATAATGCCCACCTCTTCATATGATAGCAGTGTAGTAAGAACAATGTAGGAGGTACAAAAACTATGGGCCATTTTGATTGTGGTTTTCACGGCGGTTTCGCTTTACTTGTTGTACTATTTATTTTATTAATCATTGTAGGAGCGGCTTGCTTCTGCTAATGCAGACTGTAGTAAACGGCTAGAGAACTTCTCTAGCCGTTTACTACTTATATGATAAACTGTACATAAAACCGTTAGACAGGAGCGAAAAAGATGTATCCTAAAGCATACATACAGTTTTTAATTCATTTTCACGGAGACTACGATTATTTTGAATGTCATGAGGTGCTAGAAGAACATTGGAAATTAAAGCCACGAGGAGATCGTGATAACTACTGGGTTGGTTTCATTCAAATTGCCGTTTCTTTATACCATCAAAGACGATCAAATTGGAATGGTGCGGCAAAAATGATGAAAAGCGCAATTTCCATCTTAGAAAAAGAACGTGATCACATAAATTCATTAGGACTAAATGATCGACAACTTTTATCTTTACTCCAAAAACAATTACAGTCTATTCTTGCAAAAGCAACTTTTACACCTATATTTTTACCTTTTTCAGATGCCGCTTTAGAAAACAAATGCGTACAATTATGCTCTGAAAATGGCCTCCCTTGGAAAAATATTCATTCTCTACCTAGTGAATATATTATCCACAAGCACACATTGCGTAATCGAGACGCTATCATTTTCGAGCGAAACGAACAACTAACAAAAAGAAAGCAGAGATGATTACATTTCCATCTCTGCTTTCATGAATGTATATTTTGTTCAAATCCCTTACATTTTTCGCAAAAACTAGCTGTTTGCTCATTCCCACAAATTGTAACACCATGAAACTTATCTTTTAATTCTTGAACCATCTTTGTCCCAATTCCCATATGACGATGAGATGGATTCACACTAAGATGTTGAATTTCTAATACATGATCTTCCTTTTTAATAACCCCAACTATCCCAACAAAATCATCATTTTGTTTCCACAAATACAATTGCCAATTGTCTTTTGTATCATATTCTTTCATTGTCAATTGTAATGTTTTCACATCTTTTTCAGTTGGCATAAAAGAAAGAAGCCCCATTGCAATCTTTTCATAACTTTTTTTAAAACGAATTAACATAAACCTTATCCCTTCTTAGCAAAAGTTACAAACCATTTATCCCCTTAACCACTATTTCTATATCATATCTATTTTACAATATTTTCACTATAGTGAGAAGGGCCGTCAAAGCAACTTGATAATCATACAAAGAGAAATTCGGAAAGTCAACTGTACATAAACTCATTAATGATACGAAACTCTACCATATTCTATGTATGTTTGCGAAAGACCGTTCTCAGCATAACATCATTTTAATGTAAAAAAATTCGTCCTCCTACTTTATCATTTACTGCATGTTACCCTCCAATTCCTGTTTGTAAAATAAAAAATCTCCAATTGATAATGAGCAACTTATTTTCTGCAAACAAAAAAAGAGAGCTAACTAGCTCTCTTTAACTTATTCTTCCCAAACTTTAACTTCTTTCATTACATCGCCTTGACGCATGTTTAATACTGTTTCAATTCCGCTTGTAACTTTACCAAATACAGTATGTACACCATCTAAATGTGGTTGCGGCTCATGAACGACGAAGAATTGGCTACCACCTGTATTACGGCCAGCGTGTGCCATAGAAAGTGATCCAACAACATGTCTGTGAGGGTTTCCTTCAGTTTCACATGGAATAGAATAACCAGGGCCACCTGCACCTGTTCCTGTTGGGTCTCCACCTTGGCTTACAAAACCAGGAATAACGCGGTGGAATGTAACACCATCATAAAATCCTTTGTCCGCTAATTTTTTAAAGTTTTCTACTGTTTTTGGTGCTTCCTCTGCGAAAAATTCTAATTCGATTTTTTCACCATTTTCCATTAATATGTATCCTAAAGTTTTCATACGTATATGTCTCCTTTCAACTATCTCAGCACTATATTACCATATTCATGCCCAGAAACAAAAAGAATCCGACAATCTTCATACTTCTTTTTTGAAATCTAGAAGAAGACAGATGACAAATACGAAAAATGTACTATAATAACTTTGTTGCCCGAAAATTCCAGAAAGAGAAAGGGAGCGATTTTTCGTGAAAACGAAATTATTAGCTCTGCTATTAGCTGTTACGGTATTTATGATTCCAACAGCTTCATTTGCAGACATAATTGAGGGAGAATCAATTGTTACATTAGGAGAAAATTTATCTGAACAACAAAAGCAAGATCTGTTGAAAGAAATGAAAGCACCAAAAGATGCACAAGTTATTACTGTATCTAATGCCGAAGAACATAAATTTCTAGAGGGTATCGTTCCGAAATCACAAATTGGTACGAAAGCTATTTCCTCTTCTATGATTACGTACACAAAACCAGGATCTGGTCTTATTGTACGAACGAAAAACATCAACTGGGTAACAGATGCAATGTACACAAACGCGTTAATTACAGCAGGTGTGAAAGATGCTGAGATTCAAATCACAGCGCCATTTAAAGTATCAGGAACAGCTGCTTTAACAGGTTTAATGAAAGCTTACGAAACAACATCGAAAAAAGAAATTCCTGATGAAGTAAAAAAAGTAGCCAATGAAGAAATGGTACAAACGGCGAAACTTGGTGACAAAATCGGTGAGGACAAAGCTGTTCAACTTGTCACAAAAGTAAAAGAAGAAATTGCTAAAGAGCAGCCAAAAACAACAGAAGATTTACGTACACTGATCAAAAAAGTCGCCGATCAACTTGGTATTACGTTAACAGATGAGCAATTAGATAGCTTAGTTTCACTATTTGATAAAATGAAAAATTTAAATATTGACTGGAACCAAGTTAGTAGCCAATTAAATAAAGCGAAAGATCATGTTTCAGCCTTCTTAGGGTCTGAAGAAGGACAAGGATTCCTAGATAAAGTAAAAGATTTCTTCTCCAGTATCATTGATTTTATTAAATCGTTGTTTAAGTAAGAAAAAGCTCGTCATTGACGAGCTTTTTCTATATAAATCCAAATTAAAACCCGACATAAACCCCTTTTTTTTATGTGGGAGAGAGCATCCAGCAATGCATAGAAGCGGTTAGATCCTCTTCCTATCCCATGCCAAGTTAAAGCAAAGAGAGAAAATAAGTAACGGTCACCTTTTTTCTTCGTAGCAGCAACTTATATGCCGAAAAATCAAAATGAATTTATGTATTATATAAGCAAAGGTAACTTCATGATTGCTTCTTCTACAGAACGGACGATATGATGCGCTTTTCCCTTTACATATGGGTGGGCATGATGAAGGGTAAAAGAATGCGGCGTTACTGCAAACATAGAAATATCATTAAAAGAGTCCCCAATGCAAGCCACTTCATGTGCTTCAATTTTCAAATGCTCCATCAAACGTTTCAAAGCACTTCCTTTACTCACGCCCAGTGGCATAATATCAACATAACGTTTTCCAGAAATAAAAATTTCAGCCTGCTCATAAAATGTTTCCCTTAGTTCTTGATCCAATGTCACAATCTTTTCCTCTTCTCCATACACAAATAACTTTGCTGGATGAACTGTTTTACCAAATTCCTCCCCCAGTGTTTCTATTTCAGCAATATGTACGCCCATATAATCTTCAAAAGCATGATGGTGTTCATTTTTCTTTTTCGTATATCTTTTCTCTTTTGTACACACGATATCAGCTAGCCCTTTGTCATGTATATATTGATATATTTCCTGGGCAACTCCATCATCAAATTTTGATTCATGGAATATTTCCCCATTCGGTAATAACATTGTAGCCCCATTTAATCCCGTCGTATAATATGGAAAAGTGAACCTCCTAACCGCATCGTGAATTCGATGTGTAAAACGACCAGAAGCGAAGCAAATATTCGTCCCTTTTTCCGCCAACCAGCAAAGTGCCTTTCCATCTTCCTCATGCATATGGCTCACATTATAAACCAGTGTATCGTCTAAATCACTTACAAATAATTTAATCATGCCCTCTTCCCCTTTCATACACAATGTCTACTCTAAGTGTACGAAAAAAATGTTGTTTTTTTGTTAAAAAACAATAAATTTATAATAAAAAATAAGCAGGAAGATAACCCTGCTTATTTTTGCCTGCGTATATTTTGCGGATGTACAATACTTGGCCTTACTTTCAAACTAGACATCGTTGGGCGTAATAAAACTTTCGTTAACGCCCCCCAATCAAACGGTAGAAACGGCCATAAGTATGGTGTTTGTAAACTCTTAATGGATGTTAAAAATAGAATCAATATCGTCATTCCAATAACAAATCCCATTCCGTGAAACAATCCGGTTAAAATAATGACAAATAATTTTCCAAGCTTATTTCCAAGTCCTAATTCATAGCTTGGCGTTGCATATATCCCAATCATCGTAACAGCTGTATATAAAATAACTTCTGGAACAAATAAGCCAACATCAATTGCAATTTGACCAATTAAAATTGCTGAAATCAATCCAGTAGCTGATGATAATGGAGTAGGCGTGTGAATGGCTGCCATTCGTAAAAATTCAAGCCCAACATCAGCCATCAGAACTTGTAACAAAATAGGTAAATGTGTCATTTTATTTGGACCAATGAAAGCAAGCTTCTCTGGCAAGAGTGTTGGGTCAAATACAAATACTAACCAAAACGGTAATAAAAATAGAGAAAATAAAATACCTATAAAACGTATCCATCTTAAAAATGTACCAACTGCAGGATTTTGTCTAAACTCTTCTGCATGCTGTACATGATGAAAATATGTTGTTGGTGTAATCATAACGCTTGGAGATGTGTCAACAATGACTAATACGTGCCCTTCAAATAAATGATTCGCTGCCACATCTGGTCTTTCCGTATAACGAATAAGCGGAAATGGATTATAACCTTGTTTTACTATAAATTCTTCAATCGTCTTGTCAGCCATCGTAATTCCATCTACATTAATGTTCTCTAGTTCTTGTTTAATAATCCTTACTAACTCTGGATTTGCAACATCTTGAACATAAGTAATACAAATATCCGTTTGTGATCTATTCCCTACCCGAATAATTTCATTTCGCAGACGTGGATCGCGGACACGTCTTCTAATCAATCCTGTATTTACAATAATATTCTCTACAAAACCATCTCTTGACCCGCGCACTACTTTTTCTGTATCTGGTTCTGTCGGTGTTCGTCCTGGATAACTACGAACATCGATTGCAAAGGCCTCTGTTTCACCTTCCACAAAGATAATAATAAGTCCCGATAATACTTGTAGCATGACCTCATCCATCGTTTTTACTTTACTTACTTGTTGATGAATAAGGCGATTTTCTAAAAGCTTAACTGTATCTTCTTCAACATCTCTTATTTCATTTGTATCTACTGCTTCTTCCAAAATGTGAATAATGTAGTTTGTATCACACAATCCATTTACAAACAATACACCAATTTTTTTATCAAGAATTTGAAATTTACGAATCCCAACATCAAATGTGACGCCCAGCCCAACTGTTTGTTTTAAGTAATTTTCATTGTCACTTAAAAACGAAGAAATAGGAATACTAACTTTTTTCTTTTTCGTCATAAAACCCGCTCCTTTCTAAAATTAATTGAATTGCTTTCTTTGTAATGGGCGACCCTCGCTCCCACTCATCATTGCCACACATCTTGCCAATATCGCCAATCCCAACAATAACAGGAACATTTAGTTCATCTAAACAATAAATCGTATCCCCATTAATCCTGCCAATTTCGCCGTCAGGTAGCCCAAATTTATCAACACCGTATTCTGTTAACCTTCCCCCTCGGTCTACACTGACATCCACACGTGCCCATTCCCAATGGTGTGTATTAGATGCAACAGCTAAAATGCCAAGAACATCAATTTGTTTATGCGTCGCCACATATTTTAACGCCTTTTCTCCCGGACCTTCCCCAATAAATCCACTATCATCAAACATGACAAATACAGGGTCATATGGCGTTTGCATAATAAGCTCAACAATCTTCTGTCCTGTCAATTTAGTTGGATTGCTCTGCGATGCCGAAATACATCTTCCGCCAAATTCCTTTGTTAACAGCTCAATTGCTCGCTTCGCATATTCATCTCCATCTGTCACCAAAATAACCCTTCGTCTCATTTGATTTATCCTTTCGGTTTACATATAAGTGCCATAAAAAACGCAAATAATATCGCCGCTGAAATCCCTGCGGAAGTCAAACTAAACATCCCAATTCCTATTCCTAAATACCCATGTTTTTCAGCGGCTTGTAATGCCCCGTGCAAAAGGGAATGCCCAAAGCTTGTAATGGGAACTGTCGCCCCAGCACCTGCAAATTTTATGAGTTTATCATATAGACCAAAGCTATCTAAAATAGCTCCAATTACTACAAAAGTTGCCATTAAATGTGCAGGCGTTAATTTTGCAAAATCCAATAAAAGTTGTCCTACTACACAAATAGCTCCTCCAACGATAAATGCATATATAAAATCCACAATTCACCCCCCTTTTACTCTTTCAAATACAACGCCATGTGCAATTGTCGGGATTGTTTCTTTTTGATGCATCATAATCGGACTTAATAACGCTCCCGTTGCAACTACAAAAATACGTTGTAAATTCCCTTTTTGCATTTCTTGTAGTAAGTGTCCGTAAGTTACAACCGCTGAACAAGCACAGCCACTACCACCTGCAAAAACTTCTTCTTGATCCGCGTCATAAATCATTAATCCGCAATCATTATATATAGACCCGAGCTCATACCCTTCCTCAAATAAAAGTTGTTTCGTAATTGGCGCTCCAACCCCCGATAAATCACCAGTAACGATCAAATCATAATCTGCCGCACTTCTCCCTAGATCTTCAAAATGCTGTCGAATCGTATCAGCAGCAGCCGGTGCCATCGCCGAGCCCATATCAAAAGGATTGGTAATTCCGAAATCTTGTACTTTTCCAATTGTTGCGGCCGTTATTTTAATATCACTGTGCTCTTTGCTAATTAAAACTGTCCCTGCCCCAGTAACAGTGGAAGTCGCTGTTTTCGGTCTTTGCCCACCATACTCTGTCGGATAGCGAAATTGTCTTTCCGCAGTTGCATTATGACTACTGACTGTAGCGAGCACGCGGTTAGCAAATCCCCCATCAATAAAAGCTGCTCCAAGCGCTAAAGTCTCCATCGATGTAGCACAGGCACTGAACATACCTAAAAAAGGAATCCCGAGCTCACGAGCAACATAATTTGCTGTCACCGTTTGATTTAATAAATCCCCTGCTAAAAAAAAATCAATCTGCGAATTTGATATATTCCCTTTTTGCATAGCCTGCTGAATTGAATCGCTCATGAGTCTTCTTTCAGCGAGCTCCCAATTTTTCTCCCCGCAGTGTAAATTATCATATGAAATGTCAAAATACTTTCCAAGAGGACCTTCTGCTTCTTTTGGACCGACAGCCGTACCCGTTGCATTCACAAATATGTGATTTTGAAATACCCATGTTTGCTTTCCTGTCAATCTCATATCTATCCTCCTTTACGACATCAAAAGTTTAAACGTATATCGAATTAAACCAACAATGTATGCCCCAACAACACCGAACACAATTACACTCCCAGCAAGCTTAAACATATTTGTAGCAATCCCAAGGACAATCCCTTCACTGCGATGTTCCATTGCAGCGCTAGCCATAGAATTTGCAAATCCAGTAACAGGGACCGCCGAACCAGCCCCTCCAAATTGCCCGATTTTGTCATATACACCAAATCCGGTTAATATCGCTGACAATAATACAAGCGTTGCTATTGTAGGATTCCCGGCATCTTGCTCACTAAAATGAAAATAATACATATAAAACTTCATCAGTACCTCTCCCACTGTACAAATAAGCCCTCCCACAACAAACGCCTTTACACAATTCATCACATAATTTGACTTCGGATGATAATCTTTCACTTTATTTATGTAGTCATCTTTCAACTTTCTTTGTGTCATCTTTATACCGCCCTCCTACTCGTTTTGCTAGCATCAATGACAACATACGTTTTATCACGATCTGTAATTTTATAAACAAATTCATTTTTTATGTTTTCAAGTACACTGGCATCCCCAGCTATTTGAGAGATATCAGCAATCTTTACTGCATACGAAGGGGATACCTGTAGACCATTTCGCATTTTGAGATAGATTGTTTGTTCCAACTCTATTCACCTCTTCACTATTCCTCGTAGTTGTAGTATGGTTTCTGGAAAATTTTCTAATACAACTTTTTTCATAAAAAAAATCGAATAGATGTTATTCATCTATTCGATCCTTCATCTGTTTTAATATTTTCTTTTCCAGCCTCGAAACTTGCACTTGGGAAATCCCAATTCGCTCTGCTACTTCTGATTGAGTTTGATCTTTGTAATAACGTAAATATACAATTAAGCGTTCACGTTCATCTAACTCTCTAATCGCTTCTTTTAAAGCAATTTTATCAAACCATTTCGTTTCTGCTTGATCTGCAATTTGATCCAAAATTGTAATGGGGTCTCCATCATTTTCATACACCGTTTCATGTATTGAAGATGGGGCACGGCTTGCTTCCTGCGCAAGAACAACCTCCTCTGGCGTTAGTTCAAGCGCTTCTGCTACCTCAGTAATAGTTGGGGCTCTCCCATATTCTTTAGACAGCTCATCCTTCATTTTTCGAATTTTATTTCCAGTTTCTTTTAAAGATCGGCTTACTTTCACCGATCCATCATCACGCAAAAATCGCTGTATTTCTCCAATAATCATTGGAACTGCATAGGTTGAAAATTTCACCTCGAAAGATAAATCAAATTTGTCTACTGATTTCAAGAGGCCGATGCAGCCAATTTGAAATAAGTCGTCTGGTTCATATCCTCGATTGAGAAAGCGCTGTACAACCGACCATACGAGACGCATATTACTTTGAACTATCGTATCTCTCGCCCCTTGATCTCCATCTTGACTTTTTTGAATTAACGCTTTTAACTCGTGGTCCTTTAGCTGAGGTTTCTTCTTCTCATTTCTGACCTCTATGTCCATAGGCAATTCTCCTTAATTGCATAGAGCGTTACTATTTGATAAGTATTTTGTCAAATGGATTGTTGTCCCGAAAGATTCGTTTGAAATAACTTCTACTTCATCCATAAAATTTTCCATGATAGTAAATCCCATTCCGGAACGCTCTAATTCAGGTTTAGTTGTAAAAAGAGGTTGTCTTGCTTCATTTAAGTTAAAAATGCCAACCCCTTCATCTCGAATCGTGAGTTTCACCATTGCTTCTTCCAAAATCACTGAAATGTAAACAACACCTTCTGCATTCCCTTCATATCCATGAATAATTGCATTCGTAACTGCCTCAGACACAACTGTTTTAATCTCTGTCAATTCTTCCATCGTTGGATCTAATTGTGCAATAAAAGCAGCAACTGTAACGCGAGCAAACGATTCATTTTGACTTAACGCTGAAAATTGAAGGTTCATTTCATTTCTCATCTATGCCACCCCCAATGTCGCGAGCGCATGCGCTTCACTTTCTTCTAAACGAACAATTTTAAATAAACCTGACATTTCAAATAAACGTTTGACAGGAGGTGAGATTGCACAGACGACCATCTCCCCTCCTAAACTTTTCACATGTTTATATCGTCCTAATATAACACCAAGACCAGAACTGTCCATAAATGTTAAATTTTCTAGGCTTAATACAATATGATGAACACCATGCGTCTCGATCATATCGGTTACTTTCGCTCGCAACTCTTCAGCAGTATGATGATCTAATTCACCCGCTAGCCTAACACATAAGACATTACGCTTTACTTCTAAATGCATGGAAAGACTCACACGATTTCCTCCTTATGCTCAAACTTTACTCATTTACATAAGATTTTCGTGAATATAAAATAAGAATCCTTCCTCATGACAAAAGAAGTACTATTTCGCCATAATGTGTAAACTTCAGCAATTATTCTACCTTTTTCATGTATGCAGGTAGAAAAACGGCAAAATTTTTGCCGCTATTTTGATGTTGAAAACATTCCAAAACTTCTTTTAAATAATTCCCACCAGCTCGCTGCAGGAACATCTTCTCTCGCTACGATTGTCTGCTTTAATAAAATATTTTTATCTTTTTTGATGACAAGTGTGCCAAGTGCATCGCCTTTTTTGATCGGTGCTTTTACTTTCTTTTCAGCGATAACTTCTTGTTTTACCTTGTCCATATTCTCACCTTTCTTCATAAGGAGAGAAACATTATCTGATGCAACTAAATCAACCTTTTCCTTCTTACCTTTTCCTACTTGTACCGTCTTAATCTTTTCACCGCGCTTATACAATTTCTTTGTCGTATATTGTCCAAACGCATAATCAAGAAGCTTTGTTACTTCGTTGTTTCGTTCTTTTGATGTAGGTGCTCCCATTACAACAGAAATAACACGCATTCCATTTTTCTCAGCCGATGCCGTTAAACAATATTTTGCTTCTGTCGTAAATCCTGTTTTCACCCCATCTACTCCCGGGTAAAAACGAACTAATTTATTTGTATTGACGAGCCAAAACTTTTTCTCCGTATTTTCGCGTAAATAATCTTCATATTTCCCTGTATATTTCCGAATGAGTGGATATTTCATCAATTCTTTCGCCATAATTGCCATATCATTTGCAGTTGAATAATGATTTTTCGCAGGAAGGCCTGTTGGATTTTGGAAATGTGTATTTTTTAATCCTAAATCCTTTGCTTTTTTATTCATCATGTTTACAAAGCCTTCTTCCGAACCAGCAATATGTTCAGCAACCGCAACAGATGCATCATTTCCAGATGCAATGGCAATCCCTTTTAGCATTTCATTTACTGTCATTTCTTCTCCAGGCTCAAGAAAAATTTGCGACCCTCCCATGGAAGCTGCGTGTTCACTTGCTCTGACTTTATCTTCTAGTTTCAATTTTCCTTTTTCAACTTGTTCCATAATTAATAGCATTGTCATAATCTTTGTCATACTAGCAGGTGGTAACTTCTCATTTGGATTTTTCTCAAATAAAATTTTACCCGTATCTTGCTCAATCACAATTGCTGACAATGCTTCCTCCGCTAACTTCGGCCCTGTTTCTACTTCTGTTTTCTCAGCCCCTTTTTTCTCGGACTGTGCAAATCCAACCGAAGTACCGGAAAAAAGCACCATGAAACAAATAAGTATTCCAAAAACTCGCTTCATGACTAACCCTCCATTCTATATCAAACCTATTTTTTCCAATTAATATGTTTTTATACCATATTTTTCTATTATTGTATTGACAAATCACCTTACTGTATATATTGTATTAAGTGTATTACGCATAGTAGTACACTTAATACTCATCAGGAAGGAGGCATTGCTCTTGCATATTCAACTTGATCCAAGAAGCAACACTCCGATATGGGAACAAATTGTTCAAAATATAAAAGAACTCGTATTAAAAAACATGTTAGCTCCAGGCGATAAGCTTCCTTCTGTACGCGAGCTCGCTTCTTTGCTCGTTATAAATCCAAATACAGTTAGTAAAGCCTATCAAGAATTAGAGCGCCAAGGAATTATTGAAACATTACGAGGAAAAGGAACATTTGTATCTCAATCGATTACCCCGACATTAGACGAAAGGAAAATCGCTATGGTTGAAAAGCAATTTCATCAATTACTACTAGAAGCTTCTTATCTTGGGATTACAAAAGATAAAATTCACGATTGGATAGATTCATACTACAAAGAGATTGGAGGAAATACCGATGCTGAAAGTGACGAACTTGAAGAAAACAATTGATAATCAAATCATTTTAGACGATGTTTCTTTCACATTACAAAAAGGTAGTATCGTCGGATTACTCGGAAGAAACGGTGCAGGGAAAACCACTTTATTACGAACGATGGTCGGCATTTTAGACCCAGATGCAGGAATTGTTACATATGAGGATACAGATATTCATAAACATCCTGAAATTAAACAAAAAGTTGTATATGTTCCGGATTCTACTAACATACTGAACGGATATACAGTAAAAGAAATTGTGAAGTTTTATAAAGCCGTTTATACAGCGTTTGATGAACAATATTTCTATGAACTATTAGAGCGTTTCAATTTACCAAACAAACGCATTCGTAGTTATTCAAAAGGAATGAAAGCATTACTCGCTATCATTTTAGCTTTTTCAGCTAAAGCAGAATACATCATTTTAGATGAACCGACAAACGGACTTGATCCTATTGTAAAAAGACAAATCTTACAAATTCTCGTTGAAGAAGTAGCAGAGAACGAAATTACAATTTTAATCTCTACCCATCATTTAGATGAAGTTGAAAAAATTGCGGATACGATCATCATTTTAAAAGATCATACAATCAATTCTATTACTGCACTAGACGATGCAAAATCACGCTACGCAAAAATTCAAGTTGCTTATGAACGCTCTCTACCTCAAAAACTAGAAAACTTAAGCAATATTAAAATATTAAATCAAACAGGAAAAGTGTATACGATTTTAATCGAAGAAAATGTTGCTGCAACACTGGAGAAGTTTTATAAAGAGCAACCAATACTCATTGAAGAATTAACAATGTCACTTGAAGATGTCTTCGTTACGACACTGGAGGGGGATGGGTATGTTTCATAAAGCGTTATGGATGTGGAATTGGAAGCGCGGGAAGTATGCTGTGTTACTATTTTTCTTGAGTACCCTTTATTATTTATCTTATAGATACTATAAAGCAGCTCAACAACAACTTGCTAATTATTATAAATTGCAAGAAAAAGGCACGTTCTATTATGATTACGCATTTTGGTCAGGGAATAGTAGTTTTTGGTTAACTATTTTTATCATTTTTTTAGCTTGTCTATTAATAGGATGGGAACGTAGCAACCAATCTAATACCCTACTTATGGCAATGCCGTTTAAAAGAAAAGATGTTTTCTTATCTAAATGGGCTTTCGGTTCATTCTGTATTGTAGGCTCATTCCTTATAAACTGGATTCTTATGTACTTTATTTATAAAACAACAATTCATTTTGATTATCAATCATTTGGGCCATTTCATCGATACTTTCTTTATGCGATTGTTTCATATGTTGCAGTCTATACAGCTGCATTATGTATCGGTACCTTTACTGGAGGCGTTGTTTCACAAGTCGTTTTTTGTATTCCTTGGTTACTAATGGGACTTACATTTATTTCATTACTATACAATTTTACAATAAATCATTTTGATGCTACAAATAATAGAAACTCTCACTTATATGAAAGTCTTTCTGAAATCAATAAAAAAACAAATATTGTTGCACCGATATATAATTTTTCTATTAATTACTACTATAATCCGGAAGGACGTAAAAAAGAACACGATCCAACTACTTTAAGAGATCCAGCACACCATACTTATTATTCACCTAAATCGGTGCTAGTTCCTATTTTCTATACAATATTCTATTTACTACTTGGCACATATTTATACAAACGGTCTCCAAATGAAAATTGTCAAAAGATATTTATTTTCCAAAAACATTTACGAATATGGATATGGGGAACGACAATCTACTTCGCATTACTGGGTGGCTATAAAATAAATCAATTTAGTTTCTTGTTTAATTACTATATCGGTATGCTTTTCGCCGGAATCATCACTTATTTCGTATTATCACGCCTAACAAATTATAAAGTTTTTTAAAGGAGAGATCCTATGTTTCAAAAAGCACTATGGCTCCGAACGTATCAACAAAGTAAATATATGGTCTGGCTATTTTGGCTCGTCAGCTTCTACAATTTGTCATATAAATACTATATGGCTTCTATTGAACAGCAATACTTTCTAAAGGAAAATAAAGAATGGAATTATGTATATCATTACCAGTTTGATTTATCACTTATGGACCCTGTCATATTTCAAAGCGGTGCGCTTATCGTTCTAGCCTGTACTTTAATCGGCTGGGAAAGACAAAATAACTCCATTGATTTTCTTTGGTCTATGCCTTTTAAACGTTCACACATTTTTATGACGAAATGGTTGTTTGGTATTTGTAACATTGTAGCAGCTGTCAGCATAAACTGGGGACTATTTGCTATTATGAAAAAAATGACTTTTCATAATAAATATCAGGTGTTTTCCCCATTTCATCCTTATTTTATATACATGTTAATTGTATTAATTGCTATTTATACACTTGCATTATGTATAGGCACAATTACTGGGAATATTGTCTCACAGGGATTTCTCACTGCCGCTATATTCATGTTCCCATTGTTACTTCCATCTCTTATCTCGGGAGTCATCGCTGTTCATTCAAATATAGATTTTCATGAGAATAATAGTAATATGCACCGTGTTATGGAAAACATACGTATTTCCGGTCCAGCAGAAGATTTTCGTATTAAATTTAATTATGATCCTCAAAGTGCTTATACCGATAATGATGGAGTGCGTCATAATGCACCAAACTTTACAAAAGTCCCTTCAGCAAAATTATTGATTGCACCTATTACACATATAATTATTTTGTTGCCACTTGGTATGTATTTATATGTTCGTTCAGTCAATGAGCGGAATGGTAACTTCTTATTATATCCAAAGCTTCAAAAAATATTTATGGCATGCGCTATTTTCTTTATTGGAATTATTGGCGGTTTAATGATCCCTGGATCTCAATCATTGCTTAATTTTTACATTGGATTTTTTGGAACTAGTTTAATTAGCTATTTTCTTCTACCTAAAATATTGAAATGGAAGTTTTCATGGAATTTCAAATAAGAATAACCTCCTCTCAAAAGGAGGTTATTTCACATTCTCTCTCCTATCCCCATACACCTTCTCTTCCTTCATCCCAAACCCATCACCATTTTGTACAATTTGGTCTGTCGGTGCGACTACACTTTCAGCAATCCTCCACTCCCCACGTTCTTTCACAAATACTTGGAGAAAGTAGTTCATCCCATTTAATTGATATGGATTTTCTTTTTTCACATGATAGCGTACAGCAATGTAGTAAACTTGAATATTTTCTTTTCCCGCTTTTGATACGTATTGTGATAATCTTGGAATGTACATAGATGCTTTCTTAAATGGCAATTGCTTCGCTTTAATAAGCGATGAACTCGTCACATTACGCAATGTGTCTTGATTGCGGATATTATCACTATGATGAAATAATACTGCATTTTGCATGGAGCGAACCCATAATTTTGAATATAATACAGGGTTATCATTTTCAATGTATTTCACTTCTTTTTGTACAACTTGAATAGGTGTATCAGCATACATTAATGTATTAAAGCAGAAGAAACTTCCAACTAGCATGATAAGTGCAAAAAAGTGTTTCATAATTTTTCCTCCGATCTTTTTAATTAAAGTATCGGAGTTTCAAAATATTTTTATTCAAAGAAAAAGGATAGGAAAGCTCTCGCTTCCTATCCTTATTTATTATAATACGCGGCCAAATAGCTCTAATACCATGTCTATCTCTTGGTCGCTCCAATCTTTAAATTTCTCTTTATAGTACTCTTTACGTACAGCCTCAAGTTTTTCAGTCACTTCTTTTCCATGTTCTGTAATTTCTAGATACACAATACGTCGGTCTGAATTAGAACGTTTTCTCGTTACAAAGCCTTTTCGTACAAGACGATCTGTTACAGCAGTAATATGGCTGGATGTTACGTTTACTTCACTTGCAATTTGTGATGCCATTTGTGGACTCTTCAAAAATAATGCACGTAATACAGAGAATTCATTATATGGCATATGTTCTGAAAAACGTGTATTAATATCATTTTGTAATAAACGTATCATCTTTCGAAATGATGCAGATAAATCTAAAATCAGCGCTTCTCTTTTTTCGTTCACTAGCCTCGATCCTTTTTTATCATATTTGTACATATTATAATCTATACATGCCTATGTTGTATATGTTTTCTTTCCTTTCGATTCTCAATTATGTAACTTTTTACATACAATTTTCTCTCTTTTGCTCATATATATATAGAAAGGATGGTGAGCGAGAATGCACGGTGGGATGAATCCATATTTACCTGATATGCGCAGTAGTGGGGGTAAAGAGGCAACAATTACAGTACAAGGTGAAGGAATTATACGGGCAAAACCAAATGTTGTAGTGCTAACAATTGGAATTAGAACCGACAATAAAAATGTAAAGCAAGCACAGGAAGAAAACGCAATACAGTCTAGACAATTACTCGATGCACTCAAGCAGCTAGGGATTGCAGATAAGGATATCGAGACCATTTCCTATACAATTACTCCCCAATACGAATATGTAAATGATAAAGCATTATTACAAGGTTATCGTGTAGAACATTTGTATGAAATTACCGTTTTAAACGTACAAAAAGCAGGGGAAGTATATGATATAGCTGTTACAAATGGTGCGAACGTAGCAAAAGGTTTACGTTTTCGAGTATCTCATCCCACTAAATATTATCAGCAAGCACTCCTGCAAGCCGTACAACATGCAGTAGAAAAAGCTCGTACCATTGCAAGTACATATAATCTAAATATTAATCCCGTCCCGCTCTCACTCATTGAAGAGTCAGCACAATTGCCGCGTGAAGTGATGGCCTACGCTACTTTACACGCACAGGCAGCTCCACCCATTCAATCAGGAGAACTAGAAATTATCTCTTCTATCCGAGCCGTTTTCACTTATTTATAATGGTTTTTTTAAGTAACCGCTATCATTTTTCTTGTTGTAAAAACACTATGTTCTGATATAATAAAGGACGGTGAGCTCTTTACAAAAGGGATATCACGGGTGGGAGAGGGATATGAAAAAGAAGGTTTAACATGAAAGGAATACTTGAAAGAACATTTAAATTAGACCTACACCACACATCACCGAAGCAAGAAATATTGGCTGGAGTGACGTCATTTTTCACAATCGTTTATATCATGATTGTAAATGCGTCAATTTTATCAGATGCCGGTATTCCGCTTGAAGCAGGAATTTTGGCAACTGTTTTCAGTTCATTTGTCGGATGTCTAATGATGGCATTTTGGGCAAATGCACCTGCCATTCTTGTACCTGGTATGGGTGTAAATGCATTCTTCACGTACACTGCTGTTCATACGCTCGGATTAACTTGGCAAGAAGCATTAGCAGCCGTCTTTATTGCTGGTATCATTTTTGCAATTGCCGCGTTTACACCAATTGCTCGCACGCTTTCATTATCAATTCCAAAGTCATTAAAGGAAGCGATTACTGTCGGCATTGGTTTATTCTTAGCTTTCATTGGATTGCAAAAAGGTGGTTTAGTTGTTTCGAATCCGAACACTGCTGTTGCACTAGGAAAATTAAGTAGTCCTGTTGTTCTCGCAACATTGCTTACTCTTATTGTGGCACTTGTTTTATTTATTCGAAATGTACGTGGGAACTTTTTATGGACGATTGCAATTGGAACTGGTATTGCATGGCTATTTGGTCTTGTTGATACAAGCCAAGTAGGAAGTAGCTCATTTTCATTCGCTAACTACGGGGATGTATTTGGAGCTATGTCATTTGGAAAACTCTCTTCCTTACCGTTTTGGATTGCAACATTCTCCTTAAGCATGGTGCTTATCTTTGAGAACATGGGACTTTTACACGGATTATTAGAAGATGATCGTAAATTCCCACGTGCTTATCAAGCAAATGCAATTTCAGCAATGACATGTGGTCTATTTGGTACAAGTCCTACTGTTTCAACAGTAGAAAGTGCCGCAGGTATTACGGCAGGTGGTAAAACAGGTCTGACGTCCATCATTACAGGGATGTTATTCTTTGCGTCACTGTTTGCTCTTCCATTTGTCAAATTAATTCCTAATAGTGCCATTGCGCCAATTTTAATTATTATTGGTGGTCTCATGATTACAAACATTCAGCAAATCCCTCTAAATGATTTTTCAGAAGGATTTCCAGCGTTTTTAATCATCGTTATGATTCCACTCACATATAGCATCGCTGATGGCATTGCGTTCGGATTTATTGCTTATCCTATTTTAAAGATTGCTCTTGGAAAGCATAAAGAAGTCGCACCGTCCATGTATATCATTGCATGCCTATTCTTAGCCATGTTTGTGTTACACGCCATTGGCTAGTAAAAAACGCCGGGAAATTCCCCGGCGTTTTCTTTACTTAAACCAACCTTTTTTATAAAACCACACCATCATTCCTCCGCCAATTAAAACCATAAGAGCTAAACAAATAAAATAGCTATATTTCCCAGCTAGCTCTGGCATATGCGTGAAGTTCATTCCATATACCCCAGCAATAAATGTTAACGGCATGAAGATCGTCGAGAAAACCGTTAATGTTTTCATAATATTGTTCATATGATGTGAGTTCAATGAAAAATAACTGTCCCGAATATCTGCTGTTAATTCTCGGCTAGCTTCAATCATCTCTGTAAGCTTTAGCAAATGATCATGTATATCCTTAAAATAAATTTCATGATCGCTTATCCCGTAAAAACGAGTTGAATTTAAAATACGATATAATAGGTCACGCATCGGTACAATTGTACGTCTAAGCTTAGATAAGTCTGTACGAATATCAAATACCTCTTCTAATACACTTCCTGCTGTCTCACCTGTTAAATTGTCATCAATAGCATTCAAATGATCTTCAATGTAGTAAACAGGCGCAAAGTAATCATCAACAATTTGGTCAATAATTGTATGTGCTACATGTAGAGGGCTCTTCTTAATACGTTTTCTCTCACCAAGCGTTTTCCACACTCTTTCAATCGCATTATTATGTGAGAAATGAAAAGAGACAATATAGCGATCACTAACAAATAAGTCAATTTCGTGCGGTTCTAATCCATCTTCTCCAAATGCATGAAGAACTAAAAAGTTATATCCATCATAGAAATCTACTTTTGGCCTCTGTACATATTCTACGCAATCTTCAATCGCAAGAGGATGGAATTTAAAATGGTCTTGTAAAATATATGTATATTCTTCTTTTGTTGGCTTATATAAATCAAGCCAATACCATATGATATCTTCTCTCTTCGTTTCTTCTAATGAAACATCGTATAACACTTCATCTTCTTTCGTTATTGCACAAATTTTAATCATAACTTCACCCATTATTATTATAAACAAAAAACAACAAAAAAAGCCAAGGAGAAGGCTCCTTAGCTTTTTTACTTTATTTTGTTACGATGCCATGCACTAGTTTCGGTGCATCTACATGCGCTGTCGCTATTTTCATGTTCTCATAAATTTTTGCTTTTACATCTTCTACGTTTTCGCGATTTGCGTAAATTGTAACAAGTGAGTCACCTTTTTTCACGCTATCGCCTACTTTTTTGCGAAGCATAAGTCCAACTGCTAAATCAATTTCAGATTCTTTCGTTGCACGTCCTGCACCTAAAAGCATTGCCGCTGTTCCAATTTCATCTGCAACAATTTCGGATACATATCCGTCTTCTTTTGCTTCTACTTCGATTTTATACTTTGCTTGTGGCAGCTTAGAAGGATCATCAACAACAGAAGCATCTCCGCCTTGTGCCGCTAAGAACATCTTAAATGCTTCTAACGCTTTTCCATTGTTCATTACTTCAATTAGCTTTTCACGCGCATCTTCTAAAGATGAAGCTTGTCCAGCAAGGTACACCATTTGACTTCCAAGCGTTAAACATAACTCTTCTAAATCTTTCGGTCCCTTGCCTTGTAATGTATCGATTGCTTCTTTTACTTCTAATGCATTACCAATTGCCTCGCCAAGCGGTTGACTCATATCGGAAATAACAGCCATCGTTTTACGACCAACGTTATTACCAATGCGTACCATTGCTTCTGCTAAACGCTTTGCATCTTCGTCTGTTTTCATAAATGCGCCTGCACCTGTTTTTACATCAAGTACAATTGCATCTGCACCAGCTGCAATTTTTTTACTCATAATAGAGCTTGCAATAAGCGGAATAGAGTTTACTGTCGCAGTTACATCACGAAGTGCATATAACTTTTTATCAGCAGGTGTTAAGTTTCCACTTTGTCCGATAATCGCAATTTTATTTTGGTTTACAAGACGAATAAATTCAGCATTTTCAATTTCCACATGGAATCCTGGTACTGCTTCTAATTTATCAATTGTACCACCTGTATGTCCTAAACCACGGCCAGACATTTTTGCCACTGGTACATCTAAAGCAGCCACTAATGGACCTAATACAAGCGTAGTTGTATCACCAACACCACCTGTTGAATGCTTATCTACTTTTACGCCTTCAATCGCTGATAAATCAATTGTATCGCCGCTATTTACCATAGCCATTGTTAAATCAGCACGTTCTTGTTCATTCATATCTTGGAAGAAAATTGCCATTGCAAGTGAGCTCATTTGATAATCTGGAATATCACCGTTTGTATAACCCTCAACAATAAAATTAATTTCTTCTGTCGTTAATGCATGTCCGTCACGTTTTTTAGCAATTAGGTCCACCATTCTCATTGTGAATTCATCCCTTCATTTGTTTTACGATTGCTTTTACAAGCGCTAAGAAGTTTGCTTTTACACGCTCTGTTGTTTCAATTACTTCCTCATGATTAAGCGGTTGATCTAAAATACCAGCTGCCATATTTGAAATACAAGAAATACCAAGTACTTTCATCCCAGCATGACGCGCTACAATAACTTCTGGTACAGTTGACATTCCGACAGCATCGCCGCCAACTGTACGGATCATACGAATTTCTGCTGGTGTTTCGTATACTGGACCTGTCATCGCAACATATACGCCTTCTTGTACTTTAATATTTAAATCAGCTGCAACTTGTTTCGCCATTGCACGAAGATCTTTACTATAAGATTCAGACATATCAGGGAAACGTACACCCATTTCAGAATCATTTGGTCCGATTAATGGATTGTATCCCATAAAGTTAATATGATCTGAGATTAACATTAAATCTCCTGGCTCATATGATGTATTTACACCACCAGCTGCGTTTGTAACAACAACTGTTTCTACACCTAATTCTTTCATAACACGAACTGGGAATGTTACTTTTTGCATATCGTATCCTTCATAGTAATGGAAACGACCTTGCATTGCTACAACTGTAACCCCTTGAAGTGTACCGAATACTAATTGGCCAGCATGACCTTCAACTGTAGATACAGGAAATTCAGGAATTTCATTGTAAGGTACTGTTACTGCATTTTCGATTTCGTCTGCTAATACACCTAGTCCAGAACCAAGGATTAGTCCTACTTGTGGCGTTTCTTGGAATTTCTCTTTTAAGTATGAAGCTGATTTTGTAATAAGTTCACGATTCATTTCATTTTCCCCCTTATTTTTTTAAGTCATTTAAGAAACTTGTTCCGTATTCTGGCATTGTTACACCAAAGTTTTCTGCTACAGTTGCACCAATATCAGCAAATGTTTTGCGAAGTGGTAATTCTTGTCCGCCATCTTTCATGCTTGGACTGTATACTAATAATGGTACATATTCACGCGTATGGTCTGTACCATGGTGAATTGGATCATTACCATGATCTGCTGTAATAACTAATAAGTCATCTTCTTTTAGTTTTTCAAATACTTCTGGAAGACGTGCATCATATTCTTGTAGTGCTTCTCCGTATCCTTGAGGATCGCGGCGGTGACCGAACATTGCATCAAAATCAACTAAGTTTACGAAGCTAATACCTGTAAAGTCCATATTTAATGTATCTACAAGCTTGTCCATTCCATCCATATTAGATTTTGTGCGAAGAGATTCTGTTACGCCTTCTCCATCGTAAATATCAGAGATTTTACCAATTGCAATTACATCATAATCGCTATCTTTTAATTCGTTCATTACTGTACGACCAAATGGTTTTAATGCATAGTCATGACGATTTGGTGTACGTGTAAAGTTTCCAGGCTCCCCAACGAATGGACGAGCAATAACGCGACCTACCATATATTTTTCATCCAGTGTTAGTTCACGTGCAATTTTACAAATGTTATATAACTCTTCAAGTGGTACCACTTCTTCATGAGCTGCGATTTGTAATACGCTATCAGCAGAAGTATACACGATTAAAGAACCTGTCTCCATTTGTTCTTGACCAAGCTCATCAAGAATAGCAGTGCCAGAAGCAGGTTTATTACCGATAATTTTACGTCCTGTTTTTTCTTCTAACTCATCAAGTAATTCTTTTGGGAACCCTTCTGGGAACACTTGGAATGGTGTATCAATGTAAAGGCCCATGATTTCCCAGTGACCTGTCATTGTATCTTTCCCAGTAGATTTCTCTTGCATTTTTGTATAATAACCAAGTGGTTTCTCTACTTTAGAAATTCCTTTCATTTCACGGATATTACCAAGACCTAATTTCATCATGTTTGGCATTTGTAATCCGTTCATATGTTCAGCAATATGCCCAAGTGTGTCAGAACCTAAATCACCAAATTTTTCAGCATCCGGTGCTTCTCCAATTCCTACAGAGTCCATTACGACTAGGAAAATACGTTTATATTTATTCATAACTACACCCTCCTATATGTTCAGTTCCACTTCTTGTAGTATGTTCAAAACGCTGTAAAGTGAAACTGCTATTAGTGAGAATTCTCTTTATTTCCCACTAACGAAAAATACTTCTTTTAGTTATTCTTCAACCTTCTTCGCCTTACTTTCAAGCGAAGTGAAAATTTCCTGGTTTTTCTAAGTCAGATGTCAGACATCTGATACAGGTATCATAACATGTTTACGCTTTCTTTTTAATACATTTTCGTAGAAATTCTTATTTTCTTCACACTTTCTATTGTAATCCATTCTGCAGAGAAGCGCTAATAAAATTATGACTTATTTCGTAATATTAAAATAAAAAACAGCTCTAAAGAGCTGCTTTTTATTTTACTTCTACTGTTTCTTCTTTATGTTCGTGAAGTTCGCCTTTTTTCACATGAACTTTTACTTTATAAGTACCAGCTTCTTTAAACGTATGTTTACTTTCATACTCGCCTTTGTTACCTTCTTTAGCTGGAATAAACTCATGCTTTTCAACGCCATCTTTCCAAATTTCAAGCTGTACTTCTGCACCAGTTAACGCTTCCTCTTTTTGTTTCAAATGAACTTTCATTGTTGATTCAGCATTTACTTTTATATCACCAGCCATAAGGTGAATCATTGTATCACTCTTATGATCACCGTGCCCTGCCTCATGACCACTTTCTTTCTTTGTATCCTCAACTTTTGCATTTCCTACAGCAACTTTTACTTCTGGCATCACATGCATTTCACGTGCGTTTGTATGTGCAATGATATGGTATACACCGTCAGATGGGAATGTTTTCTCAACTGCATAAACACCTTTTCCTTTATGTTTACCGTCTAACATTTCATGCTTCTCTTCACCATCTTTCCAAATTTCAAACTTCACATCGTCAGCATCCGTTACTTTTTCTTTTCCTTGTGTAACAAGTGCCTGTACTTCTGTTTTTTCATTTGGCTTAATTTCTTTCGGATTTGTTTGAACTGCTACTTTAACTTCTTCAATCTTGTCTTTTTTCGTTGATTCTTCTTTCTTTGTATTACAGCCAGCCAATGCTAGCATTGCGATAAATAAAGTAATTACAAGTTTTTTCATATTTATTTCCTCCTTCATACTTTACTTAGTATAGAGGAAATGCCTGGCCATATTCTAGCCTTCTGCTGAAAACAATGTACGAAATGTTTGTGAAGTTTTTGTGAAGTGCTCATTTTTATTTTCAAAATGCATTCTATAATTACTATATAAATCCATTNNGAAAAAGGCCCTGACCGCCTGATGCTCTCTCCCACCTAAAAAGAAGGGTTTTATGTCGGTTTTTTAATTGATGGATATATAAATTCGTTTACTAATTAACTCTGGCAATATATATCCATTTTGATTTTCCAACATATAAGTCGCGGCTATGAAGAACAAAAGGGGACCGCTGCTTATTTTCTCTCTTTGTTTTCGTTTGGCATGGAGCAGGGAAAGAAAGGTTTTATATCGTTTTTTCAATTTGTACTTATATAGATAAAAAAATAAAAAGAGCATAATATTTATGCTCTCGGGTGAAACTGTTTATATACATCTTTTAATCTCGTTTTTGAAACATGTGTATAGATTTGTGTTGTGGAAATATCAGCATGTCCAAGCATTTCTTGTACAGCACGCAAATCTGCCCCATTTTCCAATAAATGCGTAGCAAAAGAATGACGCAACGTATGCGGTGTAAGTTCTTTTTCAATATTCGCTTCTTTTGCTAATCGTTTTAAAATTTTCCAAAAACCTTGACGAGATAAACGATTACCATGATGGTTCAAAAAGAGTGCATCCACTGTTTTTTTTCCCATCAACTCTTTTCTTCCTTTTTCAATATAGCGCTGAATTGCCTCTGTAGCTAAACTTCCTAGCGGGATAATTCTTTCTTTATTTCCTTTTCCCATGCAGCGAACAAATCCCATCGTTAAATGAACATCCTCTAAATTTAGTGCGATTAATTCTGAAACACGGAGCCCTGTTGCGTACAATAATTCTAACATTGCCTTATCTCGAACACCGAATGCATTTATCACTTTTGGTGTTTGAAGTAATGCTTCTACCTCACTTACTGATAATACTTTCGGTAATTTCCGTTCTCCTTGTGGTGTTTCAATATGTACAGATGGATCATGCTCAACAATCCGTTCACGAAGTAAAAATTGATGAAATGAACGGATAGATGCAATATGACGTGCTAATGTTTTTGAAGATTTCCCATTTTCTTTTAAATACTGCAAAAAATTAACAATGTGTATCCGCGTCACTTCATGAAATGTTTTTGTTTGCTCCACATTTTGTAAATACTTCACATAACTTTTTAAATCTCGTTCATAGGATACAACTGTATTTTTTGCCAGCCCTTTTTCAACAATCATATAATGAATAAAATCTTTTAATTGATCTTCCAATCTACACTACTCCCCATTTTCATAGAAAAAAATCATTCTATTTACGAAAGCATCCTTTGCTGGTTCCTCATTCCCTGATACTTTTTCTACTGTCTCTTCTTTTGGTTTTTCATAACGGTGGTAACTTTCATATTCTTCATTTATCCATAGTATAGCGAAATAAAACAAAATCGTACAACTTGTAAATAATAAAAATACTTTCACTCCATCATAAGTTAATTTCAAAGCTCGGCGCATTGTAAATTCCTCCAAAGTATATGTTATTACAACATATGCCAAGCTTTCAGTGATTTATACCTCATTCAAATAAAAAACCTCTTCCTAGCTAGATAGGAAAAGGTTATTTTTCATTCGTTTCATTTTCTTGACAATTTTTACAAATCCCATGGAAAGTTAAACGATGATCTTTCACCTTAAAGCTCCAGTCTCGCTCTACTTTTTTCTCCACTTCACCAAGTAAATCTTCTTGTATTTCTTGTACAGCACCGCATTTTGTACAAATTAAATGATGATGGAAACGCTGTGCACCTTCTTGACGTAAGTCATAGCGTGAAACACCGTCTCCGAAGTTAATCTTATCGACAACTTTTAACTCAGATAATAACTCTAAAGTTCGATAGACGGTTGCTAATCCGATCTCTGGCGACTTTTCTTTTACAAGGAGGTAAACATCTTCTGCACTTAAATGATCTTCTTCATTTTCCAGCAGCACACGAACTGTTGCTTCACGTTGTGGTGTCAATTTATAGCTCGCTGCATGCAATTGCTTCTTAATTCGTTCAATTCTCTCTTCCATTCGGTACTACTCCCTCCTCGCCACTCTTACACCATTATATCAAAAGAAGGGCTTCTGTCAAAAGAAAAAATAATCAAAATAAGTTGATAATCATTCTCATATAGTATTTATTTTTTATTGATAACCTCCACGACTTCTTTCATTAAGACTGGCGACGCATATGCTTCAATACTAGAAGCGATCGCTAATATCGCACCAATAATAAGAAAAAAGCAAGTGTAGCGGATTAATAACGGTAGTAGTGGCTCGTTAATTTTTCGAATAAATTGATGCCTAATCATTCGTAAAGAAAAACTTGCAGCAATTGTTGTCATTACAAGAAACGCTGGAATAATGATTAAATTTTGTGGTAATACAGAGACAAATGCTAATAATAATCCATTCCAGCCATGCTGACTTACTAAAAAACCAACTGTAAATCCAACAACGACTCCTTTTAAAAATAATAAAATAAAAATAAGTGGTAATCCAATAATAGAAATCCCTAACAGCCAAATAAATCCAATGTATTTTAATTGTGAAAAGTAACTTTCTCGAAACATTTCACCTGCAATTGCAAACTCGCCTTTGGAAACTTGTCCAAAAAAACGACTTAAGTAAAAGGATAAATCTTGCTTTTGATTCACCTGCAAACTATTTACAAGAATTGCCCCAAATACTACACCCATCAGTAGTAAAACAGAAACAAATATGTAAAGTGAAGAATTTTCTTGTATATGAGAAATTACACGGTCTTGCCAAGTTTTTCGCAACATTTTTCTTCCCTCCGTTCACACTCTTACTAAAATGTATGAAGGAAAGAAAAAAAGTATGATTAATTAAGATTGAAATTCCGCTCCACTTTGCTAAACTTAAAAGTAGAGAATAGGAGGGATTTCGTTTGAAACCATTATTATTAGATTTTCCAACATTATTTCAAACTGAACGTCTGCAAGTACGTAAACCATTTCCAGGTGATGGAACAGAGATGTATGAAGCAATTCAAGCTTCTTTAGAAGACTTACTACCATGGATGCCAATTACATCCGAAACTGAAGAAAGCGCTGAAGAAATCGTTCGAGAAGCTCACGGACAGTTTTTACTTCGTGAAACATTAGCTTTTCACTTATATGATAAAGTGTCTGGTACATTTATCGGAGCCCTTACTCTTCAACCAGAGAACTGGGATATTCCAAAGTTTTCACTTCATTTCTGGTTACATAGCGCTTATACAAAACAAGGATATATGACAGAAGCTGTGAAAGGTGCCGTTCAGTTTGCTTTTGATAAGCTTGGCGCTAGACGAATTGAGATTCGCTGCGATGCTACAAATGCGAATGCATGTGCCTTAGCAGAACGCCTTGAATTTATTTTAGAAGGTACACTTGAAAATGATTTTCTTGCACCTGACGGCAGCTTACGTGATACACGCGTATATGCTAAAATTAATTAAAACACTCGCCTTAGGCGAGTGTTTATTTTTGTAATTGTAAGTATTGCACAGCAAACATTGTCTTTGCGTCATGAATACGTTGATTTTGCATAAGTGAAATCGCTTCTTCTAATGACACTTCCATTAATTCCACAAATTCATCCTCATCTAAAGCTGCTTTATTTTCTTTTTTCTTTAGTCCTGTTGCTTTGTATACATATAAAATTTCATCAGCAAAACCTGGTGATGTGTAAAAAGATGTGATGAATTCCATTTTCTCACATACGTAACCAGTTTCTTCTTCTAATTCACGGACTGCTGTTATTTCTGGTTTTTCTCCAGGCTCTAATTTCCCAGCCGGAATTTCCACAATCTCTTTTTCAAGTGCCTTACGATACTGTTCAACAAGCACAATCTTTCCTTCATCTGTAACAGCAATAATAGCAACTGCACCAGGATGATTTACAATTTCACGTTTACTCACTTCTCCATTTGGTAATACTACTTCATCAACACGAACTTTAATAACTTTCCCATCAAAAATCGGTTCAGTTGCCACAGTTCTCTCTGCAAGATTACTCACACTATTTCATCTCCCTGTTCTATTTCCTAATGGTTCTTCATACATTTTACCACACTGAAAGGAGCGTGATAAAAATGAAAGTATATATTTTACCAAATCGTATCACGTTAGTCGGAAAAGCTTGGCAAATTCGTAATAAGCTAAAACAATATGGAAAAGAATACGAAACGGTACAAGACTGGATTACCGCAAACAAAAAAATAAAGTGAGTTTTAATCAGTAAGTACTTTCTCCATCTCCTGCTAAATTATGAAGCCTCTCAATCGTACTTTTACAAACAGTAAACGTTTGTCAATCTTCTCCCACTTTCGTACAATACAAGCAAGGAGGTTGACCAATGAAAAAACGACAATTAGGAAGTTCAGATTTATATATTACAGAAATGGGCCTCGGTTGTATGTCTCTTGGTACTAATGAAGGTGAAGCAATTCGCATCATCCATGAAGCAATTGATCTAGGAATCAATTTTATTGATACGGCAGATTTATACGATTATGGACTAAATGAAGAATTCGTTGGAAAAGCTCTTAAAGGAAAACGCGACAAAATTGTTCTGACAACGAAAGTGGGAAACCGCTGGACAGAAGAAAAGAACGGTTGGTCTTGGGATCCTTCCAAAACTTATATAAAAGCAGAAGTAAAAGAAAGCTTACGCCGCTTGCAAACAGATTATATTGATTTATACCAATTACACGGCGGGACAATCCAAGATTCTATTGATGAAACGATTGAAGCATTTGAAGAGTTAAAACAAGAAGGTATCATTCGTCATTACGGCATTTCTTCTATTCGCCCAAATGTCATTCGTGAATATGCAAAACGTTCTAACATCGTTAGTGTATTAATGGAGTACAGTCTATTAAATCGTAGACCAGAAGAATGGTTTTCGCTGCTTCAGGAACATCAAATTAGCATAATTGCGCGAGGGCCACTTGCGAAAGGTTTATTAACTGACAACAATGAAAGAAAGATAGAAAAGGTGAAAGAAAAAGATTATCTTTCTTATTCTTATAACGAGTTAATAAAAACATTAGCTACTGTAAAAGAGATTATAAAGGAACGTTCATTAACCGAAACAGCTCTTCGCTATTGTTTACATGACCCAGTTGTTGCTGCTGTTATTCCTGGCGCTAGCTCCATCCAGCAATTGCGAGAAAATGTACAAGCTAACAATCAATCTCCGTTAACGACTGAAGAATATAAACAAATTCAAGCAGCTGTTAAATATGATACATACACATTGCACCGTTAAAAAAACGCTACCATTTTCGGTAGCGTTTTTTTTACATAGTATCGTATTTATCAGGATTTGTTCCAACATGCAAATTACGATTCAGTGTGTCAATTCGCTTCATTTCTTCTTCTGTTAATGAGAAATCAAAAATAGTAAAATTCTCCTTAATACGAGATGGTGTAACGGATTTAGGAATCGTCACTATTCCGCTTTGAATATCCCATCTTAATATAACTTGCGCAGGTGTTTTTTCATACTTGCTAGCGATTTCCTGAATAATTGGATGCTGGAATACTTCGCCCCCTCTCATTAACGGGCTCCAGGCTTCCATTTGAATTTGTTGATTTTGACAAAAATCACGTAATTCAAACTGCGCAAGCATTGGATGAAGTTCCACTTGGTTTACCATTGGCTTCACATTGCAATTCGGCAGGAGCTGCTCTAAATGATGCTGATGAAAATTAGAGACACCAATCGCACGTACTTTTCCCTCTTCATATAACTTCTCTAAAGCACGATATGTATCTACATATTTCCCTCTTATCGGCCAATGAATTAAATATAAATCCACATAATCCATTTGTAATTTCTTCAAACTTTTTTCAAATGCTTGAAGTGTCGTCTCATATCCTTGATCGTCATTCCATACTTTTGTCGTAATAAATAATTCCTCACGTGCAATTCCGGATTCACGAATCGCTTCTCCGACACCGCTTTCATTTTCATATACAGTCGCTGTATCAATAGAACGATATCCAACTTCTAAAGCTGTTTTTACCGCTTGCTTTACTTCTTCACCTTCTTTTGCTTTATAAACACCTAAACCAATCATCGGCATTTTCACACCATTATGAAGTGTAGTTGTTGGAATATACATGATAGTCCGTTCCTCCTTCTGCTCTCCTGCAAATTTTATAGACAAATGCTACGAAATTTTTATAACCATCAACTTTATTTGAACAAGATTCACGAAAAAAGTCAAAAAATATATACAGTTTACATAATAATTTTATAAAGTGGAACTTCTATCAGGCTTTTACTGGCAATTATCCCTACCTCTCTGTATCTTAAGCTTGAAGTCTTACAACCCGCAAATAGCGGAGTCTTATAACTTCTGTAAAAATCCTTCTACTTCAGCTGCAGATTTAAAAATAATAATGTTTTTCTCAGTAGAAACAGCCTGCAATTTTTCTAAAATAGTAGGCCGCTTCACCTTCGGATACGTCCATACCCATTTCAAAAACTCAAAATCTAATTGCTCATCGCATCCTTCTCCCATATCAGGACGCGTTTGATTATGATATTGTATTCTTCTTTTTACTACACGATATAAGCATTGTATTCTTGGAAGATCAATAAAGATGATTGTATCGGCGGCCTCTACTCGTATATCCATTGTAAAACCATAATTTCCATCGATAATCCAGGCATCTTGCGTTACTAAGCCTTTTTGCACTTGTATTTGTTCCTCACGACTTGCTAGCTCCCAGCCCGCTTTCCAATAAAGAGCATCAAGATGATGTACAGGAATTTGTAATTTTTCTCCTAATCGTCGTGAAAAGGTTGATTTCCCGACCCCTCCAGAACCAATAATCATAATCTTTCTCATCTCTTCTCCCCCTTCTACTAAAAATAACGCGTGCTTACTTGCCTGCGTTATTTTCTAGCCATTCTTTTGCTTTCTCATCAATATCACGCACAAAATCATTCTTTCCTTCCGTATACTGATCTCCATCATATGTAAACTTTTCTGCCAACTCTTTCTTTAATGTTGCATAAGCTTCTGCTTCTTCACAGTTCGCCATCATGTAATCACGAAACGCTAAATGACGTGTAATTTCTGAATTTCCTGTTTCAAATACATGTAAATGATAGGAACGTTTTTCTTCCGTTCCATGAATAAAAAAACGGCGACCCGAAATGCCATTTTCACCTTTTACAATATAACCAAGTTCTTCAAAACGCTCATCCCAACTATCAACTCTCTCAATATCTCCTACTTCCATAATCATATCAACAATGGGCTTTGCTGCAAGTCCCGGTACTGATGTACTACCAATATGATGTATTTTCACTGGTTCTGGCATTGCTACTTTTAACCTCTTTGCTTCTATTTGAAACTTCTCAACCCAATGGTTTTCATATGGAACCACTACAATTTTTCTCATCCCAATTCCCCTTTTCTTATCAAATCGTTAAAAAAATCATCAGGACAATACCACTGATGATTTTTTATATTATTTAAAGTCTTTCCAAGTAAGATTACTTTCACTTAATAGTTCTTCAAATGATTTATTCTTTTCACGTTCTCTTTGCTCTTTACGCTTTCTTTCTTGTTCTTCTATTTCTTTTTGCTCTGCTCTTACTTGTAATTCTTTCTTCTTGCTTTTCAATTGATTCATTAGTGATGCATTCAATTGATCACCAATTGTAATGGAATCCTTCTCCGTCTGATTCATTTGCGTTTGTCTTTGTTTCTTTTTCTTCATATCTTGCTCACCTTTTACTTTTTTCTCCATTATAAGGGAAATTCCATATCCTAGACAATAAAAATTCAATTGATCCTAAAATACATTCTAGAGGATATGCACCCAGTATTTTAATTTTCCATAGGATATCTAAGCATAAACTGGGAGGTAAACAAATGGATTCCTATTCAAATGATTACAATTTGATATACAGACAAAATGAAAAGCTAATTCGTGATATTGAAAAAGCCATTAACGGAGAGTATAGTGCAATACATTGCTATGCTAAATTAGCTAATTTAGCTCCACAAGGTAGTGAACGCGATCAAATTCTTGAAATCCGACAAGACGAAATAAAACATTTTCAACAATTTGTACAGATTTATATTCGTTTAACCGGTAGACAACCTCAGCCAAAAATCACTGAACCATGTCCAGATTCTTATGTAAGTGGATTAGAATTTGCAATACAAGATGAGCAACGAACCGTTGATTTTTACTTAAAAATCGCAGATGATACTACAGATCAATACATTAAAGAGGTATTTCGTAGAACGGCAGCCGATGAACAAAATCATGCCGTTTGGTTTCTATATTATTTTGTTAAAACAAAAGGATAAAATAAATCGAGATTTAAACACCGTTTACCCCAACATTTTTTCATTCATACTAGCTAACAAAGAAAGGATACATACTCTGATATCAAGAATTGTATCCTTTCTTTTATTTATCTGGATACGATTCATCACTCACTTCGTATCTTTGTAAAAATTCTTTCAACGCTTCTTCTACAATTCGAGACTTATGAACTCCTTTTGCAACAGATACAATATCTAAACGTTCTAAAACTTCCGTACATATAGAGAAAGTACGTTTCTTCTTTTCTGTACAATTCTCTGGCGTTAAAAGAATACATCCTTCTCTTTTTTGTAACAATTCATAAATACTTTGTAATTGTTCATAAATTAATACTTGATAATCTATTTTTACATATTGAAGCGCTACGGCTTCTTGAAGATATAAATGCCGAGGCTCTTCTCCCTCTCCAATGAATATTCGTTTCTTTTGTTCACCATCATATTCATATCCGAGCATTCTAAGTTTTTTCGACAATGTATACGGGCTCATTTCAAGGCGTTTTGCAATAATAGCGAGTGATTCACGTTTATTTAAGCGATCTATAATTTCTCCAATCGTCACTTTCTTCCCCCTTTCCCGAGCTCGTATGCTTGAAATACAGCTAGTATGTTATGATACAATGATTTTCTAACAGTATATGCAAAATTGAGAGCCTGTGCGATACATACCATTTAAGAAAAGGAGGTTTTTCATATGCTTTTTCGTAGCCGCACTCCACAATTTCACAACGAAAATATGCAACCGATTCCGAATAGCATCGCTACGATAGAAAGCGTTATGATTAACGGTCGTAAACAATCCTTACTTATACGTGGTCAAGACGTGAATCAACCTATTTTATTCTGTTGTCACGGCGGCCCTGGTATGGCACAAATCGGATTCATTCGCCACTTTCAAAAAGACTTAGAAAAACATTTTGTCGTTATCAATTGGGATCAACGTGGAGCAGGAAAATCCTTTTCATTACAAGATATTCAAGCTCCTTTCACAATTGAACAATTCGTTTCAGATACATGTGAAGTCATCCAATACCTTCTTTCTCGCTTTAAAAAGCAGAAATTATTCTTTGCTGGACATTCATGGGGGAGTATTCTCGGCTTAAAAATTGCAAATACATACCCAGAATACATCGAAGCCTACATTGGCATTGGTCAAATTGTACATATGAAACAAAACGAGGAACTATTGTACCAACACTTAATTCATTCCGCAAAAAAACACGGTCACACACGTGCATTAGCTTCACTCACGAAACTAGGGAAACCACCTTTTCTAGATATGAAGCGTCTTATTATTCAAAGAAGATGGCTTAGTACATTTGGAGGTGCAGTTCAAAATGGATCCTCGTTTTCTTTTATTCGCAAAGGCTTACTTTCTTCAGAATATACGTGGCTAGACTGGCTAAAATTTCTCGCAGGAAACATGAAGTCTGGAACATTATGGGAAGAAATGCTTACGGTGGATTTCTTTTCTACCATTTCAAGCCTTTCTGTACCTGTTTATTTCTGTTCTGGACGCTTTGATTATCAAACTCCTTATGCACTTGTCCAGCAATATTGCGATATGATTGAAGCGCCCATAAAAAAAATGATTTGGTTCCCCAATTCCGCTCACTCTCCAAATTTGGAAGAGCCTGAACTGTTCGCAGAATCTTTAAGCTCTATAAAACAAGAGTTATCTTTTTCACATAGATAACAAGCGGTGCTCCTTTTACATTTTATAATGATGCGTCGCAACTTCACTCGGTTAGTGAACAGATCTCTCCGTAAAAGATTGTACAACCAGAATAAAGATTAGGACGCTGTACTCATCGCAATAGCAGTGATGTTACTGCTTAGTTTGTAGCGTGTCCGAGTCACCGTTGCGATTACATGATAAAAAAGGTGCGTTTACTGAACGCACCTTTTTACTTTGTAGATTCTCTCTCAACAAATACAAACTCTGTTTCTAATGCTTCTTGTTGTACGTGTTTCTTTTTTATTTTTCCGACTAACTGCCGTAATGCCAATATCCCTTTCTTTTCACAAGAGCTTTCAATTGTTGTCAATGACGGAGTAACCCATTCCCCTTGTAAACTCCCTTTAAATCCAACAACTTGCAACTGCTTTGGTATATCGATACCAAGAGCAATTGCCGCCCGAATAGCCGAAATTGCGACTATATCACTTGAAGCTACAATTCCATCTATGTAAGGATACTTTCGTAACAGTTCAATGAGCTGATTTTCTTCGCATCCCTTGAGACTTGCTTCTCGATAAGCAAGTTCTTCTTCCCAAACAGTATCTAAAAAACCAGATACATGTTCTTCCATTTCTTCATCTTCTGTCTCTTCTCCAATATAAACAAGAAAATGACAACCCTTTTCTTTTAGCAAAATTACAGCTTTTCTAGCACTTTCGTAATAATCCAAAGGAGATACTCTTTCGTCAAGTACAACAAATGGAATCGATAGTTTTCCCAGGTGCCGAAATACATCGCGCGTCATAATAGCACCAGCAATATCATTTTGCATCAGTATATCTATATATTCATTCTTACTTTCTATATTACAAACAATAATTTGATAGCCTTCTTTATATGCAGCTTCCTCTATTGAACGAAGCAAAGTTATGTATGATGGATCACGTAAATTTGGTACGAGTATAGCAATCATTGTTGAGGACTTTTTAAATAATGCTTTTGCTACCCCATTCGGTCTATAGTGTAATTCCTCAATTGCTTGCTTTACTTGTTTTACTGTATCTTCATGAACATACCCTTTTTCATTAATTACTCGTGAAACGGTTGCGACTGAAACACCAGCCAATTTTGCAACATCACGTATGGTTGCCACATCGTCACCCCTTAATATGGTACTAGCTTACAATTTTAAACTAAAACAAAATATGACATTCGTCAAGTTAATTATTTTATATTTCTGAAAATTGTTACATAAAATAAACTTTTTACAACTTACATTCTAGTTGGATTTCATGCAAGATTTCGATGTTATCATAGCCAACAAATGGAATTTCTTTCTTTATTTTTCGTGCCTCTTTCACAGCATCAATATACAAATTTGTCATTGTAAAATCACGCTTCTGATAAAAACGAAGTGCATTTGTATTGTCATTTGTAGTAATTAACCATACCTTTTTACAACATTGTTCCCGAGCCATCTCAATTACACACTCTACAAGCTTTGTTCCAATTCCTTTCTTTTCTTCAAGGCTATCCAATGATACAATCTCACAAATACTCTCTGTTAATTCGAAGGTTATAATTCCTACTATTCTGTTATTTTCAACTGCAACAAAACCATGTAATTCGTCTAAGCGATGAGCTCTTCCCCTTGAAACCATCAGTGTACTTCCCCAATTCTCACACATAAACAGCCGAATTGTTTCTCTCATTTCTTCTGTAATTTTTTGTATGTAAACCATGCTCTACTTCTCCCCTTTTTCCATCATTGTGATACAATATAAGTGTATCACAATGATGGAAAGGTATTTGGAGGATGAGGTAAGGTATGAAACGTTTTTTCACAGCATTACTCACTATACTAGGTGCGTTAATTGGCATTGGGATTTTCTTTACCAATAAAGTAATGTATTTAAAGAAAAAAACAGAGGAAGAAATTTTAGAGCGTGAAACGAAAAAACATTTTCGTTTAGAAGATTTTAACGCGGTTCCAAAAGAAGAAATTCACATTCCTTCTCAATTTGGATATGATATTCACGGATATTACATTCCTGCTGGTCATTCCAATAAATTTATGATTTTTTGTCACGGTGTAACTGTAAACAAAATAAACTCTGTCAAATATGCAAACTTATTTTTAAGTAGAGGATATAACGTATTTATTTATGATCATCGTCGCCACGGTAAAACAGGTGGTAAAACGACGAGCTATGGTTATTATGAAAAACACGATTTAAAGTCTGTAGTTGACTGGCTAAAAAATCGCTTTGGAAAAGACATTATCTTAGGTATTCATGGCGAGTCGATGGGAGCTGCAACACTTCTTCAATATGCAGGACTCGTAGAAGACGGCGCCGATTTCTATATTGCAGATTGTCCTTTCTCTGATTTTTACGGGCAGCTACAACACCGTTTAAAGGCTGAATTCTATTTACCAAAATGGCCATTATTGCCTTTAGCAAATGCATTTTTAAAAGTTCGTGATGGCTATACGATACGTGAAGTTTCACCAATTGATTGTATAAAGAATATAAACAATCCCGTTCTCTTTATTCATAGTAAAGACGATGATTACATTTTATGCGATATGACAAAAGCACTCTATGAAGCAAAAGAAAACAATAAGCAACTCTATATTGCAGAGCATGGTGCACACGCTTGCTCTTACAATGAAAACAAACAAGAATACGAAGCTGCAATCGATCAATTTTTAGGAACATATGTAAAAGAAACAAAAAACAGGCTTGCATAAGCCTGTTTTTTTCATGTTACTGCGCTAAAACATCTGTAACTTGTTCCATATTTTCCGCAATCCACTTCACTGCCTCATCAAGCGTTGGGAACTCCGTCGTTTGAAAGGTTACCTCGTCTTGAAGCAGCCACACATCTTTCTGTTCTTGTCCCACACCTGCAATCGACCAATGAAGTAAACTGTATGGATGGTTATCATTCAAAAATGATGCCCAAGTGCGCTCATTTGCGATATTTTGTAGTGTAAGTAATTGTTTATCCATGTTTCGTCACCTTACTATAGTCAATTATAAACGTTATTATAACACTCTCCTCTGCTTGAGACAAAGAGAGGTTTTTTTATTGTCAAGTTTCCCCTCCAATTATATGATAGACTTAAGCGTTTGGAAGGAGGGATAAAGTTGGCAAAAGTACAAATTAAAGTGAATGATAATGGCTCGTTTCGCATTACAGGGGATGTGGAATTAGTTGATTCACAAGGGAATGTATTCCCAGCAAAACCTGCATTTTCTTTATGTCGCTGCGGTTTATCAAAAAACATGCCTTATTGCGATGCTTCACATAAGGGGAAATTTGAATCTATCGTTCGCGCTCCAGAAACAAAATAACTATTAAGAAGCATGTACATTCATTTGTGCATGCTTTATATATGTCCCGTAGCGGACAATATTTCCTACTAAATATTGTTTTCCTTCTCTCATCTATCAATGGTTTTTCCGCCCTTCATTTTCATACAATTCTTCACATTCAAATATTTTTTGCTATCCTTTTTTCTTTTTTGTGCTATAATGTGAGCAAACAGCATCCTTCGGGGTCGGGTGAAATTCCCAACCGGCGGTGATGAAGTGCACACTTCTAAGTCCGTGACCCGTTTTCAAATTTGGAAACGGTGGATCTAGTGAAACTCTAGGGCCGACAGTATAGTCTGGATGGGAGAAGGATATGTTTTCTAGTGCTTATATATAGCGAATACACTCTTATTTTGGCATACACATTTTTAAAGATTCTCTTTACTGTATATGTTTTATTTCATATACCTATGTTTTTATGCTGAAATAAAAAGATACGACTAGCGTATGAAAAATTGATAGTTTGCTAGGCTTCTTTCTAATGCAAAAATATCAAGCATCGTTAGGTTTCTTTCCTATACTTTCGTATTCGAACTATATTTCTAGAAATCACGTCTCCCAAACCCCAAGGATAATAATATCCTTGGGGTTTTTTGATTTTTTCTTAGGAGAGGTGAAGAGAATGACAGACCAAGAATATATGAGGATTGCCCTACAGTTAGCACAAAGTACTATGGGGCAAACGAGTCCAAATCCAATGGTCGGTGCTGTTGTTGTAAAAGATGGAAACATCGTCGGAATGGGTGCCCATCTCCGTGCAGGTGAAGAGCATGCAGAGGTTCATGCCCTTCAAATGGCAGGTGATCAGGCGTATGGCGCTACTGTATACGTAACCCTTGAGCCATGCAGTCATTTTGGAAAAACACCGCCATGCTGTGAGTTGCTCATTGAGAAGCAAGTAAAACGTGTTGTAATTGCTTCTCTCGATTCCAATCCACTTGTTTCAGGTAATGGCAAAAAACGGTTACAGGATGCAGGGATCCATATAACGACTGGTGTTCTTGAAGAGGAAGCCCTCTCATTAAACCGATACTTTTTTCACTACATGAAAACAAAACAGCCATTTGTAACAATAAAGACCGCAATGAGTTTGGATGGGAAAATAGCGACCGTTACTGGAGAAAGTAAATGGATTACAGGTGAAAAAGCTCGTAAGGACGTTCATCAATACCGTCATACACACGATGCCATTCTTGTTGGCGTAAATACTGTGATAACCGATAATCCACATTTAACAACCAGGCTTCCAAACGGTGGACAAAATCCGATTCGAATTATTTTAGATACACATTTACGAGTTCCGCATTCCTCTCATGTCATTACTGATGGGTTAGCGCCAACATGGATCATTGTTGGAAAAGATGTAAAAAAAGAAAAAATAGATGCTTATGAATCTCAAAATGTATCTGTATTTCAGATGAAAAAGAGTCAAATTGAAGTACGGGACCTCCTCTCTCTTCTTGGAGAGAAGCAAATTCTTTCACTCTTTATTGAGGGGGGACAATCGGTCCATGCAAGCTTTTTAGAAGCTAAATGCTTCAATGAAATCGTGACCTATATAAGTCCAAAATTAATTGGTGGAAAAGATGCACCAACTTGGTTTGGTGGTACTGGTTTTATAAAACTGCAAGATGCACTTTCCTTAGAAATTCAAGAGATGAAACAAATTGGCGATGATATAAAAATCATTGCAAGTAAGCGAAGTGAGGTGCCTACATGTTTACAGGGATTGTAGAAGAGCTAGGAACTGTTTCGAATATAAAGCAAAGCGGAGAAGCAATGGAACTAACCATCCATGCAAATTCGATTTTATCCGACGTCAAACTAGGTGATAGTATCGCTGTTAACGGAATCTGTTTAACCGTTACTTCTTTTACCGCATCTTCTTTTACTGTTGATGCCATGCCTGAAACAATGAAATCAACGTCACTTTGTATGCTAAAGCCTCTTTCTAAAGCGAATTTAGAACGAGCAATGGCTGCAAACGGACGCTTTGGTGGGCACTTTGTCACAGGTCATATTGATGGAGTCGGTACCATTGTAAGTAAAAAACAGCACTTCAATGCTATATATTACAAAATTGGAATTCCAAATGATTTACTCCGGTATTGTTTACAAAAAGGATCTGTGGCTGTTGATGGTACAAGTTTAACAATATTTGATATAGATGAATCTTCCATTACAATCTCACTCATCCCGCACACAGTAAGCGAATCTATTATTGGCGAAAAGGTAGCTGGAGATATTGTGAACATTGAATGTGACATGATTGGAAAATATATCGAGCATTTTATTTCAAAGCCAGCAAAGCGAGATAGTTCAGTTACAGAAAGTTTTTTACAAGAAAACGGATTTCTATAAGGGGGATACACAATGTTTCATCGGATTGAAGAAGCACTAGAAGATTTAAAACAAGGAAAAGTCGTTATTGTATGTGATGATGAAAACCGCGAAAACGAAGGCGATTTTATTGCTTTAGCAGAGTACATTACACCAGAAACAATTAATTTTATGATTACACATGGCCGTGGTCTCGTCTGTGTACCAATTACGGAGCAATATGCAGAGCGCTTACAACTAGAGCCTATGGTGTCCCATAATACAGATTCTCATCATACTGCGTTCACAGTAAGCATTGATCATATTTCTACAACAACAGGCATTAGTGCCCATGAACGTGCGGCAACTGTGCGCGAATTATTAAATCCAGCATCTAAAGGAAGCGACTTTAATCGCCCTGGGCATATCTTTCCGTTAATTGCAAAAGATGGTGGCGTTCTTCGGCGCGCAGGACATACCGAAGCGGCTGTTGATTTAGCGAAATTGTGCGGTGCAGAACCGGCGGGTGTCATTTGTGAAATCATAAATGAAGACGGTACAATGGCGCGTGTTGCTGATCTGTTCCAAGTTGCAAAACAATTTGATATTAAAATGATTACCATTGAAGATTTAATCGCCTATCGCCGCCATCATGAAACGCTCGTAACAAGAGAGGTTGAAATTACATTACCAACAGATTTCGGTACGTTTCATGCAATCGGCTACTCTAATTCATTAGATCAAAAAGAACATATCGCTCTTGTAAAAGGAGAGATTTCAACAGATGAACCCGTTCTCGTACGCGTTCATTCCGAATGCTTAACTGGCGATGTTTTCGGCTCATGCCGCTGCGATTGTGGCCCACAACTTCATGCTGCTCTTGCTCAAATTGAACGTGAAGGAAAAGGTGTTCTTCTTTATATGAGGCAAGAAGGCCGCGGAATTGGGCTACTCAATAAACTCCGTGCATACAAGTTACAAGAAAAAGGACTAGATACTGTGGAGGCAAATGAAAAGCTAGGTTTTCCAGCAGATCTTCGCGATTACGGCATTGGTGCACAAATTTTAAAGGAGCTAGGTTTACAAAAGCTGCGACTATTAACGAATAATCCAAGAAAAATTGCTGGCTTGCAAGGTTATGAATTAGAAGTTGTTGAACGCGTACCATTGCAAATGCCCACAAAAGAAGAAAACAAAACATATTTACAAACAAAAGTAAAAAAATTAGGTCACTTATTAAACCTATAATCTATTCATTATAATTAAAGGAGAGATATCTTATGGTATTCGAAGGTCATTTAGTTGGTACAGGATTAAAAGTCGGAGTTGTTGTTGGACGTTTTAATGAATTTATTACGAGTAAACTATTAGGCGGTGCATTAGATGGATTAAAGCGCCATGGTGTAGAAGAAAACGACATTGATATCGCATGGGTTCCAGGTGCATTTGAAATTCCATTAATCGCTAAAAAGATGGCAAATAGCGGCAAATACGATGCAGTCATTACACTTGGTACAGTAATTCGTGGTGCTACATCGCATTATGATTATGTTTGTAATGAAGTAGCAAAAGGTGTTGCATCTCTATCACTGCAAACAGGAATTCCGGTTATCTTTGGTGTATTAACAACTGAGACAATTGAACAAGCGATCGAACGTGCAGGTACAAAAGCAGGAAATAAAGGATACGAATCTGCAGTTGCCGCTATTGAAATGGCACATTTATCAAAACAATGGGCTTAAAGTGAAACTTTAATCAGTCTCGATTTCTTCATTCTCACTGATTATTAGTCCTCATCAATCGAGCTTTACGGGTCGTTCATCCCCCACCTAGCCTTTACTTTCACTAAATGTTATTGTGGGGGTATGACTGCCCATAAATTGTTATTTCTTCACTTTTTTCCGCACATCTTTTATCAATTCATCCATCGTTTTACCCTCTGTTTTAATACGAAGATTTTGGGCGATTTTCCAAACATTTTCTCTCTTCTTTTCTTCCTCTACAATATGAATTTCTTTCCGCACTTCCTTTAAGTCTTTTCCCTCAGTCTCAATACCAAAATGTTCCGCTTTTGTTCGAAAATGTTGTTCTATTCTTTGTTGCATTTCTTTCTGTTCAGGATTTTTTGCTGCTTTCACTGGATCAGCACTAATTGCTTTTAATAAAATAAGAAGAGTCATAATAGCTAGTATATATTTATGCATGTAAGATCCTCCAACCCAATATGAATTACACTTTTACTATGTACAATTACAGGTTGGAAAATTCGTCCACACATTTTATATTTTTTAGGAAAACTCGCTTCCATAAAGGCTTCTAAGCATTTTATTACAGTTTATTTACAAAAAAACAAGCCCGGCAAGGAGCTTGTTTTTCACATTTTATAATGCACATTCCTCAATTTCAAATCCTAAATCTTCAATCATACCCCAGTCTGCTGTTGGCTCTTGACCAGCTGTTGTTAAATAATCACCAACAAAGATTGAATTTGCTGCGAATAAACCAAGAGGCTGTGCAGAACGCAAATTAATTTCGCGACCACCAGAAATTCGAATTTCTTTTGACGGATTCACAAAGCGCATCATCGCTAACACTTTTAAGCATTCTACTGGCGTTAATTCCTTCTGTCCTTCAAGCGGCGTCCCTTTTACAGCAACAAGGAAGTTGCATGGAATAGAATCCGCATCTAAACGTTGTAATTCAAATGCAATTTCAACACGCTGTTCTGGCGTTTCTCCCATTCCAAAGATTGCACCAGAACATGGAGAAATACCAGCTTGCTTCGCTTTTTCTACTGTATCCACGCGATCACCATACGTATGTGTTGAACAAATGCTATCGTAATTGTTTGCATGTGTGTTTAAGTTATGGTTATAACGATGAACACCTGCTTCTGCTAAGCGTCCTGCTTGATCCTCATTTAAAAATCCTAAGCAGCAGCAAATTTTTAAATCTGTTGTTTCCCTGATTTCTTTTACTGCTCCAATCACATGATTTACTTCTTTATCCGTTGGACGACGTCCGGATGCAACAATGCAATAAGTGCCCGCCTTACGACGAACTGCTTCGTGTGCTCCTTCAACAATTTTTTCTTGTGTTAACCATGCATACTTATCGATTGGAGCTTCTGAAACGATAGACTGCGAACAGTACCCACAATCTTCTGGACATAATCCAGATTTCGTATTAATAATCATATTTAATTTCACTTTTTTACCAAAATGGTGATGGCGAATGATATAAGCTGCATTCATAATTTCTAATACTTCTGTATCATCGGTTTCTAAAATCGCTATCGCTTCCTCTTTCGTTATATGTCTACCCTCTACTACTTCAGATGCAATTTGTTTCCAATCTGTTCTTGTTTGTACTTGTTTCATTCTTTCTCTTCCCCTCTTTTTCAATATAGGCAAATAAAGCATGATACGTTGCCACAATCTCCCCTTCTTCCGTGAAATCTCTTTCGTATATACGAATCATTGTTCGAAAGATAGAAGGACTTTGACAATAAGATTCTTCATTGCTATTCGTCGCGCCTACTTTCCGAATGGACTGCAGAAACTCCCGAACTTCAGCAAATTTTTCTATGTAACATGTTTCAGAAACATGAACATCCCCTGTTCCAATCTCACATACATCTTGCAACTGTTCTGTTGTTAAAAAGCGTTGTCCAACAGAGACACTGTTTTGTATATTTCTTTCTTCTTTAGCACGTTGAAATGCTGCATGAAGCTCTTGAAACGTTTGATTTCCAAACGTTGAAAACAATAGCAAACCACCATTGGACAAATAACGATATAAATTTTCGAGCGTTGCTTGTAAATCATTTAACCATTGAAATGTTGCATTTGAAATAATGACATCATACGATTCATCTACTATAAGATTTTCAATGTCTTCACACCGAAATGTAACAGCATCCACATGACGTCTTGTTTTTGCAACAGCAATCATACTTTCAGCGAAATCAATAGCTGTAATATGAGCTTTTGGAAATGAAATCGCTAGCTGTTCTGTTACATACCCTGTCCCGCATCCCAGCTCTAAAATACGGATTGAAGACATCTCGTTATACTGTTCCTTTAGCCTAGAGAGTAAGTAATGAGCCATCTTTTTTTGGACATTTGCATGTTGATCATAGGATACAGCTGCTCCATTAAATCGTTTCTGTAGTAACGTTTTGTTGATCATTTTGTATCCCCTCTACAAACTTGTTAATTTCATTTGCGCAATATTCAAAATTCGTTATGCAAAGTGCATGCCCCGCTCCATCTATGACTCTGAGTGTTGCATTCGTATTCTCTTGTATATAATAAGCGGCGGAAAGTGGACATATCGTATCCTTTTCTCCATGAAGAAGTAATAGCGGCCTCTTTAGGTGCTCCAATTGACTTCTCATATCCGTCTCTATTAAATAATCAAGCCCAAGCTGCAAAGATTCGGTGGAATCGCCTAGAAAACGCTCTGCAATACTTTCAAATTTTTCTCTATCACGCATCTCTTGCTTTGCAAACATACTTGTATAGAAGCGCTTCAATGTATCATCTTTTCGCTTTGTCAAATTTCTTTTCATTCGTTCTACAAAAGAACTGTTCCATCCACTCGTATAGTCTTCAGCTACTGTAAACTTAGCTGTACCACCTATTAAAACCATTCCTTTCGTTCGTACTTGTTTGCAAGCTTGAAGAACAGCCAATGCGCCGAGTGACCAGCCAACTAAAACCACCTCTTGTCCAGCTGCCCCCTCTATCACTCGCTCTACAAAATCGCGATCTGTTTTCATATTACGCCATGAAATAACTTGAACAGAATAGTCTTGAAAGTATGAGAATAACGCAGCATATACCTCTTCTTCCATGCCCCATCCAGGAATAAAAATAAGCTTCAGCTGTTTCATACCAAGATCCCCTCTTCTTTACCAATTCGAGTAATCTGCTCAATAGCCCATTCCAAATCAGACTTTAAGTGCTGAGAGGTAACAGCAAATCGAATTCGCGAACTATTTTGCGGAACTGTTGGTGGCCGAATTGCAATCGCTGCAATACCGACTTCCTGTAATTTCTCACTAAAACGCATCACAGTTTCATTCGATCTCGCAATAACAGGGATGATATGTGTTGAACTATCACCAATGTTAAAGCCTGCTTCTTGCAAAGCATTGCGGAAATATGTTCCGTTTTCTAAAAGTTGAAATCGTATCTTCTCATCTTCTTTAACAATTTCAATTGCCCTCTTCATTGCACCGAGTGTTCCTGGTGGTAAAGCGGTGGTAAAAATAAAGCTTCTCATCATATTCTTCATATAATCCATACAAATGGCATCTCCTGCCAAATATGCACCATAACACCCTAATGCCTTACTAAACGTTCCCATATGAATGTCAATTCCCTCAGAAAGCCCTTGTTCCATATGTGCTAAACCAGCGCCCTCTTTCCCGTATATTCCACCTGCATGTGCTTCATCAACCATGAGAAGTGCTCCATACTTTTCTTTTAGCATGATTAACTCCTTCAGGTGTGCAACGTCACCATCCATGCTAAAAATTGTGTCTGTTACAATTAATTTTCGTTTTGTAAGTGGTGCGATTCGTAATAATTTCTCTAAATGTTCCAAATCATTATGACGATACCTTTTATGTTCTGCGCCACTAAGTACAATCCCATCAACAATACTTGCATGATTCAACTTATCACTAAAAACAATGTCGTGACGACCCACTAAAGAAGAAATTGCCCCAACATTTGCAGTATATCCACTATTCACAATTATTGCTTTTTCAGTTTCTTTCCAATTACATATACTCGTTTCAACCTCTGCATATAATGGATGATTCCCTACGACAAGACGTGATGCCGTTGCTCCAGTGCCATATCGATTTGTCGCTATAATAGCGGCCTCTTTTAACCTTTCATCTCCTGCTAACCCTAAATAATTATTCGATGCTAAATTCAACATCTTTTGACCATTTCGAATCAGCCATGTTTCTTCGGACTGCTCCGTTACATATAAACGACGATACTGTGCTCGTTCCTTTAGATTCTCTATTTTAGATTGAAGATGTGCGCGCCACGTTTGATCCATTTTGGATGAACTCCTCTAATTTTGAAATCATAATATGGTCTTTCGCTGCTTCTAATAATTCCTCGCGCGTAAACCCTTCTCTAAGCTCTGGCAGTAATCCAAGAACTGGCACACCACTTAATTCTTCAATCATCTCTTTATTTTCCTGCACTCGTTCCATCTCACATTCTTTGCAACCAGATAAAATAACACCAATAACTGTTAAACCATGTGCTTTCGCATAGGAAATCGTTAAAACAGTATGATTCACAGTCCCCAATGTCGGACGTGCCACAATAATAAGTGGTAGTTTTAATTCCTTTGCAAAATCAACAACTAAAGCATCTTCTGTGAATGGAACTGCAAGACCACCTGCTCCTTCTACAAATAAACTATCAAATTCTTCTATCAATTCATTATAATGAGATGTAATTTGTGCCAACGTTACAGTTTTTCCCGCTCGTTTCATGGCAAGTCTTGGTGCAAGAGGTTCTTCAATAGAATAAGGACAAATTCTATTAGTCTCTGTCACTACTCCTGACGCAGCTTTCAATCTAGCTGCGTCACCTTCTGGATTGGAGGCAATATGTCCACTTTGCAATGGCTTATATACTCCTATGTTATATCCACGATTTCTAAGTACTCCTGCTAAAGCACCTGTAACAACGGTTTTCCCAACTTCCGTATCCGTTGCTGTTATAAAAAAGCCGCTCATTATTCTCCCTCCGTAACATCTGCAATTGCTTGATATAAAATGCGCAACATTTCATCAATCTCATCTATCTTAGATGCTAACGGTGGCATAAATACAATTGTGTTACCGAGCGGACGTAAAATCATTCCTAGTTCTCTTGAGCGTTTACAAACTTCCATACCTACTCGCTCATTCCAATCAAATGGCTGTTTCGTTTCCTTATTTTTCACCAATTCAATACCAATCATCAATCCACACTGACGAATATCTCCAACATGCTTGTATTCATACAGTCCTTCCAATTTTTTTGCTACATGGTCCGCTTTATATGCAACATCTTTTACTAGATTTGTTTTTTCATAAAGTTCTAAATTCGCAATCGCCACAGCGCACCCTAATGGATTACCTGTATAACTATGACCATGGAAAAATGTTTTTTGCTCTTCATAGTCACCTAAAAAAGCATTATAAATTTCATCTGTTGTCACAGTAATAGCCAATGGCAAATAACCACCTGTTAATCCTTTTCCAGCTGTTAAAATGTCAGGTGTAACCCCTTCATGTTCACAAGCAAACATTTTCCCTGTACGGCCAAATCCTGTCGCTACTTCATCTGTAATGAATAAAACATTATATGTTGTACATAGATCGCGAAGGCCTTTCAAATATCCTTTTGGCATTGTAATCATGCCACCAGCACCTTGCATTAATGGCTCTACAATGATTGCTGCAATCTCTTCATGCTTTTCTTTCAATAGTGCTTCCATTTCTTCCAAATGCTTTTGAACAATTTGTTCTTTGTCATCTCCATAAGGAGAACGATATGTATATGGATAAGGCATTTTTATCGCATCGAATAAGAGCGAACTATACACTTGATGAAACAAATCAATCGCTCCTACTGAAACCGCCCCAATTGTATCTCCGTGGTATGCTTCTTTTAATGTAACAAACTTTTGTTTTTCAGGTTTCCCTTTATGCTGCCAATATTGAAAAGCCATCTTAATCGCAATTTCAACAGCTGTAGAACCAGAATCTGAATAGAATACTTTTTTCAAACCTTCTGGAACAACATCAATGATCTTTTCTGCAAGTAAAATAGATGGTACATTAGCAAGTCCTAACATAGTAGAATGGGCAACCTTATTTAATTGTTCACGGATTGCCTCATCTAATTCTGGAACATGATGGCCATGAACATTGAGCCAAATCGATGAAACGCCATCCCAATAACCATTGCCATTTACATCATATAGTTTACGTCCTTCTCCTCGTTCAATAATAACGGGATCTTCCGCTAAGTAATCTTTCATTTGTGTAAATGGATGCCATACATACGCTTTATTCTTTTCTGCTAAATCTTCATATGTATAAGTTACTCTTTTACTTGTATTACTACTAACAGTCACAATTGTCACCCCTAATGTTAACTTTAATATAAATATAGTTAACATTAAAACCGGAACACTGTCAATTATTTTAAATTATTTAGTTCTTAAAAAAGAACAACTTATCATAAGATAAGTTGTTCTACTCTCCATGTTGAATCTTTCCGATTTCCAAAATAATTTCCTCATCTTTCTTTCCTTCTGTATCAATTCCAAGTTGCTTTGCATGTTCTATTAACAATTCGTGACGCTTCTCAAACCTCGCTGTATTTAACTCTTTTTGAATCTCTTTCTCTGTTTTCCCTTCAAGAGAAACCCCTAATTTAGCCGCTGTTTTCTCCTTATTCTGTTCTTCCTTTACCTTTTCTAATTCCTTTGTTTCTGCTTTCTGCACATCTTTTTGTTTCGATTGATCTGGTGATGCTGCAAGTGCTGTATAAATCCCCGCGCTGCCACCAAGAATAAGTAAGGTTGTAAAAAGAAGTACTTTTTTCTTCATTCACTTCCCCCCTTTTTATTTTCATTATAACGCACAAATGAGGTAGTTAAAAAACATTCTCCCATTATTTTCTTTAAAAAAACAATAAATATATTTGTTGACATATGAGATAGATATGTGATAAAAATTTAACTAACATCATATGAATCGGCGATGATAGGATTTAGTAGTATTTCGTTTCCTGATTTCAGAGAGCTGGTGGTTGGTGCGAACCAGTACAGAACGAATTATGAATTACCCCCTGGAGCTTCTTTTACGAAACGTTTGGAGTAGTAAAAGACGGTTATGGACCGTTATTTCTACAGAGTGGTGAAATGAAACTGTTTCACAATTTAGGGTGGTACCGCGATTTTTTTCGTCCCTGCATGTATATGCAGGGGCGTTTTTTATTTTTATAATGTTAAACAATTACCGGTAATTTGTCAAAAAATTCTAAATTTTAAAAGGAAATATACAATATTGGCGAATTTTATATAAAAAAGAACTATTTTAGTTTATTAGGAGGGACAAACAATGGTTTCAAAAATTGAATCTATTCTTTTAACAGTGTTCATCTTTTTCTGTATCGGCTTTAGCGTTATTAAATTAGAAACATCACCACATATTCCTATTTTATTTGGCATTATTGTATTGTTGACCTTTGGATTTATTAAAAAAATCTCTTGGTCTGATATGGAAAAAGGAATGATAAGTAGTATTTCAGCTGGTATTCCATCTATTTTTATTTTCTTACTTGTTGGTGTATTAATTAGCGTCTGGATTGCAGCTGGGACTATTCCAACACTAATGGTATACGGCTTCCAACTTGTATCACCAAAAATTTTCGTTCCGACAGTCTTTGTTGTTTGTTCAATTGTTGGTACAAGTATTGGTAGTGCCTTTACAACAGCAGCAACAGTAGGGCTTGCTTTTATGGGAATGGGTACTGCTCTTGGATACGATCCAGCCCTTATTGCCGGGGCAATTATTTCCGGGGCTTTCTTTGGAGATAAAATGTCTCCTTTATCCGATACAACAAACTTAGCTCCAGCTGTAACAGGTGTAGATTTATTTGAACATATTCGAAACATGCTTTGGACAACGATTCCTGCTTTCATTATTGCCTTTATTGCTTTTTTCATTTTGGGAAGTGGATCTTCAGGAAATGTTGATTTCTCTACTTTTACAAATACATTAGAAAAGAATGCAACTATCTCAATTGTTACACTCACACCGATTCTATTACTGTTTTTATTCGCTTTCAAAAAGGCCCCAGCTGTTCCAACACTACTTGCTGGAATCGTAGCTGGCATTATCATCCTCTTTATTTTCAAGCCAAGTACTTCACTTGCCGATTTAATGAAAATTATGCAAGACGGCTATGTGTCTAATACAGGTGTAAAAGATATTGATAGTTTATTATCACGTGGTGGTTTACAGAGTATGATGATGTCAATTGCACTTATTTTCCTTGCTCTTTGTATGGGCGGATTACTACAAGGAATGGGTATTATCACACAGCTTATGAACATCATTTCTAATTTTGTTAAGACGAGTACACGTTTAATTATTTCTACTGCTTCAACAGCAATTGGTGTTAACTTCTTGCTTGGTGAACAATACCTATCCATCGTTTTAACAGGACAAGCATTTGCTAATAAGTACGATGAAGTTGGTTTAAAACGACGTAATTTATCACGAGTACTAGAAGATGCTGGTACAGTTATTAATCCGCTTGTACCATGGGGTGTAAGTGGCGTCTTCTTGGCAAACGTACTAAGCGTCCCAACAGTTGATTATGTTCCATACTCAATCTTCTGCTTAGCTTGTCCGGTCGTTACAATTATTGTTGGATTCACAGGATTCGGGCTTTCATGGAAGAAAGAACAATCTGTTACCGTTTCTTAATTGAACTACCCCTACCTTCACTTCGTTTAGAGGAAGGGGGCTTCTCGGTTAAAATGATAAAATTATAAAGAAAAAGAGGATTACCACCAGGAATCCTCTTTTTCTTTATTCTGCTCTTTACATGCCGTATTATCTATTTGCTTTTTTTCTTCTAAATAGCATGAACATACCTGCTCCCACAAATGCAAGTCCTGCTCCAATTGTAGAAAAGACGTTTGCTCCTGTTTTTGGCAAGTCACGATCTACTTTGTTTGTTTTTTGATCTTCACTTACTTTTGCTGGTTCTGTTTTATCTTTATTTCCTGTTTCACCAGTTGTCTCTGTTCCAGTTTGATTTCCATCTTGTTTTTGTTCATTTGAATTATTGCCTTCACCTGTCGTTGGTGGTGTTGAGCTATCCCCACCGTTCTCTTCACCTGTTGCTTGATCAGTATCATTCTTTTTCGTTAGATCAATAGCATATTTCGCAAACTCATTTTCAGATGGACCAACATAAGAGATTTTTCCGTCTTTCGGAATATACTTTTGTGCATTTGGTGAAGAATCAAATGTAGTATTTAATTTTTCAGCAGCAATTGATTTAAATGTCCAGTTTTGATCTGCTGTCGGATTAATAACAGGTGTTTCTTGCATATACTTCACAATAACTTGACGTGTTTCATCTTGAGATTGATATACCACTTCACCTTTACTTACACCAGGGAATGTTTGGCTACTACCACGATAGTTGTTTGTTGCAACAATAAATTCTTGATCATCAGTTATCGGTTTTCCATCGTACGTTACATTCACAATACGATTTGCATTTTGATTTACTACTTTTCCATCTTTATCATATTTTGCTGGCTGTGTAACATCAATTTCATATTTCACACCATCTAAAATATCAAAGTTATATGTAGGATAGTTTATATTCACTAATGGCTGTTCTTCTGATTTAGCTGGATCAATTTGATTAAACTGGCCTGCAGACATTTCAAGCCATTCTTTTACTTGTGCACCATTTACTTTTACAGCATATAAAGTATTCGGATATACATATAAATCAGCAACGTTTTTAATCGCTAAAGTTCCTGCTGGAATATCCGTATAATAAGTTGCACCATTTCGTCCACCTGCTTTAAACGGTGCTCCTGCAGATAATACTGGGATTCCCTTATATTTGCTGTACTCTCCATTTTCGGCAAATAGCTTTTCTACATACCATTTTTGTGCATTTGTCACAAGTTGTACAGATGGATCATCTTGTACAAGTGAAAAATAACTATTAATCGGTGCTGTTGTTGTACCAACAGGTGTATTTACATATTTAATTGTCGCTTCATGATCATCTTTGATTTCATCAACTAATCTTTGATCAGACTCTACTAATGCATTTCCTTTACTATCAGCAATCGCACGAACTGTTGGAACCGATTTATCTTTTTGCACTTCCCACTTGCCGTCTACTTTTTTCAATTGCATATCAATAATACCTAAGTTACTACCGAAAACCCCTGGCATTACAACTGGAACACCATTAAACGTATCTGTTACTACAGTATGCGAATGTCCCATCAATACTGCATCAACACCTGGAACTTCTGTTAAATAAAACGATGCATTTTCCATCCCGATATTGTAACCGCTTTTATCAACACCAGAGTGTGCTAATGCAACAATAATATCCGCACCCTCTGCTTTCATTTTCGGAACCATTTTCTTAGCCGTTTGGACAATATCCTTCGCTTTTACTTTTCCTTCTAAATTCGCTTTATCCCACCCCATAACTTGTGGTGGTACAAAACCCATTACACCAATTTTCACCTTTTGTTTTTGACCAGCTTCATCTTCTACTTCTTTTTCCAAAATATGATATGGTTTAAAATAATTTTCATCATTCTCTTCATTATTATCATGATCGTCTTTGTAGACGTTCGAGTTAATAACTGGGAACTCTGTTTTGCTAATTGCCTTATTTAAGTAGTCTAAACCATAGTTAAATTCATGGTTTCCAAGAGAGATGACGTCATACTTCATTAAGTTCATTAAACGATATAGTGGATGTACGTAGTTTCCATCCAAGCCTTTTTGCGCCACATAATCCCCAAGCGGCGTTCCTTGTATCGCATCCCCATCATCAAATAGCACAGAGTTCTTCGATTCTTCACGTGCTTTGTTAACAAGAGTAGCAGTTTGAACAAGACCGACTTTATTATCTTTTTTCGTTTGATAATAGTCATAGTTCATTAAGTTAACATGAATATCTGATGTTTCTAGAATTCGTAAGTTAACTGTACTCTCCTCTGCTTGTCCTTCTGCATAGGCAGCTGTTGGCAATACTTGCGGAGCCATAACGCCTAATGCCAGAGTTGCTCCTGCTAACACTTTCTTTGACTTTTTCACAAAAAATCCCCCTTATAAAATTGTCCCTAATAAAATAAGTTCTCATCAAACTCTAATAAGGTATTCTCTATATTATTACTCTCTTCTTTCTCCACATTAGAGCGATACATCGTCACTTATCTGACATTATCATATCGAACATACTTTCATAACGTCAATATTTTTTGACATCCTTCTACAAATTTTCTGTAAAGTTATTGTAAACTTTTCATAAAGATATAATATGCCCTTCCATTGCTTATACTGCTGAATATGATACAATTACCAATTACAAGGAGGATAAATTTATGAAAAAAGTCATCTTAACTATTGTATGTCTCCTCCTTCTGATCATTTCTTATTCATCTTTTGAAAAGAACGATGAGACAAAACAAAAAGAAAGCGGAGAAAAAACAGCAAAAACAGCTACTGCTCATTGGATTGATAATCAAACAAATGATTCTTTTTATCATCTTGTGCTAGGCGATTCACTCGCAAAAGGATACGGTTCTACACAAGGGGGATATGCTGAGTTAGCATCAAAGCAAATAGAAGAACAAATTCATAAACCCATTAAAGTAGAAAATCTCGGTGTAAATGGCTTAACAACAGATCGGCTCGTTGAAAAGATTCAATCAGAAGAAGTACAACAAAAAATTAAAGAGGCAAATTTAATTACTATTAATATAGGAGGAAATAATTTATTTCGCTTAAACCGTAATGTAGGGGTTGTAGATGGAATTAAAATGTTAAATAAAGAAAAAACTCATTTTGAAACAGATGTAAAAAACATTGTATCAACAATTCGAACTCTCAATCCAAATGCCTTACTTATTCTATCTGAGCTTTATAATCCTTTACAACTTGATGATTCAATCGCTTCCTATGCAGATATGTTTTTAGATGGCTGGAATGACTCAATTTATTCTATTTCCAAAGCAAATCCTCCATCTATTGTTTTGCCCATTCGGAAGTTAATATCCAATGATAAAAAAGAATTACTGTATGATCAAGTACATCCAAACGATAAAGGCTATGCGATTATTGCTAATGCATTTACAGAGCAAGTATTATCCTATAAAGTGAAACTTTAATCAGTGGGTGCTTTATCTCCTACTAATTATTAACCCTCATCAATCGGTGTTTTACGCGATAAATATGAAGGCTAAGCTAAACAATTCTATTTTTATACAATACTTTTTTTGTTACAATGATAATGGAAGGGGGCCTTTATATGGAATCACGCGAGTGGGAACGTATTGTTGATCATCTTCTTTCGTTAGTGCCTCTTTTTTATCGCAAATTTATGCTTCCTGGAGAGTTTTCTTCTCAAAGGCACATGCCACCATCGCATACACAGGTGTTACTGCTATTGCATGAACGTGGCATATTAGCAGTGTCAGAAATCGGAAAGCGGTTAGCGATTTCAAGGCCCAACATGACACCTCTATTAAATAAATTGATTCAAGAAGAACTTATAGAGCGTCATTATAGCGAAAAAGATCGACGGGTCATTTTAATTTCTCTTACAGCTGAAGGGAAGTTGCTAGTAGGGCAATATCAGCAATTCATTTTAAACAAACTTAAAGAAAATTTTCAAACATTATCATTTGAAGAGCGCGAACAACTCATCCACTCTCTTCAAACGATTCAAAATTTAATTTTGAAAACAAATGTGTAAAGCTGCTTCAAAAAGAAGCAGCTTTACGATTCATAATAGTTTCCATAGTATACATTTGAATACGGCCATGTTGTTAAGTATGGTTTTCGCTCCTGAGAAGGCTGCGCTTGCTGGTATGCTTCAAACTGTTGCCTTGCATACGGAACATGATAATAATTCACATATGGATATACTTGAGGTACATAGTAATAATACATTCATTCTCTCCTCCTTCTTTCTTAAGCATATTCAAGGCAGAAAATGAATGTGACATTCTTTATATTTGTACGAGTGGTTCTCTCACACGTTTTTTTCTTTTTTTCAAACGTAACTTACGGTTCTTTTCATATAAATAATATACGACAAAATAAGATATTACCCCAAACACAGCTCCTAAAATCGTCATTCCAATTAATACATATACTTCACTCTGTAATAAACTCTTTAACATAGTAAAAATATTGCTCGAGAACAGATCGGATATCGTATACGGTTTATGATGAATGATCTTTACTTCAAACGGATATAAAAATTTTCCTAATGCATATCCAACCGGAAACAAAAATACCGGAAGAAATGATATCTTTCCAATAAGATTGCCAATAACTGCTGCTGGAAAAGACCCTTTCGCTAAGCGTACAATTGGATAAAACATAAGATACACGAGCGATGCCGTATAAATGACTAACATTTCCAGCCCAAATCCAATTGCAAATCCCAATGACACTTTCCTCGCTCCTTCTGGTGAACGGAGCAAGTTATAATAATAAAATTTCAGTACTCTCCAGATTCGCTGAAAAAACGAATATGTTTTTTTATTTGTGTGCACAATTATCATCTCTTTAATCGTATTTTCTCTTCCTAGTATGCTCTTACCTATTACTAGAAAACAAACTTATTCATCTTTTCCTTATTATAAAGGATATAAAGGTGATTCACCAAGTATACATCAGACATTTCATCACAAAAAAACCTCCCCCATTAGGAAGGTTTTTTGATATTTTGGAACAAACTTACTAATAACGCTTTTTGAGCATGTAATCGATTGTGAGCCTGCTCAAAAACAACAGAATGAGAGCCATCTATAATTTCACCCGTCACTTCTTCTTCACGGTGGGCAGGTAAGCAATGCAAGAAACGATACGTTGTCTTAGCATGCTGAACGAGATTCTCGTTTACTTGAAACGGTTGAAATAATGCGTACTTCTCTTCTGCTCCTTCTTGGCCCATACTCATCCAAACATCAGTATAAATAAAGTCTGCCTCTTTCACTGCCAGCTCAGGATCATGCAAAATTTCAATCTTTGCACCCGTCTCATTTGCAATTTCTAACGCATTTTTTATAATTTGCTCATTCGGTTCATAGCCTGGTGGAGTCGCCACTGTCATATTCATACCGACTTTTGCACTCGCTAGCAGTAAAGAATGACATACATTATTTCCATCCCCTATATACGCGAGTTTAACCCCTTTAAATGTATGAACTTCTTCATAAATTGTCATCAAATCTGCTAATGCCTGACACGGATGATGATCATCTGTTAGTCCATTGATAACAGGAATACTCGCTTCTTTCGCAAGCTCTTCTACATCCGCATGCGAGAATGTACGTATCATAATTCCATCAATATAATGAGATAATACTTTTGCTGTATCTGAAACACTTTCTCCTCTTCCAAGTTGCATTTCTTTTCCATTTAAGAACATTCCATGCCCACCGAGTTGTACCATCCCCGCTTCAAAAGAAACACGTGTACGAGTTGAATGTTTATCAAAAATTAATCCTAATATTTTTCCTTCTAATAGCGGTTCATGCTTACCCTTTTTTAAATATATCGCAAATTCAATCAATGAAAGGATTTCTTCCTGCGTCAGTTCTTCTAATGTTAAAAGATCTTTCGTTTGTAATTTTGGCACTTGTACAGTTGACATAAAATTTCCTCCTTATACACTCGATAATTTTTTTGTACAAATCACTTTTTTTATCATACATACTGCTTGCTCTAGTTCTTCATTCGTTACAATAAGCGGTGGTAAAAGCCGCACAACATTTGGCCCTGCTTGTAATACAAGAAGTCCCTCTTTTTCTAACTGTTCTATAAAAGGTGTAACATCACCCTTACAAGAGATTCCTATCATAAGTCCTCTCCCGCGAATATCATGAATCCATTCAACATCCAATAATTCTTGTTTTAATTTTCGGAGTACATACTCTCCCTTTTCTTTTACTTCTTGTAAAAATGAAGACTGTTTTATCATTTGTAGCACTTCTTTTGCCGCAGTCATCGCAATGTAATTTCCACCAAATGTTGAACCATGTGTCCCCGCTGTAAAAGAAGGGAGAAGTTTTTTCTTACCAATCATCGCCCCAACTGGAATACCATTTCCAAGCGCTTTTGCCACTGTCACGATATCTGGAGATATTCCGGTCTGTTCATAAGCAAACAATGTTCCCGTCCTCCCTATTCCTGTTTGCACCTCATCGATTACGTAAAGAGCACCATACTCTTTACATAGCTGCTCAATTTCTTGTAAAAAGGAAAGATCAGCTGGTAATACTCCGCCTTCTCCTTGGATGATTTCCACCATAACTGCAGCGACCTCTTCACTCATTGCCGCTCTGAGTGCTTCTATGTCATTAAAAGGAGTATGTAAAAAGGATGGAAGAAGCGGTCCAAATCCTTTTTTCACTTTCTCTTGTCCTGTTGCGCTCATCGTACCAAATGTTCTACCGTGGAAGGATTGCTGAAATGTTAAAACAAGCGACTTTCCAGTATACTTACGTGCAAGCTTCAAAGCCGCCTCATTCGCTTCAGCTCCGCTATTACAGAAAAACACATAATCTAATTCACTCCCCTCTGTTAGGAGTGCTGCTACCTCTTCTTGAATTGAATGAGGAAAGAGATTTGATATATGCCACATTTCCCCTAGTTGCTTTGCTACTTTTTCTACAAGTACAGGATGACAATGCCCTAAATTGCATACTGCAATGCCGGAAGTAAAATCTAAATATTGCTTACCGCTACTATCTATAACTTTTGTTCCACTTCCCTTTACAATCTCGATTCCTCGTCTTCCGTATGTCGGAAAAATATGACTTTTCATACAATGATCACTCCTTTTGTTACCGTGGTTCCAATCCACTCTCCCGTTACTCCAGCAAAATTCTTTGTACCATTCACAATGCTGGCATTCTGCACCCCCATCCTTAATGATGTGAGTGCCGCTTGTACTTTCGGAATCATTCCACCTGTAATCACACCTGTTTCTATCAAATGAAGAATCTCCATTTCATTCGTTTTCATTAACAACTCTTCTTCACACATTACCCCATCTACATCTGTTATAAAGATGAGTTCTTTTGCTCCAAGTGCAGCTGCAATTCCAGCTGCAGCAGTATCTGCATTTATGTTATAAACATGTTCCCCCTGTATCCCAATCGGAGCGATAACCGGAATATAATTCAAATCTAACAATCCTTTTAGTAATGACGTTTCTACACGACTAACTTCTCCAACGTATCCAATATCCGTATTAAGTGGCTGAACTTGAAGTAAATTCCCATCACACCCAGAAATTCCAATTGCATGTAAGCCATGATTATGAAAATTCATCACTAATTTCTTATTTGTACTCCCGCATAAAACCATCTGAACAACATCCATAACTTCTTTTGGCGTTACACGTAGTCCATGTTTCTTTTCTATCGGAATATGAAACTCCTTTAACTTTTCATCAATATCTGGGCCGCCGCCATGAACGACAACAACTTGGTAGTTTTTCTTCAGTTGCTCTATGCATGTAAAAAACACACTGTCTAAACGCTCTAACATACTCCCGCCACATTTTACTACGATATACTCACTCATCTCTTTCGCTCCTTATGTACGATAACAGGCATTTATCTTCACATAGTCATAACTTAAGTCACAACCCCAAGCAGTTCCTTTCTCGGCCCCGAGATGTACATTCACATCGATTATAATTTCAGGCTGCTTTAACTTTTGCTTCATTTCCTCTGCAGAAAACGTTTTTGGCTCACTGCTTTGTAACACAACGATAGATTGAACAGCAATATCAACAGTATGGGGCGCAATTGTCACTTCACTTTGACCAATCGCACTAATAATGCGGCCCCAGTTTGGATCTTCACCATACATTGCTGTTTTCACAAGACTTGAACCAATAATTTGCTTGGCAATCTTATTTCCCTCTTCAATAGTGCGAGCGCCGTGCACGTTTACTTCTACTAATTTCGTAGCGCCTTCACCATCTTTTGCAATTTGTTTTGCTAAATCTTCACATACCTTTTGCAAAGCGATGATAAACTTTTCCCATTCTGCATGATTTGCGTTAATAGCAGTCGTTTCTGATAATCCACTTGCCATCACAACGACCATATCATTTGTAGACGTATCTCCATCCACTGTAATTTGGTTGAATGTATGATTCGTAACCTGTGATAATGCTCTTTGCAATGCTTCTTGCTCTATATTTACGTCAGTTGTAATAAAACTAAGCATCGTTGCCATGTTAGGATGAATCATTCCAGATCCTTTGGCAGCTCCTGCGATGGTCACTTCTTTCCCTTCAATCATTAGCTGATAGCACGATTGTTTTGTCATAAGATCCGTTGTTAATATCGCTTTATAAAAAGAGTCTGCTTTCTCTTTTTCTTTTGTTGGTACAAGAGATGGGATTCCAGCTCGAATCACCTCCATCGGCAAAGGTACTCCAATGACACCTGTTGAAGCAACCGCTATATGATGCTCTTTTATAGAAAATTGCTTTGCTGCTAACGCTCGTATTTCATACGCATCCTGTAATCCTTTCGTTCCTGTACAAGCATTTGCATTTCCACTATTTACGACTATTGCTTGTAACCTCCCTTCCACTGCGATACTTTCTTTTGTCACTTGTACTGGCGCAGCTTGAAATTGATTTGTTGTATACACAGCCCCGCAATTAGCTGGAACTTCACAAACAATCGCTCCCATATCTTTTTTTCCTTTTTTCAATCCTACCTCAGTCCCAATTGCCGTAAAACCTTTCGGCGATACAATTGAGCCGCTCTCTACTTTTATAATAAAATCTGTTTTAATCATCCTTCTCTCCCCCTTATGGATACAGTGGTATATACTCTAATCCGGTTGTTTCTTCTAATCCTGCTAATAGATTTGCATTTTGGATTGCTTGCCCTGCTGCTCCCTTCATCATATTGTCAATAACAGCAACCACTATAATTCTTCTCGTTCGCTCATCATAAGATGTTCCAATATCACAATAATTTGAGCCCCTTACTTCTTTTGGACTTGGAAATTCCCCTTTAGAACGAACCCGAACAAAAGGAGAGTCTTCATATTCTTTTTCATATAAATGCTGAAGCTGTGTCACCGGAACATTTCGCTTTACTTTCGCATAGAGAGTAACCATAATTCCTCTCGATACTGGTATTAAATGTGTACTGAATGTAATTGGTTTTGTCCGCTCATTCCACTCAGTTAACATTTGTTCAATCTCTGGAATATGCTGATGTTCATTTACTTTATAAATATGAAAATTATCATATAGCTCTGGAAAATGAGTCATTGTTGTCGGTGTTTTCCCCGCTCCTGATACACCAGATTTTGCATCAATAATCAACGAATCTTCCTCAATCATTCCATTTCGCATTAATGGTGCTGCCGCTAGCAATGCTGCTGTGGCAAAACACCCTGGATTGGCAATCAATTGAGCATTTTGAATCGCCGCCCTTTTCCATTCACTTAATCCATATACTGCTTTTTGAAGAGTTTCCTCATTTGCGGCAGGCTTTTTATACCACATTTCATATGTAGCAGGATTCAACATACGAAAATCACCAGATAAATCAATCACTTTTAAACCAGCTGCTAGAAGCTGAGGCGTCAGCTCTGCCGAAACCCCTGCTGGTGTCGCTAAAAATACAATATCCGCTTCTTTCCCTATTACATCCACATCAATCTCTTGCAATGTATGAACAAGAAAATTTCGCAAATGTGGATACGCATTTGTTATGTGTTCTCCTACTCGTGAAAAAGAGTGAAGGGATGTGATTGAAAAGTATGGATGTTGATGTAACAACCTAATTAATTCAATTCCTCCATAACCTGTGGCTCCAATAATCGCGACTTTCATATGTTCCTCCTTATATCGATTCTGTAAATTAAGTATGATTATAATATTGTATATTTATAAAGTCAATTAAATATTTATTAATTTCAAAAAGTTAAAAATCCTTAATTTTACTAGAAAAATAATATAATAACATGATTATTTATACAAGAATAATGTATGCTAGCATTTTCTCTATCCTTCAAGTACAATAAAAACAATACATTTATACATGTGAGCGAGGAAAAACATGAATAAAAAACTAATTGAGAAGATGATGATAAAAAGTTTTAGGCAATACCAATGTACACCTGTTTCAAAAGAGGATCAGGAAGTTTTAATTCAAAGTATCCAAACAATGATTGGTTCAGACCCTGATGTTGATGTGTATGAGACAATTGAAGATATCGTTTATGAATATGTTACAGGTAAATAAAAAATAGGAGATTTCCAAATGGAAACCTCCTATTTTTTACTTAATGATTTACCGGCTATACGTTCAAATAACCCTGGACATAGCGCAAAAAGCTTCGGTCCTATACTCATCCATTTCGGCAAGTTCACTTCACGCTTTTTCGTTTGCATCGCTTTAACAATTTGCTCTGCTACATATGTTGGCTTTAACATATAACGCCCCATATTTTTTACATATGTACCCGATTGATCGGCAAGTTCAAAAAAGTTTGTATCAATTGGTCCTGGATTAATTGCTGTTACATGAATGTTTGTATTTGAGAGCTCCATACGTAAACTATTCGTAAATCCTAATACCGCATGTTTCGTTGCAGCATAGGCACTAGATTTTGGCGTCGCAATCTTCCCGGCTAACGAAGCAATATTAATAATATGCCCCTTATTTCGCTCTACCATATGAGATAATACAGCCTTCGTACAAGCGACTAATCCAAATACATTGACCTGAAACATATCTTTCACTTCTGTCATAGATGCTTCCTCAAACATTTTGAAAATACCAAATCCCGCATTATTTACCAATATATCAATATGCCCTACATCTTGTAATACCTCTGAAAAAACAGCTTCTACTTCAGCCTCTTTACTTACATCTAATACATAATAATAGCAAGGCGTATTATAAGTCGTTTTAATCGTTTGTGTTAATGTTCGTAATTTTTTCCCCGTTCGAGCCATTAATACCGGGATCGCGCCTTGTGCTGCAACTTGCATCGCAACTTGTTCTCCAATTCCACTAGAAGCACCTGTAATGACGATTACTTTTTCTTGTAAACGTCCTGTCATTGTTGTCACCTACTTTGCATAATAAATCAATTGTGGTGACGATTCATCAATCATCACTTGATGATTATATGCTAAATAGTCCAATTGTCCAACTGTTTCTGAAATCGTAAGTGGCAATTGTTCTTTATATAGTACAGGAAATAACTTTACACATACTTCAAAAGCTGTCATCGGTTTTTCCTTTAGTAACTCCAATACTTTAAATGCACGGGTTTCTTGCTTTTGTAACCTTCCCTCTATTAGCACGTTCACATTTATAATGTCTTCTCCATGACCGGATAAGACACGCGAAATATTCATTTCACTTAAACGTTTCAATGTTTGATTATATTGTAGTAAGGGCCGTGCTCGTTCCGTCTGTCCTTCATATGGTGGCTCTAGTATTGGATTTGAAGAAACATGGCTAATTAAAGCATCCCCACCAATTAATAATCCGTCACGCTCTCTGTATAATGAAATATGAGTGGAAGCATGACCAGGCGTTTCAATAACTGTAAATTCCGGTAACGATTCAATTTCATCTCCCTCTCGTACAGTATGAGTTAACGATCTATTACAGGAATATTTAAGTGTTTGCGTCATAAGTAATGCTTCATCATTCAAACATGCTTCTGGAACGCCAAACTGCAATGAAGCCTCTTTAAAAAATTGTTGATACCGTTGTAAAAATTGAGGATTTTTTGTAATCCATGGCTCATTCCAAGGATGCCCAACAATATTTGTATTCTCGGAAAATACATTCAAAAGTCCACAATGATCAGCATGATGATGTGTAATCACTACTGTTTCAATATCTTCTATTTTATGTCCTAAAGCCCCTAATTGACTTTCTAATGCCTTCTTAGCCTCTTCTGTATTTGTCCCTGTATCAATTAATGTTAATGTCTCCCCCTCAACTAAAAACACATTCACTGTCTCAACTGCAAATGGAACAGGAATCTCCATTCGATGAATTGTCACCATGTTTATACCCCCTGTCTCTCTTCTCCGGTTCAAAAATGAATTCCTCTTCAGTTTACAACTTCCATGAAAATTTGTCATTATTTTCAGATAAAAAGGAGGTGTTTTCTATTTAAAAACGAATGTATGTACATTTATAAGTTTTTTTACAAAAAATAAAGGAGGAACATCATGTCTATTCAAAATATTTCCTTTCTCGGTGCAGGATCTATCGCCGAAGCAATTATTGCTGGTTTATTAGATGCAAACGTCGTAAAGAGTGAACAAATTACAGTAAGCAATCGCGCAAATGAAACAAGATTACAGGAGTTACATACAAAATATGGTGTCAAAGGAACTCATAACAAACAAGAATTACTTGCTCATGCAGATGTAATTTTTCTAGCAATGAAGCCAAAGGATATTGCGGAAGCAATTGTACCTCTTAAAGACTATATAACGAGTAAGCAACTCGTTATCTCATTATTAGCAGGCGTCTCTACTCATTCTATTACGAACTTGCTTCAAAAAAATGTTCCGATTATCCGGGCAATGCCAAATACATCTGCTGCTATTTTAAAGTCTGCTACCGCTATATCTCCATCCTTACATGCAACAGAACAACATATTCGCATTGCTAAATCTTTATTTGAAACAATCGGCCTCGTTTCTATAGTAGCTGAAGACGATATGCACGCTGTTACTGCACTATCTGGAAGCGGTCCGGCATACATATATTACGTCGTTGAAGCAATGGAAGAAGCTGCAAAACAAATCGGCTTAGAAGAATCTGTAGCGAAATCACTTATTTTACAAACAATGATTGGTGCAGCTGAAATGCTTAAAGCCAATACAAAACACCCTTCTATCTTACGAAAAGAAATTACTTCTCCTGGGGGAACAACAGAGGCAGGCATCGAGGTTCTGCAAAGCTTTGATTTTCAACAAGCGCTCATATCATGTATTACAGAAGCTACAAAACGATCATATGACCTTGGAAAAACATTAGAACAATTAACAAAAGAAAAATAAAAAACGGAGCTCAGAAAATGAATCTGAGCTCCGCTTTTTATCATAATATTATTTCTTTATTTGCTACTCTTTCCAAAAATCTCTTCTTGTAGGCGACGTCCTGTCGGTGTTGCCGCTAGTCCACCTTCCGCTGTTTCACGAAGAGCAACTGGCATTGTTTGCCCAATTCTAAACATAGCTTCAATAACTTCATCACATGGAATCGTACTTGTTACGCCAGCTAATGATAAATCCGCTGCAATCATCGCATTTGAAGCACCCGCAGCATTACGTTTTACACAAGGCACTTCTACAAGTCCAGCAACAGGATCACATACTAATCCTAGCATATTCTTTAACGCAATTGCCATTGCTGTAGCTGCTTGCTCTGGCGTTCCACCAGCCATTTCAACAGCAGCTGCCGCTGCCATTCCACTTGCTGAACCAACCTCAGCTTGACATCCTCCAGCTGCACCGGAAATACAAGCATTGTTGGCAACAACCATACCAAATGCTCCTGCTGTAAATAAGAATTCAATCATTTCTTCACGTGTTGGCTGTAATTTTTCTTTAAGTGCAAACAATACACCCGGTACCGTCCCAGCTGATCCAGCTGTTGGTGTTGCACAAATGATTCCCATTGCTGCATTTACTTCATTTGTTGCAACCGCTTTGCTCACTGCGTCCAAAATAGTGTGGCCAGATAAGCCTTTCCCACTTTTCATATACTCTTGCACTTTCACAGCATCTCCGCCCGTTAAACCCGTCGGTGATTTCACACCGCGAATACCACGTTCTACTGCTTGTTCCATCACGACTAAATTCTTTTCCATTCCGGCAAGTACTTCTTCACGAGAGATACTTCTTGTTTTCATTTCACATTGAATCATAATTTCTGCAATTTTTACATTCTGTTCTTTAGCTTGTGCCACTAGTTCCGCTGCGTTCCGAAACATGGTGTTTCCCCCCTGCAATTAATCCATAATAGTTACTTGACAAATATTTGATTGTCCTTCTATTTCTTCAATCACTTCTTCAGCCAATAATTCATCTGTTTCAATGACCATAAGCGCTTTTCTGCCTTTTTCCTTACGAGAAACACTCATTGTACTAATGTTAATTTCATGTTTGGCAAGTATAGAAGCTACAGATGCAATTGCCCCAAAGCGATCATTATTCACGATGAGAAGTGCTGGACTTGTTCCTGATAGTTGTAAATCAAATCCATTTAACTCCACCACTTCGATCTTTCCACCACCAATTGAGCAAGCAACGACTTCGATTTCTTCCTCTCCTTTATACAAACGAATTCTCGCTGTATTCGGATGAGGAGCATTTGCTTCTTCTTCAATAAAATTCACTTCAATCCCACGCTCTTTTGCAATCTCTAGCGCACTTGGTATACGTGTATCATCTGTTTCAAATCCTAATATTCCACCGACCAATGCTACGTCTGTACCGTGACCACGATATGTTTTCGCGAACGATCCATATAACGAAATCGTAACTCTTTCCGGTTCATGACGGAACAATTGACGAGCAACTTGCCCCATTCTTGCCGCACCTGCTGTATGTGAACTTGATGGACCAATCATAACTGGACCAATAATATCAAATACTGAGCGATATTTCATCATAATTCCCCCTAAAATTACTTACTACTATTCTATTAAGCTACCGCATCTGTTGCTTTCCCAACCGTACCACGAATTTGCTCAGCTGTACGAATTGGATAGTTTTTGAATACAAGTGAGCCAATATATCCTGAAACAAGACCAGATACTTCTGGTACACGTTTTTCAATTTGTTTTACTAAAAACGATATAAGATAACCAGCAATAAATCCTGGTAGCAATCCAAAGTTTAACACAGAAGCCCCTACAAGGATAGCATAAACAGGTGATACACCCATAGCTAATGCAACAAGAGTCGCACCAGCAACCCCGCCTAGGCTACCAGCTGACTTCCCAACCTCTTTTAAAAAGTCTATGCCAATTAAATCTCCACCAACGTATAACTGGAATGCTTCCACTAAGAAACTTGCAACTGCTGCACTAGCTAAAGCTCCCATTGCCTTCATACCATTTGGTGCTTTAAAACTAAAGAGTGAAAAAAGACTTAATACAACTAATCATAGTACAGTTCCCTTAATAATCTCTATGTTGCCCTCTCCCTTTTAGTCAATTTCGTTTCGTTACGAAAAATGGCTAAAATACACGCTGTAACTCACGAGGAATTGTAATGTGCCCTCATTATAGCTTGTTTTTTGTAAAACGCTTACTTTTGGTGAATTTTAAAATTTCTGATTTCAAATTCATTTATCTTTCTTGTATCAATAATATATAAATTTGCTTATATAACAGTTTTTCAAAACAACCGATATTTTATATTTTCTTACTGTATGTTCAAAAACTTTAAAATCTCTGTATCATATCATAAAGATATTAAATGATAACAGTTATATCTATATGATAGAGAAAAATTTTCTATAAAAAATAAAACAATGGCAAACCTACGTTGCCATTGTTTGTGAAATATTACCGTTCTACTGGAAAACATTTTAAATCCATCGCTATTTCAGTATTCGTAAACAGCGACTGTGCTTCTTGTACCAATTCTTTATATGTATCTCCTTGATAGCGAGAACTAATGTGAGTCAATATTAACCGTTTCACATTCGCCTGCAGCGCAATACGAGCTGCCTGTTCTGTTGTCGAATGAAAATAATCATGTGCCTGCTCTTCATCTGCTGCTGCAAATGTCGCCTCATGTACAAGTACATCTGCATCTTGCGCAAGGCTTTTACTCGCCTCACAATAACGCGTATCCCCTAAAATTGTAATGATTCTTCCTTTTTGAGGTGGGCCGATAAAGTCTTTTCCGTTTAGAAGCCTTCCATCATCTAATTCAACTACCTCACCGTCTTTTAAGCGTTTAAAGATTGGCCCTGGTTTCACTCCTGCTTCTAGCAGTTTCTCAACAAGAAGATGTCCTTGTATATCTTTCTCAACAATTCGGTATCCAAAGCACTCAATTCCATGTGACAACCTCTTCGTTTCTACATAAAATTGTTCGTCTTCAAAAACAATACCTTCCTCAGTAATTTCCACAATTTCAAGCGGGTATTTCACATGTGTTGTACTCACTGATAATGCTACTTCAATAAATTGCTTAATCCCTTTTGGACCATACACCGTTAATGATGTTGTCCCACCTTGAAAAGAACGACTTCCTAATAAACCAGGTAGACCAAAAATATGATCACCGTGTAAATGCGTAATAAATATTTTTGCAATGCGACGCGGACGTACAGATGTATGTAAAATTTGATGTTGCGTTGCTTCACCGCAGTCAAATAACCACGTTTCACTTCGTTCTTCTAACAACTGCAAAGCAATTGCCGAGACATTTCTTCCTTTTGAAGGAACGCCTGCACCAGTTCCTAAAAACACAAATTCCACTTTCTTTCCTCCAGCTCTTTATAGAATCTATCTTTCATCTTACGGAATGTTATTTCAAATGGCAAATCAAATTTCCTTAACCGCCCACCGCCCATCTGGATAACTATATATAACGAACGTTACAAATAAAAAATTTAGTAATCGTTCGTGCCTTGTAGTAAAATGATTGTATCATAAATAAAGGGAGCATTTAACCATGAAAGAAGTATTTCGTTTACAAACTGATTTTTCATCTTCATTTGACCGCTGGGTAAGTTCCTTCGTTTCTGATCACCCAGCGCAACTAAAATGGACGACTTTAAAAGAGTTAATCCATGAGTACACAGCATTGCATACAAATCAAACGTTGCCGGAATACATTTCTTCTTCTATCACATATTATGCACAACGTATTTCAACAGCAAACCATTCAGAGATTGTAATTTATGAAAATCCTGCTATTTTATAATCTATAGAGTGGAACTTTAATCATTGGGTCTTACTGCCCGCAAATAGCGAGATAAAAATTAAAAAAAGCATCGAAAATCGGTGCTTTTTTGCTTTTATAAATTTGATTTTCGGTCGGTATCTCTTCTTCGTCTCCATTTGCTTTCTTATCGCGTAAATCATTCACATAATAATCTAAGATCTCTTCTAACTCTTTGATACTTTCCTCAGAATCATTTGAAATTTTGTCGTAATCTTTTGCATATTCAATAGCTATATTACAAAGATCTTGTATCCTATGACTCAGATTACTTTGCTCCACGCCATGCTCCCTCCCAAACTTACTTGATAAACATTACATCACCCTATTTTCACGATGCATAATAAATAAACAACTGGTCATTTTAAAAACATAGTATCATAAAGGAGGAATATCATTGAAAAAACTAAAGACTCTTTCAATCATTTCTTTGGCAACTATTTCATTGTTTGGATGTGCAGGAAATCAAAAAAATAAAGCATTGGATAATCGGCCAAACAATAACGTACAAAATGTTACATATGAGGAGAATAATACGAATACTCAAAGAGTAAGAACTAATCCAAACGATGTCACGAACAATGAAACACGACTACGTGTAGCAAATGAAGCGGCAGATCGAATCGTTGAACTAGAAGAAATAGACAAAGCAAATGTAATCGTCACAAATCGAAATGCCTATGTTGCAGTTGTTTTACGTGAAAACGTAAAAGGCGAAGTCACAAAGCAATTGGAAAAGAAAGTTGCCGATCAAGTTAGAGCTACCGATCCAAATATTCGTCATGTGTTTGTATCTTCAAATCCTGATTTTGTAAACCGCATGAGAGACTATACGGTCAAAATTAACCAAGGCAAACCCGTAACAGGACTATTTGAAGAATTTACCGAAACCGTTCGAAGAGTATTCCCTAATGCTCGATAATAAAGCAACACATTCCTATTTAAGTTATTAAAAAATAAAAAGTGTCATAGGTGTTAAATTACCATGACACTTTTTACATAAATTTATTCTCTAATTTCTGCTGAAAAGATTTCTCCTGCTTTCGAAATAATTGACTCCCTCTTTGCAAAATAGGGGTTCCATATTTATCATTAATCTGGTCAATAACAGCTAATAATGGCTCTTCTTTCGCATCTTCTTCAAATGAAAATAAATCTAGTTGCTTAATTGATTCTGTCTTCCACTCTAGTTCAGTAGCTGTAACACCAAGCAATCGAATCGGATCTCCATCCCAATGCCCTTTCCATAAACGTGAGGCCGCTTGAAAAATATCACGTTCTTCCCAAATTGCATTTTTTAATTGCTTACTCCGCGTTACTGTACGCCGATCGTAGTATTTGATCATAATTTGGATGTTATAGCTGACCAGGGTACGTTTTTGTAGCCTTTTGCTAACTGATTTCGATAATTGCTCTAACATATCAAGCAATTCCTTCTCTTCATCCATATCCTTCGAAAACGTCGTTGAGTTTCCAATGCTTTTATGCTGCCCCATTTGATTTGGATCGACTTCCCTATCATCCATACCTTTTGCTCTTTTTTGTAAATCAACACCATGCTTTCCTATTTTCGCACGAATCACATGCTCTTCTCCATTTGCTAACTGACCAATTGTATGTATATGAATTTCTTTTAGTTTTTCCGCTGTTTTCTCACCAATTCCATGCATTGCTTCAACAGGACGCGGCCAAAGTAGCTCCTGAATATCTCGTTTCCGGAACACGGTAATACCAAGCGGTTTTTTCATATCTGACGCTGTTTTTGCGAGAAAAAGATTAGGAGCTATTCCAATACTACACGGTAGTTGTAGCTCCGTTAATAACGCTTGCTGAATCATCTTAGCAATCTCAAGGGGAGATCCTAATCCATAACAATCTGTTATATCTAAATAACCCTCATCTATAGAAACAGGCTGTATCTTCTCAGTAAAACGTGAAAGAATTTGAAACATCTCAAATGACGCCTCGCGATATAATTTGAAATTTGGGTGCTTCACAATTAATCCTGGGCATAATCGTTTCGCTTCCCAAAGTGGCATTGTTGTTCGTACCCCGTATTCTCTTGCTTCATAGCTACATGTTACAATGATTCCTTTTCGCTCTTTTTCATTTCCTGCAACCGCTAATGGCTTTCCTTTTAACGATGGATCACGCGCAATTTCAACTGATGCAAAAAAACAATTCATATCAACATGTAGAATGACACGACCGTTTTTTGGATACATTTCTTTCATGTTTTTCACCCCCCAGAAAAAAGGAACGTTTGTTCTTATTTCTATTATATCAAATTTCATAGAAACAGTGGAGCTTTTCAAAAATAAAAACACGTTCTTTCTAATTATATTTTTTGATATACTCAAATTAAGAATGGATAATTATGTAAAAGGAGAGAGTAAGATGAAAAACCATAATAAACTCAATTACACATTCCTAGTTATTATATTAATCATTGCTACTAACTATTTACTACTTCCAATTTTTAATATTAACTCCGCTGCACTTCTACCTCACACAGTACACGTCGCAACAACATATATACTTCCATGGATTTTTTTATATTGGTTCATTCGCCTTGTGAAGGCAATTGAATCCAAATGAAAAAGAGCGTGTAAACCTACTATAGGTTACACGCTCCCTTAATATTACTTACAATTATTTTGCTACCTCTTCAATAATTGCCACAACTAATTCAGCTGTTTTTGCTAATTCTTCAACAGGAATCTTTTCATTTGTTGTATGAATTTCTTCATAACCAACTGCTAAGTTTACTGTTGGAATACCATGCCCAGCAATTACGTTTGCATCACTTCCGCCACCACTTTGGTGAAGAGAAGGCGTACGACCAATTTTTTCAGCTGCACGTTTTGCAACTTCTACAACATGATCGCCATCAGCAAATTTAAATCCAGGATACATAACTTTTACTTCAACATCTGCTTGACCGCCCATTTCTTTTGCAGTTGTTTCAAATGCTTCTTTCATTTTGGCAACTTGCTCTTGCATTTTTTCATCTATTAAAGAACGAGCTTCTGCAAAAATTTGTACATGATCACAAACGATATTTGTTTGTGTACCACCTTCGAAACGACCGATGTTTGCAGTTGTTTCAGAATCAATACGACCAAGTGGCATTTTTGCAATTGCTTTTGCTGCGATTGTAATCGCGGATACACCTTTTTCTGGTGCTACACCAGCATGAGCTGTTTTCCCGCGAATAATGGCATTCACTTTCGCTTGCGTTGGAGCAGCAACTACGATTTCACCAACTTTTCCATCGCTATCTAATGCATAACCATATTTTGCTGTAATACGCTCACGGTCTAATGCTTTCGCACCAACAAGACCAGATTCTTCACCAACTGTAATAATAAATTCAATTTTTCCATGAGGAATATTTTTCTCTTTTAAAACGCGAATTGCTTCAAACATAGATGCTAATCCAGCTTTATCATCTGATCCTAGAATTGTAGTACCATCTGATACGATATAACCATCTTTAATAGAAGGCTTAATTCCTTTACCAGGAACTACTGTATCCATATGAGAAGTGAAGTAAATTGTGTCTACACCTTCTTTTGTTGCTGGTAAAGTACAAATTAAGTTACCTGCACCATGTCCAGTCACACCCATTGTGTCATCTTCAAATACTTCAACACCTAAAGCAGTAAATTTCTCTGTTAACACTTTACAAATTTCTGCTTCGTATTTTGTTTCAGAATCTACTTGCACTAACTCCATAAATTCATTTACTAAACGTTCTTGATTAATCATCAGAATACGCCTCCTGCACTGCGTTAAGTATGTAACAACATTTATTATAACAGAATTTCGTAAAACTTTCGAAAGACAAGACAAAAAACAGATAGTTCACACATCTAGATAACCATCTGTTTTCCTCTACTCATTTAAAAGCACCCAGCGCATATGGTCTTCCCAAATCCCATTCACCATTAACATTTTCCGAGACACACCTTCATATTGAAAACCAATCTTCGTTACAACTTGTATAGATGCTAAATTACGAGGCATAATCGGTGCTTCTATACGATGTAAATGGAATTCTTGAAAAGCAACATCAATTGCTTTTCTAAGCGCTTCTGTTGTATATCCTTTATTTAATTCATCTTTATCCAGCTTATAACCAAGAACACAAGACTGATAAATCCCACGCACAATTAAACTGAAAGAAATACAACCAATAATATTTGAATCATCACCTTTTTTAAAAATCCATAATCGAATTATTTTTCCTTCTGCAAACTCTTTTTTATCTTTTTGCAAACGTCTCTTTTGATAATCTAATGTAAAAAAATCATCTGGTCGATATTCTTCCCATGCTTTTAAAAACTCACGATTTTTGTCGTAATATTGAAGAACTTGTTCTGCATACGACTCATCAATTTCTCTCAATTGCAAACGCTCTGTTTCGTATATTCTCATCATCGTATCTCCATTCTTCAGCTTGCAAAACTTTTTAAAAGACAAAAAAACTTGCTTCCCATCTTGTTTATATTCTCTATACATTTCGAATTTTCCTGTTCCATTTTAAATACACTTCTCGCATTTTGTTCATACTCTCCCCTTGTCCCTGCTTTCATTTCTCGTTACAATGAAGTTGTAACGATTGCAAGGAGGCTCGGTATGAATAAAAAAACACAAAAAATAATGGTATATATCATGCTAATTTCCATGCTTGTAACAACATTACTTGCTGGTGCAAGTATGTTTTGGTAAAAAGGGCGACATGTTCGCCCTTTTTTTACTTTCTACACGCATATACAAACAGGCTGTTTATTCTCCTAGATAGAAAATAAACAGCCTGTTCAATCACAACCAATACATCATGTATATCTATTTTATGACTAATAAAATCGCTACAATACTAAATGAAAATGCCATCATAAGAGCCATCACAAAGCTGGTATAATGCTTCTGTTGGAACGCCCCAATTACAAAGGTTACATTCAGCAATACCATAAATATAATTGATACAAAAAAAGAGCATATATTAAAAATTGCCAATATGAAAGTAACAATGAATAAAAAGCCAACCAAAAATTGCATATAAGAAATCTTTGAATTCAAATGCATATAAGCAAGCCCTTTCTTATCGTCTTTGTATATTCTCATTAACGCATGAATATGTACACATGTCAAGACAAGTTAAATGTGAGAAAAAGCCACTTTGTGTTGACTTTTTCATAAACAATTGCTCCTTTTTCTTTTGCAAGCTGCTCAAATGTGCTTTTTGATTTCACAATCCACACCTTTGTTCCGATTGGAATACGGTCAAATAAATATTCCACATCTTGTTTCTTCATCCGTATACATCCTTGTGAAATATATTTTCCAATTGAGCTTGGTTGGTTTGTGCCATGAATACCATACTTACTACCATCAGTCCCCCACGCGTTAAAACCCATCCATCTAGATCCAAGTGGATTTTTTGGCGATCCACCGGGGATATTCTTCGCAATATAATAAGGGTTCTTCGCTTTCATTACAATATCAAAAGTCCCTTCTGGCGTTAACTCGTTTGTTTTTCCCGTCGCGACAGGGAAAACATTTTGAATCTTTCCATCATTAATATAAGCAAGCTTATTTGTCTCTTTATTTACAATAATAAAGGGATCTCCAGCGCGTGGATTATCACCAAGAGGCCAAATAGGTGAAAGAGAAACAAATAAGAATAAAGACAGAAGATACGGCATAAGTACTTCCTACCTTCTATATAAGTTCTTTTATATTATCCTTTCCCTTAAAACGACTTTTAATAAGTAAATATTGCTCCATTTCATACACAAGTTGAACAAGTTTGGCACGCATTTCAAATTCTTCTCGTGTTTTCGGAAGAGGCATCTCTCTAAAAATCTCTCTCATTTCTTGTAATTGTCTAAGTGAAATAAGCCCCGTACTCTCTGGACGAATCGAATTCCCCACATTTGTAATCACTTCCGCAATCATATCAGCCTGCTCATATGACCATGATAAGGAAGCTGCCAATGGCATAATTCTTTCTAAAATCTCAAATTGTTGCATGCGCATATCAAAATACCGATAATAATAGTCATCTTCTCTCATAAATTGATTTTCAAGCTTTTTAAAGGATAAATCCTTCGCTTGTTTCAATATCTCCTCTGTTTCAATTAATTCTTTTCCATCCCAAGTGCTATCTCGATTCCGCAAATAAGCAGCCATCTCATATAAAATCTTCTTAAAATTTACTTCCACTTGTTCCTGATACCTTGTTAATTTCTTTTCCGCACTTGGCATATACATATTCACTAATAAAGCTACACTAATTCCGATTGTTATAACTGCAACTTCATTTCCAATCGCTGACCATGTAATATATTTTAATGAATATAAATGCATAACAATAACAGAACTTGTAACAATCCCTTCTTGAATTTTACACATAACAGCTGTCGGGATAAAGGTAAGCAGTAGCAAGCTAATTGCAAATGGTGTATAACCAATTGTTTCAAAAATACAAAACGAAAACACCATTGATAATAAACACGCTAAAAATCGGTGCAAAGAGGCTTGCAGTGATTTTCGCTTCGTATTTTGCACACATAAAATAACTAAGATCCCCGCAGAACTATAAAATTCTAATCCTAAAAGCTGCGCCATAAAGACTGCTATCCCTGTTCCGACTGCTGTTTTCACTGTACGGTATCCAATTCTGAACATATCACTACTCCTATATGTATAAACGTATTTACAATAAGTATAAAAAAAAGGATGACAAACTGTCATCCTTTTCTCTTATTATTCACTTAATTTTTATATGTTACAATATTTTTTGTAGAAATTCTTGTGCCCGTTCGCTCTTTGGGCTTGTAAAAAACTGCTCTGGATTCGCGTCTTCAACTAGTTTCCCACCATCTAAGAAAAGTACACGATCGGCTACTTCTCTCGCAAAACCCATCTCATGGGTTACAATCGCCATTGTCATTCCAGTAGTCACTAAAGACTTCATTACTTCTAGTACTTCTTTTACCATCTCAGGATCAAGCGCAGACGTCGGTTCATCAAATAGCATGACTTCCGGCTCCATAGCAAGCGCTCTCGCAATGGCTACACGTTGTTTTTGTCCACCTGAAAGACGATTTGGATATGCGTCCTTTTTATCCAATAGTCCTACTTTTTCAAGTAGTTCCTTCGCTTTATTCTCTGCATCTTGTTTTGCTATCCCTTTTACATTTACAGGTGCATACGTAATATTTTCTAACACCGTCATATGAGGAAATAAATGAAAATGCTGAAACACCATCCCTACATTTTCACGAACACTCATAATATTTGTTCTTGGATTTGTCACTTCTTCATTACCAATCCAGATTTGACCACTTGTCGGTGTTTCTAGTACATTCATACAACGTAAAAATGTTGATTTTCCCGATCCTGATGGTCCTACAATTGCAACAACCTCTCCCTTCTCAATCGTTGTTGTAATCCCTTTTAATACTTCATTCTGTTCAAACGTTTTATGAAGGTTTTCAATTTTAATCACTTTTCTTCATTCTCCCTTCAATTGCTTTCCCAATCACTGTAAGAATAATCACTAGAATATAATAAACAAGTCCGACAAATAGTAACGGTTCAAGGTACTTAAATGTTTCACCGCCTACAATATACGCACGGCGCATTAAGTCTGTAGCACCAATTACTGTCACTACTGCCGATTCTTTTGTAAGTGTTGCAAATTCGTTCACAAGTGCTGGTAAAATATTTTTTAATGCTTGTGGTAAAATAATATTTCGCATCATTTTTCCATATGGAACACCTAGTGCCATTGCAGCTTCTGTCTGTCCTTTATCAACCGCTTGAATCCCTGCACGTATTATCTCTGACATATATGCACCCGAATTTAAACTAAATGCAAGTACTGCTGCTAAAAAGGCTGGTATATCATATCCAGTCATTTGCGGAACACCGAAATAAATAATCATTAATTGCAAGACAAGTGGTGTACCACGAAATATCGATGTATATAAATCAGCAGCGATATTTAAAACTCTTATTCTAGCAATTTTACAAAGTGCCAATAACGTTCCTAACACAAAACCAGCCAAAGCAGATACAGCTACAATTTTTAATGTTACTTCTAAACCTTTTAATATATATGGTATCGACGGAGTAATTGCCGAAAAATCTAGATTCATCTTTTGTCATTCCTCTCACAGAAAATAGAAAGGCAGCTTATTTCTCGCTGCCAAACCATTTCTTCACTAATTTATCCATCTCGCCATTCTCTTGCATTTTTTTAATCACTTTATTAAATTCCGCTGTTTTATCACTGTTTTTTGGAAGGGCAATTGCTGCTCCTACTTCTTCCGGAGCTTCTTGAATCTCAATTCCTTGTAAATCTTTCATCTTTTCTAAATAATTTTTAGCAACTGTATCTTCTAAAATGGCAGCATCAAAACGTCCCGCTTGAATTTCCTGTACAACTTCTGGTATACGGTCACGCCCCTCTGTCTGGAAGTTCACTTGCTTTTTAAATTCATTTGCTTTTTCTTCTTGAATAGAACCTGTTTGTACCCCTACTTTTTTATCTTTTAAATCTTGTAATGACTTAATGCCAGAATCTTTTTTCGAAATAATCATATTTTTAGCAACAAAATAAATATCTGTAAAATCTGCATTTTCCTTACGTTTTGGAGTAGGCGTCATACCAGCCATAACAAAATCAACTTTTCCTGAGCTAAGTGATGCTAGTAATCCCCCAAAATCCATATCTTTCACTTTCACTTCATAACCAAGTTCTTTTCCAATATATTTTGCAATATCTATATCAAAACCAATAATTGCGTCACTTTTTGAAGCTTCTACATATTCATACGGTTTATAATCCGCTGAAGTCCCCATAACAAGTACTTTTTTGTTTGTATTCGCTTCTTTTGTTTCTCCCTTACTACAAGCACTAAACATACTTACGATTAAAATAAGTGCAAATGAAATAGATAATAACTTCTTCATGTTTCTTCCCCCTAATAATGTATATTTAAAAGTTTTATAGATTTTTTATTCGGTATCCGTATTGTAACAGTGTTTTTATTTTTATGCAATAAATAAAATAAAAATAAATTAAAAAACCCATAAAAACAATAATATCAGCCTTTAAAATGTATAATACATTGCATAAAACAAACATCTTATGCATATCCCCTCATCATACAAAATGAAAGAGTAACGAAAACAAAAAAACGGTATGCACATTTTTACATGTACATACCGTTTTTTATCACTTTATTCCACTATTTGTGGGCATCCATACCCCACATTTCACTTTATTATAGTTCTTCACAATGCTCTTCAAAATACGATTGTAATTTTGCGATAACTTGCATTGGTTCATGCCCTTCAATTTCATGGCGTTCGACCATCGTTACAATCTTTCCATCTTTTAATAATGCAAAAGATGGGGATGAAGGGGGATATCCTTCAAAATATTCTCGTGCACGTGCTGTTGCTTCTTTATCCTGCCCTGCAAATACTGTTACAAGATGATCTGGACGTTTATCATAGTGTATGGAATGTGCAGCAGCAGGACGAGCAATACCACCTGCACAACCACATACTGAGTTTACCATTACAAGTGTTGTACCCTCTTTTTTAAATACTTCATCAACCGCTTCAGGTGTTGTTAATTCTGTATATCCAGCAGATACGATTTCTTCGCGCGCTTGACGAACAACATCATTCATAAAAAAATTAAAGTTAACCAAGGTTTTCCCTCCTCTAAATCTACCTATTTGTATCTTACCAGTAACCGTTTCAGAAATACAAGTAAACTTACTTGTTTTCTTTCTAAATATAAACAAAAAAATCTTAGAGCAAGAGCTCTAAGATTTTTTTCTTAATGACCACGATGCTTTCGCTTTGCTTTTTGCACTTTAATAAGACGTTTTTTCTTCTTTTCTGCTTCACGTTGCTCCTTAGCATACACTCGTTTCTCTTGTTTATGCAATTCGTATGATAAACGAATTGCTTCTTGGGCTTTTGTAAGGCGAGATGTATTTATTTCCTTTGATGCTTGTCTTATGATGCGTTTTATATTTTTGGGACGTTTCTTTTCTTTCATCTCAACACCACATCTAGCAAAGCGTTTGAAATAATATAACATCTCTTCATTTACAAATGAAAGTATTTCTTCATCTGATGGCTCAGTGCCAAAAATGTAACGTGCTCCATACAATTTTCTTTTTTCTTTGTGCGTAATGATTCCTACAAAATATTGCCCATCGTGATATACTGTCAATTCCATCGACAGCCCCTCCTAAAAAATTATTCAGAAATACTGGACATCCCGGAGGGGAAGGCTACTGACATACTATATATATCCATTTTGATTTTCCAGCATATAAGTCACGGCTATAAAGAACAAAAAGTGACCTGCACTCGTTTGCTCTCTTTGTTTTCACTTGGCATGGGGCAGGAAAAGGATCTGACCGCTTCTATGCATGGCCGGATTCTCTCTCCCACCTAAAAAGAAAGGTTTTATGTCGATTTTTCAATTTGCACTTATATAGTATGCGTCCGGACTACCAACCGGAACTGTGATTTTGCATTTCTATAGCTATTATATATTATTACTACTTCCTTTTTCTATTTTCTCATATGTTTCAATCATTTTTTTATGTGATCCCACAATATAGTCAGGAAGCTCTGTTATCGAAAAAAATTTAAGTGCGACTGCTTCTTCCTTATTTATAGACAAAGCACCTTCATACTCATTTGTATAATAGGCTGCTGTGACTGATTGGAATTCGTCACCATTTGCTAATTTTGTAAAGTAGTTAGCCCCAGAGAACACATTAATTAAGCGTAAATTTTTCACATGAATTCCTGCTTCTTCATACACTTCACGGTAAGCTGTTTCTTCTGGCGATTCACCAAGCTCCATCAAGCCGCCAAGCAACCCCCATTTTCCATACGGTTCTGTTCGTTGTTGTAATAAAACATGTCCATCTTCATTTAATACGAGAACAACAGCACCAACTAAAATTAAAGGGCGATGACCAACTACTTTCCGTAATTCTTCTACATATCCCATCGAAACAAACCCTTCTTTTTTTATTTCGTTGTCCACACTATTGTATCATATGCACAAAATGGTAAAATGCGTATTCATTTCATTTTTTTAACAAAATATTTATTTTTTCCATTTCATCTATCGTTGCTAATTGAATCCATTCAATTGATGCTTTTTTTGATAATTCCTCCTTTGCCCATGTTTCCGTTTTCCCCAATAAAGTGAGCACATCCCTTTGAATTTTCCCGTCTTTTACAAGAATAAATGAAATGGGTGATTTTTTACCAGCTACTTTCATATCCAGCCGAGATACCGTTTCATATTCTGGATACTGAAACACCGAGACGGTACCACTTGATTCCCATAATGCTAATCTTATCGTTTTAATATCACTAGCATTTTGTAAGCGTAGTTCAGAAAATAAATACTCTACTGTAATTCTTGCTTTTTTCAAATTACTAAAATCAATTAATCCATTATGTATAAGGATAATGGGCGATGGTTCTAAAAAACGTCTCCATCGATCCCATTTCAACGTTAAAACCGAACTTACAATATAAAGTGCAATGAGCATAAATGTTGTAATCATCGATCCAAGTAAACCGACTCTTTCATCAGATAGTGCATTAGAAAGATTTCCTTCCAACAATAGCACTAATACGACATCTAAAAAACGAAGCTGTGCAATAGAGCGTTGTCCCATTGCTTTAGCAACAAAAATTAAAAAAATATAAGCTATGATAGCTCGAATCACCCATTCTATAATGGAAAGATGATGTGTTCCTTCAAAAATATGCATATGCATGACTCCGCCCCCCACTTACTCATCACAACTACAACATTTTCTTTAGTTTGTGATGATTTAGGACATATATGTAAAAAAGCTGATTCGTTTGAGAACGAATCAGCTTTTTTTACTAAACAGACTTTACTTAACAGAAAACATGTACTTTTTATATGTTTTCCGTACCGATAAGACGAGTCCCATCATCATCATATTTGAAAACAAGGAACTCCCCCCATATGATAGAAACGGAAGTGCAATCCCTTTTACAGGCATCAATCCAACAATCATACCGATGTTTTGGAAGATTTGCAGTGTTAAAATTCCAATTATTCCCGCACAAATCAATGTCCCAAATAGATTATCTGCTGAATATCCAATGATAATTGTACGATAAAGAAGTAAAAGAAACATAAACACAACAAGAGCAGCAACTAAAAATCCACCTTCTTCAGCAATTGTAGCAAAAATGAAATCGGTATGTTTTTCTGGGATATAGACGTTTCCGTATCCAAACCCTTTACCGTCCATTCCACCGCTACCAACAGCTAAAATAGATTGTTGTGTTTGATAACCTTGATCCACATGTTCAAATGGATCTAGCCAACCCAAAATTCGTGATTGTTGGTGAGGCTTTAATAAAGTAACTAGCTTATTAAAGAAAAAATCTGGATATTTTACGTATATAAATATTAACGTAGATAATATAGCCCCCGGAATCACTGTACATAGCGCGATTAATTTCTTCTGAACACCAGACATAAAAATGATACATGCAATCGCTGCCGCATATAAGAAAACCATCCCTGTATCTGGCTGACTATATACAATCGCCATTGGTGGAAGCGATACTAACATGACCTTTCCTACTAATTTCAAATCCGTTTGAAATGTACGTACCATATATTTTGCATTATGTTTTACTGCTAAACTTGCGACTAACATGACCAATGCAATTTTGAAAAACTCCGATGGCTGGATAGCTCCAATCGCTGGAAATCTATACCATCTTTTTGCACCTAATATTTCTGGTGTAAAACTTGAAACAGGTAATATCTTCAGTATGATAATCGAAGCAAATGTAATAATATAAAATGGCCAAGATAATTTTTGTAATTGATCTAAATCAATGCTTGCAACAAGAAGTAACAGCACAGTACCTATTACATAGTTAATGCCTTGTTTCAGAGCAAAATTTTCCGCTCCATATTGTCCTGTTTGCTGACTGCTATATATAGCAGCTATACTCGTGACACATAATACACACAAAATTAAAATCAATTTTACATCTAAACTCTTTAGAAACTCCGTACTTCTCTTCATGACATCCTCCTGAAACATTGTTACGGCAAAATAAAAAACCAGGAGTCAACATTCTTCATGTTTTGACGACTGATTGCACATAATCTATAAAACACTTATATAGAATAACTTTCTTTTTCATACAATACAATATATTATACTACAGTTTCTTCAGTAAGATTTGCCAAAAAATTATTCTTTTCTTATTTTATATCTATATACCAGATATCAGCAATGTATTTTCGTAAATTCATAATACATTGTATGTCATTGTCAGATTACTGGGAAAATGTTTGTTTTTATGTGGGCTATATAAATCCATTTTAATTTTTCGACATCTAAATCTCTGCTATGTAGGATAAAAAGTAACCTACACTCGTTTACTCTTTCTGTTTTTACTTCGCATGTGGCAGAAAAAGGCCCTGACCGCTTCTATGCATAGCCAGATGCTCTCTCCCACCTAAAAAGAGAGGTTTTATGTCGGTTTTTTTAATTGATGTATATATAGAAAATAGAAGACATGAATCTTTGAAAGAATATAAAAAGCTCGCAGAGGCGAGCTTTTTATTAATATACAGATGTATTATCCGCTGATACATTTTCAAGAATTTCTTTTACGCGGCCTAAGAACTTACCGCAAATCAAGCCATCAAGTACGCGGTGGTCAAGTGATAGACATAGGTTAACCATATCACGCGCACCAAACATACCGTTATCCATAATCACTGGACGTTTTACAATAGACTCTACTTGTAAAATAGCAGCTTGTGGGTGGTTAATAATGCCCATAGATTGAACAGAACCAAATGATCCTGTGTTATTAATTGTGAAGGTACCACCTTGCATTTCGTCCGCTTTTAATGATTTTGTACGGACTTTTCCTGCAAGCTCTGTAATTTCACGAGCGATTCCTTTAATTGTTTTTTCATCTGCTTGTTTAATAACTGGTACAAATAATTCATCTTCCGTTGCAACCGCGATAGAAAGGTTGATATCTTTCTTCTGAACGATTTTATCACCAGCCCACATTGAGTTAATTTGCGGGTATTCTTTTAAAGCTTGTGCAACTGCTTTTACGAAGAATGCAAAGAATGTTAAGTTGAAACCTTCACGTTTTTTGAATTCACCTTTGATTGAGTTACGATATGACACAAGATTCGTCACATCTACTTCAATCATCATCCAGGCATGAGGTGCTTCATGCTTACTACGTAACATATTTGCAGCAATTGCTTTACGCACACCTGTTACCGGAATTTCGATATCGCCAGGTACTGTCGGTACAGAAACTGGTTTTACCGCTTCTGTTTTTAGTGCTGCCGTTGCTGGTACAGCTGGTTTCGACGCTTCCTGAGGTGCCTGCATAGATACAACTGCTTCCTCTTTCTTCGCACCTGCTTGTGGAATATTTCCAGATTCCACTAATTTTAAAATATCTTTACGTGTAATACGGCCATTTGCTCCCGTACCTTCCACTAAATTCAAATCAATATTATGCTCGCCTGCAAGTTTTAATACAGCTGGTGAAAAACGTGGTTTTCCATCAGTCGGTTGCTTCACTTTTGGTGCTTTTTCAGATGAAGCCACTGCTGTTGTTGGTTCCTCTTTTGTTTTCTCTTCTACAGCGGTCGCAGCTACTTCATCTGCGCCTTCTACTTGAATCACACAAACGATTTCACCTACAGCAAGTGTATCGCCTTCAGCAGCGACTAATTCCTTTACAATTCCAGTGAAAGAAGATGGTACTTCTGCATTCACTTTATCCGTCATTACTTCTGCAAGCGGATCATATTTATTTACGTGATCGCCAACATTTACGAGCCATTTACTAATTGTACCCTCTGTAACGCTCTCCCCGAGCTGAGGCATTGTAATATTTTCTACAGCCATGTATAGTCCCCCCGATTAAAATTCCGCAAGTTCACGCATTGCTTTTTCCACTTTATCTGGATTTACCATAAAGAATTTTTCCATTGTTGGTGCATATGGCATTGCTGGAACGTCTGGGCCTGCAAGACGTGCAATTGGTGCATCTAAATCGAATAAGCAATTTTCAGCGATAATAGCTGCTACTTCACTCATGATGCTTCCTTCTTTATTATCTTCTGTTACAAGAAGAACCTTACCTGTTTTTGAAGCTGCTTCAATAATTGCTTCTTTATCTAATGGATACACAGTACGTAAGTCAAGAATGTGTGCAGAAATGCCATCTTGTGCTAACTTTTCAGCTGCTTGAAGAGCAAAGTGAACACATAATCCGTATGTGATAACAGTAATATCATCACCTTCACGTTTTACATCTGCTTTTCCAATTGGTAATACGTAGTCATCTTCCGGCACTTCACCTTTAATAAGACGATATGCACGTTTATGTTCAAAGAATAGCACTGGATCTTCATCACGAATTGCTGCTTTTAATAATCCTTTTGCATCATACGGTGTTGAAGGAATAACAATTTTTAAACCAGGTTGATTTGCAAATAATGCTTCTACTGATTGTGAATGATATAAAGCACCGTGAACACCACCACCAAATGGTGCACGCACAGTGATTGGACAAGTCCAGTCGTTATTAGAACGGTAACGAATTTTCGCTGCTTCAGAAACAATTTGGTTCACTGCTGGCATAATAAAATCAGCAAATTGCATTTCAGCAATTGGACGCATGCCATACATTGCTGCTCCGATTGCTACCCCTGCAATTGCAGATTCTGCAAGTGGTGTATCAAGCGCACGGTCTTCACCAAATTGATCATATAATCCAGTCGTCGCTTTAAATACGCCACCTTTTTTACCAACGTCTTCTCCTAATACAAATACTTTCTCATCGCGTTCCATTTCTTCGCGCATTGCTAATGTAATCGCGTCAATATAAGACATTACAGCCATGAAACGTTCCCCCCTATTCTGCGTATACGTGCTTCAATGCATCTTCAGGTGCTGCATACGGAGCATTTTCTGCATATTCTGTTGCTTCATTTACGATATGCATAATTTCGTCTAACATTTGTTTTTCAGATTCCTCTGTTAACACGCCAATTTCTTTTAAATAAGCGGCAAATGTAAAGATTGAATCTTTTTTCTTCGCTTCTTCTACTTCTTCTTTATCACGATATACACGATCATCGTCATCACTAGAGTGTGCTGTTAAACGATATGATACTGTTTCAATTAAAGTTGGACCTTCTCCTCGGCGACCACGATCAGCTGCTTCTTTTACAGCTTTATATACTGCAAGTGGATCATTTCCGTCTACTGTGTATCCTGGCATACCGTAACCAATTGCACGATCTGATACATTCTTACATGCTAATTGCTTTTCAACAGGAATAGAAATTGCATATTTGTTATTCTCACACATGAAAATAACAGGCAATTTGTGTACGCCAGCAAAGTTCGCACCTTCGTGGAAGTCACCTTGGTTAGAAGAACCTTCACCGAATGTTACAAACGTTACTAAATCTTTCTTTTCCATCTTTCCAGCTAACGCAATACCAACCGCATGTGGTACTTGCGTTGTAACTGGTGATGAACCTGTCACAATACGATTTTTCTTCTGACCGAAGTGACCAGGCATTTGACGGCCACCTGAGTTTGGATCTCCCGCTTTTGCAAATCCAGAAAGCATAAGCTCTTCTGCCGTCATACCGAACGCTAATACTACACCCATATCACGATAGTATGGCAACACGTAATCTTTCTCACGATCAAGTGCAAATGCTGCTCCAACTTGGGCAGCTTCTTGTCCTTGACAAGAAATTACAAATGGAATTTTCCCTGCGCGGTTTAATAACCACATACGTTCGTCAATTTTACGTGCAAGCAACATCGTACGATACATTTCTAATACTTGCTCATCACTTAAGCCAAGTTCTTCATGGCGTTTTTCTTTTACTTCTGCCATTTTTCATAACCTCCTAAATCCACATTTTTATGCGTGTAACGCTCTCCCATCTACCGCTAATGCAGCTTCACCAATCGCTTCTGATAATGATGGATGTGGATGAATTGTATGTGCCACTTCCCAAGGTGTTGCATCCAGCACTCTTGCAAGACCTGCCTCAGAAATCATATCTGTTACATGTGGGCCAATCATATGGACACCAAGAATATCATTTGTTTCTTCATCAACTACAAGTTTCACAAAACCATCTGATTCTCCATATACAAGTGCTTTTCCGATTGCACGGAATGAGAACTTACCTACTTTTAACTTATAGCCTTTTTCTTTTGCTTCTTGTTCGGTTAAACCAACAGAAGCTACTTCTGGACTACTATATACACATTTCGATACCATAGAGTAATCAATTGGCATAACTTCTTTTCCAGCAATATGCTCCACTGCAACAATACCTTCATGAGAAGCAACGTGTGCAAGTTGTAAGCCGCCAATTACATCACCAATTGCGTAAATATGTGATTCTTTCGTTTGATAAAACTCATTTGTTTGAATGTATCCTTTTTCCACAATAATATCTGTATTCTCTAAACCGATATTTTGCGTATTTGCTTGTCTTCCGACAGATACAAGCATTTTTTCTGCTTTAAACTCTTTATTTTCACCATTATGCTCTGCTTGAATCGTTACCCCATTATCTTTTACCAATGTTTCTGGTAATACTTTCGCACCTGTCACCACTTTAATACCTTTTTTCTTCAAGAGACGTTGCATCTCTTTTGAAACATCTTGATCTTCCAGTGGTAAAACATGTTTTGCGTATTCTAATACAGTAACTTCTACACCGAAGTCAGCAAGCATCGATGCCCATTCAATTCCTATTACACCGCCGCCGACAATAATAATAGAATTAGGAAGCACTTCCATTTTTAAAGCATGATCCGAAGACATAACATATTCCCCATCTAATTCTAATCCTGGTAATGAATTAGGACGAGAACCTGTCGCAATCAGAACATTTTTTGGAATAAGCATTTCATTCTCTTCTCCACTTGCAAGCTCAACTGAAATTGTACCTGGCATTGGAGAGAAGATAGATGGTCCAAGAATTCGGCCGATACCTTCAAACACATCAATTTTACCTTGCTTCATTAAATGTTGAACGCCTTTATGAAGCTGAGTTACAATTTTTTCTTTACGCTCTTGCACTTTTGCGAAATTTAATTCCACATTACTTGCTACAACGCCAAACTCTTCTCCCTTTTTTGCAGTTGCATATACTTCTGCACTACGCAAAAGAGCTTTACTAGGAATACAACCTTTGTGTAAACAAGTGCCGCCAAGATTATCTTTTTCAACAAGTGCTGTTTTTAACCCTAATTGTGATGCACGAATAGCAGCAACATATCCACCTGTACCGCCGCCAACGATGACTAAATCATATTCTTTTGCCATTCTCTCAACCCCTAGCTACCGTTTCTTTTTCTCGTACAACATACTCTTTTGGAGCTTCTTCTTCTCGCAATATACGAAGTGCTCCTTCTGCTAATGCTTGTAATTCATCTTCTCCAGGATGCACAATGACATCTGCAATCCAATGCACACGCTCTTTTATTTCATCAACAAGAATCTTACTATACGCAAGTCCTCCCGTTAAAATGATAGCATCTATTTTCCCATGAAGAACAGTACTAGCTCCACCGATTTCTTTAGCGACTTGATATGCCATTGCTTTATAAATAAGAGTCGCCTCAGGATCGCCTTTCTCAACCATGTTTTCGACCTTAATTGCGTCGTTTGTACCAATGAGACTCACTAATCCACCTTGTCCAACAATCTTTTTCATCATTTCATCGCGGTAATAATCACCAGAGAAACACATTTCTATTAATTGACCAACTGGTACTGTTCCAGCACGCTCTGGACTAAATGGACCTTCTCCATTTAAACCATTATTTACATCAATGACTTTTCCATTTTTATGAGCACCAACTGTAATTCCGCCGCCCATATGGGCAATTAATAGATTTAAATCTTCATATTTGTGGCCTAGTTCTACTGCAACTTTACGCGCCACCGCTTTTTGGTTTAACGCATGAAAGATACTTTTTCGCTCCATACCCGAAATTCCGCTAATGCGAGCGATTGGCTCCATTTCATCCACAACAACTGGATCGACAATGAATGCTGGAATATTTAATCCAGAAGCAATTTCATACGCCAAAATACCTCCAAGGTTTGAAGCGTGATGGCCACTAAATCCATTTTTTAAATCTTCTAACATTGCTTCGTTCACTGTATACGTGCCGCCTTCAATCGGACGAAGTAATCCTCCGCGTCCGCAAACAGCATTTAATTTTGAAATATTGATGCCATGAGAATGTAGAACTTCCAAAATTGTTTCTTTTCGAAATTCATATTGATCAATAATTCGTTTGTATTTCCCAATTTTTTCTTCATCATGACGAATAGTTTCTTCTAAAACAGGCCTCTCGTTATCAAAAACACCTATTTTTGTGGATGTACTACCCGGATTAATAACAAGAATTCGATTTAAGGACAATGTTGCTACCTCCACCTATAAATTCAAAAGGCAGTGGAAACCTCATAAGAGGTAACCACAGCTTTTGTAGAAGTTGTATATGAAAGGATTAGCGACGGCTAATAATGTCATGACCGTTGCGTAAGTACGTGCTGCGAGTATTTTTTAAGCTTGCAATACGTTCTTCAGCTAGACGATCTGCTGCCACATAAGTTGGTACACCATCACGTTTTGAAATTTCAATTACTTTTGCAATTGTGTCATAAATAGACTCTACGCGTTTTAGTGCACGTTCTCTATTGTATCCATATAATTCATCCGCTACGTTAATTACGCCGCCTGCATTAATTACATAGTCTGGTGCGTATACAATACCCATTTCATGGATTGTATCACCGTGACGATCTTCTTTTAATTGGTTATTTGCAGAACCTGCGATTACTTTTGCTTTAAATTGTGGAATTGTTTCATCATTGATTGTTGCACCTAATGCACATGGTGCATAAATATCACACTCTACATCGTAAATTTCATTTGGCTCAACTGCTGTTGCACCGAATTCTTCTACTGCACGTTGTACCGCTTCTTTATTAATGTCTGTAACAATTAATTGCGCACCTTCAGCGTGTAAATGTTTACATAAGTGATACGCTACGTTACCAACACCTTGAACAGCAATTACTTTACCTTCTAAGCTATCTGTACCAAATGCTTCTTTTGCTGCTGCTTTCATACCACGGTAAACACCATATGCAGTTACTGGAGATGGGTTACCAGAAGAACCGAATGAAGGTGAAATACCTGTTACAAAGTCAGTTTCCTCATGGATAATATCCATATCATCAACTGTTGTACCAACATCTTCTGCAGTAATATAGCGACCGTTTAAACCTTGAATATAGCGTCCTAGTGCTCGGAACATTGCCTCGCTTTTATCTTTACGTGGATCGCCGATAATAACTGTTTTTGCACCACCTAGGTTTAAACCAGCTGCTGCATTTTTATATGTCATCCCTTTTGCAAGACGCAATGCATCTTCAATCGCCGCTTCTTCAGAATCATATGTCCACATTCTTGTTCCGCCAAGGGCTGGTCCAAGCGTTGTATCATGAATTGCAATGATTGCTTTTAATCCAGATTCTTTATCTTGACAAAATACTACTTGCTCATAATCATATTTTTCTAAGTATTCGAAGATTTCTAATGTCATTGTCATTTCCCCCTAATTGTTTTACCCTTTTGGTTTATTTAGAAGCAGTCGCAACTGCTAAAGCTAATGAATATACTTTTGTTTCTGCTGAATCAGCACGAGATGTTAACACAATTGGTGCCTTCGCGCCTGCAATCATCGCTCCTACATTTGCATTTGCAAAATAGACGAGTGATTTATATAGCACGTTTCCAGCTTCAATCGTTGGGACGAGTAAAATGTCTGCCTTACCTGCTACATCACTTACTATGCCTTTATGCTCTGCTGCAATTTGTGATACAGCATTATCTAAAGCAAGCGGCCCATCAACAATACAATCTTTAATTTGTCCGCGGCGATTCATTTGTGTTAACATCGCTGCATCAATTGTTGCTTGCATTGCTGGATTAATAACTTCTACCGCTGCAATCGGAGCTACTTTTGGCAATTCAATTCCTATTGCCCGGGCAACTTCCACAGTATTTTGTATAATGGCAGCTTTTTGTCCTACATCAGGTGCAATATTCATCGCTGCATCTGTGACAAAAATAAAGCGATCATAATTTGGAACTTCAAACGCTGCAACATGTGAAAGTACACCGCCCTTACGAAGCCCCCACTCTTTATTTAACACTGCTTTTAAAATACTTGCTGTTGGGATGTTCCCTTTCATAAGTACATCCGCTTCACCATTTCTTACAGCTTTAACAGAAAGTTCCGCAGCTTCGCTACTTGATGTTGCCGCAATCACTTGGATATGTTCTGAAGCTTGTAAGTCATGCTCTTGTAGCATACCCATAATTTTTTCTTGATTTCCATATAGACGAAATTGAGCTAACTGTAATTGAATTGCTTTCGCTACTGCTTCAATTACTTCATGATCTTCAGCTACTGCTACAGCCACAGTTTTATTCGGCTGTCCTGCTACTCGATCAATTAGTTGTTTTAACTTCATATTTTGTAATCAACCCTTTCCGTCGTCCCTCGTCTATTCTAATAAGCAAATACCGTGCCAACTTTTCAAAGTGGTCATACCAATTATGAAAACGCATACAAAACACGATAAAATCAGTACTTTATAAAGCTGCGGAATATTCTGTCTTAAATTGTCACCTTTTGTATACCATGCAATAAATTGCACGGTACGCAATTTATTGCATGCTATTTTTTGCACAATCAAACTTCTCTAACTTGTAATATAAATTTCGAACCGAAATCCCTAAAGCTTTTGCTGTTTTTGTTTTATTCCCTTCAAATTTCTCTAAATATTCATGAATGATATTCCCTTCAAATTCCGCGACCAAATGATCCAGAGATTTTTCTTCTAATTCTGGTAGTAAACTGCTTACTTTTAAATCCATCTGATCTTCTTTATGTAAAGGAGGTAAATGATGTACATCAATATACACTTCGTTATAATTCATAAAAATAATAGCCCGCCCCAAAATATTCTCAAGTTCCCTAACATTTCCCGGCCAATCATACGATTGCAAGTACTCAATCGCAGATTTCGTTAATCCTTCTACATTACGACCGTAATCTTGGTTAATTTTTTGAATCAATCGTTCTGATATAACAGCAATATCCTCTTTCCGTTGACGAAGAGATGGAATTTGAATCGGAATTTTATTTAGGCGATAATATAAGTCTTCTCGAAATTCCCCTTTCAAAATTGCTTTTTCTAAATTTACATGTGTCGCTGCAATAACTCGGACGTTAATAGGAATTGCTTTCGTTCCCCCTACTTTTACAATTTCTTTCTCTTGTAGTACACGTAGTAACTTCGCTTGCGTACTGGCAGATAACTCACCAATCTCATCTAAAAAAATGCTCCCATTGTTCGCTTCCTCAAAGAATCCGCGTTTACCGCCTCTTCTCGCGCCAGAAAACGCACCTTCTTCATAACCGAATAATTCACTTTCTAATAAATTTTCAGAGATAGCAGCACAGTTTACCCGAACAAACTTATTGTATTTTCGATTGCTCCCATTATGAATAGCGTGCGCAAATAACTCTTTACCAGTCCCTGACTCTCCACGAAGCAATACTGTCGCTGGTGTATTCGCTCCGAGTTTCGCTTGTTCTATTGCCGCCATCGTTTCATCAGATGTTCCTACAATATCATCAAAAGAATATTTCGCTTCTAGCGTCCGAATAATTTGTCGCGCCCGATTTAATTCATGCGTTAACTTCCGAATTTCTGACACATCACGAATAACACCAACACTTCCCTTCAATATGCCATCCACAATAACCGGCGCGACATTTACAATAACATCACGTTTTTTCTGACCAATTTTCATATGAATTCCTCGCACTGCCCTACGCGTCCGAAGTACTTTCATATGCATGCTTTCACCCTCTACGATATCAGTCGTCGCAGGTTTCCCAATAATGTCATCCTCTGAAAGACCAGTTAATTTCGTGTAAGCAGGGTTTATAACAAGACCTCTTCCCTTCTCATCTACAACAGAAATCGCTTCCTCAGACGAATGAATAATCGCTTCCAGTAAAGTTTGAATTTCTTTTAGATCCGTAACTTCTTCTGCTAAATCTACAACTTCCGTAATATCTTTAAAGATTGCAAACGCCCCTTGAACCTCTCCATCTTCTTTTAAGATAGGAATCCGCGTTGTAATAATCTTCTTTCCATTTTCCAATGTAAGTTCCTGATTTATTTCCACTTGCTTCGTTCGCACAATCCGAAGTAACTTACTCGTTGGAATAACTTCTAAAATATATTTCCCTATTGCTTCTCCTGTTTTATAGCCCGTCATTCGCGCTGCACTTTTATTAAACAACTTTATAGTTCCATCTTTATCAACAACAATCATACCGTCATGTGTAGAATTTAAGATTAAATCTCCTTGCTGCGTTTGTTCTTTCAGCTTTTCAATTAAATCTTCTTTCTCATACGCCAATTTCGTAACAATTTTCGCAATATCCCCTGGTATAAGAAGTGTATTTTCATGTTTTTTCGCTAAGAGAACTTTATGTAAATGATAATCACCCGTCATATCAAACATCACATCAAGATTTGCTTCAAGAAACGGCGTTATATCATCTCCAGTTGCAATATTTTGTTCTTTTGCAAGCTGCAATCCCTCTGCCTTTGGGTTTATATCAATTATCCCTATAATTTTAAATATATTTGAACTTTGCAACAAACTAAGAAGCGCACTTCCACCTTCGCCCGCCCCAATAATTAATACCTTTTGTTTCATACATTGCACTTCCTCTCGAAGTATCTCTGCAAATTTTTTCACACCTTTATCTTACTCGTTCAGCAACTTCTTGACAAATCACCTTTCCATATCACATCATTTAATATATACAAAATTATCTGAAAAGGAGCGTTATCTATGCAGCGTTACCTTGCCCTTCTACTAGCACTTATTCCTATTTCATTAGCCGTGCTAGGTATCAAATTAATGAGAGATACTGTATTCGGCATTCTTTTCTCTCCAATCCCTGTATTATGGCTACAATTTTTGATTGGTGCATTCTGCTTTGCAATCGGTTTTTATATCTTTGGGGGCTTCGTTTTACATCGTGATCGGAAACGAAATAAAGTACAAGCCCGATTCAAAAGATAAAAAACAAAAAAATGAGGCCTCTCTTATGAAAGGTCTCATTTTTTTACTTGTAATAACGCTCTAGCTGTTTCCGGGTAATCAGTAATAATAGCTGATATATTCATATCAAAATACTTACGTATAACTGTTTCATCATTAATTGTATACGGCCGGACATCCACTCCGCACTCCATTGTTAGTTCTGCAATTGCATCTTGAAGATAGCGATAGTTCGGATGAACCCCAGTAGCCCCCATTTTTTGCGCATATGCCCACGGGCTATGTAACCCTTCTCGATATAAAATGGCTGTCTGAATATCTGGCGCCATCATATGGCACTTTTTCATACTATAATGATTAAACGAAGAGAAAATCACTCGTTCTTCCAAATTAAACTTCCGCACAAGAGTAATCACTTCTTCTTCTAAACCTCGATATGGAATTTTATTATTTTTTAATTCAATATTGAGCAATAATTGATTGGACTGTAACCACTCCAACACTTCTTCTAATAAAGGAATATGGCAAAAGCCTACTTTTTCACCAAACTTATAACTCGCATCTAACTTCCGCAAATCTTCATACAAATAATTCCGGACTTCACCTTTTCCATTTGTTGTCCGGTTAACCGTTTCATCATGAATCACAACAATTTTTCCATCCTTCGTTAATTGAACATCTAATTCAATCCCGTCTGCTTGAAAAGATTCCGCAGCTTCGAATGAAATCATTGTATTTTCCGGATACGTCCCCGCCGCACCGCGGTGTGCAAATATAAGAGTCATCCTCACTCCCCCATTCTTATGCTATACTATACGAAAAAGGAGGTACTTCTATGAGACCATTACAAATTTCTCCGGACACTGCAATTCGCCTATCAAAAGCTCTAGGTGTTCCACTTGAACAGCTTATGCATATGCCACAACATATTTTAATTCAAAAATTAGTTGAATTAGAAAAACAAAATAAAGATGAAGAATAATATAGTCCTGTTTTGCAGGGCTTTTTATTATCCTCAATTTATTCCCTTTTTAATTCATTTTATCACTGAGCAATTTCACTTAAATTGGCAATGTTAAAGCCAGTAAGATATTCTCTCCATACTCCTTTTTCTATTTTCTAAAAAGATACCTCTCTTTCCCCTCTTATTTCCAGAAAAACACAATAAAAACCTCCTACCTATCAGATTAAACTCTTCAATCCAATAAATAAAAGGTTTTAAAATTAGCTACCAATTCAATTACGTATGTACTTTATTGCCTGCATACGTAATTCGTTGACTATTGCATTTTGGTATGAAATACGCTTAACACCCTGCTATATCAACATTTACGAAGCCTTATGTTCAAGCCTTAACTTATCCGCAACCATTGCGATGAACTCAGAATTCGTAGGTTTTGCTTTTGACATGGATACTGTATAACCAAATAAGGACGAGATAGAATCAATATTCCCACGGCTCCACGCTACTTCAATCGCATGGCGAATTGCACGTTCTACACGGCTTGCTGTTGTATTATATTTTTTTGCGATATCTGGGTATAATACTTTCGTAATAGACCCAAGTAGTTCGATATCATTGTATACCATAGAAATCGCCTCTCGTAAATACATGTATCCTTTAATATGAGCAGGTACACCAATTTCGTGAATAATGCTTGTAATACTTGCATCTAGATTCTTCGGTTTTCCATCTACTGTTGTTGCTGATCGGAAAGATGGTAGTGGACGTTTAATTGTAGCATTCGTTTTACCACTTACTTGACGAATATGGCTCGTTAAATTCTCCATATCAAATGGTTTTAATATGAAATAAGAAGCACCTAAATCAACTGCTTTTTTTGTCACATCTTCTTGTCCAAATGCTGTTAACATAATGACATTTGGTTGTTTTAATCGTTCGATATGTCGCATTTTCTCTAATACTGCTAGCCCATCTAAATGTGGCATAATAATATCTAAAACGAGTACATCAGGTTGTTTTTCTTTTAATAAGTTTAAACACTCTTGGCCATTATAAGCAGTACCAATTACCTCCATATCATCCTGAGCAGCAACATAACTTTCTAACATTGATACCAACTCTTTATTATCATCCACAAGACATACTTTAATTTTCTCCACAGCTTTTCCTCCCTTACCGAATCGATTCTCCCGACATGTGTAAGCTTCTAGGCTACATGAATTGTTCGACAATTGTGTGAAATTTCCCTTTTAAAGTTTCTTAATTTCCGATAAAATCACAAAAAAATATGTTTATCGTTCATTTATTTTCTTTCGTACTACATTCCATCATAGAATTACAACGAAACGTTCACTCTTTTCTTTTATTTTACAACAAAAAACAGCTCTTGCGGAACTTTTACAAAATTCCAACGAATTTCTCAATAAAAAAAGCAAGCTGACATGCATCAGCTTGCTTTTTTCTCTTGCTCATAAATGTTAATTCCTGCCTCGTGTAACATCCATTCAATATGAACACCATATCCTGAAGTTGGATCATTCACAAACACATGTGTGACTGCACCAATTACTTTTCCATCTTGAACAATCGGACTGCCACTCATCCCTTGCACAATACCGCCTGTTTTCGCTAACAAGCGCTTGTCTGTAACTTTTATAACCATTCCTTTTGTAGCTGGGAACTTTTGTGGTACTGTACTTACAATTTCAATATCAAATGCTTCTACTTTATCTTGATCGATTACTGTTAATATTTTTGCTGGCCCTTCTTTTACTTGATGAGATAACGCAATCGGCATTTCTTTATCCATGATTCCATTTTTCATATTCGTATTTAATTTACCAAAAATACCGAATGGACTATTCGTTGTAATATTACCAATTACTTCACGATCTGGTGAAAATCTTGCTAATTTTTCTCCTGGATTTCCATGACTACCGCGTTCAATAGAAGTAACCGTTGAACGCATAATTTGTCCGTCTTCCACTTGAATTGGTTTTTTTGTATCATTATCAGAAATAACATGGCCAAGGGCTCCATATTTCATAGAATCTGGATGAACAAAAGTCATCGTTCCAATACCAGCTGCCGAATCACGAATATATAAACCAATTCGATAAGACGACTCGCCACTATCTTTTTGAGGTGTTAGCTTTGCTCGAATATACTTACCATCTCTTAATAAAACAAGATTAAGTGGTTCACCTGTTTCTCCACTATCATGAATAAACGGTGCTACATCACTCATTCTTTCAATTATTTTTCCATTAATTTCAGTAATCATATCTCCAACTTGTACACCAGCTACTTCTCCTGGAGATATTTTCCCTCTTTCGGTTTGAATTAAATGATGCCCTACAACAAGTACACCTTTCGTATTCAACTTCACTCCGATGGATTGTCCACCTGGGATCACTTTAAAATCTTTTAATACTTTGACATTTACTTTTTTTACCGGAAAACCAGCGAGTTGAAAAACCATATCTGCTTCACCGTTTTGATGCGAATTTACCATAAGCCCTTGCACTTCTTTATCTGAACTTACTGTAAAAACATTATGATTTGTAGATGCAGCCTGAAAAACTGGTAATGATGCTATTTCTGATTGTTGTCCTTCAAAAATAACGAGTTGCTTTGGGGATGAAATAAACGTACGCAGCGGTTTAAAACATCCGATAAAAACTAACGAAACAAGGAGACAAATCCCTATTATTTTTCGGAATCGTTCTAATTTCAATTCGTTCACTCTCCTCGCTCCTACCCCACATTCAGCCTCTTTGGCTTCATCTTTTAATTTCTCCTTGCAACGCTTTGTTTATAACCGGAAGAATTAAGAAATCATCATTTGAACAAAAAAGCTATCCATTATTGGATAGCCTCTGCTGCCTGTTTAAAATGATGCGCTTGTGTAAGTAACTCTTTTGCATGCTCTGTCGTCAAATCGGTAATTTCCACGCCAGAGATCATGCGAGCAATTTCTGTTACCTTATCATCTGTGCTTAATACAGTAACTGATGTAATCGTCCGATCATTCGCAACTTGTTTACGGATAAATAAATGTGAATCCGCCATCGAAGCTACTTGAGGTAAGTGCGTAATACAAAGTACTTGTGAGTTTACTGATACACGATAAATCTTTTCTGCGATTGCTTGTGCAACCCGGCCACTCACGCCTGTATCCACCTCATCAAAAATGACAGATGCAACACCTTGATGCTTAGAAAAAATGCTCTTTAAAGCTAGAATAATACGAGACAATTCTCCGCCAGAAGCCACTTTTGAAAGTTGTTTTAACGGTTCCCCTGGATTTGTTGAAATATAAAATTCCACCTGATCATATCCATCTACTGTAAGTTTCACCGGCGTTCCTTCTACAAGAGGATCTTCTGTGTTGCCTTCTCTTTTCGTAATTCTCACTTCAAATTTCGTTTTTTCCATGTACAGCTCTTTTAATTCCTGATGGATTGCACTTGTTAAGTGATCCGCAAGTCCATGGCGCATATCGCTTAACAACGTTGCTTCTTTCAAAATTACGCTTTCTAATTCTTTTAATTCCTTTTTCGTCGTTTCAATATGCACATCTTTATTTTCAATCGTAAATATTTCTTGCTCTATTTTATCAGCATACGCTAAAATCTCTTCTACAGTATTTCCATACTTTCTCTTTAGCATACGAATTTCATTTAAACGTGTTTCAATTTCATCTAAACGATTTGGATCATATTCCATCATATCTAACTTTTCTCGAAGCTGATAGGCTACTTCTTCTAACAAATAATAACTATTCGCAATCGAATCGTGATTTTCTTGATATGCCTCATCTAGATGCGTAATACTCTCCATTTGTCCCATTGCGTTTCGTACATGATCCAGCCCTTGACCATCTGCACTTAGGGAACGATATGCATCACCTAGAGCTTTATAAATCTTTTCGAAATTGGAGATTTTTAATCGTTCTTCGGTTAATTCATTTTCTTCATCTACTTTCAAATCCGCTTTACGAATTTCTTCGTGCTGGAATTGAATTAAATCTAATCGATGCGCCATCTGCTGTTCATTCTCTGTTAAAGATTTAAGTTGTTTTTTTAACTGCTCATACTTAGCGTATACACTTTGATATATTTCTAACTGATTCACAATTCGATCTCCATCAAAATGATCGAGCATAAATAAATGACGTTCCTCATTCATTAAATCCTGCGTTTCATGCTGTCCATGAATATCAACCAGTGTTTTTCCAATTTCTTTTAATATACTTAATGTGACAAGCTTACCATTTACACGGCATACACTTTTTCCATTTGCAGCAATGTCACGTTTTAAAATCATCATGCCATCTTCAATTTCAATATCCAATTCTTCAGCTTTCGCAATACATGGATGTTTGTCATCCTCTACATAAAATAACCCCTCGATTTCAGCCTTCTCTGTCCCATATCGAACAAATTCTGCTGAACCGCGGCCACCAACTAGTAAGCTAATTGCATCAATAATAATTGACTTTCCGGCCCCTGTTTCACCACTTAAAACAGTTAAACCTTTTTGAAAAGAAATATTTAATGATTCAATAATAGCAAAGTTTCTAATCGATAATTCCGATAACAATGCTCCATTCACCTCGTTATAAACTAATCCCCTATTAAGGGCTTTCATTGAGTATTACTCAAATAGTTATACTATATATATAGTATGTATAATTTAATCTTCTAGCCCGCTCCATTGTACCAAACATTTGTTTTACGGGTCAATCCATCTATTTCCTAACCTTATTCTAAGTAAATACTATTTTTCCCATAATAAAAAATATCTTGTTTACTTTCCGCTTTTGGCAAAAAGGTAAACAAGATTCTTTTTGTTACAACATATTTAAGAAACGATCTGATACAACACCTGTATCTTCAGGCGTACGGCAAATAATTAAGCAAGTATCATCACCGCAAATGGTTCCAATAATCTCATCCCACTCTAAATGATCAATAAGTGCTCCAAGCGCATGCGCGTTACCAGGCAATGTTTTTAGCACAAGCATATGTCCTGCTGTGTCTAATTTCACAAACGAATCGACTAGATTACGTTTTAATTTTTGCAACGGATTAAATCGTTGATCTGCTGGCAAGCTATATTTATAGCGGCCATCATGTAATGGCACTTTCACTAAGTGCAATTCCTTAATGTCACGTGATACAGTTGCTTGCGTTACATTAAACCCTTCATTACGTAAAATATCAACTAATTCATCTTGTGTTTCAATTTCTTTATTCGCGATAATTTCTCTGATTTTAATATGGCGCTGACCTTTATTCATACATTTGCACCTCACACTATCTCTTACCATAGTTTAAACATTGGTATACTTCACTTATTTATGTTAACGTATAATCGTTTACTTGTACACAATTGTTTTTACAATCATTATACAATTCCAGCAAAAAGAGGAACAACAAATGTTATTCCCCTTTCCCTTTTTGCTTTAAGACTCCGTGTGCTTCCGCAACAACCTGTTCTACAGAAATTAGAGAATGATTTTCGCCACTTTCACGTTCACCATGCCATTTTAGATGAATTAAAAATTCAATATTTCCATCTCCACCTGTAATTGGAGAGAATGTTAAACCTTCCACATCATATCCTTCTTTTATAGCAAAGTCGACAATCATCTCTACAACAGCCTCATGTACTTTCGGATCACGAACAATTCCCTTCTTCCCAACTTGCTCTCGCCCAGCTTCAAATTGCGGCTTAATTAATGCTGCAACATCACCATTTGGAGTAAGAATCGTTTTTAAAACTGGAAGAATGAGTTTTAATGATATAAACGAAACATCAATGCTCGCAAATTGCGGTAATCCGCGTTCTAAATCTGCCGGTGTTACGTAACGGAAATTCGTACGTTCCATAACAACAACGCGCTCATCTTGGCGAAGCTTCCATGCCAATTGATTGTATCCTACATCTAAAGCATAAGATAACTTCGCTCCATTTTGCAGTGCGCAATCTGTAAAACCACCAGTTGATGAACCTATATCTAACATAATTTTATCTTGTAAATCAAGGTGAAAAGTCTCTAATGCCTTCTCTAATTTATAGCCACCACGGCTCACATATGGCATGACTTGTCCTTTTACCGTAATTGGTGTATCTTGTGGAATTTTTTCCCCTGGCTTATCGAGTCTCATTTCATTTGCATATACAAGCCCCGCCATAACAGCGCGCTTTGCCTTCTCACGCGTTTCTATAAGCCCTCGTTCTACTAATAGTACATCTACTCTTTCTTTTTTTACACTCATTTGTTACGCCCTTTTTTGTTTTGATGGAATCATTGTATGAATCCGATCTACAACAGCATCTGTTGTCAAACCGATTTCTTCTAACAGCTTTGTAACGCTACCATGCTCAATAAACTGATCAGGAATACCCATTCGCTCAATTAAAGCACTATGATATCCGTGATCAGTAGCAAATTCAACTACTCCTGTTCCAAATCCACCGATTAAGCAAGCTTCTTCAATTGTTAAAATCGGCATATTTTTACCTAAGAGTTCATGTAAATACGTTTCATCCATTGGCTTAATAAAGCGAGCATTCACTACTTTCACTGAAACACCAGCTTTCTCAAGGCGCTCCGCTGCTTCCATTGCCATTGGAATTGTTGTACCAAACGTTAAAATTGCCGCTTGTGTACCTTCTTTTAATGTCTCCCATGTGCCAATAGGGATAGCTTGCAATTCTTCATCCATGTGAACTCCAAGTCCATTTCCACGTGGATAACGTAGTGCAATTGGTCCATCTTCATATTGCAGTGCTGTATATACTAAATGTTGACCTTCATTTTCATCTTTTGGCATCATAAGCACTATATTTGGCAAGTGACGTAAAAACGCAATGTCAAATACACCTTGATGCGTTTCACCATCTGCTCCAACTAAACCTGAACGATCTATTCCAATGAAAACATTTAAATTTTGACGACATATATCATGAACAACTTGGTCATATGCCCGTTGTAAAAATGTTGAATAAATCGCTAAGAACGGCTTCATTCCTTGCGTTGCCATTCCCGCTGCCATCGTTGTTGCATGTTGCTCAGCAATCCCTACATCAATCATTCGATCTGGAAACTCTTGTTGAAACTTTTCAAGCTTAGAACCAACCGGCATCGCTGGGGTAATCGCAACGATACGCTCGTCCGTTCTTGCCAGCTTACGAACCGTTTCACTTACAACAGAACTCCATGCTGGTGCAACTTCTTTCGGTTTCACAAAATCTCCTGATTCAATTTTATACGGACCTGTTCCATGCCAAGTTCCAATGACGTCACTCTCAGCTGGTTTATAACCTTTTCCTTTTTTCGTAATGATATGAACTAGGACCGGCCCTTTTGTTTTCTTTGCATATTGCAACGTTTCAAATAGTTTTTCATAATCATGTCCGTCAACTGGACCTAAATACGTAAAACCTAATTCTTCGAAAAAGACACCTGATACTAGTAAATATTTTAAGCTATCTTTTATCTTTTCAGCTGTCGCTGCAACTTTCCCGCCAACTGCTGGAATCTTCTTAAGCAAATACTCTAGTTCATCTTTCACCCACTTGTATTTCCCAGCAGTGCGTAAGCGACCCAGTACATTATGAAGCGCTCCAACATTCGGTGCAATCGACATTTCATTATCATTAAGAATAACAATCATATCTGTTTTTTCATGCCCGATATGGTTTAATGCTTCTAAAGCCATTCCGCCCGTTAAAGCACCATCCCCTATGATTGGTATAACATATTCTTTCGTTTTCTTTAAATCACGTGCCAAAGCCATTCCCATCGCGGCAGATAATGATGTTGAACTGTGACCTGTTTCCCATACGTCATGTTCACTCTCACAGCGTTTTGGGAAACCACACAACCCTTTATACTGTCTTAATGTACCAAACTCTTTTGCACGGCCTGTTAAAATTTTATGTACATAGGATTGATGTCCTACATCCCATAAAAATTTATCTTTTGGACTATCAAATAGTTTATGCAGAGCAATTGTGAGTTCTACTACACCTAAGTTAGGAGCAATATGTCCACCTGTTTGAGAGAGCTCTTCAATTAAAAACTTACGAATATCCTCACTCAATTCCTCTAGTTCACTGATAGACATATCTTTCAAAAAACTAGGGTTTTGAATTTGCGTTAGATCCACATGGATCACTCACTTTCATTTCATAATCTGTCAACATGTCAAATGTTATAAAAAATATTTACACAATACAAGAAATTCTTCATTATCTTTTCTATTATTTTTATCTTGTCCTGTTTCAGCAAATACTTCCATTTTTCTTTACGAGACATCTATTTTCTATAAAAATGTAACTGACTTACCATATCATAAATCATGTTGTCTTGTGCGATGAAAAAAGAGCCGCTAACACAAAGTGATAACGGCAATGTAATCTAGATATATTTTTGCCAATAACAAGAAAAGAAAAACCTTTTTCTACATTTATACCACAAAATGATGAATGACTCAACAAATGAAAACGCTGTTATACTAGTTATTACGCTTTGCGATTAAATCACAGATGGATAGTAAATATTCATCTTGTAATTGTAAAGATGCTATCGCATCTTTTGCTTTGACAATTGTTTCTTCTAGGATATCTTTTGCCTCGTCTATAGCACATAACGTTGTATATGTACTTTTTTCATTTGAAGCATCACTACCAATTGGTTTTCCAATCTCTTCTTCTGTACCCTCTACATCTAAAATATCATCTCTAATTTGAAAAGCTAGACCGATATATTTTGCAAATGCGAGCAGTTTTTCTTCTTGTTCTCGTGTAGCCCCTGCAAGCATAGCTCCTGCAAGCACAGCAAATTCTAATAATCGGCCTGTTTTGTGTTTATGAATATATTCTAATTCACTAAGCGTGAGCTGCTTCCCTTCCGCTTCCATATCCGCTACTTGTCCAGCAACCATTCCTTCTGGTCCCGCTGCTTTTGCAAGTTCAAATGCAAGTCGCAATTTTGTTTCTGCAGAAATTTCTTCGTGATGGTATGCTGTGACTACTTGAAACGCATACGTTAACAAGCCATCTCCTGCTAAAACAGCCATCGCTTCACCAAATACTTTATGATTTGTTGGCTTTCCGCGTCTTAAATCATCATCATCCATACATGGTAAATCATCATGAATTAATGAATACGTATGAATCATTTCAAGAGCACAAGCTGCTCCTACTCCAAGATCTCTTTCTTTTCCGAATGCTTGCAATGTTGCAAATAAAAGTAACGGGCGGAGACGCTTTCCACCCGCTTCCAATGAATATGCCATCGCTTCACGAAGTACATTTGGACATTGTAATTCATTTGCATAGCGGACAAGCTGCTCTTCTACAAAAATTTTACTTTCTTTTACAAAAGTATCAAAAGCTACATATGCCACTACGCTTCATCTCCTAAAGCAGTAAATGGTGCGAGTTCTCCATCTTCCCCTAGGATAACTGCCATTTGTTCTTGTACATCTTTCAATTTCTCATCACAGAGCTTAGACAACTCCATACCTTCTTTAAAGTATGAAATTGCTTCTTCTAAAGGAACATCACCTTGTTCAAGCTTAGAAACGAGATGTTCAAGCTGCGAAATCGCTTCTTCAAAGCTTAATTTATTTTCCATTATTCAATTCACGCTCCTCTATGCCCGATACGTTACAATCTAATATTCCATCTTGTAATTGTACTGAAACTGCATCTCCAAGGCCGACATCTTTCACGCTTTTTAACACTTGTTTCTTCTCACTATACACAAGCCCATAACCTCTCATCATGACTTTAAGCGGACTTAATGCTTCTAGTTTTTGAGCTGTCCTTACAAATGCAAACTCTTTCGTTTGCATTAATGTTTGCATTTCACGTTGCAATTGCTTTTGCAGTGTTTCTATCGTTGTCTTAGTTTGTGAAATTTTTTGAGAAGGATGATGCTTCTCTAAGTAAAATGAAAGTTGCTTTAATTGGTTTACCTTTTTCTCTATATAACGCTCTTTTGCTAAAACAAGCTGTTCAAGAGCACGGTCTAACTGTTCTTCCTTTTGTTCATACACTTGCCTTGGGTAACGGAACGCGTACGATTTTTGTAATACTTGTAATCGTTCTTGTTTTTTATGTAGCATCTCTCGCATAGCTCTTTGTAAGCGAAGGGTTCTTTGTAACACCTTCTCTTGTAACTCAAGAATATTCGGTACTGCAAGTTCTGCCGCTGCAGTTGGCGTTGGTGCACGTAAATCCGCTACAAAATCAGCTATCGTAAAGTCTGTTTCATGTCCAACAGCTGAGATGATTGGAATCTCACTTACAAAAATTGCCCGCGCAACCATTTCCTCATTAAAGGCCCATAATTCTTCAATCGAGCCACCCCCACGCCCAACAATTAATACATCTATATCAGCCATCTCATTTGCTTCACGAATCGCTTGTACAATCGAGGGAGCTGCTGACTCCCCTTGTACAAGTACCGGAAATACAATCACATTTCCGATTGGATAACGACGTTTAATCGTTGTTATAATATCTCGAATCGCCGCTCCTGTTGGTGATGTAATGACACCAATTGTTTTGGCATATGGAGGAATCGGTTGTTTATAAACTTGAGAAAACAACCCTTCTTCCTCTAATCGAACCTTTAATTGCTCATAAGCTAAATGCAGATTCCCGACACCATCAGGCTGCATATCATGAACATAAATTTGATAGGAACCACTCGCCTCATAGACAGAAATCTTGCCTTTTACGAGTACTTTCATTCCATTTTCTGGTCTGAACTTTATATTGCGATTATGACCCGCAAACATAACCGCTGCTATTCGTGCATTTTCATCTTTCAATGTGAAGTACATATGGCCACGGCTATGATATTTAAAGTTTGAAATTTCTCCTTTTAACCAAACAGACTGCAAATGCGGGTCATACTCTATTTTTGTTTTCATATAGCGTGTTAATGCTGTAACGGTTAAATATTGTTTTTCCATTTCTCTCTCCTCATAGCCGATTCAAATTATTTACAAACTACTCCTGCGCGTTTTGCAGATTCAACCGTATTATGAAGGAGCATTGTAATTGTCATTGGACCGACTCCTTTTGGTACTGGTGTGATGTATCCTGCAATATCCAGTACATTTTCAAAGTCAACATCACCGCATAATTTCCCTGTATCTAAACGATTGACACCAACATCAATTACAACTGCACCTTCTTTTATATAGTCAGCCGTTACCATTTTCGGTCTTCCAACAGCTACAATTAAAATATCAGCTAACTTTGATAATTCTTTTATATTTTTTGTTTTGGAGTGACAGTATGTTACAGTCGCATTTTCATTTAGAAATAGCTGTCCCACTGGTTTCCCAACTATGTTACTTCGTCCAATTACAACAACGTGTTTTCCAGAAATATCAAGATTTGTTTCTTTTACTAATTCTACAATGCCGTGTGGTGTACATGGCAGAAATGTATCTTGCCCCGTCATCATACGACCAATGCTGATGGGATGAAATCCATCTACATCCTTTTCAGGTGAAATTCTTTCAATGATAGCTTTCTCTTCAATATGTTTTGGTAAAGGTAATTGTACTAATATTCCATTAATACGGTTATCCTCATTTAAGCGATCAATCTCAGCAAGCAAACGCTCTTCTGTAATTGTCTCTGGAAACTCAATTAGCTCTGAATAGATCCCAACTTGTTCACAGCCTTTTTCTTTTCCCTTTACATAAGAACGAGATGCTGGATCTTCGCCAACTAAAATAACTGCTAATCCTGGGACAATTCCTTGCTCTTTCAACTTCACAACTTCTTCTTTTAATTGTGTTCGTTTTTTCTCCGCAACTTCATTTCCTTTGATGATTACTGCTACCATTTTAAGATTCCCCCTTAAAGAAATTACAGTGTATCTTTTATATTAGATAAAACGCCGTTAATAAAACGACGAGATTCCTCATCCCCAAATGTTTTAGCAATTTCAATTGCTTCGTTAATTGTTACATTGTGTGGAATTTCTTCCATGTACTTCATTTCATACACAGCTAAACGTAAAATACTGCGATCCACAACACTGATACGTTCTAACTTCCACTTTTTTAAATTTTGACGAATCGCTTCATCAATTGCTTCTTTATGTTCTACAAAACCAACAACAAGTGACTCTAAAAATTCATTTGTTTCTTCGCCTTCTTCTAGCGTATTTTCCACCGCTACTTTTGGCTCTAATTCTCCAGTAATATCCATTTGATATAATGCTTGCATGGCTCTTTCTCTAGCCGTCCTACGTTTCATTGTAACTCTCCTTTATACTTCAAGTCTTTCCTTATGTTTTGTTATATTATTATAATTTATAAGCCGTCAATTTACTTACTCTTGCAGTTTTCATTGATTTTTCAACCTTATAATACAATGATAATAACACAATTTATCGTTTCACACACGGGTTACAAGGCTGAAAAATAACAAAAAGATTAACTTCAAGTTCCATACCCTATCACAATGTACGTTTTTTGGAAAAACATATCATCTTTCTTTATATTTCATACTTTTTAAAATAGTATAACAATTAAGAAGTCTTATGCATGAAGGGATGAAACGAGAAAAAAGGTGCCTGTTTCACGAGGCACCTTTCATTCTTACACTGGCTCGATTTCTGTTTTTTGTGTTTCGAATGTTACGCCAACGATGTGAACATTCACTTCTTTCGGCTCAAGACCTGTCATTGTAAAGAGCGCTTGGCGAATATTATCTTGAATCTTTTGTGCAACAACTGGAATTGCCACACCGAAGTACATAATCACATAAACGTCAACGATGATATCTTCGCTTGCTAATTCAACCTTTACACCTTTACCATGATTTTTCTTTCCTAACTTTTCAACAACATCTGTAGCAAAATTGCCACGCATTGCCGCTACACCATCTACTTCAGCAGCTGCGATGCCTGCAATTACTTCAATTACTTCCGGTGCAATTTCTACTTTTCCAAGAGTTGTATCTTGACCCATATCTAACATATGTTCAGCCATGAAAAAAACCTCCTTTAAATGTATCACTGCGTCACAAGTTCATGTTCTTCCAAAAATTTCGTATTAAATTCACCTTTTACAAAATCAGGATGATCTAGCAATTGTAAATGGAACGGTATTGTCGTATGTACGCCGTCAATGACAAATTCACTAAGCGCTCGCTTCATTTTTGCAATTGCCTCTTCACGTGTTTTTCCATGAACAATTAATTTTGCAACCATCGAATCATAGTACGGTGGAATTGAATAGCCTGGATAAACAGCTGAATCGACGCGAATACCAAATCCTCCTGGTGGTAAATACATTTCCACTTTACCTGGGGATGGCATAAATTTTTTGGCAGGGTTTTCCGCATTAATTCGACATTCAATTGCCCAACCATTAAATTGTACTTCTTCTTGCTGTAACGATAACTTTTCTCCAGAAGCAACGCGAATTTGCTCTTTAATTAAATCCATTCCTGTTACCATCTCAGTAACCGGATGTTCTACTTGAATTCGCGTGTTCATTTCCATAAAGTAAAAGCTTTTCGTTTTATATTCATAAATAAACTCAACCGTACCAGCACCTGTATAATCGACCGCTACCGCTGCTTTCACTGCCGCTTCACCCATTTGTTTGCGAATGTTCGCATCAAGTGCAGGCGAAGGACTTTCTTCTAGTAGTTTTTGCAAACGGCGCTGAATTGTACAATCGCGCTCTCCTAAATGAATGGCATTTCCATGTGCATCTGCCATTATTTGAATCTCAACATGGCGGAAATCTTCAACGTACTTTTCTAAGTATACACCAGGGTTTCCAAAAGCGGTACTAGCTTCTTGCTGTGTAATTTGAATTCCCTTTACAAGTTCCTCTTCATGACGTGCAACACGAATTCCTTTTCCGCCGCCGCCTGCAGTCGCTTTAATGATAACAGGATATCCAATTTCATTCGCAAGCTCAATCGCTTCTTCCGTATTTTTGATAATCCCTTGTGAACCTGGTACAATCGGAACCCCTGCTTCTTTCATTGTATCACGAGCAACGTCTTTTGTGCCCATCTTTGAAATAGCTTCTGGACTTGGTCCGATAAAAATCAAATTACATTCACGGCATAGTTCTGCAAAATCTGCATTTTCTGCTAAAAATCCATATCCAGGATGAATTGCATCACAACCCGTTAGTTTTGCAACGCTTATAATGTTCGTCAAATTTAAATAGCTTTCTTTTGAAATCGTTGGCCCAACGCAATACGCTTCATCTGCAATTTGCACATGAAGTGATTCTTTGTCTGCTTCTGAATAAATAGCAACTGTTTCAATATTCATCTCTTTACAAGCACGAATAATTCGTACAGCAATTTCCCCACGATTGGCGATTAATACTTTTTTTATCATCACAAAGACTCCCTTATTACGCTTTTACAAGAAATAGCGGTTGTCCGTACTCAACAAGTTGTCCGTTGTTAACAAGAATTTCAACAATTTCTCCCTCTACATCTGCATCAATCTCATTAAACAACTTCATCGCTTCAACAATGCATACAATAGAATCTTTTGATACTCGATCTCCAACACTTACATATGGAGGTACATCAGGTGAAGAAGAAGCATAGAATGTTCCTACCATTGGCGATGTGATTTTATGTAAATTCTCATCTTGAACTGCTTTCTTCTCTTCCTGCTTCGGTGCTTCTACACGAGCTGGAGCTACCGCTGTTTCAATTTCTACAGCTTGTGTTTGTACTGCTTGCTTTGCTACTGGAGCTTGCACAGAAACTACTTCATTACCACGTTTTTTCATTTTAATGGTTGTACCATCTTTTTTGTATTCAAATTCATCAATATTAGAGCTATCAATTAATTTAATTAATTCACGAACTTCTTGAATTTTAAACATATAAAATCCACTCCCATACACTTGTTTGTCTCGTTTTTACAGATACACAGCATATAGAAAACTGTATTGACTGTAAAAATACGATGCACTCTACTAGAAAGGCCATTTCTATAATCCTTACTAATAAAAATATTTACTATTCCTATCTTACGATAAATAGTCTTAACATTCCAACTCTATATTTCTTTATGATAAATCGAAACTCCTGTAAAAATATTATTCCACCGAATAGTTTATCACCTAGTAATAATACCAAGTTTCACACAAAATTGGCAAGACCACTTCCTAAAAAACATATTTCTCTTTCTTTGAAATGTATAATGTAAAGCTTGTATTTACCATCCTCATTTTATGCTATTCATTTAAACAAACATATTTTTACCAAATATTATTTTTTTGTTTACAAGCCGTTCATTCTTCCTTCACATAAGAATAGTATGTTCAAAGTGAACGAAAATATAGTGTAGCGAGGTGTGGAAATATGATATGGCTCATTCTATTCCTACCAGCTGTCATCATTTGGTTTGTTGTTCTCTTTATCCACCTGAAATCCGGGAAAAGTAATCACCATTACCACGAACCCTTAATTTTTTACTCTCAGCGCATTTCTCCATTCCCAATTGAAAACATCCAAAACGACTATAAAAATGAACTAGAAAAAAGCTATCGAAAACGATAGCTTTTTTCTAGTATTCTTGCTGCATAATGGGCTTCATCTTACTTAACCGGATCAAATTTAACACCTACATCTTTAGATCCAGCTTCACTTCGCACAAGTTGGATAATTTTATTTGCCTCTTTCTGTGAATGCTTTGCCGCTTTTACAGTTACCTTAATATCATTTCCTTCAGCTCTTACAAGTGCGTCTTTGTAACCACCTTGAGATTTAATAACCGTTTCAAGCAACCCTTCTTTTGTTTGCATTGTATTGATTGCATCAAAATCCGCTTTTGCCTTACTAATTTCCTCAGCTGAAGATTTTGTTGATTTCATCACATCTTGCAACTTTTCTTTCTCTGCACTACGTTGATCCTCCATTTGCATACGTAAAGCTGTGAAGTTCTCATCGCTTGATTGAACTGTTACATTACTTTCTTTTTTGCTCGCTTCTTTGTTACTTGTTTCTTTGTTACTTGTTTCTTTGTTACTTGTTTCTTTGCTACTTGTTCCTTTGTTGCCACTGTCCTTTTTATCTGTTTCTTTATTTGCAGTTTCTTTTTTACCAGCTTCATTATTTGAAGTTTCTTTTGTAGTTTCTTTTTCAGTTCCTTGCTTTTCTTGTCCCATCTTTTCGCTCGCTGTCGGCGTTACATTATTCATTTTCTCTGGTGTTGTTACATAGTAAACAGATAGCACAACAACTAAACTTAACATCGTTAATAACCAAACTGTTTGTTTTTTCAACACTTTATTTCCTCCCTAGCCCTTTTTTGGTAATACTGCAACGCGGTGAGATGGTACATCTAACATACGCGTCACTGCTTCTTTTACCATTGCTTTTATTTGTATATTATCCACTCCCTTTGCTACGACAAGGACACCACGTACTTTCGGTTTCTCTGTTCGTAAAACAACTGGAGTTTCTTTATCACCTTCGCGTATAATGACCGTCTTTTCATCAAGAGACTCATCTTCCACTTTTCTTGTGCCTCCTGTTTTATCGGTTTCACTTGTTGTTTGCGAACGCTTCACAGTATTTTTTTCAAGTATTTTTTCCTCAGATGAATCTAAATTCACTGTAATAGATACATCTTTTACCCCTGTTATATCTTCTAATGCAGATTTCAATTCTTGCTCATATGCTTTTTCGTATTTTTCTACAATTGACATGTTGTCGCTATTCTTTTGCCCAAAGGTCGGCACATCTTTTCCTGAATCTTGACTTGTCTTTTCTTTGAACACGGGCACTTCTTCTTTTTTTGTTTGAAAGAAATTGCTAGAAAACATAAGCAAAATTCCAAGTATGAGTAGGACAAGCAAAAACTTTGGTGTTACCTTTTTCCCCTTCTCCTTATCATCTTTTTCGTCCCCTTTCAATAAGTTTCGAAAAAACGAGAATTTTAGATTTTTATCTTTATTGTCCATTTACTCTACCTGTCCCTCCTTCCATTTGAACTTGGATTTGTTTATCCTCTAGCTGCCATTTGTTTGAAAAGAACTCTTTCATTTCTACATTTGTTTCTTCCGAAGTTTTCCGTGGTTCTTTCGTATTAATTTCAACTGGTTTTACTGTTTCAATTGCATCATTTTTCTTCGGTTCAGCTTCTTTTAGTGTCACAATGACAGATTGGATATCCTTTGCTGTTTTTACTTCTTCTTTCGTTTCTGGTGCAATTACTTTTATTTCAGACACTGTCACACCATACTTTTTCTCAAACTCTTTTCCAACTTCTTTTTTCATTTTGACAGCCATCTCTTCTAAACTATATGCACGTGTGAGAGCTTGTATTTCTTTTTTCTTTGTATCAATTGAATTTTTTACCGATCCATCTGTTACATATTTTTCTTGATTAAAATTCGCAATCACTTCATTTACATCCGTTTGTAATAACTTAAATAGCGGCGTCAAGATTAAAACGACTAACAATAAGCTCACAACAAATTTGACATACTTTTGTAGATTTGAATTGGGAAGGATAAGATGAAGCATTGTCGCCAAGAGTAAAAAAACGATAATATTTCTAATCCACTCTGTAACAAATTGCATACTTGCCACCTCCTATCGCATCATAAGGGTAATGTTCCCCGCGGCAATAATAATGGTAATACTTAAAAAGAACATAAACGATACGATAGCTAAGCAAGCAAATACATAGATAATACTTCGTCCTATAATATCCAAGCACTGAATAATAGCTCCCCCGCCAACTGGCTGTAGTACTGCTGCGGCAAATTTATAAATAAATGCAATACAAAAGATTTGAATCGCTGGAAACGCAACGATTAAACATAAAATAACAAGCCCTATAATCCCGACTGTATTCTTTAACAACCCAGAAGCACTAATCACAGTATCTGCCGCTTCTGTAAACATCCTTCCTACCACCGGAATAAAGTTTCCTGTTACAAACTTCGCTGTTTTAACTGCTATACCATCAGCAACTGCTGTTGCTGTCCCTTGCACTGATAATACTCCGAGAAAAACGGTTAAAAAGATACCAATAATCCCAACGCTTACATTTTGCAGGAGCTTGGACAATTTCGTAACTTTATATTGATCGCTCATTGTACTCACAATACTTAAGATCGTCGCAAGCAATAAAAGAGGAAGTACAATATAGTTCATGAGCATCCCACTTGTATTCATTAAAAAAATGATAATCGGATGGAAGAATGATACCGATACAACCCCGCCCCCTGTCGCTATGAGTGCTAGTAAAATAGGAAGTAAAGCTAATATGAAATCTACCATCGTTTGAATTGTTTCTCGCGCATACGTCATGACTACATAAAAACTATTTAAAGCGAAAATAATCAGCACCATATATACAACTGCATCAGCAATTTTACTCACGCTGCTCTTTGAGAAAGCGGATTGTAAGGACTGTAATAATGCACTAAAAATTGTGAGCATAATGAGCGTCCCAAGTAATTTTCCATTTGCAACAAGCTCATGGAACAAATATTTCAATAGCCCTGTCATCCACTCTTTTATAGAAAATTCCTTTTCTCCCTTTACAAATTCCATAAAACTTCCCTTTTGACTCTCTGGTAAATAGCCTCCATATTTTGTGACAAGCCCGTCCCAATACTGCTTCACATCTTCGATTCCGAGTTTATCTAATTGCTGATCTACGACGTTTTTTTCTAAAGGAGAAGCTTGTACAACAATTGGTAAAGAAAAGAAGAGGAAGCAAGCAAACAGTAGCTTAGCTCCAAACTTTCGCAACATTCACTCCCCCTTATCCCGTAGGTAAAAAACCAAGGATTGTTTCAATTACAACTGTCAAAATCGGAATAGCCATGACAAGGATTAAAATTTTTCCTGCCAATTCAATCTTTGAAGCAATCGCCCCTTGACCGGCATCTTTTGTAATTTGAGCACCAAATTCGGCAATATAAGCAATGCCAATGATTTTTAGCAGCGTTTCTACATATACATTGCTTACCTTTGCTTCACTTGCAACTCTCTCAATCATTCTTAAAATAGAATGGATTTGATCGATTAATAAAAGAAACATTACACTACCAATGAACACAATGAACAACGACGTGATACTAGATTTATGTTGATTCAAAACAGCAGCTAAAAAAGTTGCGACGAGGCCTAATCCGACAATTTGTATAATCTCGATTCGAATCGCCTCCTTTACTGGAAGAGAAAGACACTTTTTATCTTGTCAAACAAAGTATTAATCAGAAATGCAACATGAAATAAAATAACGACAAACCCAACGAGAATAACCCAGTTTGCAATATCTTCTCGCTTTAATTCTTTTAATACGGTATGAATGAAAGCTAAAACAATGCCGATTCCGGCGATTTGAAATATTAATCCAACATCAATGGACATCGCCTTTCTCCCCCCTATAGCAGTAAAATTACAATGAGTAGTCCTGCTAACACACCTAAGCTTTTTATCATCTTTTCATATTGAAGTTGCAGCGCTTTCGCTTCTCCCTCTTCTCTTTCTAAATGTGTAATACATAAGCGAATATGTTTTTGCTGCGATTCACGATCATGCTGCCCTAACGTTTCACCGAATTGTTGCAAAATCTCATATTCAGTTTGTCTAAATGCAGTTAGTTTCCAATTTTCTTGTAAACTGTCAAACCAAGCCTCTCTAACTGTCTGTTCACCGCTCTCTAGCCGTTTAGAGAAACTTTGAAATATCCAATGTAATGGCCTTGGCATTTGCTTTACTAAGCGTTCTGCCGCTTCAGATAAAGGCGTATGTCCATACATAATTTCAGCTTCTAACGATTGAAGCGCTGCTTTTAAAAGCCTCAGTTGACGCGGACGTTCACTATATCTTTTGGCGTACGAAAAACCAAAGAAAGTAGTAACTACTACAATTAACACCGCACCAAATATTTTCACCATACACTTTGAACCTTCCCTCGCCTTTGAACAGGCTTTCCATCTCTATCCTTCACTTGAACAACGGTTCCAGGGCCCTTTGCTTTTGATAGTTCAATAAAGCGATCAAACACACCAAGTTCCATTACAGCCTTTAAAGATGGTCGCTTCATTACATCATCAAAAGAAAATCCGTGCGCACTTATAAAAAGCTGAACACCAGCATGGACTGCCTCCATAATTGCTTCACTATCTTCCATGCGCCCAATTTCATCAACGATTAATACATCCGGGCTCATAGAACGAATCATCATCATCATTCCTTCTGCTTTTGGACAAGCATCCAGCACATCAACCCGTGGACCAAATTCATATTGCGGAATCCCTTTTACACATCCCGCAATTTCTGAGCGTTCATCAACAATTCCAACTTTACAAGAAGGAATTTCATGAGGACGGACCCCTTGACTCATACAACGTGCGACATCCCTGAGAAGTGTTGTTTTCCCTGTTTGTGGCGGTCCAATTACCATCGTATTTAACCAACGTGATTCATACAAATAAGAAAGAAGAGGTTCGGCAATTCCCATTTTTTGACGCGCAATCCGAATATTAAATGATGAAACATCTCGGATCATCTTCACTGCACTTTTCTCTGTAATTACTTTTCCCGCCAAACCAATCCTATGACCACCACGCAGCGTAACATACCCGCGTTTTAACTCTTCTTCCATCGTATAAATTGAATATTGACTCAGCTTATTTAATAAATAAATGGCATCCTCTGCTGTGACGATATAATCATAAAAAAACACCTCTCCGTATGCGATACATTCGAGCGGCCTTCCAATTCGAACCCGGATTTCCTCTAATTCATGATATTGTTTACAGCCTTCAATGAACTGTTTCATCGTTTTTGGTAAAACCTCTAATACTTCCTTCATCGGCTTCTCCCCACTATAATTGACTTACTATTTCAACACTGCAATAAAAATGCAGCCAATTCCAAGAGTTAGAAAAAAAAGTTTCAAAAAAGAAATTTCACTTGCGACGCTCGCAATGCCGATTGACATCGTTATGATTAATACAGTCGGTCCAACAAATGCCAACATACCGTTTATAAACAATGCCTTTTTCGCATCATTCACATAGAGCATAAGCAAAGCGGCGAATATCTCCACACTACCTGAAAACAACCGAAGCAATCCCATGACAAGCACGGATGTTTCCATTGCCGCCAGCCACTGTTTCATTCTTCCACCTTCTCTCCTAACAATTACTTTTCAAGCAGCTTCTTAGACTTACTAAAAAAGCCGTATTTCAAAAAGAATAGATTTGTACAACCATATGCAGAGGTTGTCTATTTCAGAAGTAAAAACATAATTTTTCTACTTTGATCATAATTAAAATCTGAATATTCTTATTATTTTATGTTATATTTAATAAAGAAAGGAGATAGGTTATGAAACATATCCTATTATTACCATTTGATTTACAATATGCAGAAATCATTTTTACATTATCAAGCGATCCACATGTGAAAGACACCCTAGGTCTAAAAGTAGAGACTATCGAAGACACGAAAGCATTTATTCGTTTTACAATGGAAGACGAACAGAAAAAGCATTCTCTATCAAGAGTGATTGTAAATGAAAAAGAAGAAGTAATTGGCATCACTACCCTCAAGCACATCAATTATGAAAAAAAGCAATCTCATATCGGTAGTTGGCTAGGTTATCCTTATTGGGGACAAGGATATAATGAGGCTGCTAAAAAGGAAATTTTAAAAATCGCATTTGAAGAATTACATCTAAAACATGTATTTGCTGGTGCCAAAACTACGAATATCCGTTCTTTAAAAGCACAGGAGAAATTACCTTATATGTCACTACACGTAGAAAAGAAATTTCCAGATGAACACGCTGCATTAGAAAAGGAAACAAAGTCTCCTTGTACACTACACGTTGTCTCTCGAGAAAACTTTTTAAATTGGATGAAATGAAAGAATGAGGAGGTATCAAAATGAAGAAAGTTAAATTCTTTATGACAATTGTATTAGAGCTTGTTGGTATCTACCTCTTTTCAAAGCTAGTTGGTTGGTCATTTATAGAGACCTTTTTTCTAGGAAGTTTAAGTATATTTGCGGTTATATGGTTCATTATCATGAGTATATCAAGGAATGCCAATATGGATCATGCTGTATATAAAGGCTTGACGGGTGTTGAAACAGGAGAAATAAAGCCATTTCAAATCAATTTAAATCCATACATAACTGGTACTCTGTCTCTTGTTGTTATCAGTCTTGTTACAACCATTATTTATTATCTACCTTATTTCATGTAAAAAGCACCCGTGATAATCACGAGTGCTTTTTCTAACTATGCACGAGAAACGTATTTACCTTCACCTGTGTTGATGATAAGCATTTCGCCTTCGTTAATGAAGATTGGTACTTGTACAACAAGACCAGTTTCTAATGTAGCTGGTTTTGTTACGTTAGAAGCTGTGTCACCTTTAATACCTGGCTCTGTTTCAGCAACTTTTAACTCTACAGTATTTGGAAGTTCAACTCCAAGTACTTCGCCTTGGTATGTCATAATAGCTACTTCCATGTTTTCTTTTAAGAATTTTAGCTCGCGCTCGATTTGAGCTTCACCAAGTTCGATTTGCTCATAAGTTCCGTTATCCATGAATACGTGAGACTCACCGCTCGCGTATAAGTATTGCATACGACGGTTTTCGATATGTGCTTTTTCTACTTTTTCACCAGCACGGAATGTTTTTTCTTGAACAGAACCTGTGCGAAGGTTACGTAGTTTAGAGCGAACGAACGCAGCACCTTTACCTGGCTTTACGTGTTGGAAATCGATAACTTGCCATAGGCCATTGTCCACCGCGATTGTTAAACCTGTACGAAAATCGTTTACTGAAATCATGCAAAAAATCCTCCTGTGTATTACAAAATAATAAGTTCTTTTGGAGATTTTGTAATTACTTCATTGCCTTCACTTGTTACGATGATATCGTCTTCAATACGTACACCACCAACACCCGGAATATAAATACCCGGCTCTACTGTCACAGCCATTCCTGGCTCAAGTACCGTTTCAGAGCGAGATGCTAAGCCTGGTGCTTCATGAATCTCAAGACCCACTCCATGACCAGTAGAGTGACCGAAATATTCACCGTATCCTTTTTCCGTTATGTAATCACGTGTTAATGCATCAGCTTCACGGCCAGTTAAACCAGCTTTAATGCCGTTCACACCACGCAGCTGCGCTTCTAAAACGACACTGTAAATTTCTTTTAATTTATCAGATGGTTCACCGACTGCAATCGTACGAGTAATATCCGAGCAATATCCTTTATAATAAGCACCGAAGTCTAATGTTACGAAATCTCCTGTTTCTATCACTTTTTCAGATGCCACACCATGCGGCAATGCTGAGCGAAGTCCTGAAGCAACGATAATATCAAACGAAGAAGATGTTGCTCCTTGTTTTCTCATGAAAAATTCAAGTTCATTTGACACTTCAATTTCAGATACTCCTGGGCGAATGAATGATAGAATATGTTCAAAGGCAGCATCTGCAATCTGTGCAGCTTCCTTTAATATCTTAATCTCTGAATCCGTCTTAATCAAGCGTAACTTTTCTACAAGTCCAGAAGTTGGAACAAATTCCGCTTCAACAGCTTCTTTATATGCTGTATAAGAGCTATATGTAAGAGTATCTTGCTCAAAGCCAAGCTTTTGAATTCCTAATTCTTTCACTTGTTTGGCAACTTCATCAAGAATTGGTCCTGTATGCTTTACAATTTCATAGCCAACAGCTTGTTTACCAGCTTGCTCTACGTAGCGGAAATCTGTAATAAACAGCGCACGCTCATTAGAAATGAGTACGACACCAGCTGTCCCTGTGAAATTCGTCATGTATCTACGGCTATACTCATTCGTTAATAAAATACCATCAATACCAGCTTCATTAAATGCACTTCTTAATTTCGTGATTTTTTCCATCAGTTTATGCCTCCCTAAGTTTCTCCAATAATGCAAATAACGCTAACTTATAGCCATAAAAACCAAATCCAACAATTTGTCCTGCCGTGGCAGGTGCCGTCACCGATTCATGACGAAACGACTCTCTCTGGTGGATGTTAGAAATATGTACCTCAATAACAGGAATCGAAATACTCGCAATCGCATCTCGGATCGCGTAGCTATAATGCGTAAATGCTCCTGGATTTAAAATGATTCCTTCATATGTATCATCAGCCTCATGAATGATATCAATAAGAGCACCTTCATGATTCGATTGGAAACACTCTAACTCCACTCCCAATTTCTCTGCTTCTTGCTTTATCTCTGTTTCAAGCGTCGCTAACGTTCCTTTTCCATATACATTCACCTCTCGAACACCGAGACGATTTAGATTAGGACCGTTTACGAGGAGTAACTTTTTCATCTTCTTAAACTCCTTAATATAAAGAATGTCTATACAACATTCTAACACAGGAATCACTTGTTTGAATAGTTTGTCTTCTCTACACCTTCTCCTCGATTCTCATTATTCGCTTCAAACGAAACAGAATATGAAATAAATACACCATATAAAATAAAGATACATATCGTTGTAACAATTGTTTCTTTCGGTAAATGAAGTGCATTTTTAATAACAGGTGCAATAGAACCAAGCCCGAAAAATAAAATGCTCCACCAAAAAAGCCCATACAATATTCCAGGTAGTACCCCTTCAAATCTTTTGAAAAGAGCCTTATAGAGAAACGCCACTAAAATAGAAAGAAGCCCCATACAGACTATACCCGATACATTTCCCCAAGCTCCTTCTTTCCAATTCCCAAGAGCAAATGGTAAAAGCAAATAGTTTGGTCCAGCTTCTGTAAATGAGAAAAAATGAAGAAAATACCATATACTTCCCCAAAAAACGCCACCAAATAAACCAATCTGTACAAATTTATTTATCCCTGATTGTTCTTGCTTCACGTTGCCACCTCCGCTTACTAGTATGTCCGAAACTATTTTGAAGCATGTTTAAATCATGCGAAATTTGTCTATAAAAAGAATAAGAAATGTCCTACTCTCGTAACATTTTTTCTTGTCATCCGCTTGTATTTCTCGATAAAATATAGGAAACTCGGTAATTGTCAAATCTCACAATGACAGAACCAAGTATGACAATTGCCTCTTTTCTATATAAGAGAGAAACAAATACAGGTTGGTGTTAACATGGCAGAAGAGTCAAAACAAATATATGGTGGGCAAGCGGTCATAGAAGGAGTTATGTTTGGCGGTAGAGAATATACTGTTACAGCGGTTCGTCGTAAAGATGAATCAATCGAATTTTATCGATTGCCACGCGTTCGTAATAAAGTATTAACCATACTAAAGAAAGTTCCATTTTTACGAGGCATCGCCGCTATTATTGATGCAAGTGCCAATGGAGCAAAGCATTTAAACTTTGCTTCTGAACGATTCGACGTTCATCCAGAAAATGATGAACAACTTGCACAAAAAAAAGAAGAACAGTCAAAATTAACGATGATATTAGGAGTAGCAGCAGTCGGGGTGTTATCATTTATATTCGGTAAAGTCATTTTCACGGCGGTTCCGGCACTTTTAGCGGAATTGACAAGGCCGATTTTCCCATCTCATACTGGGCAAATCATTGTCGAAAGCATCATTAAGCTCATTCTATTACTGAGCTATATATACTTCGTTTCACTAACCCCACTTATTAAGCGGGTATTTCAATATCACGGTGCGGAACATAAAGTAATTAATGCTTATGAAAATAACCTTCCACTGACTGTAGAAAATGTTCAAAAACAAACCCGCCTCCATTATCGCTGCGGAAGTAGTTTTATTATATTTACAGTTATTATCGGAATGTTCATCTACTTTCTTGTTCCAACTGATCCTCTTTGGGTCCGAGTTGTAAACCGTATTTTATTGATTCCAGTTGTTCTTGGTATTTCTTTTGAAGTCTTGCAGTTTACAAATCGTTTGCGAGATATTCCGGTTTTACGCCTATTAGGATACCCTGGGTTATGGCTTCAACTATTAACAACAAAAGAACCTGCAGATGATCAAGTTGAAGTTGCAATCGCATCATTTGAAGAATTATTACGTTTAGAAAATAAACAACAATAATTATTTAAAAATGATGTTCAACTCCTTTCCTCATCGCTAATATACTAATTTTAATATATGTTTTTAGGAGGTGTTCCTTATGAACGGTCGTTCGTTTATGTTCGCTATATTTGTGCTTATTATTGGTTTAGCAATATTTGGTCTCGTTTCATCTGCAATTACAGATCCGAAAGGAATGTTACAAAACATTGGTATTATGTTACTTGTTGTTGGTATCTTTTACTTGCTATACAAAATGTTCACAAACTCCAGTGGTTCAGCCAATTCGCAAAACTCCTATAAGCGTGCTGCGAAACAATCGAACCGCAAATATGGAAAACAAAATGTAGCACCCCTAAGCAATTCTTTCTTAAAACGAAACGCTTCCGATGACAAAGGGAAGAAAGGAAATCCAACTTCGTTAAAACGGAAACGAAAGCAATCTCATTTAACTGTAATTGAAGGTAAAAAAAATAAAAAGAAAGACCGTGCTTCCTTTTAGGAAATACGGTCTTTCTTTTTTCACGCTCGATTCCTTACATATTGAAGTACTTCCGTTAAACTCTTTTCTTTCATACTTCCTAAACGCAGATGATGATTTTCAAACTGCAAAGTCTTTGTAACCTCATTTGGTACAACAACGCACGCTAATCCTGCCGCAAGCGCCGCTTTCAATCCATTTAACGAATCCTCAAACACAACAGCTTCTGCAGGTTCTATCCCTAACTCTTTAATGGTTACTCTATACAGCGCTGGATCTGGTTTTACTTTCTCTACATCCTCTTTTGTTTTAATGACTTCAAAATACTCTCGAATACCTAATCCTTCTAAAAATCCAACAACCCATTCTCTTGAAGAACTAGATGCTAAACCGATTTTCAATCCAATTTCTTTTGCTTCTTCTAAATACTCTTTCACCCCATCGCGAGCTACTGGCATTTTCATTTTCTCTTGATGCAAAATCGAGACTTTTTCTTTTAACTCATCCCGATTAAATTTTTCTTTTAACTGTTGTTCAATGTATGTATAAAGCACTTCATCTGTTGTTCCAATACATTTCGCAAACTCCTCTAGAGGTAAGTCCCCACCATATTCGCGAACTACCTCCTGAAAAGATTGAAACCAAATCGTTTCTGTATCTACAATTAATCCATCAAAGTCAAAAATAATTGCTTTCATTCCTATCCCGCCTTTTACAAAACGATTTTCACATTTCTATACATTCAACTTAAACCAAGTGATTTCCTCTTCTAAACAAAAAAGGAAACGCATTTCGTTCCCTTTACTTCCCCTGCTCTTCATTTGCTTTTTGAACACCGCGAAGTGTTTCAATTCGAAGCTCATCTTGCTCAAAATATTGTACTAAATCACCAATACGATCGATTGCTTCCCAGCTTAAATGATGCTCAATTCCCTCTACATCATTATAAATCTTGCCTTCATCCACACCGATAATACGCATAAATTGCTCTAGTAATTCATGACGATATACAAGACGTTCTCCGATTTTTTTACCCTTTGTTGTTAATACAAGCCCTCTATATTTTTCATAAATTAGATATTCATCTTTATCTAATTTTTGTACCATTTTTGTTACAGAGGATGGATGCACACTAAGCGCTTCAGCAATATCAGATACGCGGGCATATCCCTTTTCATCAATCAACAAATAAATTTGTTCAATATAATCTTCCATACTAGGGGTAGGCATCGGTTTCCACCATCCAATTTCATTTTGTGTATTCCGCACTAAGCAATCAATAAAATGATACACCAGAAAGAATAACGTGACAAGGGTGGAAACAAGCCTAAATATATAAAATAAAAAAGAATCTGTATTCATCTACAGATTCTCTCATGTAAAATATTGAATTTCCGCATTAGGGAAAGATTTATGAATATAACCTCTAATCTTTTCTTCTAGCCTCACCGCATCATCTTTTTGATACACATATTTTCCGATTCCACACCGTTCCCACTTATATTTTCGTTTTTCTTCATCCTTTGTAAATTTCTCATACAGCTCTTTTCCAAACGGGTATTCAAACGCCTTTGGTTCGAAATAAACGAGATTTGGCATAAACAGCTTCATACAATCCCCCCTTTTTTAGTATGGATAGCAGAGAAAGATTACCGCTTTTTTAAGTTTTCCACTTCAGTAACTTGCGTAGCAAGTTACTGAAGTGCTATAATTCAAATAACAGCTACCTTGCACAACAAGTTACTAGGAAGTGGTGAACTCATGCATAGTCAAATGCTAAAAGGTGTGCTCGAAGGATGCATTTTATACATCATCTCCCAAGAAGAGGTGTATGGGTACGAACTAAGTACGAAATTAAACCAACATGGTTTTACATTCGTAAGCGAAGGTAGCATTTATCCCCTTTTATTACGAATGCAAAAAGAAAAACTCATTGCTGGCACATTAAAAGCTTCAAGCCTTGGTCCAAAGCGAAAATATTACCATGTAACAGATAAAGGATTCGAACAGCTAGAAGAGTTTAAAAAGAGCTGGGGGATGGTTTCGACAACGGTAAATAATTTATTGCGGGGAGAGTCTGAATGATGAACGCAAACGAATTGGTAGAACTTAACAATAAAAAACGTGAGCTTCTAACACCTGAAAATGAAGTTGCTTATGGGGACATGTTGGTATATCTACGATTAGCTAATGTTCCAGAACAACAAGTAGAGGAGCTATTACTAGAAATTTTAGACCATCTTATTGAAGCTCAAAAAGATGGTAAGAATGCTTATGATATTTTTGGTGATAACTTGCAATCTTATTGTGATGAGCTCATATTAGCTTTACCTAACCAAACAAAATTAGCAAAAACATCCATGATTGGTTTTGCTATTAGTTTGTTACTTGCTATACAATTTGGGATGGATACAATTGTTTCATTTTTTATTTTACTTTTTGAAAAAACAACTCAATTGACAGGCCCATCATTTAGTATTCCTGGAACTACTTTTTCCATTTTAATGATTATATTAGGCATACTTTTCATTTTATATTTATTAAAGCGCTATTCCTTTAATCAAACAATGAATTGGAAAAGAAGAATTCTGTTCGGACTCGCATTTTCTATTCCATTTTGCTCAGCGGTATTTATAAACATTTACTTTAAAAAACAACCTTATCTTTCTTATCATTTAACAACTTGGCAAAATGCTTTAATCGCTATTTTCTTTTATATTTTATATAAACTGCTATATAAAAAATCAAACTTTTAACAGCCTTTTGGAAGGCTGTTTTTCTTCTGTATAATTTTACAAATTGAAAAATTTCATAAAGAAAAAAAGAAAAATGCAAAATAATTAACGTAAATTGTTGACGTGATGCTTTTATTATCGGTATCATATTTCTTCGTGAGCAATTATTTTTCGTTATACGATTTTTTTATTATTACTGAATTTTTGAGAGGGGAAATTTGATGTCACTTAAGAAGAAAACGCAAGTACGCACCGGCAAAATGGTACGTGAACTAATGTTAGCAGATGAAGATGTAAGTGCTTCGCTAATTATGGTATATAGTGAAAACGGTGTAAACGCAGAAATTAAAATCGAGGGCTTAACGCCGAAATGTAACGAAGAATTATTTTTGAGCGGAAATGTGGATTGGAACAAAAGTGTGATTTATAAAATTGTCGATTTCACAGGTAACGCTGAAGTTGGTAAAGTTACATTAACAGCAATGAACAAAAACAATGTTTCCCTAGAAATTGAACGCGTTATGTGGAGTAAAGAAAATAAAGAAGCTGCTGAACAGGACGTAACACCTGTAGAAACAGCTCCCAAACAAGAAGTAGTCGTAGAGGCTCCTAAAGTAGTCACAGCTGCTCCAAAACCTGTTACACGCGTTGAACAACCTGTTGTAACTCCTAAACCTACTCCGGCACCAGCGCCGAAGCCAGTGCGTTCAGAAACGGTTGTAGAACGACCTACTCCAGCACCTGTAAAAAAAGAAGTACCGACTCCTGTTACAAAGCAAGAGACGGTTGCAGCTATACCTACAAAACCGAAGCAAACAGTTACAAATGAAGCCAATTCAAAATTACAAGAAAATTATGTAAAGCTTGTAAAAAAGACAATTGAAGTGTGTCAAGATTATGAGCTTGGCATCGATATAGATGATTCTATTGAAAATTTAAAAGAAGAATTACAAAGCCAAGGAATTAGCGTTACATTCGATAAAGAAATTATGGATGTTGTAAATCGTCTTCGTTCTTTACAAGAAAAAGGAATCAAAGTAGAAAAAGTACTTAATTTATTATAAAAAAATAAGGAGGTGGCAATTGCCATCTCCTTATTTTTTATAATTCCATTCATCACTTTCATACTTTTCTTTTGCTAATGTTTCTACTTCATGAAGCTGCTCTTCTGTTAATTCATATGGTACAAGTTCTACATTTAAGCCTTTTTCAAATCCAGCTTGGAACGCTTCAATCAACTGTTCGATTGTAAACGTACGATCTGTTAATTCATTGATTGCGACAGCCTTAGAAGAAAACATGCTCTTCATACGCTCTTTCACTCGCTCATTTGGGAATAAGAATAAATCATACAGCTCATCTAAGTCGATTTCTAATGGAATCGATCCATGTTGTAAAATTACACCTTTTTGACGCGTTTGAGCGCTTCCTGCAATTTTTCTGCCTTCAACGACAATTTCATACCAAGACGGTGCATCAAAACATACACCTGAACGTGGATTTTTTAAATTTTCACGATCCGCTTCTGTTTTTGGAACCGCATAATACGCTTCTAATCCTAGCGCCTTAAAACCTTCTAGTAGCCCTTGTGAAATGACGCGATACGCTTCTGTAACTGTTTTAGGCATATCGGGATGATCTTCAGAGACGATCACACTGTACGTCAATTCCTTATCATGCAATACGCCCCTACCACCTGTTTGTCGGCGAACAAACCCATATTTCTTTTCATTTACTACATCCATATTGATATCTTTTTCTACACGCTGAAAATACCCAACTGTTAATGTTGGTACTTCCCATTCGTAAAAACGAATGGTTGGAGGCATTTTCTTTTCACTTTGCCAATTTAATAAGCATTCATCTAACGCCATATTAAATGCCGGCGAACATTGACCAGAGTTAATATAACACCATTTTTCTTTTCCCATCTTGCACCTCATATAACCAATTATTTTTCACAATCTCTAGTCTATCAAATTCGACAAAATTTGTGAAAGAATACGAAATTTCTTCTTATCTCCACATGAATCTGTTGCATAAATACATATGGGCATTATAATATTGAAAGTAGGATAAGAAAAAAGGGAGCGATAGAATCGTGTCAACAAATTTGATTATTATATTGTCGGTGATCGTAGGAATCATCGGCTACTCTGTATGGATGTTTTTCTATCAGAAAAAATTAATTAAAACACTTTCAGAAGAAGAGTTTCGCGCTGGCTACCGCAAAGCACAGCTTATCGATATTCGTGAAGCAGATGAATTTAACGCAGGGCATATTTTAGGTGCTCGTAACATTCCATTATCACAAATTCGCCTTCGTCACAAAGAGCTTCGCAAAGATCAACCAGTTTATTTATATTGCCAAAATGGCTTCCGTACAGGTCGTGCAGCTCAATATCTAAAAAAACAAGGTTACAAAGATTTCTACCAACTACAAGGCGGATTTAAATCTTGGACTGGAAAAGTTAAAAAGAAATAATATGCGAAAGAACTAGCTGAAAGTCTCAGCTAGTTCTTTTCTTCCATATTGTTGGCAATATATAATAAGTTCTGTTTGATTACTTCTTCATTTTGTACTGTCGCATTTCGATACAACAACTGATATTCTAATCCTTTTTCTTTCCATATCAGCGTTGCAAATTCTTCTCCTCGTTCACCGTCATCTTTATTTTTAAAATAGGCAGCTGCTCCATTATTCAACCTCATTTGTTCCTGAAATCGATTTTGTTCCACAATATAAGGAAAACTGTAAGAAAAGTTCGCAACTGTTAATTCCACATAATCTTTGCGTCCTTTCTCTTGTTGCTTATATTTAATCGTTAAGACAGCATTCTTCTTCCCAATCGTTCTTACTTCCCCTTTGACATCACTTGTAATGTCATACGGCAAAAACGTTGGAACTTTAAAATGCGCTGGAAAATATTTAGAAACATCCTGTAATACAATAGGACCAGATATACGATCTACAGCCCCTCCTGCACTTTCCACAAATTGTTTTTCTTCCTTCATCGTTTGCTGAAACGAACATGAGCTAAGTAACACACTCGAAAACACGAAACAAATGATCCCTTTTTTCAATTTGTTTCCGCCCTTTCATATCGCTCTCTTAACGAACGAAGCGTTTATATGTTGTTCATATTCGCTCCTTCTTCTCACTCTCCCTTTGAAAACTTTCCTCGTTATTCTCACACTTTTTGACATAGCATATCGTATCTTTTTAGACAAAAAAAGACTTTCCACTATTCTTACGCCCAAGCGAAAAGGTTACGCGAATAACAGAAAGCCCTTTTATAACATAGATTGTGAAAAGCTTTTCAGGTCAAGCTTTTTTCACTTTCTTTCCATTTTTATCTATTTGCCTTTATAATATAAGCTAAGAGGTGATACATATGGTAAATATAAAACAAATTGCGAAAACCGCTGGCGTATCCATAACAACGGTTTCGCGCGTATTAAATGATCATCCCTATGTAAGTGAAGAAAAGCGCGAACGCGTTTTAGACGCTGTTGAACAATTAAATTATGCAAAAAATATAAATGCGGTTCACTTAATAAAAGGAAAAACATTTACAATTGGTGTCATGCTTCCTTTTATCAATTTACCCTACTTCAGCACGATTATTGAGGGGATTGGGAATGAGGCATTAGCTGCTGGTTATCACATTAATTTATGCCAAACAAATTACGATAGTATCGAAGAAATTCGAGTTCTTGAAACGATGAAAATGAAACAATTCGACGGCATGATTATATGCTCTCGAACAAGCTCTTGGGAGCATATTGAACCATTCGCAAAATTTGCTCCTATCATCTCATGTGAAAAAATGATACATTCCCTCATTTCATCCGTCTATGTTGATCATTATGAAGGATTTCGTATTGGTACAGAATATTTATTGCGTAAAGGTCATGAGAAGATTGGTTTTTGTTTAGCAAGGCAGAATAGTGTAAATACAAAGCAGCGTGAAAAAGCCTTTTCCGATGCTCTTCATACTGCAAAAAAAAGAATACAACCAGATTGGATGTTTTACCAATGTTACAATATGCAAGATGGGGCAAAAGTTCTGCACAGTATTTTAAACATGAAAGAGCGTCCAACTGCTATTTTTGCCGCCAATGATCAAGTAGCCGCTGGTTTAATAACTGAAGCAAGAAAACACGGTCTACGTGTACCAGAAGATCTCGCCATTCTCGGCTTTGATAACCATGAAATTTCGAAAGCATTAGAGATTACAACAATTGAACATCCTGGTCTAACAATGGGTGCTCGCGCCTTTTCTTTATTTCATAAGCAAATACAGGCCGAACAAATTATAGGTAGCTCAGAGGAACTCCCTTTCCATTTAATTGAACGAAAAACTGTGTAAAGAGTGCCCATTCAGGTACTCTTTTTCAATCATTTGCCTCATTGACTTTATGTTTATTCTCTTTTATAATGGACCTAACGAACGGTAGGTAGGGGATGAAAATGACAGCAAACCGCATTAAAGCTGTAGCACTTTCTCATTTCGCACGCTACGGCTATGAAGGGACTTCATTAGCAAATATTGCTCAAGAAGTCGGGATTAAAAAACCATCGATTTACGCACACTTTAAGGGAAAAGAAGAATTATATTTTATCTGCTTAGAATCAGCTCTGCACAAAGATTTACAATGCTTTACAGATGACATAGAAAAATTTTCAGAATCATCTACTGAGGCATTGCTTGTAAACTTATTAAAAGGTTACGCAAAACGATTTGGTGAAAGTGAAGAATCAATGTTTTGGTTACGCACTTCTTATTTTCCTCCCGATGCATTTCGCAAGCAAATTATTGAAAAAGCAAATGCTCATATTGAAAACATCAGAAAACTTTTATTTCCTGTATTCAAACGAGCAAATGAGCAAGGTGAACTGCATAACATTGAAATAAAAGACGCTTTAGAGGCTTATTTATGCTTAATTGACGGTCTTATGGTTGAACTATTATTCGCAGGTTTAAATCGCTTTAAGACCCGCTTAAACGCCTCTTGGAAAGTATTTTGGAGCGGCCTTTCAAAATGACGGATTGCTTACTTAGCGATGCGTCGTTTTTCAGCCCTTTACCTAACGACTGGTAGGAAGGAGAAATAATATATGGCATGGATTTATGTAATTGTAGCTGGCATTATTGAAATTTTTTGGGTAATTGGACTCAAACACGCAACAACACCAATTGAATGGATTGGTGTCGCTCTTATAATCGCAATTAGTTTTGTCCTATTGTTTAAAGCTTATAAAGATTTACCTGTCGGAACTGTATACGCTGTGTTCACAGGAATTGGAGCTGGCGGAATCGTTCTTACAGAGATTTTCATCTTCGGAGAACCTTTTTCCATTGTAAAAATTCTATTTATCGCTTTAATTTTCTTTGGAGTAATTGGTTTAAAACGAGTAACGGGTGAACAAGAAGAGAAGGAGGCTGCATAAAATGGCATGGGTATTTTTAATTATTGCTGGTATTTGTGAGATTCTTGGTGTACTGTTTATGAAAGTAGCCACGAAAAAGAAAGGCTGGGCACCAAAACTTATTTTGATTGCCAACTTCGGTGTAAGCTTCTTCTTCTTATCACTTGCAATGAACTCATTACCGATGGGAACAGCTTACGCGATTTGGACTGGAATTGGAACTGCCGGAAGTGCACTTCTCGGCATCTTGGTTTTCGGCGAATCAGCTGATTGGCGTCGCCTTGCCTTTTTAAGCTGCATTTTATGCGGTGCAGTTGGCCTAAAATTAATGAGCTAACGTGAGGTGAATGTCATGTGGAAAGAAAAAGGGAAACAAATCCTAACAGGGATTATAATTGGAATCGTTATTCTACTACAAGTAGGCTTTCATATTATAGAATGGCTATTTCATAAAGTAATCGCTATTCTTACATTCCTTCCCAACATGGCACTTGAAGTTGCATCCATCGCTTGGTCAATTATTGCATCGATTATAATCATTATTATTTGGAATATCGCCAAACTTTGGAACAAACTATTTAAAAAGGACAGTTCTTCTGAAAAGAAGTAACTGTCCTTTTTCGTATTTACCTAATAGGGGTAGATTTTCTATAAAAATTTGATGCGATAAGGCATAGTATCCCAACAATCAAAACACTCATACCGATACCTTTATTCATATTTGGAAACACTTGAATGTCCGAGTAAACATTTGACAATATAAGTCCAAAAGAGAATAATATTGATCCGATTCCTAATAACATTTTTCTTTTTAGCTTTTGTTGTTTCATCATACTTCCCCCCCTAGAAAATTTCATACCCACCCTTCTTTTGGACATACTACACATAAAGGAGCTGATTATATGCAAAATTCTATACATAAACATATCCTATTGTTATTTTTCTTATTTCTTTTCTTTGTTATATGTTTCAGCCTTATATTACATACACCAAAAGATATGCCGAGCACCGTTTCTGTTTACCAGTTACTCTTGTATTATTTCTCCTCTTGAAGAAGGTGTCTTTTGATAAGACACCTTTTTCAATAAGAAGAATTCCTATTGTTACAAAGCCGTTCCGAACAATCGATGTGTAAGTACTGAAAGAGATGCAAGCATAACTATATAATGTTGTTCCTATTCGTTTCTGATGAATAAAACCTCATGATTTTCCTCATCTTCTCTTGCCCTCTCTATAGATCTCTTCGTTCGTATAACTTCGTACAAACTAACATTGATAAAAACATCATACAAATTGCACCCACAAATAAGAAAACGCTATTAAAGCTTGCCTGCTTAATATTTATTTTAAAGAAAACCTCAAGAATAAATATCGGCGCTATTAAAATAACTAAGGTCATAATAAATGTTTTTTGATAACCTAGCATAAAATATATTGGCAACATGAAACTAAAAATAATGAAACTAAGACTCATACTAGGTACAACTGTCATTTTTATAAAATTCACTGTCTCCATTCTCAGCTGAACACCCACTGTAAAGTAAGCAATAATTACACTGATTATTAGAATAGTCAGTGCAAACATATACTTTGCCCATATCATTTGTTTTCTACATATCGGCAGACTAGTAAACATCTTTTCGCTTTCATTTTTTTCATCACTATAAAACGTTCTCATGATTATCATAACTGGAATAATAACTGTCGTAAGTGTGAATGTACTCTGGTTATCGTGCGTCGCCATATAGAATAAAAAAGGATATATAATGTACCAAATGAAGAAATTCCTTTGTACGATAAAATCTTTTATGATAAGTTGCTTCATATAACCCTCCCCTCTTTCTTTTATAAATCACGTTCTTTATACAAACTGATTGATAACCACATAGATACAATATAAAAAAGCACAAGTACAGCTACAAAAATAATATTTACTGTAAAATTAAAAGCCCATTCATTAGCCTGATTAGTCCATAAATTTTTGACTATTGAACCACTGAGAAAAGCAAGGAAACCGCCAATAAAAGGTGCAATATTCTTAGCTTTACTATGTCCTATTGAAAAAACTAAGGGCAAAGCAAGACTTACATAAACAACCGCTCCAGTAATACCCCCAAGAACCGTACACCATACAATAAATACATCCATATGAGATATTCCGTACCGTAATTGAATGCTCCCTATCATACTTCCTAAAATAATTCCAATTAAAATGAGTAAACTAGAAAATATATACTTCGCCATTACAATCTCTTTTCGCTTAAATGGCAAGCTATTTAGTACCTTCTCGCTATTATTTTTTTCTTCCTGACTAGAAGAAAACATCGTTCCAACTAGCGGAATAGTTAGACAACAAATCGTTATAAGACTCTCATTTTTAAAATTGATTAACAGTAATAAACCAGGATATAAAAGATACAAAATACTTATTTTTCGTTGTAAGATACAATCTTTTAAAACTAGTTGTTGCACCACTTTTTACAACTCCTAACATTATCACTTAATATCTGTGTATCATTATAATTAAATTGATGATATAGTATATTAAATCTGTTACATTAAAGCTCCCTATTTTCAAATATCCTGATAGAAAACAAGTTGTGAAGCAAGGAATTGCTATCTGAAACGGTTCAATAAACTGTTTTATAGCGCAATAAATAGGCAATATCAGATAGAGGATAAAAACTTTTCGCTGTAAGAAAAATTCTTTCCAAATGAGCTGTCTCATAACTCTCCCCCTTTACACATCTCTTTTTTCATATAGTCTGATTGCTGTAAACATGGAAATTATATATAGAGCCATTAATCCTATTGCCCCTACTATACATATCCCTACATTTGACATATTTGAAATCCAATCACCAAATGAGGCCTCCACACCATATTGACTACCATCTATAAACAAACTAATAATAATTAAAGGCAATACGATGAGTATCGCTAATACACCACGTAATATTTTTGAATCTGTACTATAATAAACAGGTAAGAAAAATGCGGCATATAAGAATGGAGCTGCTATACCTTTTAACACTGTATACCATGGAAGTTCAATATAGAGATACGGATGGTATAAAGCGATATCTTCAATTGTAGTCAGACCCCTTATCATCCAAACAACGGCTAATGTCACTAAGATAGCTATAATCGCTACCATTGAAATAACTATATATTTCGCTATAACTATCTCTCTTCTTTCTAGAGGTAAACTATTTAAAAGTTTTTCACTATCATTCTTTTCATCTTGTGCCATAGTTAATATAAGAGATGCTAATGTTGATACTAGGCAACTTGCAGCAAAAACCGATGAATCAGATAAATTAGAGATAAAAAGGAATGTTGAAAATCCTAAATAGAATATCCACATAGCCCTTAGAAAATATAAATCTTTAAACACAAGCTGACGCATTAACTCTTCTCCCCTTCGCCGTATAAACAACAATATCATCTAAAGTCGGCTTTTCTAGCACAACTTCACTCCCAAACCAATCTTCAATCGCTTGTTTATCCTTAGCCAATCCTTCAAAACCAAATTTATTTTTACGTATTCCGATAAAGAGTTCTTTCCCTTCTGGATCTAATAAATCATTGCTTCCTTTTACGATTACATGATTTTCTAATATCTCATCTTTCTCGCCTGTAAAGACGATTTCTCCTTCGTTTATGAACGTAATATAATCCGCAATACGCTCTAAGTCTGTTGTAATGTGCGTCGAAAATAATACAGATATTTCTTCTTCCATTACAATTTCTTGCAGCATATCGAGCAGTTCACTACGGACAACAGGATCTAATCCTGATGTTGGTTCATCCATAATGATGAGCTCCGCATGATGTGATAATGCCATCGCAAATCGCAAATTTCATTTTCATCCCTTTTGATAGTTGCTTAATCTTTTTGCTTTTTGGAACTTGTAATCTCTCCATATATGTTTGATATTGCGCTTCATCCCAATTCTTATATAAAGGTGCAATAATCTTCTTCATTTGTTCACATGTTAAATCTTCGTAGTAGTGATTTTCATCGTATACAAATCCGATATTTTGCTTAATTTCTTTTTCTGCTTTTTGATTGTCCTTACCGAAAATGATAATATCCCCACTATTTCGTCTTATTAAATTCATAATCATTTTAATGGTCGTACTTTTCCCGGCACCATTTGGCCCGACAAATCCCATAATATATCCACGTGGCAATGTAAAACTTACATTTCTCACTGAAAAATCTTGATAGTTTTTACAAACGTTTTTTAACTCTAACATGGCTCTTATTCCCCCTTATATAGAAACGCAATCATCTGTTGTAATTCTTCCAGTGAAAGCTGCAAAAATTTACTTTCATTTACGATCTCTTCCGCTTTACTTTCTAATAAGCGCAATCTTTGTTCGCGTATCAGCTCGTTATTTTGCACGGAGACATACGTCCCTTTTCCCGCAACAGTTTCAATATAACCTTCTTTTTCAAGCTCTTCATATGCTCGTTTCGTCGTAATTACACTAATTTGTAGTTCTTTCGCTAAGCTGCGGATAGACGGCAATTGATCTCCACCCTTTAAACCACCATTTAAAATAAGCTGCCGCAATTGCTTACTAATTTGCTCATAAATAGGGTCTGGGGAAGAATTTGAAATAATAATATTCATGTTTTCCTCCACTGTGTATATACTGTGTATACTTCATATATACAGTATATGCACAGTGTCCTATTTTTTGCAAGAAAAAAAGACCAACATTTTCCTGTTGGTCTTCTATATATGTATCACTTTTCAAAGCGATCTAGCATTTCATCTCTCATCCCAAAGCTAACAACCGCAATTCCTACATACATAAAAATAAGAAATGCCGGATGCACCGCATTGTACCAGCTGCTATCAACAATTAAATAAATCGTTAATGCCGCAACAAGTACAAATGCCAAAATAAACATATAAAAGTGTCTTGTACTACCCATGATAAACTCCTCTCTTCTCACTTCACCATTCAACAGTATATTTTATCGAATAATTCGATATGACTCAAGGCTAACTTTCTTGTATGTAATCAAGTTCTACCTTTATGATGTCATCACAAGCTATCGAAATGATCGTTCCTTGTTTATCAATCGCTGTTACCTCTTCATTGTCCATCACACGATGTGCTACACGTTCTAACATTTTCCCATGATCTCGATAACAAAATTCTTTTATGTCTTTAATCGTCTCTCCATTTTCCAAATAGTATACCATCCTATAACATTTATAACCCATGCTTTCACCCACCTTGTTTGTTTTTTCACATATACGTAAAAATGAGTTACTTCTGCCTCATTACACCCTCTTAATTTCAATAAAATTCTAACAAAAATACACAATTTTATCAAACCGACTTTTTCAACAAAAACGCCTAAGAAACTCCCTTTTTACTGCAATGTCACACAAAAAATATAAATTTTTAACATTATTTTCATAACTTCTGCACCATTTCTCCATAAAAAAAGAACCCGCTCATAGCGAGTTCTTTTTCCTCTTCAATCAAACTTGTACAGGAGCTGGCTTTTGATAACGTAAAACTGGTTTACGAGCAGCCATTGTTTCATCTAGACGTTTAATTACCGTCGTATGTGGTGCCTCTTGTACAACTTCTGGATTTTCTTCTGCTTCTTTTGCAATTTGAATCATCTTATCAATGAAACCGTCTAATGTTTCTTTTGACTCTGTTTCTGTTGGCTCAATCATGATACACTCTTCCACATTTAATGGGAAGTAAATTGTTGGTGGATGGTAGCCAAAATCAAGCAGGCGTTTTGCAATATCTAGTGTACGTACACCAAGTTTCTTTTGACGACGACCTGATAATACAAATTCATGCTTACAATGTCTATCAAATGGAAGATCATAGAACGGTGCTAATCTTCTCATCATATAGTTTGCATTTAATACAGCATATTCTGTTACTGCGCGCAGCCCATCTGGACCCATAGAACGAATATACGTATAAGCACGAACATTGATACCAAAGTTTCCATAGAATGGTTTCACGCGTCCAATTGCTTGTGGACGATCGTAGTTAAAGTGATAACCATTTTCTGTTTTCTCTAAAACTGGTTTTGGTAAAAATGGAATTAAATCAGCTTTCACACCTACTGGACCAGAACCTGGACCACCGCCGCCGTGCGGACCTGTAAATGTTTTATGAAGATTTAAATGTACAACGTCAAATCCCATATCTCCTGGGCGCGCTTGACTTAATACTGCATTTAAGTTTGCGCCATCATAATACAATTTACCACCTGCATTATGAACGATTTCCGCCATTTCTAAAATGTTTTCTTCAAATAAACCAAGTGTATTGGGATTTGTTAACATAAGTGCTGCTGTTTCTTCATTCACAACACGTTTTAAGTCTTCTAAGTCAACAAGACCATTTTCATTTGATTTTACCGTAATTGTTTCAAATCCTGCTACTGTTGCAGATGCTGGATTTGTTCCATGCGCAGAGTCAGGAACAATAACTTTTGTACGGTTATGGTCACCATTTGCTTCATGGTATGCACGGATTAACATTAATCCTGTCCATTCGCCATGTGCACCAGCAGCTGGTTGAAGTGTAACAGTATCCATACCTGTAATTTCGATTAAATGTTCTTGTAAATCGTACATTAATTCCATTGCACCTTGCACTGTCTTTTCATCTTGAAGTGGATGAATGTGTGCAAAGCCTGGGAAACGTGCCACGTTTTCATTGATCTTTGGATTGTACTTCATCGTACAAGATCCTAGTGGATAGAATCCAGAATCAACGCCGTGGTTACGATTTGAAAGCGCTGTGTAATGGCGCATAATATCGAGTTCAGACACTTCTGGAAGCTCTGCATCTTCAGTACGAATATAATCGCTCTCAAACACATCCTCTAACTTTACTTCTTCTACATCTAATTGGGGTAAGCTATATCCTACGCGTCCTTCTCTACTCATTTCAAAAATAAGTGCTTGGTCTTGGTTCTTCATTGGATAGCCCCCATTTCGTTTACAAGTGTGTCAATTTCTTCTTTTGTGCGAAGTTCTGTTACCGCTAAAAGCATATGATTTGTTAATTCTTTATAATCACGACCTAAGTCATAACCACCAATTATATTCTTTTGAATTAATGCATCATTTACTTCTTGTACTGGACGTTTGCAATCGACAACAAACTCATTGAAGAATGGTCCAGCAAATGTTACTTTGAAACCTTTTGCTTCAAATTGACGTTTTGCATATTGTGCTTTAGAAATGTTTTGACGTGCCATTTCTTTCACACCTTGTCTACCAAGTGCCGTCATTGCAACAGACGCTGCTAATGCATTTAATGCTTGGTTTGAACAAATGTTAGATGTCGCTTTATCACGACGAATGTGTTGTTCACGAGCTTGTAATGTTAAAACGAAGCCACGTTTACCATCTGAATCCACAGTTTGTCCAACAAGACGTCCTGGGATTTTACGCATAAATGCTTTCGTTGTTGCAAAATAACCGCAGTGTGGTCCACCAAACTGTGTTGGGATACCAAATGGTTGTGCATCACCAATTACAATATCAGCACCAAATTTACCTGGTGGTGTTAATGCACCTAATGATAACGGATTGGAAGAAACGATAAACAATGATTTTTGCTGATGAACGATTTTCTCAATATCAGCTAATTTCTCCACTTGTCCAAAGAAGTTTGGATATTGAACGATTACGCAAGCAACAGTATCATCTACTTCACTTTGTAATACATTTAAATCTGTTATACCGTCTTTATAATCAATTTCAACAACTTCAAGATGTTGACCTTTTGCATATGTTTCAAGCACTGCTCTTGATTCCGGATGAACTGCTTTAGAAACAAGAATTTTCTTTTTGCGAGTATGACCTGCTGCTAGCATTGCCGCCTCTGCTAACGCTGTACCTCCGTCATACATAGAGGAGTTTGCTACATCCATTCCTGTCAATTCACAAATCATTGTTTGGAATTCAAAGATTGCTTGTAATTCCCCTTGTGAAATTTCAGGTTGGTATGGTGTATAAGCTGTATAAAATTCTGAACGAGAAAGAACATGATCAACAATTACTGGCGCATAATGATCGTATACACCTGCTCCTAAGAATGAAGCATATTCTTTTAAATTTGCATTTTTACCAGCAAGCTCAGACAGTTCTTTTAAAAGTTCTGGTTCTGATTTCGCTTGTTTAATGTTTAATTCCCCTTTGAAACGAACACTTTCTGGAATATCAGAAAATAATTCATCGATCGTTTGAACGCCGATCGTTTGTAACATTTCTTTTTTGTCTTCTTCTGTCATTGGAAGATAACGATGCAACATGAAATCTACCCCTCTCCCCGTTACTTTGAACGTTTGTAAAATGGTGTTGGAACAACTACTGCTTTGACGCGTTTATTACGAATCTCAATTTCTACTTCTGTATCAACTGCTGCGTATTTTACATCAACTAATGCTAAACCAATACTTTTCTTTAACGTTGGAGATTGTGTACCACTTGTTACTTCCCCGATTTTTTCTTCTCCTACATATACAGGATAGTGTGTACGAGGAATACCGCGTTCAATTACTTCGATGCCGACTAATTTACGAGGTGCACCGTTTTCTTTGTATTCTTTTAATGTTTCTTTTCCAAAGAAATCTGCCTCTTTGTTTGTTTTTACAGCAAAACCGATTCCAGCTTCAATTGGTGTAATATCTTTCGATAGTTCTTGACCATAAAGTGGAAGTGTTGCTTCAAAACGAAGTGTATCACGCGCTCCTAAACCACATGGTTTTAAGCCGTCTTCTGCTCCAACTTCAAGAAGTTTCTCCCAAAGTTTCGTAGCATCTTCACTCTTGCAATAAATTTCAAACCCGTCTTCACCTGTGTAACCTGTACGAGATACAAGTGCAGGAATACCATCTACAAGAACATCGTTTTTAAATTTAAAGAACTTAATTTCTTTCAAATCTTCTGACACAACTTTTTGTAAAATGCCTTCTGCTTTTGGTCCTTGAATTGCAAGCTGTGCAATTTCACTAGAAACATTGACTACTTTCGTATCGCCAATAACATGACTTGCTAACCACTCGTAATCTTTTTCGATATTCGATGCATTGATTACTAATAAGTAGTCTTCTTCACCGCGTTTATAGATTAATAAATCATCTACTGTACCGCCATTTTCGTAACACATTGCTGTATATTGTGCGCCCCCTACCTTTAAGGTAGATACGTCATTTGTAACAACACGTTGTAAAAATGCTAAACTATCTGCACCCGTTACTTCTACTTCTCCCATATGAGATACATCAAACAGGCCTGCAGCTGTGCGAACAGCTTCATGTTCTTCTTTAATGCTTGAGAATTGAACTGGTAATTCCCAACCACCAAAATCGATTGTTTTTCCACCATACTTCGCGTATACATCAAATAGCGGTGTACGTTGTAATGTAATCATGTTCTTTCCCCCTTATGCTGTCTGTGACAAATCAATAAAAGTTGGCTTCCCGTATCTAAACATTTTTATTCTGAAAAGATAGGATATACGGAATCTCAATATATTTTTTTATGAAAGCGTAAATAAAAAAGTGCTTTCTTGGATAAAATACGAAAGATTCCACACATTTCACACCATTATCCTAACATTTTTCGATCTATTTCATCAATATTCTAGCATAAAAAATAATTTAGAATTTTTCATTCTCACACTTGCCAAAAAAACTTTACCTTAAAATGCTAGAAATGAAAGTTTTGGGTGAGGGATATACCAATAAGCATTTTCGTTTACAGAAGGGGGAAAGTTTCAATGAATGTCGATATTTCCGTAGATCGAACATGGCAAAATAATTTTTTAAAAAGAATTGATGAAGACGGCCCTTGGACAAATTGGGAACTATATGATTTAGCTTATAAAACAGAAAAATCATTACTTGTCCCTACATTTGATGGCTTACAAGCCCCGAAACATTTATCCCATTTCACACCGCTTCCTCATCAGTTAGAAGTAGCCCAAACTGTTATTGAACAAATGAATGGAAAAGCGATACTAGCAGATGAAGTTGGACTTGGAAAAACAATTGAAGCGGGCCTTATTTTAAAAGAATACATGGTGCGCGGTCTTGTGAAAAAAGTGCTTATACTCGTTCCAGCTTCCCTCGTTTCACAGTGGGCATATGAACTCAATACAAAGTTTTTTATTCCTGCTGTTGCCCAGAGAAAAAGCTACTCATGGGAACAAGCTGACGTCATTGTTTCATCCATTGATACAGCGAAGCGTTCTCCGCACCGTGATATCGTTTTAAACTTAGAATATGATCTCATCATTATTGATGAGGCACATAAACTCAAAAATAATAAAACAAAAAACTATGAATTTGCACAGCGTTTAAAAAAGAGGTTTTGTTTATTACTAACTGCAACACCTGTCCAAAACAAAATCGATGAAATCTTTAATCTTGTTTCCTTATTAAAACCAGGACATTTAGGAAATCAATCTAACTTCGAAGAATATTATGCTTCTAAAAATCGTTCAGCAGAGTCCGATGAGGATTTAAAAGCACTTATTAACAAAGTAATGGTAAGAAATCGGAGAAATGGTACAGGGATTGAGTGGCCTAAAAGGCATGTTCGAACCATATTTGTTGATTTTAATGAAGAAGAACGAGCTCTATACAACGCAATTGAACATTGGAAAGGACAAGACGCTTTTACCTCTGCCTTTTCATCCTTAACTTTAAAACGAGAAGTATGTAGTAGCCGGGAAGCTGTTTACTATTCACTCAAAAAACATGTAGAAAAAAGACAAAAAGAAAATGAAAATTACATACCAGATCCCTATATCGATGTTTTAATGGATAAAATTAATCATATTCCTTTTAATTCAAAAGCAAATCAAGCATTACAGCTTATAAAAGAAATTGATGATAAAGTCGTCATCTTTACAGAATACAGAGCTTCGCAAATGTATTTACAATGGTTTTTAAAACAACATGGCATTTCGTCTGTCCCGTTTCGCGGTGGATTTAAACGCGGAAAAAAAGATTGGATGAAAGAATTGTTCCAACAACATGCACAAGTATTAATTGCAACCGAAGCTGGCGGCGAAGGGATTAACTTACAATTTTGTAGTCATATGATTAACTATGATTTACCTTGGAATCCAATGCGTCTCGAACAACGAATTGGACGTATTCATCGCCTTGGACAAAAAAATGATGTTCACATTTATAACTTAGCAACAAAGCATACAGTAGAAGAACATATTTTGAAACTTCTGTATGAAAAAATCAATTTATTTGAGCGGGTCATCGGTGAGTTAGATGAAATTTTAACGCGAATCAATATGAAAAATATCGATGCGCATATTCAAGAGATTTTTGCAGGGTCAAAAAGTGAAGGCGAGATTCGGATTAAGATGGAAAATTTAACATCTATCATCGACTTTGCAAAGCGAAACGAAGCTGAGGTGCAAGGCTATGCAGCAACATGAAATTCATCATTACTTACAAAATTTTTTTGAAGCAAACGACTGCGAGATTTTGCGGCGTTCCCCGCATTTATTAGATGTACAGTTAACAATTGAAATGGATAAATTATTAATGAATCGCCCTTTTTATTGGCATTATCTTGAGAAAACTGGGGGCATACCAAACCCAATGCGCCTGACTCTCATTACAAATTCAGAGAGTGAGGAAGAGGAAGGTGAGCTGATTCACTACGGCTCTCCACGTTTGCATCAAATCTTTCAAACAACAAAAGAACTCGGCTCCTACATACGTTTATTTGAAGAAGTGCATCCAGGTGGCACAACTCATACACCACTTCACCCATGGCTTGGTATTAATATAAAAGTATGTTATCAATGCGATCGAAAGAAAGACATGCTTCATTCCATTGGGATTCATCTTATTTCTGGAACGATGATTACAAATTTTCATGAAACACTAGCGAAAATTCAACTCACGCCAAAAATACCAGACTTCAGTTTTACACTTACTCCAATTATTAAGCCACAAAGTGGATTGCAGCGAGTAGAAGATGCATTAAAAAATCTTATCGCAGCAGATGATCATACATGGGCTGAAGAAGCACGGGTACGCTGGAATCATGATTTAGCGCTTCTAAACCGATTTTACGAAGAAAGTGAAGAGCTTCCCGAAAGCTACGAAATAGAAAAGCAAGCACTACAAGAGCAATATGAACCTCGTATTACAATACAAATTATAAATGGTGGTCTCTTCTATGTTACGGCTAATCATTTTCTTTCATAAGAAAAGCCCCTTCATTTGAGAAGGAGCTTTTCTTATATTTTCCCATTATACTTTCTGCCATCATTGTGCTCTTGTTGCTGCTTTTCTGTCATACGCTTTTGATATTCTCGATCTTTTGCACTGACATGGTTTGCGTCTGTTGGAAGATTCTTTTTCGAACGTCCTACTCCATTACTCATTTCTTTCACCCCTTACGCTTTTCAAATTCATTCTTATTTTCAGCTAGGGGAGCAATCCTTATACAAAAATAAGAGAAGCTTTTCGCCCCTCTTATTCCTTCACATATTTCTGAAACATATCATGTAAGCCTTGATTTACGAGGTGCGAGATCTGTTCGTCAGATTTGTGCGGATAACGATCACGCAATCTGATAGATGCTTTCACCATTAAATTTTCTAGTACAGAACGGCCACCTTCTCCATAAATAATTTCAGCATATTCTACAAGTCTTCCGTCTTCTAATGTTGCTGGATTATGATTAAAGAAAAATTTACTCATGGTCTCCACCTCCCTTTTTTGATAACGTTTACATTTATATAAATTATCTATGTTATTTATTTCACAATATTGTATGCATGTATAGGTGATTAGTTTCATTATAAAACAACATGACAATAGGAATAACTTATGTTTTCGTCAATTTTGTGAACAATTTTCCAAAAATGAAAGCGTTTTAATTATTATATACTAAAAAAAATTACCACGCTAGGGGCAATCTTTTTTATTTTCATTCCACTAAGCGATCATTTACGCTTCATTCAGCACACGCTCAAGACGTTTGCGAAGCATTGGCATACCGCTTCCACCTGCTTGGAAATGATGAAGTTTACCTTCTTTATCAAATATATAGTAAGCAGAAACATATTTATTTTCAAAGGCATCTGTAATTACATGTTTACTATCAACTAAAATTGTACAATATTCAGAAATTCTATTGTAAAATATACCTATTACTTAAGGAGGATTACAATGAATCAAAACAAAAAAGCTATATTCGATATTGTCTTTTATCTCGTCTTCCCTTTTCTCATTTGGAAATTCGCAAAAACATATATTGATCCTTATTATGCAATGCTTATTTCCTCGGTACCGGGAATTCTTTATACACTTTACTGCTTTAAAAAAGAAAAGCAATTCCATGTGACAGGGTTCTTTATTCTCATTACCCTTATCGCAAACACGACAGTTGACTTACTATCTGGTTCTGCTGAGCGTATGCTTTGGAACGACGTATATTATCATATCGTTCTCGGATTAATTGTCATCTGCACGATCTTTATTAAAAAACCACTCATGTTATATTTCGCAGCCGATATCGCGGCACTGCAAGGACATGACCGAAATGAAAGCCGTGCTCTTTATCGTGATAAACGCATATATCCAGCCTTGCAATATTTAACATTATTTTTCGGTCTCCAGTTCATTGCAAAAAGCTTTTTAAAAATCTATTTTATTTCTGTTTTTGGAGTAGATGGATATGGCGAAATGAGAGCTATTATGACCGCAGTTGGTTGGGGCATTTCCATTTGTCTCGGGGTAGGATTTGTTTGGGTTAGTAATAAAATAAATCTGGTAACAGAAAAGGAAGAACCTGTACAATAAAGTGAAATTTCCATCAATCGGTCTTTTACAGACAGTTCATCTCCCGCTTAACTTCTTTAGAAAAGCGGAAGCGGCTTGCTCAGAATCGCAGGACGCCCACGCCAAGGGCAGAGAGACGCTTTTTGCCTCGTCCGAGGGGGCGAAACGACCGGAGATTCTAGCCGCTAGAGNNTGGACAATGCTTTCGCCAAATTTTGAGATGGAAGTATTATTAAGTTGCAGACAGTAGCAAAAATCCCCTTGTACAATACATGTACAAGGGGATTTTTATAGGTTGATCTGTCGAATCGATGACAAGTATACACTCATCGAAAAAATTGTACTATACCGCCTAGTATCATTACTAGCGGTAAATCATTCCAATTTGTATTAACTTGATTTTTTTCTTCTCTTCTTTACATTTTGGTAAAATAAAGCAGCGCTAAGTGGCATCATACCAAACCATCTGTTTAAAAATGGCGCTTTTTCAGCACGGCGCTGTGCTTTCTTCTGCTTGCGATCCTCTTTTGGAGCATCCATATATGATACAAATTGTTGCGTCACAAAACGCACATAATCATTAGTAGACATATTATCATCACCCCTACTTGATTAGTATGCCCACTTTTTTATTCATTAATCTTTCTCTCCAGTTCTTCCATAATCTCTTCTACACTCTTATTTGTTGTATCAATATGTATATCCGCTTCTTCATAATATGCACGGCGGTTTTCAAACTTCTTTACAAATGCTTCTATATTTTCTTTTTGAAATAAAGGACGTGTTGTATCTTCACGAAGGCGCTCTGCAATCACATATGGATCACAATATAAATACACAACTTTCCCATTCTCTTTCATCCACTGACGATTCTCTGCACGTTCAACGATGCCACCACCTGTTGTAATAATCATATTACTCGTTGATAACGAGCGCAGCATTTCACTTTCATATTGACGGAATGTATTTTCCCCTTCCTCTGCAAAAATATCGCGAATTAACTTCCCTTGCTTCTCTTCAATTTTTTGATCTGTATCTACAACAGCAATATCAAGTTCTTTACTTAATGCTTTTCCAATTGTTGTTTTTCCTGCCCCCATATAACCTGTTATGTAAATAGATTTCATTTTATTTCCTCTCTTCTATTAGATAGATCATGATTTATTATTTGTATTATAACGAAAGATGTTGTTTATTTTGTATATTTCTCGGCAAAATAAGAAAAAACGTTTTGCTCTGCAACTATGATGCAGAACAAAACGTAATGTAACCTATTACTTCATCGTCCTTCTGCCCAATTTACAATATTTTTACTTATTTTATTATACTGAAAGCTCACTTTATAAGATTGTTTTTGTTTCGTCACACATTGTAGTGAAACAAAAACAACTTCATTTTCAAATACATATTGCCCCCTTGCTTCTCCTTTTTCATATAGAAATGAAAATGTATCATTTTTGTCTTTTTGCTGTAAGTCTTTCTTAATATCTGAAACCGCCTGATCAGCAATTTCCTCAAGAAAAAATTTCTGTTCTGCTTCGATGTAAAATTTCTTATCGGATAGAAGCATATTCGTTTCATATATAAAGAATGAAAATAGTAAGAAAAGAAGAATCAATGTTCCTGGCATGGCGAAACCATCTTGTTTTCTCATATTGTCATCTCAATTACCGTATAACGCGTCGCTACACCATGATACATTTTACCGCTTATATCTTGCACATGGATGGATAACGTATAAGGCGTCAATTCATAAGAAATTGAACTTACCTTTTGTAATGCAATTTCCCTTCCTAACTTATTTACTTTTCTCACGACATTATGATCTAATCCTTCATACGTTACGACATCACCATTCCCTAGTTGAAACAGCAGAACATTTACTTCATTCTCCAGTAATACAACTTTCCCTCGTTGAACTTCACGAAATTCTAATTGTACTTGTTCCATGAACACATCCCATTCCCAGTAATTCAATTCCTTCGAATACGGCTTCTCAATAAATAAACTATGCAGACGTGGCACCAGAAGAAAGTAAAGAGAGAGGAACAATAAACATAAAATCATCTCTAATAATGTAAATCCTGCTTCTCGCTTTTTATTTTTTTGCATGACGACATTGCTCCATCCTTCTTTGTTTGACATCCCTCCAAGTTGTACAAACTTCTTCTCCTTTCCAATACGTGTAATACACGGTGCTATCTACCTTCTCTTCCTTTGAACGCATCTGCTCATTTTGATACATATATAATGCTGATTCCTTCTTCAGCAATAATTGCGCTTTATAACGGAGTTGTATATTTTTTCTTTCTTGCATAACGAGTAATGTTTGCGGAAGCAACAGTGACACTGCCATCATTAACAAACTTAACGCTACGAGCATTTCGAGCATGACCGATCCTTTTTGGCACTTCACGATACGTAAATCTCCCTCTACCAAGTTGAAATACAATTTCATAAGTATGCGTACGATAAGAAAGTAAAATTGTACCGCCTTGATTTATATTTCCTCTGGCGTTATAAGTCATTGGATTCGGAAAAGTGTTTAAATCAATCTTTATATCACTGTCGTACTCCCGAATGAGGAGGAGTTTTTCTGCTCCAGACTCTCCAATGCTATACAAATGTCTTTCCTTGAACCATCGTAATGTATAATGACTCTGGCGACTTATCGCTAACTGCTGCATATACAAAATATCTTGTGAAAATTGCTTTAGAAATTGCTCCACCTTTTGCTTTTCGTATAGCGGCGCAACATTAAAGTATGTGATCACACTTAATAAAGAAATGATAAATAAAACGAGAAGCATTTCTAATAATGTAAACCCATGTTGTTTCACGATTTACCAACGGATACCGCACCATCATCACTTGAAATATTAATCGGTTCACCTTTTGGACATGTTGCAGAGGTAATATATTTTTCTTTCACCAGATCATCTACTGTTGGTATTTTATTGTTTTGTAATTGATAAGCTTGTACTTGTGCTTCTACAGATTTCACGTACGCATCACACCCTTTTCCTTGTACAGCAGAACGCTGCTTAATAACGTTCGGAATAATTAATAGCAGCAACACCGAGATAACAACCATGACCAATAACATTTCTAAAAGAGTGAATCCTTTTTCATTCTTCATGCAAATGCCTCCTAAATAGAATTCATCATTTGAAACATCGGCATAATCATCGCTAAATACATAAGGACAACGATTATACCAATACATGTAAATAACAACGGTTGAATGATGACCAAAATACGGTTAATTTTCCCCTCCATCTTTTCAATTATCAATTCACTATAATCTCCAAGTTCTGTCGCTAAACTTCCGTTTATTTGTCCATGAGCGATTACATAAGACAGTTCGCTTTCATAGTAACCGCTCTTCATAATAATGAAATCTAATTGTTCTCCTGCAATTAATCGTTCTTCAATTCGAGCTGCTTCATGCTGAAAAAACAGATGATGTTTTTGTTCGACCATTAACTTCAAGGCTTCAAGTACCGACAATCCGCCTTGTAGTAATCCGCTCAATTGAACAGAAAAATAATGAGAATTGTTTAAGATGAGAAATGTTTTGACAAGAGGAATGCGAATTATAATATTTACTCTTTGAACGGGAGGAAGTTTTCGTAGATAAAATACGTATATACAGGCTCCACATATAATAACGAGAAAAAATCCGCTAATGATATACGGAAGCATTTGAATAAAAGACATAATCTGATCCGTAAAAGAAGCTGAGGACGCCTGTAAAGAGCTATATAACATTTCAAACTGTGGAAGTAAAACAAGGTTAAATACTGCAAGAATCCCTATTAAAAAAAGAGATAAAAAAATCGGATAACGGAGCACTTTCATCATATCCTTTTGATACTTATCCTTCCGATGAAGAAGTACACTCCCTTGCTGCAACGCAAACGAAATATCACCGTGCCGCTGCGCATAAAACAAATAGCTTAGTATATCCGGATGAAACATGAGTTGATGAAAAGCATCATGTAAACTCTTTCCATTTTTTAATTCTTCCGTAATATGTTGTAGTTGCAACCGCTTTTGAGGTGATAATTGAAATTGCAAAAATTCCAACGCTTGTAAAAGCGAATATCCTTTTTCTAATAGTTCTCCAAGTCTTTTTAATAGTAAAACTTGTTCATGTAATCGCCATCCTTTTCTCTCAAACATGAACGTCCTCTTCTAAAAAACCTAAAGCATAGCCTTTTTTCACTGACGATTGTAATGTTTCATAACGATAGGTTACCTGTTCTCCATTCGCCTCGCGAATAGCTTGTTTCAATTCATGTCCATATAATAGCTCATAAATGCTTGCTTGCCGTACTTGACGCATTGCTTTACATAAAGGCGAGCACTTCCCTTTACAAAATGGACATTTCAGCTCAACAAGCCGCTGAGCTGCTACAGCTAATAGCGACTGCTCAATTTCTTGCCTTGTAATCCCATAATCCATAAAACGTAATACAGCCCCTTTTGCATCATTCGTATGCAGTGTTGTCATCACTAAATGCCCCGTCAAACTTGCACGCACCGCTACTTTTGCCGTCTCTTCGTCACGAATTTCACCAACTAAAATAATGTCGGGGTCATGTCGTAAAATCGCTTTTAAACCTGTTGTATATGTGATACCTGCCTTTTCATTAATTTGAATTTGTAACAGACCATCCTTTCTTTTCTCAACCGGGTCCTCAAGTGTAACAATTCGGCGCGTTTGTCCTTTTTTAGCCACTTCTAAAAGAGCATACATCGTTGTTGTCTTTCCTGATCCAGTCGGTCCAGTGAAAACCAGTAATCCATGAGAATGATGTAAAAAAGAGAGTAATTTTTTTGCTGAACTTGGAAATAAAGAGAGGTGAGAAAGCGGTTGGATAGATGCTTGTAGATGTAAACGAATGACGAGACTTTCTAGATATACAGTAGGAAGTGTAGAAAGCCGCAAGTGCACCTCTTGGCCATCAATCTGTAAGTATAATGAACCGTTTTGTGGCTTACGCCTTTCCCCTATATCCATAGATGCTAAAAATTTAAAATGTGAAACAAGCCTTTCTCCAAATTCTTTTTCAATACAATGTTTCGTAATTAAATCCTTTCCAATACGTAATTGGATAACTACATCTTCTTGGCGCGGCACGATATGTAAATCTGATGCTTGCGCTGCGCACGCTTCTTTCATAATCATATTCGCAAAATGTTCAACACCGTTCATTCTTCTTCCCTCCTCACTATGTATATATCATGAGAAAATATAAAAGAAAAATGGTGACTTTATGATTTTCTCCACGAAAAAAGGGCAAAATACATTTGTGAAAATATGAACAATTTCTGAATTATTGACTAAAATTAACTATAGATAACTTTATCTGTATTATAATGTTAATATCTTGGATAAAGTGATAAAGGTGGAGATCATCATGGAACAAGCTTTAAAAATTACAGGTGTATTATCTGATCCAACTCGTTATTACATTTATAAATATATTTCTCAAAAACATAATTACGTAACTGTACAAGAAATTGCTGATGAATTTAATATTCATCCAAACGTAGCACGCTTACACTTATCAAAACTAGAAGATGTCAATATGTTAAAATCAGAAACGAAGAAAACAGGAAAAGGCGGCAGACCAAGCAGATTATATGTATTATCTGAAGACTTAATTCAGCTGCAATTCCCATTTCGCGACTATCAATTGTTAGCAAAAATTGCTTTTAATTCACTCCTTAGCCTCGGTGCAGCTGGTGAAAAAGCATTATATGAAACAGGCAAGCAATTTGGGAAAGAATTAATGGAACAACATATGCAGCGTTTAAATGTTACTGAGGCTTCATTAACACTAGAACAAAAAGTACAAATTGCCAAAGAGGCATTATCGACAGCTGGCCTATCTCCTTCATTTGAATTGAGTACGGATGGCACAAAAATTTTCTATGACGTGTATAACTGCCCATTTAGAGAAGTTGCTGTTCATCATGCAGATGAAGTTTGTAATATGCACGGCGATATGATGAGAGGGATTTTTGAAATCCTATTCCCTAACATGGAATTAACGCGAAGCGATAACTTATTAGATGGCTGTAAATCATGCAACTATAAAATTCAGCTATAACTGCTCTTACATGAAAATGTATCAAAAAGAAGTCAATTTCATTTGGCTTCTTTTCTTTTTATATAATATTTACAATAGTTAGAAAAATAAACTATAATGAAGAGAGATTTACTTTTTTTAGAAAAGGAGGGGAATTGCATGGAGCGCATGTTTCGCGTTCTCGGCTTTTGGACTGGAATTTTCTCGGTTATGTTTTACTTAGGAGATATGTACACAACTGCACTATTATTTTTAGGACAAACAGGATTCTTCGTACTTTTAAGTTATTTAAAATTAACAGAGCGTATGTATATATACGTGTTTGGGGCATATTTAACTGTTTTCTTCATCGGATTTACATACTATACAACATTTTTACTTATCCCTGGCGTCGGGCATTAAAAGGATGGCAATTTGCCATCTTTTTTTATTTTTCTCAATTCCCTAGTTGACTTATAGGTTTTCTTGAAATATATTTTATATAACATATTGGAATTAGGGGGAATTAACATGAATGTACTGCTAATCGGCATTAACGTTGCGGTCATGCTCATATTAGCCGGCGTATTGTACTATATGCAACGGAAGCATGTATCTTTTAATAAACGTGTATTTACTGCTTTAGGAGCTGGAATTACATTTGGTCTTATCTTACAATTTATCTATGATCCGACTTCTAAAGTCATCATTGAATCAAATAACTGGTTTAATTTAATCGGTAGTGGTTATGTGAAATTGCTACAAATGATTGTTATGCCACTGATTTTAGTTTCTATTATCTCAGCGTTTACAAAATTAAAATTAACAAAAAACCTTGGTAAAATTAGCGGACTTATTATCGGAATTTTAATTCTTACAACTGGAATTGCTGCAGCTGTTGGTATCGCAGCAAGCGCAGGATTTGACGTTCAAGCAACTGGCTTACAACAGGGTGATGCAGAATCTGCTCGTTTAAAATTAGTGGAAGAGAAATTTACTTCTATTGAAAAAACACCAGTTCCACAAAAATTATTAGAACTATTACCTACAAATCCGTTTCTTGATTTAACAGGTGCACGTCCAACATCAACAATTTCTGTCGTAATCTTTGCTGCTTTCATCGGGATCGCCTTTATCGGTGTGAAACGAAAGTATCCAGAGCAAGCAGAGTTATTTAAAAAGATGCTCGATGCTGTATACGCGATTGTAATGCGTATGGTAACGTTAATTTTACGTCTTACTCCATACGGCGTATTAGCTCTTATGACAAAAACAGTCGCTGGCAGTGATATAAATTCCATTTTGAAACTTGGTAACTTTGTTCTAGCATCTTACGTAGCACTTATCGTAATGTTTATTATTCATTTATTATTAATCGCTCTATCTGGTTTAAGCCCTATTCAATATTTGAAAAAGGTATTCCCAGTATTAACATTCGCCTTCACTTCTCGCTCTAGTGCAGGTACAATGCCACTAAATATTGAAGCACAAAAAGAAAAACTTGGTGTTTCAGAAGGAATCGCAAACTTTGCCGCTTCCTTCGGAGTATCTATCGGTCAAAATGGTTGTGCAGGTATTTATCCAGCTATGCTTGCAATGATGGTCGCTCCAACTGTAGGAATTGATCCATTACAACCACAATTTATTTTAACTTTAATCGCTGTTGTCGCTATTAGTTCATTCGGTGTTGCCGGCGTTGGTGGCGGTGCAACATTCGCGGCATTAATCGTACTTTCTACAATGAACTTACCAATCGGTATTGTCGCTCTTCTTATCTCTGTTGAGCCATTAATTGATATGGGGCGAACAGCTCTAAACGTAAGTGGTTCTATGACAGCAGGTCTTATTTCTAGTAAATGGCTTGGTGAATTAGATCATGATACGTATAATCAAAAGGATGTAAAAGCTGAGGAAGTTGCTTTGTAATAATACAACTTTGGATTTCTAAGTGAGAACTCTATTTTAAACACCCCCCTAACATGTTAGTTACATATGTTAGGAGGGTTGTTTTTTCATTTATTCTATATTTTTCTTGTAATTTAGTTTCAACAAACTCTTAAAATCGAGTTCTACAATTAATACACTTAATAATAGAAGTGTTGCACCTACGTAACCCTTAAATGTGAGCATTTCACCTGTGAAAAGGAAAGCAAAACCTGCTGAAAAAACAGGCTCTAATGAAAAAATAAGACCTGTATGTGTAGGACTAGTATATTGCTGCGCAATGATTTGAACAATGAAAGCTATTGCTGTACAAAATATACTTAATACTAAGATCGAAAACCATGATTCAAAAGTGTTAGGAAGTTTTGGTGTTTCCATACACATTGAGAAAACTGTACTAAATATGCCAACAAAACCAAGCTGTAAAACTCCAAGAGTAATTGAATCAACATGCTTAGTCATTGTTCCTGTAACGATGATATGAACTGCATAAAATAAAGCACATAAAATACATAATATATCACCATAACCTATCTTTAATTGGCTATTTAATGTTAATAGCCCTATTCCTACTATAGTTAAAACGATTCCCAATATAACTTTTTTCTCAGGCCTTTGCTTTAAAAATATAGATGATAATGCTGGAATAAAGATAACTGTAAGACTCATTAAGAAACCGGCATTAGAAACAGATGTATACTTTGTACCAAAAGTCGCAAAAATATAAACTATAAACAAAATAGAAGCTAATATAAAAGCGTATTTTACAGTTTTAAAATCAATTTTGATTAAATGCCTGTACAATACTATGCCTGATAATAGAAACGCAATAGTAAAACGCAATGAAATCAAATTATATTCTTGTACGGAATTGAGGCCAATTTTTGTAAGTAAAATCGATGCCCCCCAAAAAAATGTAATCATTAATAGCATTAAATCAGCTTTTAATTGCATCCTCATTTCTATTCCCTCGTTAGTCTTTCTTTTTTAAAATATGTTATAACTTCCCAAATCCACTTTATACCTAATTGAATCTATACATTCGTTTTGAGTACACTCTATTGCAAGCATTCCATTACTTCACATAACAAACTCGTTTCCTTTGCTCATAAAGATCTAATTCTGGAATTTGTTTCTCAGCTAAAAGAACTGCTTCTATTTTTGGATTTTGTTTATAGATTTCTGCCATATCTATTGCTTTTTGCATTAAGTTCATTTAAGTTCCTCCATGTTTGATTATTCATTTGAATATTTTATTGTAGTACTACCACAATGCTCCTATTTATAGATTACTGATGATTTATTACTATATCAATTTATTTTTCTTATATTTCCAAATATTCATAACCATCTTTTCTACCTTCTTTACTAATTGAACTACCCCTACCTAACATTCTAAGGAATGTTTGAAAAAACAAAAAAATATCGAGGATATTCTCGCTTAAAATGATAAATAAAAACATATCAAGTAAAGTAAGTATACGTTCCTTCAAAAAGTATTGACTTCAATATAAACTTTGTAATATACTCTGATACTGTTAATCTAAATATGCATATATACATATTTAAAAACCTATCTAATTTAACAATTTATCTACTTACCGGAAATAAAAATAAGATTGGCAGGAGAAAAAATGAGAAACATACGAAGCAAAATTTTAACCAGTTTTTTATTTGTAATTATTTTACTAATTGGCATATCAACATTTGGTTATTTTGGAATATCAAAATCAAATACAGAAATTCATACACTAGTCACCGAAGAATATAAACAAGTATCAAAAGCGAATGAATTGTCTGCCAATGTTGCAAATCGAGTCATACTTGCAAGAGGATATGTATTATACGGAGATACAAAATATAAAGATTTATTTCTAGAAGAAACAAAAGAATCAGAAAAATTAAAGGCGGAGTTACAAGATATCATGGGTAATACAGAAGCTTATAAAGCTGCTGTTCAAAAAACAATAAAGTGGGAAAACCTAATAACAGATCAAGTAATACCCGCATATACGAAAGGTGGATTTAATGAAGCGATTCCTTTAATGGAAAACTACTGTCAATTATGGTCTATGGATGCAATTAATGCATGGGATAAAATTAAAATAGATGCCGAACAAAAATTAAAAAATAAAGGTACGAAATTAATTGAAAATGGGGAAAGAGAACAAAAGATATTTGTTATTACGGCATTAATAATAACAATGATCGGAATTGCAATTGCTATTTTCATATCTAGAGCCATTACAATTCCAATTACTTTAGTCGTCAAACGGTTAAGTCAAATTGCAAAAAATGATTTAACCGGTGAATCTTTATCTATAAAAACTAAAGATGAACTTGAGGTACTAGCATGTTCAACAAATGAGGTAGCTGATAACCTTCAAAGTATTATTACAAAGTTATCTAATACAGAAAGTCAATTAAACATAACATCTCAAGAGTTGATTAAACAAAATCACCAATTAACTAAACATGCAGATGAAGTTACACACTCTATTAACATAGTTACTAAAGGATCTGAAACCCAATATAAAGAAGCACAAGAAACTGTAACATCCATGACAAATGTTTCAAGTGACATTCAAAGCATCTCAAAACTATCCAATATAGCATCTCAAAAAACAATTGGAGTCTGCAAGAGTGCAAATGAAGGAAATGCTATCATTCAACAAACAATGCTTCAAATGAATACAATCCATGACTCTATCAATCATACATCAGAAGTTATTTCGAAATTAGGACATCTTTCCGTGGAAATCAATACGATAGTTGAAGTAATAAATGGGATTGCAGATCAAACTAATTTATTAGCTTTAAATGCAGCAATTGAAGCTGCACGAGCTGGAGAGAATGGAAAAGGATTTGCTGTTGTTGCTGATGAAGTTAGAACGCTAGCTGAACAATCCAAAACATCTTCTAAACAAATCGTGAGTTTAATAAAAGAAATTCAAAACTGCACGCAATCAGCAATTCAAACAACTCATGTAACGAAAAATGATACAGAAACTGGCTTAGTTGTTGTAAATGCAGCAGGACAAGCTTTTGAAAAAATCAGTGTAGCTATTAATGAAATTACGTTGCAAATCCAAGAAGTATCCGTATACTCCCAACAAATTTCAATTAATACTGAAACCGTTTCCGCATCGATTAATCAATTATCAAATATAGCAAGTGATAACTATAATAAATCACAAAGCGTCAAAAAATCAGCTCAGCAGCAAATAGATGCTATGTCACATACTACAAATACAATTAACAAATTAAGCATAATGGCTGAAGAATTAAAGAATGTGCTGAAACATTTTACATTGTAAATTTAATAATCTACAAAAATGCCCTCTTAAAAATTATTGAAGGGCATTTTTATTTACATATAACATTAATCACCTAAAGCAAATGCTAAACGATTGGTATTTAAAGCTTCTACACATAAACCATATAGCCCTTCAGCAAATTCTATAACCTCTGACTCATCATAATCTCTAATTAATAATTCTGAGACTCTTTTCAACCGTTTCAACTTAAGCACATTAAATTGTTTATCTCTATACGGATCCAAATCAATTAATATGTTTAAATCATATCGAGTCCCTTGCGCTTGTTTCCAAAGGCATTCATGCACTTCATCTTCTAAATAAACTCCATACTTTTCCTGATAAATTTCATCTTGATTATTCGCTACATAAAACGTTACTGCCATCTTTTATACCTGACTAAATTAAGTACATATCTTTATTTTCATTACAACTCCTCATCCGGCAACTGCAAAAATTCTTCTAACTACTCCTTTAACATACAAAAAGAGAATACAATATCGTATTCTCTCATTCTTATCTTTCTTTAAAGCATATTCTTTATTATCTCACAGCCCGTCCCTTTTACAAATAACCATTCTGCTCACACCATTCATGAAATTGTCTTACATCTACTCCAACTAGAACGATATCTTTTAGTTCTACATCAATCGCTTGATCGTCAATGACAATAATAAAATTAGGTCCTGACTGTTTTTCCTTTTTCTTTATAATTCCAATTCGATTTCGATATGGCCCATCTTTTACATATGCTTTTTGTCCTGTAATATCAAAATTCAAGATTCTCACCTCTTTTACTGCGCTCAACTTTGAAATACTACCTCCTCATCGGAAAGTTTCCTTTCATGGCACTATTTCTGTATATATATGATGAAACAGTAAAAGAGTCCTTCCTTTATTACAATTATTTTTTCTTTGTTTCATTTTGATAAATTATACGTAAAGATTAGAGGGAAATGCATTTGGAAACGCTTTCTTAAACTTATTTCATGTTATAATGAAAAAGCATAACTTCGTAAAGAGGGAGAAAAATGGATATAACAATTATTACAAAAGTAATCGAAGCATTAAAATCATACGAATTTCAAGATGTAACATACTGCGAAGAAACAAAACAATTCTTATTTCATAATCAAACTGATATCATGAGCGGCTATGCAGAAATCACATATAATAGTCAATTTGAAAAGTTTAACGTGCAAATTCATCCGATTGAAACGCACCATCAAGCAGAGTTACAAGAAGTTGAAAAACACATTCAATCTTGTATACGAAAAGTTGAGTATTTGAATGCACTTCTTACAGGACAAAAGAAATTAACTGACAAAATTATTATTATGTAAAAAAGAACGTGATCATTTCACGTTCTTTTCATTTTCACTACTGTATATTCATCTTCTCTTTCAGTTGTAAGCCCGTCACAGACTCTAATAGATCCATTGCTTCTCCAATTGTCATATCAAAAATTGTCTTATCTTCTATATATGGGAACTGTCTAAAACGTTTTTCGAGTATTTTTACAGAATCCGATGTAAATGCTGCACTATCTATACCGAATTCTGTTTCAAGAAGAACGATCCAATCTAAAATATGAAATCCTAAGCCATTTACAAATGAAATGAGCTTTTCTTCAGGTTGCGAAGATAAAAATACGTGGCGCTCCATTTCAGCAAAAAGTTCTTCTCCTAAAATTTCTGCTAGTTCCTCATCATGTTCACGATTTACAATTTCGTCATATCCGTAATCGTCTGCAAGCTCCTCTACTTCTTCTCCGTCCATACAAAGTAACTGACTGCGAAGAGCACCCTTTTTGAATTCACTTTTCTGTACAACTTCTAAGAAACTTGTTTCCCATCCTTGTTCTAATTTCATATTTATAACTCCTTTATTTTTAAATATATCTTTTGCTTACTTTTCTCTTTCGCTGTTTGATTACATAACCTTACATGTCCAGATAAATTAGACGCCTTATATATTTTACCATTCACATAGACAGGTGGATCAATTAAGCGTTCCTTCCCACCTAAATAACAAATATCATAATCTTGATCATTCTCTTCTACTATTACATTTGGATGTAAAGTAGCCAATACACTCGTTATCTCTTCGTCACGACAACATTTCAATTTTTGAAGTAATGTCTCATCATCACACAAGAAATCTTCAATATGTATCACATGTTTTTCTAACGAAAGTTGCAAAACTTTTGTTAATACATGATAACTATATGAGCCTAATGGATGTAGAAAGAAATCAATTGTTTCTTTATAATACACCTCTGTAAACCATTCTGCAGCTTCAATAGAACTTAAACAAATAAATTGTTCATGAACCATTAATTGATCTAAAAACGTAACAACCTCTTGTTTTGAAATCATTCCATATGTATATAGATCGCGAAGTGTATAATCTATTCGATCCGCACATAGAGCTGGTAGTGGTTGTTCCAACAGCATCCATTGTTCCCAGTTTTGAAGTATTTTAGAATCATACCCATACTTTTTCAAAATGAGCGGAATATCCGAGTTTTCAATGACCGTATCAAAAATATGTTCATGATAGTCTTCTTCTTTTTTCTGTAATACACGATCTACAACGTGCGAAAAAGCAGTGTGTGATACATCGTGAAGTAGTGCCACAATTTGTTCTGCTTCACTTCCGCCTAGCATTTTTACAAGAAGCATAACACCGATTGAATGTTCAAAGCGGGTTACATTCCACTTTGGATTTACTAAAAAACTTGCGCCAACTTGATGAACCTTTTTCAATCTTTGCATAGCTTCTGTTTGCACAAGTTCTTCTAATATACCATCTATTTCAAAATCACCGTATATCGGATCGTGAATCTGCATTATACATCACCCTTACTTATGACATAAGATACAAACTCTTCTACTTCTCCCTGAAAAATATCTACTTCTGGTAAATAATAAAACGTTGTTTGAAGTGGATTGTTTTTATGATACATATAGACTTCTTTCTCTAGTGCAATCGCCATACCAAGCTCCGTATGACTTCCATTTCCTCCATCTAGTAAAAGCAGAAAAACATCAGCTTCTTGGATCGCCTGCTTTTCTGCTTGACCAATCTTTTGTAATTGTTCTTTATTTGTTGCTCTTTCATTTTGAGTCCAATCATATGTATGATGCCATCCTATTTCTTTCAGTTTACTCACTACAAATTGAACAAGGTGTTTATTTTGAAAACCTGATGCAATATAGAACTTCATATGAATTAGCTCCTTACTTATAAAGACTGAAGGGAAACTCCTTTTAGCGTTACAGATAATACTCAACAAGGATTTTGCCCAAAAAAATCCCCATCTTTAGAACTTATTTGCGTTTAAATGATGGGGCGTTTGATGATCCTCTTTTATTTTTTGTTTTTTATCACTTTCATCGGTTAACATGTCTAACTCTGCTGTTATTTCCGATTTTTGCAAGTTTCGTTCCTGTGAAAATTTTCTTGAAATGTAAACAATAATACTACCAACGTACAAAACAAAACATATAATAAGAGCTATATTTTCATAGAGACTCAGCTCCAACACAGTCACTCCTAATCCATCCGTATTTTTACACTCAAAGAAATGGAATTCCCCTATTAAATCTCTGTTATTGTAACATAAATATAGCAATTCTTCGAACCTTTCATTCTACTAAAAAAGACATGATTTTTTAGAAATCATGCCTCCTTAATATATTTCATAATGGTCTGTACTGCTTCTTTACCATTATATTTCTTTAATTCTTTTTTATACTTCGCACAATTATGATTTAGCTCTTCGATATGCTCCATAAGGGATGGCACTGATATATCTTCTTCATATAAAACCGCCGCATACCCTTGTCTTTCAAACGATTGTGCATTTAAAATTTGATCTCCTCGGCTTGAAGCTTTTGGTAATGGAATTAAAATCATCGGCTTTTGCAATGTTAAAAATTCGAAAATAGCATTGGATCCAGCGCGTGAGATGACAAAATCTGTCGCCCCTAATACATCTGGTAATTCTCCGTGCACATATTCAAATTGCCTATATCCTTCTGCAGTTTGTAACTTCTTATCTAGATTTCCTTTTCCACATAGATGAACAACTTGATAATTTTTAAGGAGCTGTGGCAATGCTTCTCGTACTGTTTCATTGATCTTCTTTGCCCCTAGACTTCCTCCCATAACCGTGATTACCGGCTTTCGAGAATGAAAGCCAAGAAAACGCAACCCTTTTTCACGACTTCCACGTAGCACTTCTTCTCGTACAGGCGATCCTGTATACACTACCTTGTCTTTTGGCAGGTGCTGCGCAGCTTCTTCAAACGTAACAAATATTTTCGACGCAAAACGGAGTGCGATTTTATTCGCTAGTCCTGGTGTCATATCCGATTCATGCAACAAGACTGGAACACGGTTTAGCCATCCACCAATTACCACCGGTACAGATACAAAACCACCTTTTGAAAAAATAACATCAGGTTTTAGTTTTCGTATTTGCACATATGCATCCATTACACCTTTCATAACAAGAAAAGGATCTTTTATATTTTTTAAGTCAAAATAACGGCGTAACTTTCCGCTCGCTATACCATAATACGAAATTCCTTCGTTCTCAATAATCGTTTTTTCAATCCCTTGATGAGAACCAATATAAGAAATATCCCAGCCCTTTTCTTGCAAATGTGGAATAATTGCTAAATTGGGTGTCACATGCCCAGCCGAACCACCGCCTGTAAAAATTATTCTTTTCATACTCCTCCCCCTTCTACATTATAGTACACTAAAATATCGTGCCTCGGGGTGAGCAAATACCATTGCCGTTACAGATGCTTCCGGCTCCATCATAAATCCTTCTGTTAGCGAAATCCCTATTTCCTCTGGCTGAATTAGACGAAATAATTTCTCTTGATCAGCAAGTTCCGGGCAAGCTGGATAACCGAAAGAAACGCGAATCCCTTGATATTTTGTTCGGAATCGTTCTTCCATCGTCATCTCAGGTGAATCTGGAATTCCAAAGCGATCGCGAATCAACATATGTGTTTTTTCAGCAAGACCTTCGGCTAGTTCTAGCGCTAATGATTGAATGGCATGACTACGTAAGTAATCCCCTTTCTCCTTCCATTCCTCCGCAATATCACGAACACCTTGCCCAACTGTAACCGATAAAAAGGCCACATAATCCATTTCATCTCCGGCCGGCCTTAAGTAATCTCCTAATGTACGGTACGGAGCTTTCCCTTGTCTTGGAAACGAAAATCGCTCTATTATACGCGTATGATCTTCCGGATCATAAATGATAATACTTTGTCCTTCACTTTGAGCAGGGAAAAATTGATAGACCGCTTTTGGTCGTAGCCAAGATTGTCCTTCTTGCAGTAGTTCATCAATTAAATTGTTTAATTCATGCGCTCGTTTGTCCCCTTCCCTCAGCAGTTTTTTCACATTTCCTTTTAGGCCAAGATGATGTCCGATTAACATTTGTCTATTTAAAAACGGCGCAAGGTGCGAAATCGGAATATCGCGCAGTATGACCCGCTTTGTTGAGTCAGGTACCATAATCTTCGCTGGCTCCAATGGTTCAATTACAGCTGGTATTACCGCTACTTTTTTCTCCTCTTGTTTCACAACATGAAGATGACGCTCCATTTTGTCCTGCTTCATTTTTTCTCGTTCCTCTTCTTTTTGTAATCGATTGATAAGATCGAGTCCTGTCATTGCATCGCTCGCATATAAAACAAGACCTTTATAAGAGGGAGAAATTCGATTATCTGTAAATTTCCTTGTGAGTGCTGCGCCACCCACGACAATGGGAATATCAATATTTGCCGCCTGTAAATCTTCAGCAGTTGTTACCATTTGTTGTGCTGATTTCACTAACAATCCAGAAAGTCCAATAATATCGGGTTTCGTCTCTTGTACTTCTTGAACAATACGATCAGAGCGGACATTAATTCCTAAATTCACAATTTCATAGCCATTGTTTGATAAAATAATTTCCACAAGATTTTTACCAATATCATGTACGTCGCCTTTTACAGTCGCTAACAATACTTTCCCTTTTTTCGCACTATCGCTAGACTCCATATACGGCTCTAAATAGGCCACAGCAGCTTTCATACTTTCTGCACTTTGTAATACTTCAGCCACAATCAGCTCATTATTATTAAATAAGCGGCCAACCTCGTCCATCCCAGCCATAAGCGGACCATTAATAATATCAAGAGGTTTTCTTCCTTCTATAAGCGCAAGACTTAAATCTTCCTGTAACCCTTGCTTTGTTCCCTCCACAATATAATTTGCTAATCGTTCATCAAGCGTTAATATTTCTTGTACAACAGCTTCTTTCTTCTTCGCACTTCGGTAAAAGTTCGTGAATTCTTCCAATGTTTCTTTCATTGTTTCAAATAATAGCGCGTCTGCGAGTTCCTTTTCTTCCTCTGGAATCGACGCATAGCGTTCTAATTTTTCAGTGTTTACAATAGCATAATCAAGTCCCGCTTTTGTTGCATGATATAAAAAGACCGAGTTTAGTACTTCACGACCAGCTGGCGGTAAACCAAACGATATATTACTCACACCTAAGATTGTTAAACATTCTGGAAGAGCTTCTTTAATAAGACGAATTCCTTCAATTGTAGCTGCTGCTGAACCGATATATTCTTCATCACCAGTTCCTACTGGAAAAACAAGCGCATCAAAAATAATATCCGATGGACGTATACCATATTTCTTTGTTAACAATTTATAACTTCGTTTTGCAATTTCTAATTTTCTTTCGGCACTAACCGCCATGCCCTCTTCATCAATCGTTCCTACTACAATAGCAGCACCGTATTTACGGATGAGCGGTGTTACTTTCTCAAAACGCTCCTCCCCGTTTTCTAAATTAATCGAGTTAATGACGCCTTTTCCTTGTATATATGTGAGAGCTTTTGCCATTACATTTTCATCCGTTGAATCAATCATAATTGGGACCTTTAATACTTTCGTAACCTCTGCTAAAAAGTTTTCCATATCTTCTACTTCATCACGGTCAGGATCCGCCATACAAATGTCAATAATATGAGCATTTTTCTTTACCTGCGCCCTCGCAACTTCAGCAGCTTCTTCAAAGTTTCCTTCTGCTACTAACCGTTTAAATTTGCGTGATCCAATCACATTGGTTCTTTCGCCAACAAATAACGGCCTCATAGAATCATCGTATTGCAATGCTTCTAAACCGCTAATCCCGTGACCTGCTCGCCCATGATTCTTGCGTGGTTTGAGCGATTTAAGTGCCGCTTTTATCGCCCTTATATGATCTGGTGTTGTCCCGCAGCAACCACCAACTATATTCATCCACCCTTCTTCAGCAAATCGCTTCACCTTTTCAGCAAGGGAAGCTGGTGATTCATGATAATGTCCATCCTCATCTGGCAGACCTGCATTTGGATAACAAGAAATATAACACTCCGATAAATCAGAAAGAGAACGAATATGCTCACGCATAAATTCTGGTCCTGTCGCACAGTTTAATCCGACAGATAATGGCTTCATATGCTCAACTGATAAATAAAACGCCTCGATTGTTTGACCAGCTAAAGTTGTTCCCATTGGTTCTATCGTTCCTGAAATCATAAGGGGCACTGTTTGATTCACCTCTGTAAACGCTTGTTGAATCCCTAAATATGCCGCTTTCACGTTCCGCATATCTTGACTCGTCTCAACAAGCAATACATCAACACCGCCCCGTAATAATCCTCTTGCTTGTCTAGTATATGCCTCAATTAACTCTTCAAAGGTTACCCCACCAGTTACACTAATTGCTTTTGTCGTTGGTCCCATCGCGCCCGCTACATATACTTCTTTGCCACATTCTCTTACAGCTTGTTTCGCTAAAAGTGCTGCTCTTTCATTCAGCTCTTCATCTAAATGAGACAATTCATAATCATGCAATACGATATTTGTAGCACCAAACGTATTTGTTTCTATAATATCCGCACCCGCTTCAATGTAAGCTTTATGAATGTCTAAAATGACATCTGGTCTTGTTTTTACTAAGTATTCATTACAACCTTCATATGCTTCACCACCAAAATCTTCAGCAGTTAAATCTGCTTGCTGAATCATTGTTCCCATCGCACCATCTAATATTAAAATATTATGTTGTAATCTTTCTTCTATCGTTTTCATTCGTTTATTACCTCTTTCACTTCTTGCTTTTCTCTCACATACTTAACAAGATTTTCTGTAATTTCATATTTTAAAAATGGTGTGATGAGATAAATACCGTTAAAATATTTCATCGTAGCATCAATTAATTCTTGTGAAATGCGAATTCCCTCTTCAATTGCTGCCTCCTGGGTTTCATGCCCATCCATTCTCTGTCTTACCTCGTCCGGCAATGTAATGCCTGGCACCTCAAAATGAAGAAAATCTGCATTTCGCTTGCTTACTAAAGGCATAATTCCAATAAAAATCGGGTGTTCCAGATGCTTCGTTGCCTCGTACACTTCTTTAATTAAAGCTACATCATAAATTGGCTGTGTTAAGAAGTACTCTGCACCAGCTGCAATTTTTCTCTCCATCCGTTTTACCGCTGCCTTTAAATGCCTCACATGTGGATTAAAGGCTCCCCCAACAGAGAATCTCGTCGCAGGACCAATTGATTTTCCTAAAATGGTTCGACCATCATTCATTTCCTTAATCATTTTAATCAACTCAATAGATGATAAGTCATATACCGAAGTTGCCCCTGGAAAATCACCAACACGGGCTGGGTCACCTGTTAAAGCTAGCACTTCTTCCATCCCTAATGCTGATAATCCAAGCAAATGTGATTGCAAACCAATCACATTATGATCTCGGCATGTTAAATGAATGAGTACTGGAATATCATGCTTCGTTAATAACGCCCCCATTGCCATGTTCGAAACACGCGGTGACGCTAACGAGTTATCTGCTAACGTAATCGCATCAGCACCTGCTCTTTTCAATAATCTAGCACCTTCAAAAAAGCGCTGTGTATCCAATGTTTTAGGGGGATCTAATTCAACAACAACTGTCGTTTGCTTCTTTGCTTTCTCTGCAAGAGTAACATGAGTGCGTGAACGTTTCGCATGTGTATGAATGACTTGCGGCCGTTGAAAAATTTGTTTCTCTGTAACGGGTGTTTCATTCGTGATTGCACGTTTCATCCCTTTAATATGTGCTGGCGTTGTACCACAACAACCGCCCAATAACCGAATCCCTTGTTCAATAAATTTCGGTGTCATCGCCTCAAAATAGGCAGGGCTTCCTTCGTATAAATAACGTCCTTCTACATAGTTTGGAAGACCTGCGTTTGGATAAGCCGACAAGTAACCATTCTTTGGAATCGATATCATTTTGAAAGCTTCCGTCATATGAAGCGGTCCTAATTGACAGTTTAAACCGACTACATTTGCACCGTAATCTAAAAGCCCTGTTAATATTTCATTTACATCATTACCATTTTGCGTTGTGCCTGCTTCATGAAGCGCTAGTTGTGCAATAATCGGAATATCCGTTTGTTTTCGTAACACTTTTACTGCATGAAACAATTCGAATTCATCATAAAATGTTTCTAATAATAGCCCATCAACTTTTTCCTCTAATAAAGCTCCAGCCTGCTCAAGTAGCATAAATTCTCGTTCCATATCAGTCGTTGTAACGGCTCCGATATGCTTCATCCCACCAATCGTCCCTAAAATAGCATTCTTGTCTGTCACAGCTGCTTTCGCAAGCTTTACCGCTGCTTTATTAATTTGAACAACCTGATTTTCTAGGCCATACATACGCAGTTTTGCTTCATTTGCACCATATGTATTTGTTTGAATAACATCTGCACCAGCAGCTACATATTGTTTGTGAATCGATATAATTAAATCTGGATCAGACAGGTTCAATTCTTCAAAACTACTTTGTAAACCATGTGAGTGTAATAACGTTCCAATTGCACCATCACCTATCACGATACCTTTTGATAATAGATCTAGTAATTTCACTTTTCTCCCTCTTTTCTATTAATATAAAAAACCCCTCTTCACCTTGAAGAGGGGGGACATTATCGTTCCTCCTCTTATCATGCAAAACTGTTCGTTTCGCAGGTATTAGCACCGTTTCAAACATTTCATTTGAAGGTTGCTGGGTTTCACAGGGCCTTTCCCTCCACCGCTCGTAATAAGAGTTTGTCTTTAACTATTTATTTTATTAAAAGGAAATATGCTCACCTTTTAACATGTTTGTTAATTTTCTAATAAATTTAGCATCCGATAGAATAAAAGTCAATGTAATTTAAGTGAAAATAAAAAATATTTAAAATAAAGTTGCAATCCAATTATCTTTTGTTGTACAGTTAAAAACATAATAAAATTTCATACAAAATATTCTTATCCAGAGAGGTAGAGGGACTGGCCCGACGACGCCTCAGCAACCATTAACGCGATTCGTTAATAAGGTGCTAATTCCAGCAAATTGTAAAAAAATTTGACAGATAAGAAGAAGACTATATTCGAATGAAAGCCTTCTTCTTAGAAGGCTTTTTTATTTTTATACCACTTAAAATTTTATATTTTATTTCATAAAGGAGGAATGTTACATGTCAACAATTGAAACAAAACTAGCCCAAATTGGAAATCGAAGTGAGACGACAACTGGAACGGTTAATCCCCCTGTTTATTTTTCAACAGCCTATCGCCATGAAGGAATCGGAAAATCTACCGGATTTGATTACTCAAGAACTGGAAATCCAACACGTGATCTTTTAGAGCGCGCAATTGCTGATTTAGAAGAAGGTGAACAAGGATATGCCTGTAGCTCCGGAATGGCAGCGGTTCTTCTCGTCCTTTCCTTACTCCGTTCTGGTGATGAACTTATCGTATCAGAAGACTTATATGGAGGTACTTACCGCTTATTTTCTGAGCATGAAGAAAAGTGGAATATTCGCTGTAGATACGTAGATGCACAATCTATTAACCAAATAGAACAAGCCATCACTTCTCAAACAAAGGCTATTTTTATAGAAACGCCTACCAATCCATTAATGCAAGTTACCGATATTGCAGCTGCCTCAGCCATCGCAAAACGACATGGATTACTTCTAATTGTTGATAATACTTTCTATACTCCTTATATACAACAACCATTAACAGAAGGCGCAGACATTGTCCTTCACAGCGCAACAAAATATTTAGGTGGTCATAATGATGTACTCAGCGGCCTTGTCGTCGCAAAAGGCCAAACACTCTGTGAAGAACTTGCCCACTATCATAATGCTTCTGGCGCTGTATTAAGTCCATTTGATTCGTGGTTATTAATTCGCGGGATGAAAACATTAGCCCTTCGCATGAAACAACATGAAGAAAATGCGAATAAAATTGTTGCTTATTTAAACGACGAAGATGGTGTAACTGATGTATTTTATCCAGGAAAAGGTGGTATGGTTTCATTTCGTCTTCGTGATGAAAAATGGATAAATCCCTTCTTACAATCTTTATCATTAATTACATTCGCTGAAAGCCTTGGCGGTGTTGAGAGTCTGATGACATATCCAGCCACTCAAACACATGCTGATATTCCAGAAGAAGTACGAACAGCACGCGGTGTATGTAATCGCCTCCTTCGCTTCTCCGTTGGCATTGAAAATAGTGATGATTTAATTCAAGACTTAAAGCAAGCTATTACACATGTAAAAGAAGGTGTGAGAATATGAACTATTCCTTAGATACACTCTTGCTTCATAACCAATATAAACATGATTCACAAACTGGGTCTGTTAACGTTCCGATCTATAATACGTCAACATTTCACCAATTTGATGTAGATACTTTTGGAAAATACGACTATAGTCGCTCTGGTAATCCAACACGTGAAGCACTTGAAGATATCATTGTTTTATTAGAAGGTGGAACAAAAGGATTTGCCTTTGCCTCTGGAATCGCGGCAATTTCTACTTCCTTTCTCCTTCTCTCACAAGGGGATCATGTTCTGATCTCAGAAGATGTATACGGCGGAACTTATCGTATTGTAACAGAGGTTCTCTCTCGTTACGGTATTTCATATACATTTGTTGACATGACAAATATAGAAGAGGTAAAGCGAAGCATTAGACCAAACACAAAAGTCTTTTATGTTGAAACACCATCCAATCCACTATTAAAAGTAACTGATATTCGTGCTGTTTGTAAATTAGCAAAGTCTGCTGGGGCCCTTACGTTTGTTGATAATACTTTTTTAACGCCTCTATTCCAAAAACCCCTTGAGCTTGGAGCAGATGTTGTACTTCATAGTGCCACAAAATTTATTGCTGGGCATAGTGATGTTACAGCTGGATTAGCTGTTGTAAAAGATGAAGATCTTGCTCAAAAACTTGGCTTCTTGCAAAATGCCTTTGGTGCTATATTAGGACCTCAAGATTGTTCTCTCGTACTTCGCGGGATGAAAACATTACACGTACGTCTCGAATACTCAGCAGCAAATGCAAATAAAATGGCTCATTATTTACAAAAGCATTCAAAAATCCAAAATGTATATTATCCTGGATTAGAATCACATTCTGGTTATGGCGTACAACAATCACAAGCAAAATCTGCTGGGGCTGTTCTATCTTTCGCACTACAATCAGAAGATGCACTGCACCAATTTCTATCTAAAGTAAAACTCCCTGTATTTGCTGTTAGCCTAGGAGCCGTTGAATCGATTCTCTCTTATCCTGCTAAGATGACCCATGCAGCATTGTCTCAGGAAGTGCGAGATGAAAGAGGTATTTCTAATTCATTACTTCGCTTATCGGTCGGCCTCGAGAATATAAATGATTTAATTTCTGACTTTGAAAATGCTCTTTCTTATGTAGAGGAACCTGTGAATGCATAGGAATTTTGATTTTGCTACATTTGAACATGAAGATGCAATACAAAAAAGAACCTGAATTCAGGTTCTTTTTCTCTTCCAATGTTTAGACGCCTCATCTTTCTAAGCTGATACATATTCTATATAAGGGTACAAAATTCCTTTTAGTATTGTTTTCAAAATTTTGTATATTAATTTGAAAGAACAAAAAAATCATGATAAACTTGTGTTATAAGTATATCCGTATCTTTCCAATTTTACAACGTATTACAATTTCTAATCAAAAACATCTTTTTTACAAAACGTACAAATTTATCTTTTTTATTTACACTAGAGTCTCTTTTCTTACATTTTCTTTACTTTAGAACGTTTTTTCTGCAACAACTATTTTCTTTTCTTTAATTTTTTGGTATGAATAGTATGGTATAACAGCTTACACGGAGGTGGAAAAAAACATGTTAGAAACCTTTCAAAAAGAATTAGAACTATATGAGAGTAATGCAGAGTTACTAAAAGTGCTTGCTCATCCTGTTCGCTTATGTATTGTAAAGGGATTAATTGAACGAGGTCCAAGTAACGTTTCTACAATGTACACAGGCTTAAACATGCCACAATCCACAATTTCACAACATTTAGCAAAATTAAAAAGTGCTAAAATCGTTTCTAGTGAAAGAAAAGGATTAGAAATTTACTACAAAGTAGAAAATGAAACAATTATTCAACTTGTTCACGTATTACTAGGTTAGGGATTATTAAACAGAGAAAAAAAGGGCGTATTCTATATTTTTCATCTCATATCTTTAATATAAATATATATCATGAGAGGAAATATACAATACTACATACTAAAAGTCGTATTAAAAAACAAGACGCAGAAACTTTCTGTGTCTTGTTTTTTCTATATAGACAAATAACGCTTCAAATTAAAAAATTGCATCCCCTTTTTTTGAATAACAACATCAAAGACATCACCCATTCCTCCATTCAAAATCATAGAGCGAATCGCACGATTTGTTTTCTGTTTCTCAGAAAAAGGATCCGGATCTTGATGACTAGCAAGCTGTTCTAGTATCCCCGCCGCTAGTAAAAACTCATTTTGCTTTGTGTGCCATACTGTATCAAGGCCTTGCATTGCCCCTGTTTCCTTCAGCTCATCCCAATGGATATGCGCTGTAATATCCATCTCTCCTGAATACTCAAGAGGATTTCGAATGAGCCTATGGTTATAATATCCCCTTAGACTTCCTTCACGGTGCGCTGGATGCATCCATTCTGCCTTTGTATACCCATAATCAGCCGTGATAAATAAACCTTTCTTGAGCCATCTTGCAACTTCTTGTACATAGTTTTCCATTGCTATTGGGACTTCAAAACGCTGTCCTTCAAAAAGCTGAATATGATGTCTTCGTAAATAACTCCGTAGTCTTTCTTCTATCGGTCTTAATACTTCTGTAAGTTTTCCTTCTTCTGTATATGTAACCCTTACTTCATACAAAATACCATTCCGCTTCTCAATTACCTCAACAGGAAAAGCATCAAACAATTCATTCGAAAAAACAATTCCTGTAAAAGAATCTCCTAACTCTTTATAGGACTCATGCTGAGAAATATTTAGAAATGAGCCAAGTTGATTGTTTTGTAATTTCCTATGAAAAGGGCTCAACTCAATAATAGAATAGCGTAAATCTGTGAAGGTTTCTGGAGATAACTGTTTCCATTCCCGCAAAACATCGTAGGCAAATCTCCCAGTTCCTCCTCCAATTTCGCAAATGTTTGGCGCGACCTCTCCATTTTGGACAAGATGAATAAAAAAGTGAGCAAATGTCCTTGCAAACACAGAAGAGACGTTACTACTCGTGAAAAAATCACCTTTCCTTCCAATTTTCTCACGATTTTTCATATAGTATCCGTACTTCTCATCATACAATGCAAAGTTCATATATGTACCATATGAAATCGAATAATCCTTCTCCCTTTCCATCCATTCTCTTAAAACGAGCTCCATCCCCATATAAGCACCTTATTGTAAAAACGGATTATTTTCTTTTTCAAAGCCAATATTTGTTTCCGGACCATGTCCGCATAACACAGCCGTGTCATCTGGTAGTACAAATAATTTCTCTTCAATACTTCCGATTAATTCTGCAAAGCTTCCGTCTGGTAAATCCGTGCGGCCAATGCTCATTTGGAATAATACATCTCCTGAAAATACAGCATTTGCCTCTTTGCAATAATATGAAATACTACCTGGAGAATGTCCCGGTGTCTCAAACATTTCAAATGTAAAAGATCCAATCGTTAACGTTCCTTCTCCATCAATGATATGATCTGCTGGCTTTGCTGTAATACTTCGATTCATCATAAAAATTTGCGAACCATTTACAGTCGCATCACCTAGCCAATCCGCTTCTTCTTTATGTACATATACCGGGATACAAAACGCATCCCTCACTGCATCGACTGCACCAATATGATCGAAATGAGCATGTGTTAATAAAACTGCTAATGGTTTTAATTGTTCTTCTTGTAAATACGTTACAAGTTTCTCACCTTCACTACCTGGATCAAAAATAATACATTCTTTTTGATCATTGCTTAAAATATATGCATTTGTTTGTAATGGTCCTAGCGGCATTTGTATCCACTTCATTTTCAAATCTCCTCCAGTTGTTGAACTTACTTTTATGATACAACATTTCTTTCCCTTAAGAAAAGAAATGTTGCTATCTCGACAACCATTTCTAAAACATGTACAATAAAAAAGAAGGAATATTCCAAAAACTCAAACAAAAGAATAAGAGAGCAGAGGGGGATCATATATGGGGCTTGTTATCATTTTTGGGCTAGTCACTCTGTTAGCTGTATTTGCAACCCTTAGAACGTTACGTGAAAAAAATCTACTTGCAGGCGGCTTTGCTGTTGCAACTGTACTGGTTTTCGGATGGTTTACAGTCATGACTGTCCTAAATAGCGGGTACCCGCCAACTCATTAATTCACTTTCAGTTCTATTCTCCATCAAGATATTGCATAAAAAGAGGAAGGGATTCTCCCTTCCTCTTCTTTATTCTACTAATTACTAGGCATCATTATCTTCAATAATTATATCGTTTTTGCTTCATATTTATGCTTCTTTACAAGCCAAGCTCCACCGATTACACCTGCATCATTACCAAGCACTGCAATCGCTAGCTTTGTGCTCTTAACAGCACGTGAAAATGCATATTGTTCAAAATAGCGCTGAATTGGCTGTAATAGTGCATCACCAGCTTTTGATACGCCGCCGCCAATTACGATTTTTTCAGGGTTTAACGTACTAGACAGGTTGGCTACCGCTAGTCCTAAATAAGAAGCTACTTTTTCTACAACTTCCCCTGCCAAGGCATCACCTTGTCCAAGTGCCTCAAATACATCTTTTGATGTAATACGTCCCTCTTCTTCTAACATAGAGCGCAGTACACTTTCTTTATCTGTATCTTGTATTTTTTGCATTGCAATACGTACAATACCTGTTGCCGAAGCTACTGTTTCTAGGCATCCAGATTTTCCGCAGTTACAAGGAAATGCATTCTCTGTAACAACTGTAATATGTCCAATTTCACCAGCTGCACCGCTTGCACCGTGTATGATTTCCCCGTTTACAATCACACCGCCACCAACGCCAGTTCCAAGTGTCATACAAATTAAATCTTTTGCTCCTTCACCAGCACCCTTCCACATTTCGCCAAGCGCTGCCAAATTTGCATCATTATCAATTACAACAGGTAAACCTGTTTCTACTTCTAATAAGTCTTTTAACGGATAGTTTTTCCATCCTAAGTTAACTGCTTCATAAATCATTCCAGAAGCAACATGTACAGGACCAGGAGCTCCCATACCAATACCGATTAACTTGCTTTTTAATTCTCCTAATTCTTCTAGCTTTTCATCAATTGCTTTTGCTACATCTAATGTAATATGTTTTCCTTGCTCACTTGTATTCGTTGGGATTTCCCACTTATGTAAAATTTCACCGTATACATTAATAAATGCTAATTTAATTGTTGTCCCGCCAAGGTCAACACCCACTAACCACTTTTCCTCCATTTTTGCTAACCCACCTTTTTCTATTCCTTACTCATCTCTTTTTGAATCTCTTGCTTTATTAAAAATAAAGCTGTTTGATAGTCTTTTGGGTCGATCAGTTGTGATTGATTTAATTCACGTAGCTCATCTTGCATTAATTGTAAATCAGCGATTCGATCACCTGTATAAATGATCGTTCCAAATTTTTTTAGTAATTGCTGAATATCATAAATCGATATCATTTTATCACCCTCTATGTACACTTATTATGGAAATATAATAAGAAAACGTTCACATATTTTATTATAATCAACAAGAAAAAGTCTCGTCAATTTTTATTTGTCTATACAATTCCATTTTGAACAATTGTTTCTTTTTCTGTAATAATTTTTTGTATATTTTGATCAAATGGCTCCGTCGGAATATCATTCACAATTTGAAAATCAAAAGCTAATGATAGTGTTTTCCCCTCATATCGTACAAGGTAGCGATCATAATATCCACCGCCGTACCCGATACGTTCTCCTCGTCTTGTATATGCAACTCCAGGTACAACAAGAAGATCAATTTCATTTGCCTCTACTTCTTTTGTTAATGCAGGAATGGGCTCACGTAAATTCATATATACCGTTTCTAATTGGTCAAAATTAACGATTTGACGAAAAGTCATTGTTCTTGTCTTTCGATTACACTTTGGTACAACAACTTTTTTGCCTTCCTGCCATGCTTTTTCAATAATAATATATGTATTAACTTCATGTTCCATCGAGAGAGTAATTCCGATTGTTTCAGCTTCTTTCCACTCCCTTTGTTCATATAAAGAAAATACAATCTGTTCTGATAAATTTTTATACTGTTCTGTCGATAAAGAATTCATGTGTTCTAATATTCGCTTGCGTAAACGCACCTTCTCTTCTTTCACACGCTTTTCCCCCTTGCACTAACACTCTATTCTGCTGAACACCTTTATCTAAAAAATAAATAAAATTCTTATGAGATAGTTTATCATTTTAAATACAGGCTGCACAGTCAAACATTTGTGCAAAATAAAAAGAAACAGTAGGAAATATTCCTACTGCTTACTTTGTTTCACGGTGTAACGTAGACTTCTTGTCACGCTTGCAATACTTTTTAAGCTCAAGGCGCTCCGTGTTGTTACGTTTATTTTTCTTTGAGATATAGTTACGATCTCCGCATTCTGTACATGCTAGAGTAATATTCACACGCATTCTTATTTCCCTCCAGTCACTAATAACTTAAATCAGACTATACTATAATACCACTTTTAAAATAAAAATTCTACACCTTTTGATATTGTCTAATTTTTTCTATAAGATTTTTCATGTTTTCCTTTGCTATGACTGGATTTCTCGCATGTGAATATACAAGAAATTTTGGTTGTTTTGCATCAGAAACGATATAAGACCACTCTTTTTCCGTATATTTAAATTGAATCCCCTCTAATACTTCTATCTCTTTTTTCTCTATATCTTGCAATAACATTCCCATTACTTTCCCTTTCTCTTTCCATGAACATACAACCTCATCACATAATAAATAAAGAGGTGGTGATTGCTCTAACATAACTGATAGTGTTTTTCCTTGCTTAGCAATCAACTCGAATAATTTTCCAATTCGATATAAAATATCCCTTTGCCACCTTATTTGAAGCGAATCTTTTTCACCATGCATATAAAAAAGAAGGTAACAATCTCCTAATTTTAATGATATCGGATACGTATTCCCTACCGTTTCAAGTAGTAAATCTGGTACATCTATTTCTTCAAAATTTGTATTTTGGTAAATACCACCATGGTTATCATATAGTTCAAACTTATTTCCTTGTTCATAAAACATAAGAGCTATATTTGCTCTACTAGATTTCATTAAAGATTTAACATGTTCTTTTTGCTCCCTTGCGTACACCCACGTAATTGAACATCCAAGTTTTTGGAGAAAGGAAATGAGCAATGGTTGCGACATATCATCTCTTTTATTAATAAGAAGATGAAACTGCTGCTTTTGTATTTCCTCAACATCTACATGCTCTAAAACAGATTCAACATAATTTTCTAAGCTAACCTGCACCGGTTTATTTCGCCCTATTTCTTTGTCATATGCGTAATGAAAAGCCTCTGACATATACAAGCCTTCAATTTCTTTTTGCTGCTTATATGTTAAACGTAATCCTTCTTTACCATACAATTGTATGACAATCACCTTTCCTTTTTCTAATCGAACCAAAACGCCTCCCGTGCATTCTAGCTCATGAATCGCATATTGAAAAGGCGATTCATCCATCTCCTGACACTCCATCGTATTGATTCCAACACCATGAATTGCATGTAGAAATAATTTTTTAAAAGCAGTCGCTTCTGCATTCTCATGACTCCCAATTAATATACGATCTCCTTTTGAAAAAAGTGAACCAAACGCCATTGCAATTTTCACAATAACTTGAGGCGTTATTTCTATATTACCTCTACCTACTATCTGGCTTTTTTGTAACCATCCTGCTGTATGTTCACCTTCCGTGACGCCTGAGGATGCAATTACAGAATGGCTATCAATCACTTTATAAGGCCATATTTTTCCATTTTGTTTAATTATCGTATTTTTTCCAATCCGGCATCGATCTGCTATAACACTCTTCTGAAACAATGTAACATCATCTTCAACCATCGTATTTTCTCCAACAGTCGTTTCTAGAAGTTCACAATGCTTCCCAACATATGTGTGTGCAAAAACAATACTTTTTTGAAGATGCGTGTAGTTTGAAATAATACTGTGCTTGCCAATAATTGAATACGGTTCAATTATTGCCCCATTTCCAATGACCGCCCCTTCCCCAATAAAAGAAGGACCGTGAATCTTCGTACCCTTTTCAATTGTGACGTCTTCTCCCATCCAAACCATCGGTAGCACTTCTGTATAAGAAATCGGTACTTGCACTTTCTTTGTCAGTAAATCAAACTGAGCTTGCCGATACTGAGCAAATGTACCAATATCTAGCCAGTATCCTTCTGCCACATATCCAAATAGCGCATTTTTATTTTCTAATAACGGAAAAACATGATGACTAAAATCAACGAATTGCTCAGATGGAATATAAGAAAAAATTTCTGGCTCCATTATATAAATTCCAGTATTCACAATATTAGAGATTACTTCATTCCAACTCGGTTTTTCTATGTAGCGTACAATTTCTTGCTCTTTGTTCATCACGACTAAACCAAAAGGTAGTGGATTTTCCACTTCTTTCACAAACACCGTTACCATTCTCTTCTTACATTGATGAAATTCAATTCCTTTCGATAATTGAAAATCAGTTAATGCATCCCCACTAATTACTACAAACGGTTCATCTAAAAACGCTTCTGCCTGCTTAATACTCCCTGCCGTACCAAGTGGCGGTGAATCCTCGAAGTAATGCAAGTTCACGCCCCATTTACTACCATCTCCAAAGTATTGTTTGATGGCAGTACTCATATATTGAACCGTAATCGCAATTTCATGAATACCATGTTGCCGGAGCAATTCAATGTTATATTCTAAGACTGGCTTTTCTAGTAATGGCAGCATCGGTTTTGGAAAATTACATGTTAATGGTCTAAGGCGTCTTCCTTTTCCACCGGCTAAAATAACCCCCTTCATATACATTCATCCTCCACTTTTATAATGTTGAACGATTTTGTATACCATATGTATGTCACTTCTATATGAATTAACTTTGTCAATTTAGAACCCTACAAAAGAAAGCGCTTACTCATTGATTTAAAAATGAAATTTAAATTTGTTTTATTTTTCCATCTTATATTATGATACATCTTATCATCATAAATCGAACGAGACAACGAGCTTTTTTTGTCATGTTTTGACTAAAAAAGCAGATGACTTCCTATCATCTGCTTTAACCTACCGCCTATTCATTTAATAAATAATGTTTTCCTTTCACCAAATAGAAAACATTTTCAGCAATATTTGTAATGTGATCTGCCACACGCTCAATATAACGTGCAATAAAAGATAATTGTGTAATTTGTGTAATCGTCTCAGGATGTTCAGGAACGGAAGATATAAATTCACGAATTGCTTTTCCATATATTTCATCAACCGAATCATCCATTTCTGCAATTTGCTTTGCAGATGTTAAATTTTCTTTTTGATATGCTTCCAATGATAAATGTAACATTTCATTAGCGATTGTAAACATTTCCTCTATATTATGCAAGTCAACAGACGTTTCTTTTTCACCAAGTCGGATCGTTGCTTTCGCAATGTTTACTGCATGGTCTGCGATACGTTCTAAATCTGTTGCTGTTTTAATCGAAACGAAAATTCTTCGTAAATCACTTGCCACAGGCTGTTGTTTCGTGATTAACATAAGCGCAAGATCGTTGATTTCCTCTTCCAAATTGTCCATGCGATAATCACCATCAATAACTTCCAACGCTTTCTCTACATCTCTATTTTGAAGGCCTTCCATAGAAAGTGACAGAGCTTCTCTTGCTAGTTCCCCAAGTTCAATTACTTTTTGCTGTAATGCTTGTAAATCATAATGAAATTGTTCTCGTACCATGTTTCTTCCCCCTTATCTATTACATACATAAAAAATGACAAATGCCCCTCTTAAGAGGAGCATTTACTCTTATTAGCCAAATCGTCCTGTAATATAATCTTCTGTACGTTTATCTGTAGGCATTGTAAATAATTTATTTGTATCTGTATATTCAACAACTTCACCACTTAAGAAGAAAGCTGTTTTATCTGAAATACGTGCCGCTTGTTGCATATTGTGCGTCACAATTACAATACTAAAATCTTTCTTTAATTCTTGAATCAATTCTTCTACTTTTAATGTAGAAATCGGGTCTAAAGCTGATGTTGGTTCATCCATTAAAATAACATCTGGTTCAATTGCTAAACAACGTGCGATACATAAGCGCTGCTGTTGTCCACCAGATAGGCCATATGCATTGTCATGTAATCGATCTTTTAATTCATCCCAAATTGCTGCACCACGTAAACTTTTTTCAACAATTGCATCAAGCGTCTTCTTATCACGAATACCATGAATTTTTGGGCCATATGCAACATTTTCATAGATGGATTTTGGAAATGGATTTGGCTTTTGGAATACCATGCCAACATGTGTACGTAATTCTTCAACAGGATATGACTTATCAAAGATATTTCGATCTCGATATTCGATTACTCCTGTTGTTCGAACGATAGGTACTAGTTCTACCATACGGTTCAATGTTTTTAAATACGTTGATTTCCCACAACCACTCGGTCCAATGATTGCCGTTACTTCATTCTCATGAATGCTTAAATTCACGTCTTTTAAAGCATGGTCTTCTCCATACCATAAGTTCAAATTTTTCGTATCGAATACAATTTTCTTCGGAGCTGCCTCAATCTTCTCTTCCTTTTTCACCTGTACATTTACTACTGTTGCTACCATCTTGAATTCCCCTTTCATCCACTTCCTACTTATTTACGCTTTCGTAACCATAAGACAACTGCATTCATAATAAGCAACAATCCTAGTAAAACAATCATGCCTGCTGCCGCTACATACTGAAACTCCTCTTGTGGTCTACTCATCCAATTAAAAATTTGAATTGGTAAAACTGTAAATCTATCAAACATGCCAAACGGAATATAATTCGCAAAAGCGAGTGCCCCAATGACTAATAGTGGCGCTGCCTCTCCAATTGCTCTCGATAATGCCAAAATACATCCCGTTAAAATCCCTGGCAAAGCAGTTGGTAATACAACTTGGTACATCGTTTGCCATTTTGTAGCTCCTACTCCATATGAAGCTTCTAATAAGTGGCTTGGTACCATACGTATCGCTTCCTGGCTCGACACAACAACAGTTGGTAACACAAGAAGACTCATCGTAAGCGCTGCTGCTACTATACTCTCACCTAGCTGAAGAACATATACAAAAATCGTTAAACCTAGCAATCCAAACACAACAGATGGCACACCCGCTAATGTTTGAATATTTACTTCTATCATTCTTGTAAATATAGATTGTTTTGCATAATGTTCTAAATATAGCGCTGTACCGACCCCGAATATAAAAGACACCGGTATTACAATGCTCATAAATAATATTGTTCCTGATAATGCCGCAGCAATCCCAGCTTGCTTTGGATTACGTGAAGCAAAGCTCATAAAAAAATCTATTGAAAGGTAACCTACACCTTTTTCAAAAATTTGATATAACAATACAAAGAGTATAGTTATTGAAAATAGCATTGCTATATAAAAAATCACCTTATATATTTTGTCCTTCCAAAAACGCGCTGCCATATTTTCTTTTATTTTCTTATGATTTAACATCTGCATCTTATATCACCTTTCTAAAACGGCGCATAATTTGCTGCGAAATCATATTCATAATAAATGTAAACACAAGTAGTGTAGCTCCTACAGCATACATGCTGTAATAGGTAATTGTTCCATGAGGTGCATCCCCTAGGCTCACTTGTACAATATAGGCTGTTAGCGTTTGAGTGGAATGCGTCGGATCTAAAGATATATTAGGCGTTGAACCACCAGCAATGACAACAATCATCGTTTCACCAATTGCACGAGAAGCTGCCAATAGAATCGCAGCCATAATACCAGTAAACGCTGCTGGAAATATCACTTGCTTCACTGTTTCCAAACGGGTTGCACCCAGTGCCATTGAAGCTTCCTTTACCGCAGATGCTACAGCTCCCATCGCGTCTTCAGAAAGAGAAGCTATTGTTGGTATCATCATAAATCCGACGACAATCCCTGGACTAATTGCATTAAAAAACTGTAAATCAGGAATCATTCGCTGCAAGAACGGCGTAACAATCGTTAAGGCAAAAAAACCGTATACAATTGTCGGAATCCCTGCCAGTAGTTCTAACAATGGTTTTAGTACTTTTCTAGCCAAATTTGAAGCATACTCATTTAAAAATATGGCACACCCTAAGCCAATTGGAATTGCTACTACCATGGCGATTGATGTTACCAGTACGGTCCCACATATAAGCGGCAGTATCCCAAACTTAGGCTCTTCAAAAAAAGGTAACCATTCTTTTTCAGTGAAAAAAGAATAGAACGATACTTTTTGAAAAAACATCATCGTTTCATTTGCTAATGTAATAATAATCCCAATTGTTGTTAGGATAGATACACTAGCAATTGCCTTTAATAATAACGGGACCATTCGATTGATTCGCTGCGTTTTTTTTCTTTTGATTGTATTTCTCTCAATCAAATGTTGCACAGAAAATGTAATCTGACTTTTGTCATTACGAGCCAAAGATGAAAACCCCTTTCCACCCTGACATTATCTTTCTATTTCTGTTAACATTCGCAGCTGTTCATTATATTTTTCTTCTGGTAACTTCACATAACCAACTTCTTCAGCAAGCTTTCCTACATGCTTCATCATAAATGCAACATAATCTGCTACACTGCTTTTATTTTGAATCGAAGCATGATTTACATACGCAAACAACGATCTAGACAATGGCTTATACCTACCAGATTGAATCGTTTCCTTTGTCGGAAATACACCGTTTACTTTTATAGCTTTCACCTTATCTCGATTGGCCATGTAGTAGGCATATCCGACAAACGCGATTGCGTTTGTATCATTCATTACCCCTTGCATAATAACTTGATCGTCTTCTGATAACGAAACTGTTTTTGCAAGGCGATTGTTTTGCAAGACGACACTTTGAAAATAATCATACGTACCAGAATCTACACCTGGCGCATAAAATCGCACTTTTTCATGCGGCCACTTTGGATGTATATATGACCATCGTTTTGTTCTCCCATCTTCGCTCCACAATAGGCGTAACTCTTCTATTGTCATATTATCCGCCCATGTATTTTGACGATTCACAATAATTGTGAGACCATCATAAGCAATTTCAAATGGTGTAAACTGGATGGAATTTTTCTTCATAAATTTCTCTTCCACTTGTTTCATCGAGCGTGAAGCATTATTAATATCTACTTCTCCTGTTCCAAAACGATGAAATCCTCCTCCTGTTCCAGAAATACTAATAGAAACTTTCACACGCGGTTCCTTCTTTGTATATTCCTCTGCTACTGCTTCCATAATAGGGAAAACTGTTGAGGATCCATCAACTCTCACTTCTCCCATTTTATTTGCAGCAGATGCAGTAGACATGTACAAGAACATGGAACATGTCGATACCGCCAAAACCTTAACTGATGTGCTTATCCACTTCACGTGTTTTTCCTCCTAGAAGTAACCTGAAATAACAGGATTACAGGTATAAGAATAATGCTAAACTATTAATTCGGTTTTAATTGTTTGTAAAAGTTTTGTAAATTTCTACTTTTTTATTGTAATACGTTATCCTTTCCTCCTTTTCTTTAAATCAACTAGATGACCGGTCCTAAATAAGAATGTGCAATTTTCCAGCACCCTATTTCGCACATATTACATGCTCGTCCACAATTACTAAAACATATGCATAAAAAGCACAAAAAAGCACACTATCTTTTAAGATAGTGTGCCAAATTCGCATGTTTTTATTCTACTTTCTTCCCTTTTTCATCTTTCGGTGCTTCACCTGTTACTTCTTGCTTTTTCAAGTCAAAGTAAGCATCCATAATTTGACGGCCGATGTCTCCGTTAATTCCACAGTGATCATCATATATCCATGGAACGACAACAGAGAATGCTACCTCTGGATCATCAAGCGGAGCATAACCTACTAAAGTTAGGTTATAAATAATTTTACGATTACCATTTGCATCTCTTCCAATTGCCTTATCACCGCCATACGGTACCTGTGCAGTTCCTGTTTTCCCTGCCGCTTTATATGGTGCCGTTTGAAAATATTTCAAACCTGTACCACCAGCATCATTAAACACCTGTCTAAAACCTTCTTGAATCCGTTTAATCTGACTTTCAGGCATATCTATACGATTCAATACTTTCGGTTCCATTGACTCAATCACTTTTCCCACTTCATCTGGTTTAGCTGGTGGCTGACGAATTTCTTTTACGACCTGTGGCTGCATACGGTAACCACCATTTGCGATTGTCGAAACATATTGTGCTAATTGGAGTGGTGTATACGTATCATACTGTCCAATTGCTAAGTCTAATAAGAAACCTGGTTGCTTACCTGTTCCTCGTTGCCCAGCCGACTCATTTGGTAAATCAATCCCTGTTTTCACCCCAAGTCCAAATTGACTAAAATAATAACGCATATCATCGAATGCTTTTTGTGGAATATCTAACGTACCGCCTTTTTGATATTGCACACCAGCAATTTTCATTGCCGTTTTAAACATATATACGTTAGAAGACATTTTTAAAGCAGTAAGGTCATCGATAGAACCCATGTTTTTCCAAGAGCTTTTTAAAGGTGTACCTTTTATTTTTATCGGTTCATCATACTGATAATCTCCAGGTTTAATTGCACCTGTTTGATATCCCGTTAGTAGCGTTGCTCCTTTCACCGTTGAACCCATTTCATAAGAACTTGTCATCGTTCCTAATGCATAATCTTTCACTTCTGTTTTTCCATTTTCCTCGACAAGCTGTTTTCCAGCCATCGATAAAATTTCACCATTTTTCGGGTTCGTCATGACAACAAATGCGCGATCTAACAATGGTTCCGAACCTTTAAATTTCATTAAATTCTTCGTAATTATGTCTTCTACACGCTTTTGTAGTTCCATATCAATCGTTAAATTTAAATCGTTGCCTCGTTGCCCTTGAGAGACATTTACTGTTTCTATAATATTACCATCTTTATCTGTAATATTTTTTGTTTCTGTCTTTGTACCGTGAAGTGCATCTTCATATTGCTGTTCAATATAACTTTTCCCAACCCGGTCGTTACGATCATAATCGCGAACAAGGTAATAATCTAATCGCTCTTTTGGTAACCCTTCATCTGAGCTTGTTACACCACCAAGCACGCTGCGGAACATATCATCATACGTATATTTACGATCCCAGTCCACATTCGTATCCACACCTGGTAATAACGCTAAATTTTCACTCACTATCGCATATTCTTCCGGTGTTACTTGCTTTTTAATAATTTGTGGCGTCATTGCATATCCGCCGTCCATCTTACTCTTAATTGCAAGCACTTCTAAATCTGCTGGTGTTAATTGACTTAGTTCTTCTTCTGTCACGCGGTTTCGCTGACGATCGTCAATTTCTTTATCATCAATTTTTTTCGCTTTAAGTTCTTCACGATCTTTTTTTGTGATTTTCGCTTCTGCTTCTTTTTTATGCATTGAAAGCCAGTAATCTTTCTTATCACGATCTGTTAATTTATCTGGTGATACTTCAATGAGTTCTGCAAGCTTTTTCGCTGTTTTTAGGCGGTCCTCTGAAGTTGATCCTTTCATTCGTGTAAATGTGATCGTCCGAACAGGATCATTATCTACAACAGCACGTCCATATCGATCAAAGATTTTCCCACGCGGAACTGGATTGCTTATCGTTGCGTTTTCCTTTTTCTCAACTTCGTTTTTATACTCCTCACCATGAACAATTTGTACATATCCAAGCCTCACAATAACCGCGGAGAACATTAAAAATACGCACAAAAACAACACGTTTAGCCGAAACGGAACGTGGGTCTTTTTCTTTTTCTTCTTACTCATACGAACCCCCTCTACCCACAGCTATGTAATGTGAAAGGGACACCTTGTTACAGGTGCCCTCACAGCTGTTTTACATGTCTTTTTATTCTAGCATAAAACAAAGAAGAAGTTAACCTTCAGGTTCAGTACGATTTGGTGTTGCTTCCCCAGCTACAACGCTTGTCCTATTTATACTTCGCTCATCATATTTGACATTTTTAACGGCAAAATAAATAAGAAAATGTCCAGCTCCGAGAATACATAATAAAACAGGTAAACTTTTTTCCGGCAGGAAAAATGAAACTGCACATAAAAAACTTAAAATTGAACATATTCTTCCGCTATTTAGCCATAGTTCTCGAACAACAATATACTCAACCCGCCATTCTTTTGCCTGTTTTGCTCTTCCGATTACATCATATGTCATCGATCCATACGGAACGAGTAAGATCGGATAGGCAATTGCAATACAAGCTGCATAAATGAGCAATTTTACATATGTAACATGAAAAATAACCAAGAACACCACAGCGTATAAAATAATTCCACCAAGTAAAATCGCCTTTTTTCTCCACTCTTTCTTTAACATACGTGCAACCAAGTAATAACATACAAATGAAACAGCTGAATTGACTAAACTATACTTCCCTAATGCAAATTCACTTCCAGATGCTAAATAGACGTATACCGAGATAACAAAAACAAACGTTCCTTCCCTTAATCCTTGAAAAAAGTGTGCACGAGTAATTCTTCCCCAGTTTTTATCAATCCTACGTTCTTTCAAAACTTGAACAATTTCATACCGTCCTTCACATTCCCTTTTCGATAAAAAAAAGCTAATGACCACAGCAATTGCAAATAAAGTTAATGAAAGAAAAAAGATAACTGTATAGCCGCTCCACTTCTCCATACGTGAAATTGTATATCCAGCTGCTATCGGCCCAATCATTCCAGCAAAAGATGTTAGAAGACCGAGAAAACTGTTAAAAAAATCACGTGTTTCCGGTTCTGTAATTTCAAACGTCAGCAAATTAAATGCAAGCCAATAAAAACCGTATCCAATTCCAAGAAGTCCACCAAGTAATATAATATAGTGTGAAGCATGTGTTCCTGTAAGTAAAACAACGATAAAAAAAGTCGCTAATGTTCCAACTCCTATTCGCAGTAAAATAGCACGATCGATTCGCTTTGCCAATTTTCCTGCGAATAGAAAGGTGAGTAGTTGCAATACAACACTTGCTAAATTATATAATCCAAGGTTCACATAGTTTTGGGTTTGCTTCCATAAATAAATGTTAACAAAGGTATTCGATAAAGAAATAGCAAGTGTATATAATCCCCCCATAATAAGTAGTAATACTAAATCGCGATTCACCTCAACATCGCCAATTATATGTTTCCACTTCATACATAACTCTCCTTTACTTCATGTTCTAGTCTTCCAAAGACAAGCACAATTATGTAAAAGAAAGCATACAAAAAAGCTAGGAGAATATCCCCTAGCTTCTTCAGTATCAAATTGCATAAAGCAGAACAAACAATATTATTTAGCTTCTTGGTAACGTTTTTCAGCTGCGTTCCAGTCTACAACGTTCCAGAATGCACCGATGTAGTCAGGACGACGGTTTTGATAATGTAAGTAGTAAGCATGTTCCCAAACGTCTAAACCGATAACTGGAGTTTTACCTTCTGTTAAAGGTGAGTCTTGGTTTGGAGTGCTTGTTACTTCTAGTTCACCGTTGTTTACTACTAGCCAAGCCCAACCAGAACCAAAGCGAGTTGCACCAGCTTTTGCAAATTCTGTTTTGAATGCATCAAAGCTACCGAATTTCGCTTCAATTGCAGCTGCAAGTTCACCTACTGGTTGTCCACCACCATTTGGAGATAGGATTGTCCAGAAGAAAGTGTGGTTTGCATGTCCGCCACCATTATTTCGTACTGCAGTACGAATTGCTTCTGGTACTTCATTTAAGTGTGCAACTAACTCTTCAACACTTTTGTCAGCTAATTCTGCATGACCTTCTAACGCAGCGTTTAAGTTTGTTACGTAAGTGTTGTGGTGTTTTGTATGATGGATGTTCATTGTTTCTTTATCAAAGTGAGGTTCTAAAGCATCATACGCATAAGGTAAATTTGGTAATTCATGTTTTGCCATTGTTATATTCCTCCCATTTTATGTATTGCCAAAATAAATTGGCATACAACTTCATTTTACCCTAATTGCCATAGGGTGAAAACAAATTAAATCACATTGTGTTGCTATCATTAACGTAGCAAAATACCCATTTCTTTTCAAACAAAATGCTCACGTATTTCGTAAAAAAAGCTTCCTTCTACAAGGAAGCTTCTTTTCTGCATTATAAACCACCAAATGGGTATGGACCCTGTAGGACTCGAACCTACGACCGGACGGTTATGAGCCGTCTGCTCTAACCAGCTGAGCTAAGGGTCCAGAATTATGTACATGACTACGGCCGAAACTACCGTATTCTCATAGATTATTCCTACAGCAAAATACTACATAAGTAAATTGCTATGAGGTATATCACTTAAGAAATGTAAGATAAATTTACCATATGAAAAAGAAAAGTGTCAATTGTATTTTTGTCCTTGATAAGTTGTATTTTTTATAAAAGACGTGTTTTTTAAATCATTAAGTACTTCCTCTAAATATGGTACAGAAACGCGATATAGCTTGTGATTCTCTAGATACGTACGTTACAATGATTTTATGATTTTATACATAAATCTACATACATAACAAAAGGAAGTGAATCTATGTCCATATTTACACAACTTGTCAAAAGCCTATACTCACCAAAAGACATGGCGCTTTTCCGTTTTCAAAAAATCGGAAAAACGATTCTGTATATCATGTTGCTCTGCTTAATCACTACCATCCCGAGAACTTTATTGTACGGAAGCGCGATTCAAGACGGTGTTGGAATCATAAACAAAGCACTTGAACAAGATATTCCGGAATTTAAAATTGAAAACGGAGAGCTAAAAGCAGAGATTGATAAGCCAATCGAAAAAGAGGATGGTAATTCCATCTTTGTATTCGATCCAAACGCAACGGATACACAAAAATACAACAATAAAATAGGCTTATTTATCCTCAAAGATAAAGTAATCTCTATGGCGAACGGTCAAACACAAACGTATTCCTATAATGATTTATTAGGTGCTTCTCTTGAGAAAAAGGATCTTCAAGACTTTATTTCCTTCTTCAATAGCATTTATCCAATTTTAATGTTCGTTATCGGCGCTTTCGTTTATCTGTTCCAATTATTTATCACATTTTTAGGTATTACACTTCTTGCCTTCATCGGCTCTGCCATGAGTGGCCAGCGCAAATTATCTTATAAGCAAGTTTGGTCGTTAACTGCTTATAGTTATACAATTCCAACTATCTTCTTTATGATTATGGATTTATTAAAGGTACACGTCCTTAGTTCAACGCTTATCTACATTGCAGTTATTTTAATTGTTCTATACTTAACAATTAAAGAAGTTCCAAAACCAAAAGAAAAACAAGAACTATAAAAAAAATGCCATTTAGGCATTTTTTTTTTGGACAAGCATATATTCCTAGCAAAGGAGTGAGGAATATGAAGAGATTAGGTATACTCTTATTTGTGCTTGTTCTCTGTTATGTATTTTACTACGATATAAAAATTGGCACTTTACCAATGTTAAGTTCATATAAAAAAACAACTGCTGCTCAAACTGCAAAAAAAGAAGACACAGATACGAAACAAAAGAAAGAAACAGACACATCGTATAAAGCAATTGAAGTAAAGACAGGAGATACGGTTCTCTCAATTACCGAAGCGATTAATAAGAAAAAAGTTCCTTCTATTGAAAAAGTAATTAATGATTTTAAACAATTAAATCAAAATACATCTTCTACAAAAATACAGATTGGGAAATCTTACAAATTCCCTTTATATCAATGACCCCATTACTTAATCCTTGTCAATTACATAAAGGCGCTGATACAATAGTAAAAGTGAAACCGGACATATTGGTTTCTATTTCCTTATATCACATATACTATACTTGATATAAGAGACAAAATAAGAAACTTCTTTTATAAGGAGAGCGATCTATTCGTGAATGAAATGACTCATCGTACAAAAACACGTCCTGTTAAAGTCGGTAATTTAACAATTGGCGGCAACAATGAATTAATTATACAAAGTATGACAACAACAAAAACGCATGATGTAGAAGCAACTGTTGCTGAGATCAAACGTTTAGAAGAAGCGGGTTGTCAAATTGTCCGCGTAGCTGTTCCAGACGAACGTGCAGCAAATGCTATTGCTGATATAAAAAAACAAATTAACATCCCACTTGTTGCTGATATTCATTTTGATTATCGTCTTGCTTTAAAAGCAATTGAAGGCGGCATTGATAAAGTACGTATCAACCCAGGTAACATCGGGCGTCGTCATAAAGTAGAAGCTGTTGTAAATGCTGCGAAAGAACGCGGTATTCCAATTCGTATCGGCGTCAATGCAGGTTCATTAGAACGTCATATTTTAGAGAAGTATGGCTATCCTACTGCTGATGGTATGGTTGAAAGTGCACTACATCATATTAAAATTTTAGAGGATTTGGATTTCCACGATATTATCGTATCTATGAAGGCCTCTGATGTTAATTTAGCAATCGAAGCTTATGAAAAAGCAGCTCGTGCTTTTGATTATCCATTACACCTAGGTATTACAGAATCTGGAACACTATTTGCTGGAACTGTAAAAAGTGCCGCTGGTCTTGGAGCAATCTTAAGTAAAGGTATCGGAAATACACTTCGTATTTCATTAAGTGCTGACCCTGTTGAAGAAGTGAAAGTTGCTCGCGAACTGTTAAAGTCATTCGGTCTTGCATCGAACGCCGCAACACTTATTTCTTGTCCAACTTGTGGTCGCATTGAAATTGACCTTATCAGTATTGCAAACGAAGTTGAAGAATATATCTCTACACTAAAAGTACCAATTAAAGTTGCTGTACTTGGATGCGCTGTAAACGGTCCTGGTGAAGCTCGTGAGGCTGATATCGGTATTGCTGGCGCGCGTGGGGAAGGGTTATTATTCCGTAAAGGAAAAGTAGTTCGAAAAGTACCAGAAGAAACAATGGTAGAAGAACTGAAAAAAGAAATTGATGTAATCGCTGCTGAAATGGCTGCAAATCAAGAAAAACAAGAACAAGAATAAAAAGAAAAAGAAGAGCTCGTCAGTTTCACAACTGACGAGCTCTTCCCTTGCTATTGGCGGACCGTAATACCCCCATCTCAAAATTCAGTAAAAGCAACTAAGTTGAGTGAGCAAGCTCACCCACTTATTAAGGTTTCACTTTACTTTGCACACTTTGGGCAACGCCCATATATTTCAAACTTATGTCCTGTTACCTCATATCCTTTAAAATCTTTATTCATAAAATCCATTGGACAGGAAGTAATTTCTTTTGTCCCACCACAATCCAAACAAATAAAATGATGATGGTGTTCCATAACCGAGCATGTAAAACGAAAATTCTTTTCTCCATTTAGTTCTGTCTGCTCCAAAACACCAATCTCAGCAAATACAGTTAAATTTCGATAGATTGTATCAAAACTTAATCCTGGATAATCATCTTTCATATGCTCTAAAACGTCTTTTGCGGTTAAATAACGATTATGAGCCGCAAATAATCGCAGCATTTCTTCACGTTTTCCAGTATGTTTATACCCTTTTTCTTTCATAAGGCGTAAAGCTTCTGTTAGATTCATAACTATCCCTACTTTATGCAGTTTTTTTCTTTTTCCATAAGATTGCACCGATTAAAATAAGAACCGCTAGCATAACAATTGTACCACCTGGAGCCAAATCAAGTTGATAAGAAGCAAGCATTCCACCTATTACGGAAATTTCACCAAATAAAATGGAAAAGAAAATAGTTTGTTTAAACCCTTTGGCAATGCGGATACTTGCTGCAACTGGTAACGTCATTAGAGATGATACAAGAAGAACCCCAACAACACGCATTGATACTGCGATTACTAACGCAACTAAAATAATAAAAATAAAGTGAATCCACTTTGCGCGAAGTCCAGTTGATACAGCGTATTCCTCATCAAATGATAATAAAAATAGCTCTTTATATAATAAAATAATCGTTGCAACAACTACGATTGCTACAATACCAATAATCATTAAATCCGTTCTTGTTACAGCACTTACACTACCAAACAAATAACTAAATAAATCTGTATTAAATCCGTTAGCAAGCGAAATGAAGATAACACCAATCCCCATCCCAGCCGAGAGAATAATCGGAATCGCTAATTCTTGATAATGTTTGTATACAGTTCGTAACTTTTCAATTAACAAAGCTCCACCTATTGAAAAGATCATTCCCATATATAATGGATTTAAAAATCCACCTGTAAAAATTGTTTTTTCAAGCAATAAGCTTGCTGCAATCCCTGATAATGTCACATGACTTAATGCCTCCGCAATAAGTGACAAGCGGCGGATTACAACGAATACACCGATAAGCGGTGCAACAAGTCCTATTAAAATACCAGCGTATAAAGAATTACGTAAAAAATCATATTGTAAAAAATCCTGTATCATTGTATCCTCCCGTGATGCTCATGATCATGCTCTAAGCGATGAACATGATGTCCATATAAAATCGACATTTCTGCATCTTCTAGCTCTCGGAATTTCTCTACATTTCCATGGAAATGTAGATGCTGATTTAAACATGCAACATGCGTCACCTTCTCTGTTACAGCGCCCATATCATGCGTAACAAGAATCAATGTGATACCTAGTTTTTTATTTAAATCCTCTAGTATTTCATAAAAACTCTCCACGTTCTTTACATCGATTCCAACAGTAGGTTCATCCAAAATAAGTAATTCTGGGCTACTTACAAGTGCACGTGCAATAAATACACGCTGCTGTTGTCCGCCGGAAAGCTCTCCGATGTTACGATTTTGAAATTCGCCCATGCCTACATCAGCAATTGCCTTTACTACCTTCTCTTTATCTTCTTTCGTTAAAAAACGAAATAGGCCTTTTTTCGAAACAAGCCCCATTGAAACAACCTCAAAGACAGTCGCTGGAAAACCAGAGTTAAAACTGTTAGCCTTTTGCGACACATAGCCGATTTTATTCCACTCTTTAAATTTCTTACTATCAATACCAAATAATCGGATATTTCCTTTCTTTGGCTTTAAAACACCTAATATACTCTTCAATAAAGTTGATTTTCCAGATCCGTTCGGTCCAACTAAACCTAAAAAAGCTCCTTTTGGAACTTGCAAATTAATATCTTCTAGCACATTTCGATCTTCATACCGAAATGTCAATCCTTCTATTTCTAATATATTTTTCATAGCATCTCACCTATTTTAATTCAGAATGATTCCGATTTATTTCTATTTGAATTATAGTATAGCTTATTATAGTTGTAAACCAATCTGCCCAAAATACCTTCTTTATTTCAGGCAACCTTATTATTATAACAAAAAAGCAGAGAAAATTTCTCTGCTTTTTTGAACACATATTTTTAATGAATTGCTGATTTGAATTTACCACCGTTTGTCTCTTGTGTACTCATAATTGTAATAAAGGCATTTTCATCAATTTCATGAACAATTGATTTTAACTTTGTTACCTCAAGACGTGTAACAACTGCGTAAATAACTTCTTTCTCTTTATCCGTATAGCCACCTTTAGCAACAAGCTTTGTTGTTCCACGACCAAGACGGTGTAAAATTGCATTTGATACTTCTTCATATTGATCTGATACAATAAGAACTGCTTTCGTTTCATCCAATCCTTGAATAACCGTATCGATCGTTTTGAATGCAATATAGTATGTCATAACAGAATACATCGCCTGTTCAACACCAAATACAAATGCTGCCCAAGCAAAAACGAATAAGTTCACAAACATAACAAATTCACCGACAGAAAACGGTAATTTCTTCGTTAACAAGATTCCCATAATCTCTGTTCCATCCAATGAACCCCCGTGACGAATAACAAGGCCTACACCAATCCCTAAAATAAGGCCACCAAAAACAGTTGCTAAAATCGGCTCTGTCGTAAATGGTTGAATAGAATGTAATGTTGACTCAATAAATGCTAAAGCGACAATCGCAAAAGCAGAAGATAACATGAACGTCTTTCCAATTTGCTTATAACCGGAATACATAAATGGTATATTGAGGATGACAACTAAAGTAGAAAAACTTAACCACCAAATGTTAGGAGTAAGATAATCTAGTATGAGGGAAATGCCAATAATTCCACCATCAATAATTTTATTTGGCATTAAAAATAGTTCAATTGCTACCGCCGCACATGTTGCACCAAAGACAATCATAACTAAACGATACAATAGATGAATAATACTTTCTTTTCGATGTTGTTTTTTTTCCATAAGCCCTCCTTATATGCTTTTTATGTAGTTTTGTTCTTTTATTATAACATATTGTTCTTTTCCTTATGGAAAAAGCCACTGTTATACGAATATATACAAGCACCATGCACATATATTCCGATATAAGAACGCTTGAAGGAGGACTGCATCATGAATCTCATCAAACAAATCGTAAATAAAAAATTAAATCATATTTCAACAAAAGAATTATTAAAATATAGTAAAGACTATGAAGTCCCTATTACAACAGAGCAAGCTGATAAAATTGTGCTCTTAATGAAAGGAAAAAATATTAACATTTACAATAACGATGAAAGACTGGCACTGTTAAAAAAAATCGCAAAAGTAACCTCTCCCGCTACCGCCCAGCAAGTAAATACATTATTTCAGCAATTATTAAAATAAGGAGGGAAATTTCCCTCCTTATTGCCCCTTAATCTTCTCAAGAATCCCTTCATCAAATGTTCCATTCTTGAGCATTTCAATTTCAAATTTATATGGTGGTTTTTTATCTTTCTTATCTTCACCTACATACGGTGTTTCAAGAATCTTCGGTACATGCTGTAATTGCGGATGATGTACAATATGATGCAACGCTTTATAACCGATATGACCGAAACCAATATTTTCATGACGGTCTTTACCAGCCCCGCGCACGTTTTTACTATCATTAATATGCAATACTTGCAAGCGATCAATCCCAACAATTTTATCAAATTCATTTAATACGCCATCAAAATCATTCACGATGTCATAACCTGCATCATGCGTATGGCACGTATCAAAACATACAGATAGTTTTTCGTTATATTTTACACCGTCAATAATCTTTGCAAGTTCTTCAAAACTACGTCCGCACTCTGTACCTTTTCCAGCCATTGTTTCTAATGCGATATTTACTGTCTGTTCTGGCGTCAACACTTCATTTAAACCTTTAATAATCTGCTCAATACCAGCTTCAGCTCCTGCCCCAACGTGAGCACCTGGATGAAGTACAATTTGTTTCGCTACTCCTAGGGCTGCTGTTCTTTCAATTTCCATGCGTAGGAAATCGACACCTAATTGGAACGTTTCAGGTTTTGTTGTATTACCAACATTAATAATATAAGGCGCATGGACAATAATTTCTTCAATTCCATGCAACTGCATATGTTTTCGTCCTGCTTCTATATTTAATTCTTCAATTGGTTTTCTTCTTGTATTTTGTGGTGCGCCTGTATAAATCATAAACGTTGTTGCACCATACGAAACAGCCTCTTCACTTGCTGCTAATAACATCTTCTTACCACTCATTGAAACATGAGATCCAATCTTTAGCATATAATCACCTCTTCAATATACAATAGCTATAATGATAGCATAATTTGTAGAAATATGTAGTGAATTGTTTGTTCAGAAAAGAAGCCACTATGAAAAAAACAAAGAAAAACTTTAATCGGTGAGAATCCTCTTCTCTTCCCTTCACTTCTCACTCAATTTGGAAGCCAGAAAGATAGATGGATAAAAAAAAGATAAGTACTCTGTAATATTAAATAAGTTTGAAAGGTGTTGAGCATTGATATGCCAGCACCTTATATAAGGCTACACATTATATAATTGATATCTTTATTAGTTTGAGACCTCTTCTATGTACAACAAAAAAGAGCGTGACCACACGCTCTTAAAATGTGTAACATTCTATTTCACTTCTTTTATACCAAAGTATTCTAATGTTTTTGTTGCTTTTGATAAAAATTTCCCTTATCTTTTTTTATTGCTATATTTTTTCTTCACTTTTTCACGTTCTGTCGCAAGTTTTCTCTTATAATTAGGCTTTACTTTTTTCGGCTTTTTAACCACTTTCGTTGCCATAACATCTAGTTCATCATTTGGTTTTTTACGACTTTTACGGCGACGACGCTCACCTAAGTCCGTCCATTCATCCCCACGTAAATCTACATGTTTAAACGTGATATTACGTTGTTTTTCTAAGTTATCTAGTGCTTCCTCGTTTGCTGGATCATAAATAGTTACTGCAATACCTGAATAGCCAGCACGTGCTGTTCTTCCAACGCGGTGAACGAAGAAATCTAAATCAGATGGAAGTTCATAGTTAATTACATGGCTAATTCCTTCAATATCGATACCACGTGCCGCTAAGTCCGTCGCAACAATGTATTGGAACTCTAAGTCACGAACTTGCTTCATCATTTTTTTACGATCACGCGGAGATAAATCACCATGGATACGCCCAACCTTTAATCCACGCTCTGTTAATCCATTCGCAACTTCATCTGCCATTTTTTTCGTATTTGTAAAGACAATTGCTAAATATGGCTTAAATTGAAGTAACATATTTTTCACTAATTCAATCTTATTACGATGTCTTGAAGGTACAAGATAATGCTCAATATTCCCCGCTGCAACTTGCTTCGGATTAATATGAATATGCTCTGGATTCTCCATATACTTCTTCATAAACGGTTTTAATTTTTGAGGAATTGTTGCAGAAAAGACCAGCATTTGTAAGTTTTTAGGCATACGTGCTGCAATTTTATCTACATCTTGAATGAACCCCATATCAAGCATTAAATCCGCTTCATCGACAATAATAGTAGCTGCTTTATGAACAAATAGCGCTTGTTCTTCCACTAAATCTTTAATACGTCCTGGTGTTCCAACAACAATATGAGGTTGCTTTTTCAGCTTTTCAATTGAACGTTGTTTGTCAGTACCTCCAATTAGACAACGTGCCGTAATCATTTGCTCTTCTGCACAAAACTTTGTTAATTTAACAATTTCTTGATAAATTTGTTGTGCTAACTCACGAGTAGGCGCTGTAATGACAAGTTGTACCTCTTCACGGTTTGCATTAATTCTATTTAAAGTTGGAAGTAAGTATGCATGTGTTTTCCCAGAACCTGTTTGGGACTGTCCAATTACACTCACACCTTTTTTTACGACCGGAAAAATTTTCTTTTGAATTTCTGTCGGCTCTGAAAAGCGTAGTTCACGAACTGCATCTATTAAAAATGGCTGAAAATTATACTGTGTAAATGTTTGTAGTGTCATAAGTTACACCTTCTTTCTAAAATTTCTACTGCGCGCACAAATCAGTCAAGTCTACATTATATCGAAATCTAATAGTAAAATCCATCTTTATATAAATCCATTTTAATTTTTAAGTCGCTGCGATGCAAAATAAAACATGACCTGCACTCGCTTTCTTCCTTTGTTTTCACCCTAGCATGTGGCAAAAAAAATCCCTGACCGCTTCTATGCATGTCCAGATGCTCTCGTTCACCTAAAAAGAAAGGGATTTTCATGTCGATTTCTCAACTTGTATTTATATAGTTTCAGTTTTCACTCCAAAAACTAACCTTCTTTCTTACCTTTGCATATTGTATGTGTATATACCTAACTGAAGAAAGGAGGATTTCTCTTATGTATCCGAAATCCCCTATGCAGCAAATGTATCCAGGGCAGCAACCATATACACCATACCCAATTCCTCAATTACCACCAATGATGCAAAAAAAGAAAGGATTTCTCTCTAAACTTTTCAAAAAACACGATCCTACTCAGCCTTTTATGCAAATGGTTCCTCCCTATCGACAAATGGAAGGGCAACCGATCATGCACCAACATCCGCATCACCAACAATACCATCAGTCCTATATACAGCAGCCACAACAAATGATACCACCTCAACCACAAATGATGAATGAGCCAAACGAAATGCGCGGAGGGGCATCAGTTACACCTAGCGCTAGCAGTGGTATCGGAAGCTTCTTTTCTAACTTAATTTCCAATCCGACCGGCATGTTAAATAACATTGAAAAAGTTGCACAAGTCGCTCAATCTGTCGGGCCTGTCGTCGAACAATATGGTCCCATTGTTCGCAGCATACCGAGCATCGTAAAAATTCTCACCTCTGGAAAAGGTGAGGCTGAAGAATCGAAAGATGAGGTGGAAGTAATCACCACCCCATCACCTCCTAAAAAGAAAAAAAGGAAGGAAATTATACTTGATCCCCTTGTTGAAAAAGAATTACCGGAAGAGAATATCCCACATATGGCAACAAAACCAAAACTATATGTCTAACAATCCTTTGTTTTCTGTGCCCTCCTCCTTTATAATGAAAAAGACTATGTACAAAAGGATCCCTTGTTTAGAAGGAGAGGATTACTCACATGAAGATTGTTAAAATTTCCCCTCGTGGTTATTGCTACGGTGTTGTTGACGCGATGGTTATCGCACGCAATGCCGCACTAGATACGTCATTACCGAGACCCATTTATATTTTAGGTATGATTGTTCACAACAAGCATGTAACAGATGCTTTTGAAGAAGATGGAATTATTACATTAGATGGTCCAAGTCGATTAGAGATTTTAGACAAAATCGATTCCGGCACTGTTATTTTCACTGCACACGGTGTTTCCCCAGAAGTCAAACAACGTGCAAAAGAAAAAGGGTTAACAACAATTGATGCAACATGTCCAGATGTTACAAAAACACATGACCTCATTGAAGCAAAGAAAGCTGAAGGATACCATGTGATTTACATCGGTAAAAAAGGACATCCAGAACCAGAAGGCGCGGTTGGTATCGCACCTGATATCGTTCATCTTATTGAAAAAGCTGATGATTTAGAAACATTGGAAATTCCAACAGAAAAGATTTTAGTTACAAATCAAACAACAATGAGTCAATGGGACGTTCAATACCTAATGGAAGACATCCAGAAAAAATTCCCAACAGCTGAATTTCATAAAGAAATTTGTTTAGCAACACAAGTTCGTCAAGAAGCAGTGGCTAAACAGGCTGATGTTGCTGATTTAACGATTGTTGTTGGCGATCCAAAAAGCAATAACTCAAACCGCTTAGCTCAAGTATCAGAAGAAATCGCTGGTACAAAGGCATACCGCGTTGCAGATGTAAGCGAGATTCAATTAGAGTGGCTACAAGGCGTTGAAAATGTTGCTATTACCGCCGGTGCTTCTACACCAACGCCAATTACAAAAGAAGTAATAGCCTTTTTAGAACAGTACGATCCGATGAATCCAGCTACTTGGGAGCGAAAACGAAACGTACCACTTCAAAAGATTTTGCCGCGTGTAAAAGCAAAAAAACAACAATAAAAAAATCCGTTGCTANNTAGCAACGGATTTTTTTATTACCTCACTTATACAAATGTAAATGGATCTGTATGTAACTTTGAAGCGTGAATTTGTACAGCAAATTTTTTCTCATCTGCTTTTTGTTGTAATTGCTTTTGCACACCTTGTTTCATCACTTTTTCGACATTATGGCCTGGGTCAACAATATTTAATCCAAGCATCATTGCATCATGAGCGACATGATAATACATATCGCCTGTTACATACACGTCTGCTCCTTTAAATTTCGCCTGATTGATATACTTATTCCCGTCACCACCAAGTACTGCTACTTTTCGCACTTTATCGTCCAGTTTCCCAACAACTCGCGCACCCTCTACATCTAATGATTGTTTCACGTGTTCAGCAAACTGTCCTAGTGTCATTTCTTCTTGCAAATATCCAATTTTACCAAGTCCTAATGTTTCTCCCTTGTTATCAAGTGGATACACATCATAAGCGACTTCCTCATATGGATGTGCTGTTAACATTGCTTTTACAACCTTCCGCTCTAGTGAAGCTGGAATAACCGTTTCAATCCTTACCTCTTCCACACGCTCTAACTGTCCAGATTCGCCTATATAAGGGTTTGTCCCCTCTTGAGGCATAAATGTACCTGTCCCTTCACTACTAAACGTACAATGGCTATAATTGCCGATATAACCCGCCCCAGCATCACCAAAAGCTTTACGCATAGCTTCCGCATGTGTGACAGGAACAAATACAACAATTTTTTTCATTTCTTCTGCATATGTCGGAACAAGCACTTCTGTATTTTGTAATTCCAGTGCCTCAGCAAGTAAATCATTCACTCCACCTTTTGCAACATCCACATTTGTATGAGCTGCATACACAGCAATATCATATTTAATGCACTTTTCAATAATTCTCCCATACGCTTTATCTGTATGAATTGCTTTTAGAGGATTAAAAATAAGCGGATGATGTGCAATAATGACATTTGCTCCGATTTGAATCGCTTCTTCTACAACCGCCTCTGTAACATCTAGTGCGATTAATACATGCTCCACCGATTTATTAAGTGCTCCAATTTGTAAGCCTATCTTATCTCCTTCCATCGCTAGATGTTTCGGGTACATGCTTTCAAATAAAGAAATCAATTCATGCCCATTCGGAATTTTACTCATGATAAAACCTCTCCTATCATTTTCATTTTCTCTTCTACTTCATTTCGTTTCGCTTTTGTATCTTCCGACTCTGTTGCACGCTCCAGCTGCTTCAAGATATTTTGAAAGTTTTTCAATTCGCCTTCCCATTTTTCAATAAAGGCATCACTTTTTTCTTTCATCAAAAATGGTCCAATAAATAACTCAGCTTGTTTATTTTCATGGTAAGGTGCTATTGGATTACCTTTTTCTCCAACTAAAATCTCATAAATTTTACCGTCTTCTTTTATAATCTTTTCATGAATAAGTTCCCAGTCATTTTCAATAAACCATTCACGAATATGATGCGCTGCAATATTTGGCTGTAAAATTAAGCGTGTTACACCATTTAACTTGTCTTTTCCATTCTCTAAAATATCACGAATTAACGCCCCGCCCATGCCAGCAATTGTAATCACATCGACTTCTCCTGGCGCAATAACGGCTAATCCGTTCCCTTTACGAACATCCACTTTCTCTTGTAAACCACTCTCAGCTACCGTTACCTGTGCAGAGCGAAATGGCCCATCTACAACTTCTCCTGCAATCGCTTTTGTAGCAATGTTATTTATAATTGTATAGCACGGTAAGTACGCATGATCTGAGCCAATATCCGCTACTGTAGATCCCACTGGAATCTCTCGTACTACTTCTTCTAACCTTTTTGAAAGCTTCACTTCATTCATGTATTTCCATTACTCCTTCTCTTGTCAGTTTGTCTCCATGATAATGAATTTACAGTAGTTGTTGCAAGTAAACAACAAAATTTCAATTTCTCTATCATTAATCGTATTTTAGAAAGAAAAGAAAAACAAGCCCTTTGCTATAAAAGCAAAGAGCTTGTTATATAGAACTTTATTTTTTCTTCGATAACCAATCGGCTACTTTAGAAGCTTGATCTGCCGGAATTAAGTTCGGTGGCATATTGCCTTTCCCTTTTGAAAGTACTTCTTTAATTTCATCTTTCGAAAGTTTCCCACCGATTTTTTGTAAATTAGGTCCTACTGCACCTTGCAACTGATCACCATGGCAGCTCGTACAGTTTTGTTTCACAATATCCTCTGGTTTCGATGCCGTTTGTGCTGGTTTTCCCGTATTTTTGGCATCAGCTAGCTCTTTAGATTTATGTAACCCCTGAAACGAAAATACAAACATAATGATAATGCCCAGTGCTGCAATAAGAGCGAATGGAATCAACGGATTACGTTTCATATTTCTTCTCCCCCCTCTATCCCCCTAAATAATTAGATGATTCAGTCATTTCCATTGTACTTGAAAATAACCTATCAGAAAAGACAAAACCACCAGAAGTTTTAAACATTCTGTAAATTCAGTTTATTAATCATCTTACTTTTATCACATATTATTTTGATAAAAATCAACGAATCTCATCATATTTTTTGTTTTTCTACATATATTTTTGTATAGAATAAACAAAATTAATCGAAAAATCTAAAAATGACCATTTGCAAATCAAAAGACAATTCTGTAAAATAAATTACAAGAATTGTAATTGTTACTGACAGCTAAATTTTAACAAAAATTAACAAAATAAAAAAGTTCACTTCACAAATGTGAAGTAAACTTTTAAAGAATCCTATTCTAAGAAATCTTTTAGACGTTTGCTACGGCTTGGATGTCTTAATTTACGAAGCGCTTTTGCTTCAATTTGACGAATACGCTCTCTCGTTACGCCGAATACTTTCCCAACTTCTTCAAGCGTACGAGTTCGTCCATCATCTAAACCAAAACGAAGACGCAGAACATTTTCTTCACGATCTGTTAGCGTATCTAACACATCTTCTAATTGTTCTTTTAGCAATTCATACGCTGCATGGTCCGCAGGTGACGTTGCTTCTTGGTCTTCAATGAAATCACCTAAATGCGAGTCATCCTCTTCACCAATTGGTGTTTCAAGAGAAACTGGCTCCTGGGCAATTTTCAGGATTTCGCGTACTTTTTCTGGAGCAAGATCCATTTCTTCACCAATCTCTTCTGGAGATGGTTCGCGACCTAAATCTTGTAACAATTGACGCTGTACACGGATTAATTTATTAATTGTTTCAACCATATGAACTGGAATACGAATTGTTCTTGCTTGGTCCGCAATAGCACGTGTGATCGCTTGACGAATCCACCAAGTTGCATACGTACTGAATTTAAAGCCTTTACGATAATCGAACTTTTCAACAGCTTTAATTAGACCCATATTCCCTTCTTGAATTAAGTCTAAGAAAAGCATGCCGCGACCTACGTATCGTTTCGCAATACTTACAACAAGACGTAAATTCGCTTCCGCAAGACGGCGTTTCGCTTCCTCATCGCCTTCTTCAATTCGTGTAGCAAGTCGAATTTCTTCTTCAGCAGATAGTAAGTCGACACGACCGATTTCTTTTAAATACATGCGAACAGGGTCATTGATTTTTACACCTGGTGGTACACTTAAATCATTTAAATCAAATTCTTCTTCAGTCTTTGTGATTTGATGATTATTTGGACCTTCATCATTGTCACCAACTAAGTCAATCCCTTGTTCACCTAAATATTCATAATATTCATCCATTTGGTCGGATTCAATTTCAAATCCACTCATGCGTTCTGCAATCTCTTCATATGTAAGAACGCCACGTTTTTTTCCGAGCTCAGTGAGTTGTTCTTTCACTTGCTCAAGGGTCATTTCAGTTTCAATTTGTTTAGAACGAGCTGGTTTATCAGCCATTTGTTCCCCTCCTTACGCGAGATACAAACATTCATTATAATAAAATTTTATACAAAAAGCTATCTTCTTGCTTTCTGATTTTGTAAATATGCTGCATAAAACTTAGCAGCTTCTAGCGGATCAGCTTTTTCCATTTGTTTTACTGTAAAAATGGTCTCCATTTTTTTCAGCTTTTCCTTATGGCGTCTTAACGCCTCTAGATTGCCTTGCAGTACTTCATCTGTGTATTCTGGATTAATAAACTCATCCGTTGAAATATTGGTGATAATATTTTTCAACCTCTCATCAGAGAGCCAACTTAAGAAATTTCCGACTGAAGGTTCATTTCCCTTTTCATAATATGCGTATAGTTCATATAAAATCCCTTTATGTTCTTCCGTATAAAAATCTTCTATATGAGGTTCAATACGCACTGCAACTTCTGGGCTTTGCAACATATGGTAAATGAGCTCTCTCTCTGCCCTTTCAAAACCTGATAATTTCGGTTTAGACTGAACAATTTGAGATGGCTTAGAAATTTGCTTCGTTTGTTTTTGCTGTATCTTTTGTTCTTTGCGATATTGGTGCAATTGACCTAAAAGTGTTTCCATTGAGTATGCAAATTCTTGTGATAATGATTTTAAATATGACTCCGCTTGCATCGCATCTTGCAATAATGCTAACTCTTTTAAAACACTTTTCACATATCCTTCTTTACCAGACTCATCTTGCAAATTTTTCCCTAAACGCAAATAATTTATTTTGAATCCGATAAAACTTATACTCGTTTTTACAAGATTTTCAAAAGCCGTTGTTCCATATTGTTGCACATATTCATCAGGATCGAGCTTATCTGGCAATGAAGTAACCTTAACTTGGCAACCAACTTGCGCTAACAATTGCCCCGCTTTCATCGTCGCTTCTCGTCCAGCTTTATCACCATCATAGCAAAGAACAACAGTTTCAACATTACGACGCAGAAGCTTCGCTTGCTCTTCTGTTAAAGCCGTTCCCATTGTTGCGACAGCTTCTTCAATGCCGCTTTTTACAGCAGCTAAAACATCAGCATAGCCTTCAAAAAGGACGACCTGCCCACGTTTTCTGATAAACGGCCTTGCTTGATGGAAGTTATACAGCAACTTACTTTTATGAAAAATAGGTGTTTCCGGGCTATTTAAATATTTTGGGGTATCATCCCCTAATGCCCTTCCACTAAATGCTGTTACCTTTCCTTGTAATGTATGAATCGGAAACATAACTCTTCCGCGGAAGCGGTCATAATGACTACCATCCTTTTCACTTCTTACAAGTAGACCTGCTTGCTCCATGGTCGATAGCGAAAACCCTCTTTTTTGTAATATTTTCGCCGCTGCATCCCAAGCTGGTGACGCGTAACCAATTTCAAACTTCTCAATCATTTCTTTTGTAATACCTCGATTTAATAAATAAGAAAGAGCTTCATTTCCCTCTTCTGTATTTACTAACAAATGATGGTAATACTTTGTCAGAAGTTCATGAGCCTGCAACATAATGACACTGTCATCAGATATATTTTCTTGCTGTTCTTGCCCTGATGTATAATCTGCAACTGCAATGTTATTTCTTTCCCCAAGCTTTTGTACAGCCTCTGTGAAAGAAAGTCCTTCCATCTTCATGAGAAATGAAAAAACATTTCCACCTTCTCCACATCCAAAGCAATGAAAAATTTGCTTGTCTGATGAAACAGAAAATGAGGGAGAATTCTCACCATGAAATGGACAAAGCCCAAAATAATTGCGCCCTTGCTTTCTGAGCTGAACATACTCACCAATTACTTCTACAATATCAGATGATGTCCGAATCTGTTCAACAACTTCTTCGGGAATTCTATTCCCCATAACTCCATCTCCGTGTCGTATTTTGTATTCGATACAAATTAAAAGATTCCTTTATAATTCGACAATATTTTTTCTAAATTTGTTAGAAAGCACTGTCGATCATGCTTTGAAAATGATTTTGGACCTTTCGTATAGGTCCCTTGTCTGCGTAACTTTGCAGATACATATCGACTATATAAAATTGTATCCATTTGCTCATCTGTCACAAACGTACCTCTTGGAGATAATACATATACTCCTTTTTTGACAAGAAGACCAGCAAGTCCCATATCCTGTGTGATCACGAGATCTGTAGCTTTCGCATGTTTATAAATATAAAAATCAACCTCATCTTGCTCAGAATCTACATAAACCCAATTTCCTTGCTGTTTTCTCGAACGATGGGCGTAGGATGCGACAAACAAAATTTCGACATGAAATTTTGTTCCAACTTGCACAATTTCATTCTTCACAGGACATGCATCTGCATCAACTAGAATCTTACTGATGTTTTGCATATTTCTGTATTCTACATCCCTTCTGTGAATCCTTCCATAATGTGCGTTTTCTTGTATAGATTTTTGTCGATTTTACGTAAATGTATATCTTTTTCCGTAAATCCTATCCCTAGTTTATTCTGAAAAATTAAAGTCTAAACGTAAAACATAGGTTTTTATCACAATTTTTTATTATAATATATTTTCTTTAACTTCGCTACATATCCTCTAAAAATTTCTTATGTTATCCATAGATAATCAAATTTACCCCTTCATGTGACTACAAAACCAGCGAAGCGCATCATTCTAAGTACGGGATTAAAAAAGCATTTACTTTACCACGAGCGAAAAAAGCACATTCACCTTTGGTAAATGTGCTAAAACATTTTTTGGCTTTGCACTGCATTCACAATAATATTTGCTGTTTCTTCAATTGCCTTATTGGATACATCAATGACCTGGCAGTTTATTTTGCTCACTACTTTCTCAAAGTGATCAATCTCTTCTTTAATACGATTGATGTTCGCATATGTTGCTCCATCACTTAGCCCAAGTGATTTCAACCGTTCTTTTCGAATGTGATTTAACTTATCCGGTGTAATTTTCAAACCGAAACATTTTTCTTTTGCAACTTGATATAGTTCTTCAGGCGGATCCACTTCTGGTACAAGTGGTACGTTCGCAACTTTTAATCGTTTATTATGCGCTAAATATTGTGAAAGTGGTGTTTTCGATGTACGTGAAATCCCGATTAAAACAATATCAGCTTTCAAAATTCCACGCGCATCTCTACCGTCATCATATTTAACAGCAAACTCAATCGCTTCAATCTTTTTGAAGTATTCTTCATCTAGTCTTCGAACAACACCTGGCTCGTATCTTGGTACTTGTCCTGTAATCTCTTCAATTTGATCGATAAGAGGACCTATAATGTCATAAGCCTCTACACCCTCTTTTGCCGCTTCTGTTAACAAATATTGACGCATTTCAGGTTTTACTAATGTAAAACAAATAAGCGCTCGATTACTCTTTGCAATTGAAATAACTTCTTTTAATGTCCCTGTATCTTCTACATACGGTACACGTCTAATATCAGGAGCGAATGGAAATTGACCCATTGCAGCTCGAACAACTAAATCAGCCGTCTCTCCAACAGAGTCAGATACGACATATACGATTTTATTATCCATTACATTACCTCACTTTAAACAAATTACACTCATTCATTGTTTACTAAATTCACAAACGCATGCGTAATATTCGTTTTTGTAATTCGCCCGATTACTTCTAGTCCTTGTTTTGTTTCTTTTACAACCGGTACAGCATCAATCTGTCTTTCTATTAATTCCATTGCAATATCATATAGAGAATCTTCTCTACGACACATCGCAATGTTTGGCATTCTTGTCATGATAATATTAACCGGAAGAGACGTTAAGTCCTGCTTGCCTAAACTCGCACGTAATAAATCCTTACGAGAAACAACCCCAACTAAAAATGTAGTTTGATCTACAACAAATAAAGTACCAACATCCTCTAAAAACATGGTACAAATCGCATCATATACGGAAACATTTTTATCAATTACGACTGGTCTAGATTGATAATCTTGCACTTTAATTTTCTTAACAGCCTCTGATAATAACTGCCCACCAGTTTTCCCGGTATAAAAATAACCGACACGCGGACGAGCTTCCAAATAACCCGCCATCGTTAAAATCGCTAAGTCTGGTCTTAGTGTTGCACGTGTTAAATTTAATTGTGCAGCGATTGACTCCCCTGTAATAGGACCGTGATCTTTTACAATCTGAATGATATGTTCTTGCCGTTTATTCAGTTCTATGATAATCACCACCTTCAATACAAAACGAAAAAAGTTATACTATCTCTTAAATATTATATACTAAATATGCTGTTCAAAAAAGAAAGTATGTAAAAAGGACCTGTATATGGTCCTCGTTATATTTGAAACTTATCAAGTTGTTCAAGAAAACGTCTTGATTTCAAATAGATTCCACAATATTCATCATAATATGTATTTAATACTGTACGTATTTGTCGTTTTGTTCCATCCTTCACAGATACATTACCGAGCCGGTTTAAATCAAAATGATAGAAGAGACGTAATAATTTATGAACAGCCTCTCCCACCGGAATGCGATACGGGTCTTGTTCCGCATGACGCGAGCACAGAAAACCGCCTTCTCGAACAGAAAAGGCGACAAAGTCTGTTTCTTGGTGACAAATAGCACATGTATCAAAATATGGGTGCATCCCTAGTACCGGAAGCATTTTTGTTTGATAAATAAGTGATAACACTTCAGGGTCGACACCCTCACACATATAATGCAATGTTTGATATAACATTTCAAATAAATACGGATTATGTTTCTTATCTTCAGTTGCTTTATCAGTCAATTCAACGATAAATGATGCATAAGCAGTTAAAAATATATCTTCACGAATTTCTTTCATAGATGAAATCATTTCACCTTGTTGCAAAGTTCCAAGTCCAGATCCCATTTGAATTAGAAAGTGACCATGCGTCATCAGCTGCGAAATAGATGCTAACCTACTTTTTGGTTTTTTCGCCCCTCTTGCCATTGCACTTATCTTTCCAAGCTCACGAGAGAATATTGTAACAATTTTATTCGTTTCTCCGTAATCTGTCGTCCGGATGACAATGCCCTCAACTTTTTGAAACATGTTCGTCACCATCCAAGGTTTGAACAAAACGGGTCAAGAAATTGGAGAGTCTAGATGTGCTAGCTCCTCTTCATGTTGATCCATCTCATCGTTTACGTCTTTTTCCATTTCTTTCAAAAGCAAATACGTCTCAATGCTTCCTGTTTTGGAGAAAAACTTCCAGGTAAAATCTAGCATAAGAATCCACCTTTCTCAGTAAGCGTAGCATATAAACCAATTTCTTTTGTTGTTATTAAAATGACCCATTTTGTCCATTTTCATGTGAGAAAAATTTTTCCTAATTTCTATTAATACTCATCTTCACGGAAGCCTAAATCACGAAGCTGCGACATTTTATTACGCCAATCTTTTTGTACCTTTACCCATACTTCTAAAAATACTTTAGAACCAAGAAGCGCTTCAATGTCAAAACGAGCTCGCTTCCCAACCTCTTTCAACATCTTCCCTTGCTTCCCAATAACAATCCCTTTTTGTGATGGACGTTCGACAATAATTGTCGCGTTCACATAGACTGCTCCGCCCTCACGCTTTTGAATCGCATCGATTACAACCGCCACCGAATGCGGAACTTCTTCACGTGTTAAATGAAGTACCTTTTCACGAATAAGCTCAGCAATAATAAATCGCTCTGGATGATCCGTCACTTGGTTATCCGGGTAGTATTGTGGCCCTTCCGGTAAATATTTCTTAATCGCTCCGATTAAAGCTTCCACATTATTACCGTCCAAGGCAGAAATCGGTACAATCTCTGCGAACTCATGTAGTTTACGGTATTGATCAATCAATTCTAGCAATTGTTCTGGATGAACTTGGTCAATTTTATTGATAACTAAAAATACCGGTTGCTTCGTTTCTTGTAATTTTTCAATGATGAATTCCTCACCACGACCAAATCCTTCAGCTGCATTGACCATAAATAATACAATGTCAACTTCTTTCAATGTCGTTTGCGCCATCTTCACCATAAAGTCGCCTAACTTATGCTTCGGCTTATGTATCCCTGGTGTATCAATGAAAATTACTTGTGAATCATTTTCTGTATATACACCTTGAATCTTATTACGAGTTGTTTGTGGTTTGTCACTCATAATGGCAATTTTTTGACCGATAATACGATTTAAAAATGTAGATTTTCCGACATTCGGTCTTCCAATAATAGAGACAAAACCTGATTTATAACCTTTTCTATTCATGTAAATCCTCCGCTAAAAATGCTCCTGGTAACAATTCTCCAACTGTTGTTTCCTCAATGTCACCATGTAAATTTGATAAGTATACTTTCGTATCCTGTTTACATAATTCTATCATAACTTGACGGCACGCTCCACAAGGAGGTACTGGACGTTTCGTATCCGCTACAACTGCAATGGCTACGAACTGTTTATCTCCCTCAGAAATCGCTTTAAATAAAGCTGTTCTTTCTGCACAATTACATAGTCCATATGATGCATTTTCTACATTACATCCACGGTACACTTTTCCATCCTCTGTTAATAAAGCTGCGCCAACTTGAAACTTAGAATATGGTACATACGCCTGTTTACGCGCTTCGATTGCTTCTTGAATTAACTCTTTACTGTTCATGCTCTCGCATCCTTTCTGTTCACAATTGTGAATAGATAAAGTAATTCTTTTATTAAAAGGCCCTCTCGGCGCCTCCAAAGCGTAATAAAAGCTTCGGAATGCAACTATACCATATAAGGTAAAAAGATAATAGCACCAATTATAACAGCTATAATAGCAAATAATAAAACCGCGCCAGCCGCAACATCCTTTGCAATTTTCGCAAACGGCTTAAAGTCTGTCGTTACTAAATCTACTGTTTTTTCAATTGCCGTATTCATCATTTCTAAACTCATCACAATCCCAATTGTAATGAGTAATACAAACCATTCTGTTGTCGTAACATGGAAATAAAAACCGCAGCATATAACAATGACTGCGGCCAAAAAATGAATTTTCATATTTCGTTCATGACGAAGACAAAAGTATACACCAGCTATAGCATATCCAAAACTCTTTATAAGTTTTCCTTTTTTCATCGCCCTAATCCAAATGACTCTAAAATTTCCTTTTGTTTTCCAAACATCTCTTTTTCATCTTCATCTGTCATGTGATCATAACCAAGCAAATGTAAGAATCCATGCAATGCTAAAAATCCTAGCTCACGATCAAAAGAGTGTCCGTATTCTTCCGCTTGTTCCTTCGTTCTTGGAATGGAAATAATAAGATCCCCTAGCATACGCGGCATCTCCGCACCTACGATTTCCATCTCCCCTTCTCCCATATCTTCAAGCGCAAAAGAAATAACATCTGTCGGCTGATCCTTGTCACGATAATCACGATTGATTTCTTGGATACGTTCATTATCAACGAAAGTAACAGACAGCTCCGTTCCTTCTTCCACACGCTCCATTTGTGCAGCCTTCTCTAATAACTCACGAATCATATTCACATACTCTTCTTTTACTTCTTCTGTTTCATCAAAAAAATCAATTAATAAACTCATTCTTTCCCCTTTTCTTCCGGCGGTTCCGGATATTTAATGCGAGAATGGAAAATACCATTCAATGTTTCACATAATGTTTTCCCAACAATTTGTAGTTCTTTAAATGTCAACTCGCATTCACTGAACTGGCCATCTTGTAAACGATCTTTAATAATACTTTGCACTAAATTATTAATTTGCTCTGGCGTTGGATGGTTCATTGATCGCACTGCTGCTTCTACACTGTCCGCAATTCCAACAATCGCCGATTCTTTAGATGTCGCTTTTGATCCTGGATAGCGGAACATTTCTTCTGTATATTTCTCTTTATCTTCTTTTATTGCTTTATAGTAAAAATATTTCAGTAATGTTGTTCCATGATGTTGCCCAGCAATATCAATAATTTCTTGCGGAATATGATGCTCTTCTAACATCTTCACACCATTCGTTACGTGAGCAATAATAATATCTCTACTCGTTTCAGGATCTAATTTATCATGTGGATTCTCAATCCCCATTTGATTTTCAATAAAGAAGTGCGGCTGTACAGTTTTTCCAATATCATGATAATACGCACCAACGCGCGCCAATACACCATTCGCTCCAACAGCCTCACAAGCAGCTTCAGAAAGATTAGCAACCATGACACTATGATGGTACGTACCTGGCGCTTCCAATAAAATTTTACGAAGCAGCGGATGATTCGGACTTGAAAGCTCCACAAGTTTCATACTTGACACAATGCCAAGACCACTTTCTAAATACGGTAAAATCCCCATAGCTAAAATAGATGAGATAATCCCCGAAGCTGCCGCCATTAATAATTGCGAGCCAATTTCAAGCACTGAGAAATTCCCATTACGCAAGAGTAATAGAGCCGCTAATACAACTACGTTTAAAACGGAAACAAGGATACCCGCTTGCAAAATCAAGGTGCGTCTATTTTTCTCTTTCAAAAAGATACTAACCGATAACGAGCTTAGTAAAACATAAATGCCCACACTATAGTTCAATGTACTCGTTACACCTTCATTAAATAGGATACTCCCGCATACCGAAAAAATCATACTTGTTAGAAAAACAAATCGATCACCAATCATTAATTTCACTAATATTGTCCCCATTGCAACCGGAACAACATACGCGATACCTGCATATTCCAGCTTTTGAAACAAGCTAATGATTTTCATCAAAACAACTGTAATAGCTAAAATGGTTGTATACGCTAAAATATACGGTTTTTCTTCTCTTTTTAATTTTAAAAACGATTCAAATTGTTTATGCATAAAAAACAACAGTACACCAATCACAATCGCTAACCCTACAAATGGTTGAAATGTATTCCCTTGCTCCAAGAGTCCAACTAATTTCAACTGATTGTATATTTCTGGTGTAATCGTGTCGCCTTCCTTCACAAGAATTTGTCCTTGAAGAATATAAACTGGCGCAACTTCGTCTTCCGCTAATTTTCTTCTATCTTTTGTAACAACTGGATCATAGAAATAATTTGCTGTAATTGCATATTTCCCAAGTGCATTAAGCGCTTCTTTTAAATCGCTACTTATATTGACAGTACTTATTTCACTAACAAATCGTTCTCTTGCAGCATTTTCTTCATCCATTTTAATAGGCGAAGACATTATACTATTAATTGCCGTTATCGCTGCATCCCTTGCCATATTTAGTTGTGTCTGTTCTGCATTAACAAAATTTAATAAAACTTCATCCGACAAGCTTTTTGTTAAATCTGTAGGCAACTTCTTCTTCAATTTTTCTAATCGATCCGTAGCAGAAATCTTTTTCTGTTCATCAGGGCTAGCAGCCTTTATCTCAGCATTCACTTCGTTTATCACATCAAAAACAGAATTTACTATATCGACTTTATTTTGCTTATACTCGCTTCGATATGTATATTGATCCTGAACTTTTTGAGCAGCGTCCTTCTTCTTTTTATCTGTTATTACTTTATCTTCAATTTTAATAGGAGAATGAATGGTTTGTTTAGAAATAGAGAACTCTTCAACATCTAGTTGCTCTGGTTTCACATTGTTCATAAGCGCAAAAAATAGCACTGCTCCTAATAAAATATAAGAAATCCAGCTTAGTTTTTTCGAATGCTGTATATTACGAAACCACTTAGAAAATTCTTGAGACCTTGACATGATTTCAATACCTTCTCCTCTCCAGGCATAAAGTGAAACTACTTTCAGTTGGTATTCCCCCCTATCCAAAAGAAAGCTAATTCACACAAGTTGTGCTTTTTCGGGCGCTATCTCCCACTTCATTTCTTTCGTTTCCAAATTCACAGCCTATTCATGGGTAGTTTATTTGTCTACTCTTTAATGATATAAAAAAATGAATTGTTCGCCAACCCACTCACCTATCTCTATCATATAAAAAGAAATGATCCTGACAAATAGGATCATTCCATTTTATCATATGCCTCAATAATTCGCTGTACGAGTGGATGTCTTACAACGTCCGATTGTTCCAATTTCACAAACGAAAGCCCTGATACACCCGATAAAACATTCACAGCAATCGAAAGCCCTGATTTAACACCTTTTGGCAAATCAACCTGAGAAGGATCGCCTGTAACAACCATTTTCGAACTAAAACCTAAACGTGTTAAAAACATTTTTATTTGAGCACCTGTTGTATTTTGAGCTTCATCTAAAATGACAAAAGAATCGTCAAGCGTACGTCCTCTCATATAAGCAAGAGGTGCAATTTCAATCGTTCCTCTCTCCATCATACGCTGCGTATATTCTTGTCCAAGAATATCATGAAGCGCATCATAAAGGGGACGCAGATAAGGATCCACTTTTTCTTTTAAATCACCTGGTAAAAACCCTAAACTTTCTCCTGCTTCTACAGCTGGCCTTGTTAAAATAATTTTTTTTACATATCCTTGCTTTAGTGCCCTTACAGCCATTACTACAGCTAAATACGTTTTCCCTGTACCAGCCGGCCCTATTCCAAACACAATATCATTCTTTTTCAGCGCATGAATATACTGCCTTTGTCCCATTGTTTTTACACGAATCGATTTACCTTTTGCTGTTTTAAAAATTTCTTCTTCATACAACTCTTCAAAATGAGCAATTTTCCCTTGGCGACCAAGCTGAATTGCATATGCAACATCTCGCTCAGTAATTGATACACCTTTACGAATAACAGCAAGTAATTGCTGTAAGATTTTTTCAACAAGCGCCACCGCTTCATCTGCTCCAGATACACGAACAGATTCACCTCTAGTTACAATAGATACAGCAAGCTCTCGTTCAATTACTTTTAAATTTGCATCATTCACTCCAAATAGAGCTATTGCTTCATTGTGGTTTTCTACTTGTTGGTTCATTTCTACTAATTGTTCTGCCATTACTCAGTCTCCTTGAATATCGGATTCAGATATTGGTTGTGGCTCTGCAATATTTTCAATCACTGTATAATGTAATGCTACTCTTAGATGATCTGCCCCAACCTCTTTATGCAAAATCTTATCACTTACAATCATAGCATGTTCATCCAATTTTTTCTTTAGTTCTTTTTCTGCCATTTCTTTCGCAACCTTAAGCGCTTGCTTTTCTGTATATTCACGGTTCGCCTCTTCCTCTTCACGCACAATTTCTTTTTCATAAGAAACAGGTAGTGTAAAACCAAATAATTTCACATCATGTTTTACACTTTCTGAACGCGAGCGCTTATACTTATCATGCTGAAAACCCCATATTTTTATTTTCCCACTTCCAAAACGGAGAAAATGCTCATTATATGAATTCCCCGTATACACTTGGAATGTTGTTTTCAAAGGAACTGTCACTTCGGACTCGTACCACGTTTCCCCATACACAATTCCTTTAGCGGAAACAACCGTTGGGTTCTCCTCATTTCCAAACATTCCAGATACAAGCAGTTGCCCCTTTTGTACATAATCATTTTTCATTACAACTGGCTTTCCAACTTCCACAAATGTTTTTGTAATAACCGCTTCTTTTTTCGCTACTAAATTTTGCGGTTTCTGTTCTTTTTCCTTCTTCGGTTCATTTTTTTCAACAATTTTAAAATGGTATGTCGTCCCCTGTATATCTAGACCAGCCCATGTAATTGCATTAATTTTGTCTGTCAAATGCCGCTGAATATCTTCAACATTAGGCATTTGAAATTGTAATCTCCCTTTCTTTATACCCATTTTGTCCAATTCTTTCATAAGTATATATTCTGTTTCCGGTTTCGCCCCTGTAATCTCAATTTTCCATACCATATTTGACAGCGCGATCATTCCGAAAAAAAAGATAAGGAGGCCAATTAAAAAGCCACTATTTTTAAGCATGCGCTTATTCCAAAAAGGAGCACCGTAACGTCCTATAAAATATAACTTACATTCATTTTTACGATAAATCGGTCTTAACTTCTTCACATCCCGCAGTAACATACAAAAGACCAATGTTTCATCAGCAATCTTCTTTACATCCCAAACAAATAAATTTCTGCGTACACACTCATTAATAAAGCGTTCGATCCCTCTACCTTCGATTCGTACTTTTACATATCCAAGCCACTTTGTAAACCATTGATTCTTCATCGCTCGCCTCCACTACCTTTCTCAAAAGTAGATATTCGCATCTACTTTCTTTCGCTTTGACCATCAAAATAGCTCGTACGAAATAAAATAAGAAGAAAAACTTCACTTAAGGAAGTTTCACTTCATTTTTCTTTCTTCTCATTTTCTAAAAATGTCACTTGCTCAATAACCCCTTCAAGTAACAGCTCCTCCGGAAGAATGGTTTTAATGACAAACGATTGCCCTTTAATTAATAATTGACCATGTTTTAGTAATAATCGTACTTCTTTATCAGAAAACACTAATAACCCTCGATGATTTTCTATATAAATATGCACTTGCCCAACAAGAGTAATCCGAGGCAGATCCATTAGCACATCCACTGGTAGGTCTATTTGCTTTGTTAGCCAATTTTTCATTTGTTCTAACTTCTTCATCTCCAAGACCCCCCTCTCATCCCATATGTATGAAAAAAGGGCTTGTAATATCACGTCCCAACAGAAAAAAAGCATAAAAAAACGTCTCATGAGAAATGAGACGTTTTTTTATGCTAATAGCTGTGCAACCAGCTTATTCACTTGTGATCCGTCTGCTTTACCTTTTACTTTCGGCATAACAGCACTCATCACTTTACCCATATCTGCTTTAGAAGCAGCACCAACATCAGCAATTACTTGCTTAATTACGTTCGCAAGCTCTTCCTCTGTTAATTGCTCTGGCAAATACGTGTTTAAAATCTGAATTTCACGTTGCAGTTTATCAACAAGGTCATCACGACCCGCTTTTTTAAATTCAAGGAGGGAGTCCTTATGCTGTTTTACTTCACGAGCTAAAACTGTTAATTCCTCTTCTTCAGTAAGAGTATGTTGCAGTTTAATACCTTCATTTTGCAAAGCAGCCTTAACCATACGAATAACGGTTAATTTTTCTTTTTGTTTATTCTTCATCGCTTGTTTCATATCATCGTTTAAACGACCGAGAAGACTCATAACTTACACCCTCTCTTAGAATTTACGCTTTCTTGCCGCTTCAGATTTCTTCTTACGTTTTACACTTGGTTTTTCATAAAACTCGCGCTTTCTTGCTTCAGCAAGTGTACCAGTTTTAGAAACCGATCTTTTAAAACGGCGAAGTGCATCCTCCAAAGACTCGTTTTTACGAACGACTGTTTTTGACATTCTCTTTCCCTCCCTCCGAAACATCACACTTACATACTAACTTCAGCATGCAAAAAGAAACACTTCTTCAGCATGTCTTTTACGATTATAATACATTTTGTCACTTCAGGTCAACTATTTGACAGAATAAAAGGAGAGTAGGTGCCCTTCCTTTTTAAAAGTCTATGTAAACTACGTATTATAACTGATATTTATTTTACCTTTTATTCGAACCAATTTATGTAATACAACTAATTATTTTGTACAAATGGCACAAGTCTTAAAATTACTTCTGCTTTTACATCTATCCGGTAGACCCTCACGGCTAAGAATCTGCCACGCAAGAAGGTAAAGAACGCCTTCTGCGTGAAAGTACCTTAGCCGACGGGACTAAACAGTCGATTCTAAACAGGGCACTCCCGCTTTTAAATTAATAATCAGTTGTTGCTGTTTTTCCACTAACTAACGCAACACCAGAGCTTGTACCGATGCGCGTTGCTCCCGCTTCTACCATCGCATCCATATCTTCACCGCTGCGCACGCCACCTGAAGCTTTCACGCCAATTTCTGGTCCAACTGTTTTTCTCATTAATGCTACATCTGCTATTGTTGCGCCACCTGTTGAAAAGCCAGTTGATGTTTTTACAAAGTCTACACCTGCTTTTACAGATAATTCACACGCACGGACTTTTTCTTCTTCTGTTAATAAACATGTTTCAATAATAATTTTCACAAGTGCTTTTCCTTTTGCTGCTTCTACAACTGCACGAACATCGCGCTCTACTAACTCATCATTTTTATCTTTTAATGCACCGATGTTGATTACCATATCAACTTCTGTTGCACCTTTTGCAATTGCATCTTGCGTTTCAAATGCTTTTGTTTCTGGCGTGTTTGCCCCAAGTGGGAAACCGATTACCGTACAAACTTTTACATCTGTACCCTTTAATAATTCAGCTGCTGTTTCAACCCAAGTAGGATTTACACATACAGAAGCAAAATCATGTACTTTTGCTTCTTCACATAATGTAACAATTGCTTCTTTTTTTGTATCCGGTTTTAATAGTGTGTGGTCGATTAATTTTGCATAGTTCATTTTTTCATATGCTCCTTTCTTCACTCAACAGTTGTCTGACAACTGCAACGGTTAGCATTATAGCATGAAATATTAACAACTTCATATCTTAACTTCTCCACCAATGAAAAAAGCATGCAAATCCTTTTCTTTTGCATGCTTTCTCATTACGCACTTGCTGAGTCTTTTTTCACATCGTCTTCAAGAACACGTACAAATTGAGCCTCATTATACGGATAACCAGCTTTTGTAATTTTCACTTTTACCAGTTTACCAATTAACTCTTCAGATCCTTCAAAAACAACCTTTAAGTAGTTATCTGTATAGCCTACATATAATCCTTCGCGGTCGCCCTCTTTGAATGGTTCTTCTGGAATAATTTCAAGAACTTCTCCTTCAAATTGAGAAGCATATTCTTTCGCTAATTGATTTGATAATTCAATTAGACGGTGCACACGATCATTTTTTACTTCTTCAGGAATTTGATCATCCATACGAGCTGCAGGTGTTCCAGTACGTTTTGAATAAGGGAAAACGTGTAATTCAGAGAAACGGTTTTCTTTAATGAAATTGTATGTTTCCATAAATTCTTCTTCCGTTTCACCAGGGAAACCAACAATTACGTCTGATGTAATTGCAAGGCCTGGTAACGCCTCTTTCAAGCGATCTAAACGTTCTTGGAAAAATTCCATCGTATATTTACGGCGCATACGTTTTAATACAGTGTTTGATCCCGATTGCAATGGAATGTGTAAGTGACGCACAACTACTTCAGATTTATCTAATACTTCAATTACTTCATCTGAAATTTGACTCGCTTCAATTGAAGAAATACGAAGACGCTTTAAGCCATTCACCTCAGCTTCCATATCGCGAAGCAATCCAGCTAAATTGTAATTTTTCATGTCTTCTCCGTATCCACCTGTATGAATACCAGTTAAAACAATTTCTTTATAGCCTGCATCAACTAATTGCTGTGCTTGATGAATAACTTCTTTTCCATCACGAGAACGCATTAAACCACGTGCCCAAGGAATGATACAGAACGTACAGAAGTTATTGCAACCTTCTTGTATTTTTAAAGATGCACGTGTACGGTCAGTGAAATACGGTACGTCAAGCTCTTCATATACACGTGTTTTCATAATGTTGCGGACAGCATTAATTGGTTGACGCTCTTTACGATACTCTTCGATATATCCTAGCATTTTTTCACGATCTTGCGTACCAACAACGATATCCACGCCTGGAATCGCCATAATTTCTGCTGGAGATGTTTGTGCATAACAACCTGTTACACAAATAACCGCATCCGGATTATGTCTCACTGCACGACGGATAATTTGACGGCTCTTTTTATCACCTGTATTTGTTACCGTACATGTATTAATTACATATACATCTGCTGTTTTTTCAAAATCTGTTCTTTCATAACCACCTTGTTTAAACAATTGCCAAATTGCTTCTGTTTCGTAGTGGTTTACTTTACAACCTAACGTATGGAACGCAACAGTTGCCATTGATCATCACCCCATCAATTCAAAATGATAAGAAGCGGCGCTTAACGCATAAAGCGGTGCCGTTTCTGTTCTTAAAATTCTTGGTCCTAAACTACATGGTACAAATTTATGTTCGCAAAGCGCAGAAATTTCTTCCTCAGATAACCCACCCTCTGGCCCAAATACAATTAAAAGTTTTTGACCATGCTCAATCGTCGCTAAAGCCTTCGCAAAATTCGCTTTTTCACCTTGTTTTGCTTCCTCTTCATACGCGACAAGACACACATCATACTCACTGCTCATCGCGAGCAATTGTTTAAATGATGCTGGAGTATGCACATCTGGAATTTCACTTCTATGTGATTGTTCCGCTGCTTCTTTCACAATTTTTTTTAAGCGCTCAACTTTTTTATCTGCTTTTTTCGCATCCCATTTCACAATAGAACGAGATGCTTGAAATGGTAAAAATGCAGCTGCCCCAAGCTCGGTTCCTTTTTGAAAAATTAACTCTAGCTTGTCTCCTTTCGGCAGTCCACTTGCAATCGTTACGAACACTGGCAGTTCGCTTGACGTCTCTACCCATTCTACAATAGCACTATCCACAAATTCACTGGTAATTTCAGCAATTGTACATCTTGCTGTTTTTCCGTTTACACAGCAATAAATAGAATCACCAGCTGTCATGCGCATCACTCTTGCAATATGATGTACATCATCACCTACAATACGAATACTTGCATCATTTACATATTTCTCTTCTACAAAATAACGTTGCATCTCATCACCTTAGTAAAGTTTCGTTCCTTTCGTAAGTCCACACTTACGAAAAGAACGAAACGTTATCATTTTAATATAACAAACGGCAAGTCCCTCACTTTATATAGCGAGAGACTCTTCCATTCATTATAATCATAAATTATATATTACGCATTTCGTGCAATGATTGCTACCCAATCTTCCATTCTTAACACTTCTTCAATTGTAAATCCGGCTTTTTCTAGCGCCTCAGAAATCACTTTTTCTTTTGCTGCAATAATACCAGATGTAATAAATAATCCGCCTTGTTTTACAACTCGAGCTGCATCTTCAGGGAAGAGAAGGATAATTTCCGCAAGTAAATTTGCTACAATCAAATCTACCGGCCCCTCAATACCTTCTAACAAACTATTTTGTCCGACAGATACGATGTCGTCCGTTTTATTTAAACGCACGTTCATTTCTGCACTTTCAACTGCAACTGGATCTAAATCATATGCCTGAACAGATGCTGCACCCAGTTTTGCCGCAGCAATACTTAGTACACCAGAACCTGTTCCAACATCAATTACTGCACTACCAGGCTGAACTGTTTTCTCTAATGCACGAATACACATCGTTGTTGTTGGATGTGTCCCTGTACCAAACGCCATACCTGGATCTAATTCAATAATCTTTTCATCTACAGAAGAAGGTGTATACTCTTCCCATGTTGGCACAATTGTGAATGTATCAGAAATTTGAACTGGATGATAATATTTTTTCCAAGCAGTAGCCCAGTCTTCCTCATCGACTTCATTAATCGTAATATTTCCTGTACCAATTTCGATGTCGAAAGATGGAAGTACATCAATAGATGATTTTACACTTGCAACTGTTTCATGTAAAGAATCCGTTTGTGGGAAGTATGCTTTTATTAACACACCATCCTCTGGATATTCAGCTGGATTAAGCGCATAAATTTCACCATACTGTTGCTCACGCTCTTTTGTTAACTCTGCCGGATCTTCAATCGCTACGCCACTTGCACCTGCTTCGTGCAAAATATGAGAAACAGCTTCTACTGCTTCCTCTGTTGTATGAATACTAATTTCTGACCATTTCACAATTTACCAACTCCATTTTTCATTTCCATTATTCCCCTTTGAAAGCACGTTTAAGCTTTCCGAATAAGCCACCATCTTGATCTTCTTGTCCTGCAAATTCACGTAATAATTCTTTTTGGTGTGATGTTAATTTCGTTGGTACAACAACACGAACAATTACGTATTGATCACCTTGACCATATCCCCGTACATTTGGAGCTCCTTTTCCTTTTAGGCGGAATTCTGTTCCAGTTTGTGTCCCTGCTGGAATTTTCAATTTCACTTTCCCGTGAACTGTAGGGACTTCCACTTCAGCACCAAGCGCTACTTGCGTGAATGTTAATGGCATTTCACAAATAATATGATCACCATCACGCTCGAAGAATTCATGATTTCTTACGTGAACAACAACATATAAATCACCTGCTGGCCCACCATTTACACCCGCTTCTCCTTTACCTGACACACGAATTTGTTGTCCATTATCGATACCAGCTGGGATTTTAACGTTAATTTTTTTACGTTTACGCACTTTTCCAGAGCCATGACATGTTGTACATTTTTCTTTAATGATTTGGCCTGTTCCTGAACAATGGTTACATGCTTGACGATTTACAATGCGACCAAATGGTGTATTTTGTTCTACGCTCACTTGACCTGTTCCTGAACAATGCTTACATGTTTCTTTTGAAGTTCCTGGTTTCGCCCCAGTGCCGTGACATGTATCACAAGGGTCTTCCACTGGAATTTCAACATTTAATTCCTTACCAAAAATCGCTTCTTCAAAGTCTAACGTCACTTGATATTGCAAGTCAGCACCTTGACGCGGCGCATTTGGATCACGACGTCTGCCACCACCGCCAAAGAATGAACTAAAGATATCTTCAAATCCGAAGCCACCACCAAAGTCTCCGCCGCCGAAGCCACCGAAACCTTGATTTGGATCCGCATGACCAAATTGATCGTACTGCGCACGTTTTTGATCATCACTCAACACTTCATATGCTTCTTGTACTTCTTTAAACTTTTCAATTGCATTTTCTTCTTTACTTACGTCTGGATGATATTTTTTAGCCAAACGACGATATGCTTTTTTAATTTCATCTTTTGAAGCGCCCTTGCTAAGGCCGAGCACCTCATAATAGTCTCGTTTATTCATAAATTTGTAACCCCCGAATCTTTCACATAAACGTAATTTTAACACCGAAAGAAAGTGCTTTGCAACAAAGTTTCCTCACTTACAGTATGCAAAAAGAAAAACGTAAGACCCTCACATGAAAGACCTAGTTCACACTAAGCCTTTTTCTTATTCGTGAAAAAAGCCAAAGCCAAGGCACGCTTGACTTTGACTTTTTGTCATCTTACTTATGTTGTTTTACTTTATTACTTGTCTTCTTTTACTTCTTCAAACTCAGCGTCAACTACGTTGTCATTTTTTGCACCAGCGTTACCTTGTGCACCTTCTGCTTGCTGAGCGCCAGCAGCTGCTTGAGCTTGCTCATATAATTTTACAGTTAATTGTTGTACGATTTCTTGAAGTGCATCTTTTTTCGCACGGATTTCATCAAGATCATTTTTCTCGATTGCCGCTTTTAATGCATCTTTCGCTTCTGTTGCTTTTGCTACTTCAGCTGCATCTACTTTACCTTCTAAATCTTTTACAACTTTATCTGTTTGGAATACAAGTTGGTCAGCTTCGTTACGAAGTTCAACTTCTTCTTTACGCTTTTGGTCAGCATCAGCATTTGCTTCTGCTTCTTGAACCATACGATCTACCTCTTCATCAGAAAGACCTGAAGAAGATTGAATTGTAATTGTTTGTTCTTTGCTTGTGCCTAAGTCTTTCGCACGTACATTTACGATACCATTTGCATCAATATCGAATGTTACTTCGATTTGTGGAATACCACGTGGTGCTGGCGGGATATCTGTTAATTGGAAGCGACCTAATGTTTTGTTGTCAGCTGACATTGGACGCTCACCTTGTAATACGTGAATGTCTACTGCAGGCTGGTTATCAGCAGCAGTTGAGAACACTTGTGACTTACTTGTTGGAATTGTTGTGTTACGATCGATTAATTTTGTGAATACGCCACCCATAGTTTCAATACCTAAAGAAAGTGGAGTTACGTCTAATAATAGAACGCCTTTCACATCACCAGTAAGTACGCCACCTTGAACTGCAGCACCTAATGCTACAACTTCATCAGGGTTAACGCCTTTATATGGTTCTTTACCAGTCTCACGTTTAATCGCTTCTTGTACAGCTGGAATACGAGTAGAACCACCAACAAGAATAACCTTATCTAATTCACTTGGAGAAAGACCAGCATCTTTTAATGCACGACGAGTTGGTTCTAATGTTCTTTCAACAAGGCTAGCTGAAAGCTCTTCAAATTTCGCTCTTGTTAAGTTTAATTCTAAGTGTAATGGACCAGCAGCTCCAGCACTAATGAACGGTAATGAAATTTGTGTTTGTGTTACACCAGAAAGATCTTTTTTCGCTTTTTCAGCTGCATCTTTCAAACGTTGAAGTGCCATTTTATCTTGGCTTAAATCAATGTTATTTTCTTTTTTGAATTCAGCTACTAAATGATCGATGATAACTTGGTCAAAGTCGTCACCACCAAGACGATTGTCACCAGCAGTTGAAATAACTTCAAATGTTCCATCTGCTAATTCAAGGATAGATACGTCAAATGTACCGCCACCTAAGTCGTATACAAGAACTTTTTGTTCTTCGTCTTGTTTTTCTAAACCGTAAGCAAGCGCAGCTGCTGTTGGCTCGTTAATAATACGTTCTACTTCTAAACCAGCAATACGACCAGCGTCTTTTGTTGCTTGGCGCTCTGCATCGTTGAAGTATGCTGGTACTGTGATAACAGCTTTCGTTACTGTTTCACCTAAGTACGCTTCAGCAGAAGCTTTTAAGTTTTGTAAAATGATTGCAGAAATTTCTTGAGGTGTGTAATCTTTACCTTCAACTTCTACTTTGTAGTCTGTACCCATATGACGTTTAACAGACATGATTGTATTTGGGTTCGTAATTGCTTGACGCTTCGCTACTTCCCCAACTTGACGTTCTTCATTTTTGAAAGCTACAACAGAAGGTGTTGTACGGTTCCCTTCTGGATTTGGGATAACCTTTGGTTCTCCACCTTCCATAACAGCTACACAAGAGTTTGTTGTACCTAAGTCAATACCGATAATTTTACTCATGGCGAAACCTCCTACATTTATGTGAATTATTGATTTACTTTTACCATTGATGGGCGAATCACACGATCTTTTAGCTTATAGCCTTTTTGAAATTCTTCCACAACCGCGTTTGATTCAAACTCGCTGTCTTCTACTTGCATAACAGCTTGATGTTCATGTGGATCAAACTGTTTACCAACAGCTTCAATCGCTTCAACACCTTCTTTAATCAGTGCTTCTAGCAATTGACGATATACCATTTCCATCCCTTGTAGTAAGGACTTCATCTGCTCGTCGCTCGCTTCCACTTGCATCGCTCTTTCAAAGTTATCAAGAGCCGGCAAAATATCTGACACAAGACTTTGTGATCTATATTTTTCAGCCGCTTGCTTATCCAATTGAACACGGCGCTTATAGTTTTCAAAATCAGCTTGTAGACGTAGTGTGCGACCTTCCGTTTCCGTCAATTTCGCTTGCAATTCATCTACCTTTTCTTGTAAAAGAGCCGCTTCACTTTTTTCTTCTACTACAGTTTCTTCATTGTTTTCTGCTGTAATAGATTCCTCAGTTTGCGTTTCTTTCGCTTCTTCAACTACTTGTTCGTTACGCTCTTCCACAACTTTCACCTCCTTAAAAGGCACTAGAGCTCACGCTGGGCATGAGCATCCAAGCATAAATTTTATGTTACACACCAGCAATGATTCTGTTCATTACTCGAGCGAATTTATTATTTTGATTTATACACTCCGTTTAAACCATCTGTAAATTGTCTTGTAAACAATTGTAACAGACTAATTACACGAGAATATTGCATTCTCGTCGGACCTAGGATTGCAATTGTTCCAAGCTGTTCTTCTCCAATGGAATACGTTGCAGAAATTAAACTACAATCTTCCATTGCAGTCGAAGAATTTTCTCGGCCGATTTTCACTTGAATACCGACTTGTTTATTACGCAAAATATCGTAAAACGCGGCTTCATTATCGATCATTGTCAGCAAGGAGCGTACCTTTTGGATATCATGAAACTCCGGCTGCGAAAGCATATTGGCTTTCCCGCCAAAGTATATCTTTTCCGATAAAGGCACTTGAAATGTACCATCTAATATTTTTATTGCACTATCATAATTATGGACATATCCACGGAGAACTGTCACAATCTCTTTTAAAATTTTATTGTGTAATTCCGCCATCGGTACACCAGATAGCTTTTCATTTAAAATATTAACCATCTTTTCTAAATCTGATAAATCAACAGATTCCGGAACGGTAATCGTTTTGCTTTGTACATGCCCTGTATCCGTTACAATAATCGCGACTGCTGTTTGATGATCCAGCGGAACAATTTGTACATTTTTAAGCTTATTTGTACTCACTTTCGGCCCAAGAACAATCGCCGTATAATTTGTGAGTTCCGATAAAATTTGAGCTGATTGCTGTGCAACTTTCTCTGCTTCAAAAATTCTTTCAGCAAATAAATCTTTAATCTGCACAATCTCCTCATGTGGTAAGTTCTGTGGCGCTAAAAGATGGTCTACATAAAATCGATACCCTTTTTCTGAGGGGACACGTCCAGAAGAACTGTGCGTTTTTTCAATAAATCCTAGTTCTTCTAAATCAGCCATTTCATTTCGAATGGTAGCTGAACTAAATGTAATTTCATCTTTTTTAGCCAACGTTCTTGACCCAACAGGCTGCGCTGATCCAATAAAGTCATCAATAATTGTTTGTAAAATTAAGAGCTGACGTTCCGTAAGCATCTCATCATCACCTCTGTTAGCACTCTTTATCTTCGAGTGCTAAATCTATTAATAACTTACCAAAATTGACATTGAATTGTCAACGGAAACGTCACGAAATAGAGAAACTTTTTCACACCTACCGGACATTACATTAATCAATTAAAAATGATTGAAATACTTCATTCCCTAATAACTTACCTTGTCTCGTCAAACAAACATAGTCATCTTTGTTCTGAAGCAACCCATGTTCTTTACCCTGTAACAATTGCTTCGCAAAGATTTCATCCATTTCTATACCAAACTTCTTCTGAAATCCTAGTTTAGAAACACCCTTTGTTTTCCTAAGTCCTAAAAATAGTTCTTCTTCCATTCTTTCCTTTCTCGTCACTTCATGAACATCTAGATAAGGGAATCCCGTCTCATCAATTTTAGAAAAATATTGTTTCAGTGGACCAACATTTTGGATTCGCTCTCCATTCACATAACTGTGAGCACCAGCTCCAAAACCATAATACTGTTCATTATTCCAGTATGTGAGATTATGTCTACTTTCATATCCTTCTTTTGAAAAATTACTAATTTCATACTGATGGTAACCATGCTTCTCCATCTCATCCATTACCATTTCATACATCTTCGCCTCATGGTCTTCACCAGGAAGCCTTAATTTCCCTTTATTCATTAAATTGTAAAAGACAGTTTTCGGTTCAACAATTAAAGAATACGCAGAGAAATGTTGAACACCGAGTGTGAAAGCGATATCTAACGTTTCTTTCACATCTTCAATCGTTTGCCCTGGCAATGCATAAATTAAATCGACATTAATATTCGTAAAACCAACTTCCTGCGCTTCACGAATTGCTACAAACGCATCTTCTCTCGTATGCTTACGTCCAATCTTCTCTAACAGTTCATCTCGAAACGTTTGCACACCAAAACTAATTCGGTTCACACCGCCCTCTAATAGAAGGTTCAATTTTTCTTTCGGTAAATCTCCAGGATTCGCTTCAAACGTTAATTCACAGTTTGGAGCAAACCGACGCAAACGACGATTAATAATATCAAGAAGTTTTTTCGTCTGCTCCATATTTAACGCTGTTGGTGTCCCGCCCCCAACAAAAATTGTTTTCATATTTTCAAACGGTACCTTTTGCACCGTATTTATTATCTCTTTTTCTAAATACTCCAAATATTGAACAACAGGCTGACGTTCAATAAATACTTTATTAAAATCACAGTAGTGACAAATATGCTGACAAAACGGAATATGAATATATGCAGCTTGCATCAAACTTTACTCCTACCTTTCTAAAAAGAAAACCTCCGCATTTCGGAGGCTCCTTTACTTCTCTAACCCATTGCGAATTTGCTTCATTCGCATTTTCTCCCAATCATACATCATTTCGACGATTGGTAAAAGTGTCATGCCTAAATCCTCCATAAAATATTCTACGCGCGGAGGCACTTCTGGATATACTGTCCGGCCAATAATCCCATCTTCCATTCATTCTTTTAATTGATTTGACAAAGCTTTGTGAGAGATATTTGAAAATAGTCTTTGTAACTCACTAAAGCGATGCGGTCCTTCCACACCTAGATGCCATAAAATTACAACTTTCTATTTTCAGCTAATAATGGAAAGAGCCAATTCCTTTTCACAATTAAAATCACCATTTTGTATCTTTTCTTGAATATCTTTCCGAATATTTTCAGACATCATTCGTCTCCTAACTCTATATCAATCCTCTTTTTCTCCTTACACGAAAAGCATCCTCACTATTGTAAAGGAGAGATTTATAGTTGTCTAAAAAAGTATACCGATATAAAAAAGAAGCCGCACAAACGGCTTCTTTCTTATTAGTTATCATCCATTTTCAATACAGCCATGAATGCTTCTTGTGGCACTTCTACAGAACCAACAGACTTCATACGTTTTTTACCTTCTTTTTGTTTATCAAGAAGTTTACGTTTACGAGAAATGTCACCACCGTAACATTTTGCAAGTACATTTTTACGCATCGCCTTAATTGTAGAACGTGCTACAACTTTGTTTCCAATAGTCGCCTGAATCGGCACTTCGAACTGTTGTCTTGGAATTAATTCTTTTAATTTTTCTACGATTACTTTACCACGGTCGTACGCTGAATCACGGTGTACGATAAATGATAAAGCATCGACTTGTTCATTATTTAATAAAATATCCATCTTCACAAGTCTAGATGGTTTATAGCCGATTAACTCGTAATCAAATGATGCATAGCCTTTCGTATTTGATTTTAGTTGATCGAAGAAATCATATACGATTTCAGAAAGCGGGATTTCATATGTTAACGTAACACGTGTTTCATCTAAATATTGCATATCAATAAACGTACCACGTTTACCTTGGCAAATTTCCATTACAGCCCCAACGTAATCATTTGGAACCATAATTGTCGCTTTTACAAATGGTTCTTCCACACGATCGATCGCTTGAGGATCTGGCATATTAGATGGGTTATCTACAATCATATCTTCTCCATTCGTTAAATACACTTTGTAAATAACGCTTGGTGCTGTTGTAATTAGGTCAATCTTGAATTCACGTTCAATACGTTCTTGAATAATTTCCATGTGAAGTAAACCTAAGAATCCACAGCGGAAACCAAATCCTAACGCTTGAGATGTTTCTGGTTCAAACTCAAGAGCCGAATCATTTAATTCCAGTTTTTCTAACGCATCACGCAAATCGTTATAACGTGCAGAATCGATTGGATATAAACCACAGAATACCATTGGGTTTAATTTACGATACCCTGGTAACGGCTCCGCTGCTGGACGTTTCGCATGTGTGATGGTATCACCAACACGTGTGTCTCCTACATTTTTAATAGATGCCGCTAAGAATCCTACATCACCTACTGTTAATTCTTCGCATTGCGTTGTTTTCGGTGTAAATACACCTACTTCTGTCACTTCAAATTCTTTACCAGTTGCCATCATACGTACTTTATCGCCAACTTTTACTGTACCGTTTACAACACGGATATATGCAATTACACCGCGGTATGGATCATATAAAGAGTCAAAAATCATACATTGAAGCGGCTCTTCCGGGTCACCTTCTGGAGCTGGTACTTTTTCAACGATTTGTTCTAAAATGTCTTCAATACCAATGCCAGCTTTTGCGGAAGCAAGTACAGCTTCTGATGCATCTAAACCAATTACATCTTCTACTTCTTGACGAACACGTTCTGGATCAGCGCTCGGTAAATCGATTTTATTAATAACCGGTAAAATTTCTAAATTATTATCAAGCGCTAAATATACGTTTGCTAATGTTTGTGCTTCAATACCTTGCGCTGCATCGACAACAAGGATTGCACCTTCACAAGCCGCTAAACTACGAGATACTTCGTACGTAAAGTCGACATGTCCTGGTGTATCGATTAAGTGAAGCGTATATTCTTCGCCATTTTTTGCTGTGTACTTTAATTGAACCGCATTTAATTTAATTGTAATGCCACGCTCACGCTCTAAATCCATAGAGTCAAGTAATTGAGCTTTCATTTCACGTTGTGTTAAAGCGTTTGTTTTCTCCAAAATACGGTCTGCTAACGTTGACTTTCCGTGGTCAATGTGAGCAATGATGGAAAAGTTACGAATGTTAGACTGCCTTTTTGCTCTTTCTTCTTTATTCATCTATGTTCTCAACTCCTAATAGTCTCGCCAATATACACTAGCACTGATTATATCAATAGAGCAGCAAAGATTCAATGAAAACTCGTGCTGCTTACAAGACAAATCATCCTATCTTTATCTTATGCGAGCAAAGTGCAAGAGACAAACCTTTTTCAAATAAAAAATGGTTGTCTTACAAAACTATAAGACAACCTTCTCTTATCCTTCCAATTAGCTAAAAATTTCTTTTATTTTTCCAATCACTATATCCGTCCCAAACTTAGCAATATTTCGAGTCAATTCTGCAATCCCCATCCCAAATCCTTCTACAACATTAAAGCTCCTAAGGCTTTCTAACTGTTTTTGTTTTTTACATGCAGAAAACGTCTCACCTAAAATTTCCGTTTCAACACTTGAACTCTCTGTCCCTGTCATATGAGCAATTTGTTCATACGTTGGCTGACGATATCCCTTCATACTCTTTAAACCATGATTAGCGATTCCAATCCCAATCAACATCACAAACAAAAGCAGAATAACACAGCTCACACACTGGAGTGCAAATCGACTCAACTACTCTCGCCTCTTCTCATTAATGCGTATATGCACCTGTATTATCTTGATCAACTTGATGATGAAGTGCAGCATTTAAACCGCTCGCTATTACATTCGCCATATCTTCAATAAACGTATCTACTTCTTTTGGTGTCACCATTAAATTGTGACCAAGAGGGGCTAACACCTCATGAATCAATTTTCTCTTTTCTTCATCTTCCAAAGTGCCCACTGCTCCTAAAAACATATTTCGACTTTTTTCATCTGGCATATCCTCTTCTGTTAATTTCTTTTTCTCTCCAAATGTAAAGCCAGCTGGTAATAAAGAACGAGACGGTTTATCCCCTTCTTTCATTTCACGCCCAAAATGCTTCAAGATGAAATCGATTGTATCGCTCGTAATGGAAACTGCATCAACAACCGTCGGAACCCCAATGGCAATAACAGGAATACCAAGTGTCTCTTTGCTCAATTCTTTCCGTTTATTTCCCACGCCTGAGCCAGGGTGAATCCCTGTATCTGAAATCTGTATCGTACTATTTACCCGTGCAATAGAACGCGCCGCAAGTGCATCAATCGCAATAATAAAGTCTGGTTTTGTTTTTTCAATGATACCGTAAATTACATCACTCGTTTCAATTCCCGTAATTCCCATTACACCTGGTCGAATCGCACTGACAGGACGAAATCCCTCTTCTACACTTTCAGGCTGTAATTTAAAAAGGTGGCGTGTCACAAGCACATTCTCTACAACAAGCGGACCAAGCGCATCTGGTGTAACATTCCAATTCCCTAATCCTACAATTAAACAACTTGCTTCTTTCGTTATTCCGATTTCTTCCAATAAATAAGAAAATTCTTTTGCAAAAATACGTTCTACTTTTTGCTGAAGTTCCGTATCTTGTTGGCGAATCCCTTGTACTTCAAGTGTTAAATAATTCCCTGGCTTTTTACCCATTGATTCAGAAGCACTTTCATCAATTATCACTTTTGTAATGGTAATACCCTCTTCTTCACGCTCTTTTACAACAACGCCCTGCACACTATTTTGTTCTTGTTGACGTTCTTGTAACATTTGATGCGCCTCTACTGCAAGGTCTGTTCTAACATTATATTTACTTAAATCTAGCGGTTCTTTCATCATATCTCCTCCGTAATTCATAGTAAATATAGTTAGATTTCCCTAAACTATATAAGGTCATTCTTTCCTTTACATGAAATTTCATTGATCTCGCTATTGCAATTCTCTTCTCTGTTTGATAGAATATCACTTGTTCTATGTAAGTATCGAGTCACTCGATCGCACCAGGGAGGTGAAAAGTATGGCAAACATCAAATCTGCTATCAAACGCGCTAAACTTAGCGAAGAGCGTCGTGCACATAACGCTTCTATTAAGTCTGACATGCGTACAGCTGTTAAAACTGTAGAAGCTTTAGTTACTAATAACGATCTTGAAAATGCTAAAGAAGCTTTCAAAACTGCTTCTAAAAAACTTGACAAAGCAGCTCGTAAAGGTCTTATCCACCAAAACGCTGCAGCTCGTCAAAAATCTCGCTTAGCGAAACAAGTAAACGCGTAAGGCGTTTAAAAACGATCCATTTGGGTCGTTTTTTTATATGCAAAAAAGTTCATGCAGCAAATGGCATGAACTTTTTATTACATATGATTTAGCCGCATTAAGAAAAATTCTAAAACAAGTTTCTTATCCATTTTCCCCGTTTTCATACTATAGTCAGCTTCAGCTAACTCTAAAATAACTTTTTTCAACTCTTCAAATGAGAAAAATTTCGTTTGATTCATCGCTAACTTTACTCGGTATGGATGAACCCCAATATGTGAAGCAATTTGATTTTGTCCGTATCCACGCTGCTGTAATTCTTTTACTTGATACAGCAAACGGAATTGACTTACTAATAGCGCAAGCAATTTAATCGGTTCTTCCTGCTGAGTAAATAAGCCGTCTAAAATTTGCATCGCTCCTGCAATATCTTTTTTTACCACTTTTTCTGTTAAAGCAAATACATTTTGTTCAACCGATTTCGGTACAAGTTCTGCCACAAGTTTTGTTGTAATTTCACCGCCCGTACCAACATAAAGAGTCAACTTATCCATTTCTTTGGCTAACATCGTTACATTGCTTCCTACAAGCTCTAACAGCAAACTAACAGCTGTATCTTCAATGTACACATGTGCTTCGTCTGCACGGGCTACAACCCACTTTCTGACGTCCTGTACTTGCATCTCATTTGCTTCTACTACTTCGGCTGTTTTCTTTAATAATTTTGTGATTTTTTTCCGCTCATCTAGCTTTTCATAAGGAGCTACAAATACGACAATCGAAAATGGAGAAGGTTCAGCAATATATTCTTCTAAAATCTTTATATTTTGCTCCAATTTTTCTTTCTGTGATGTTAAAAATAATGGCGATTTTATTAATAGTATTTTACGTTCTCCGAAAAAAGGAAGCGTCCTTGCATCTTCTATTACATCTTCTAAATATGCCTCTTCCAAATCATATGTGACAACATTAAATTCACGATCCTCTTCAACGAGCGCTTCCGTTGTTATCAGCTTTATCGTTTCATTTATAAAATAAGCTTCCGTTCCATATAATAAATAAAGTGGTGCAAACTGTTTCTTTTTGATTTTCTTATGTATATCACTCATACTTTTTCCTACTCCCTAACTTGGCAATATATCTTTATACTAATGCGGTATCTTTTGTTTTACAAGTACAAAGGAACAGGCTGCAATTACCCGTTCCTTTATCTATATAAAACGCCACGCAATAAGCCCCGGGATTCTTATTGGTGTGCGGTAACCACTTTACTTTTATTATTCACAACCGTCATTCAAGTATAAGTGCCAACTGTTAACATGCTTGGAAATCAAAATTCTCCTCTTTTACCATCACACACTCGTGGAAAAATACATAACACGCTCTATTTATCTCCATATGGAAAATGTAGATTTTTTTCTGACAATATTTTATACTAAAGTGGAATGTTGGGGAGGGATTCTAAATGAATGAATTTGAACAAAACGTTCAAAGTAAACGTAATGACGCTGTTGATTCAGGGGTAGGTTTTATCGTTTCATTTGGTTTTTTCGCAACACTTTTCATTATAGCAACAATCATTAAATTTATAGGTTCTTAAAGGCTGCTGCTTGCGGCCTTCTTTTTCAATCTTTTCTGTGTTTCATCATATGTCAACTTACTCTGAAACGTTCCTTTCTCCCCTTGAAAAACATAGGAAATGGCCCCTTGCTCATCCGTACGCCATATTTCAATGTCCATCTCCCTTAAGCGCTCTAACACTTGCTGGTGCGGATGCCCATATCGATTATGTTCTCCAGCGGAAATAATTGCTTTCTTAGGTTGAATAAGATGTAAAAAAGACGCAGAAGATGATGTCTTACTCCCGTGATGCCCAACCTTTAAAATATCCGCATATAGCTCTGGATAATGCTCTATTATACGCCTCTCCCCTTTTTCTTCTAAGTCCCCCGTAAACAGCCATGTAAACCCTCCTAGTTTCGCCCATAGGACAATGGAGGAATCATTATCATCTTTTTCTTTTCCTTCTGGGGACAACACCGTAAATTCCGCTTCATCTACTTTCCAGCCATCTCCTTCTCCTACCACGTTTATCTGTATACCTTTTTTCTTCGCAATTTTCTTCAATTCTTTTTCTAATATGGAATCTTCTTGCTTCTTTCCAAATATGATTTCTTTTACAGCGATAGAGGATAATAATTCTTTAGCCGCTCCCATATGATCCGTATCGCCATGCGTTACAAATAGCTTATCAATTGTACGAATCCCCTCCTTTTGTAAAAATGGGAGGAGGATATCATATCCAACAGAAAACTCATGTTTCTTCTGTTGCCAAGGCTCTTTTTTAATCGGAATTGTTCCTCCCGTATCAATAAGATATACCCCTTTTTCATACGGAAGGCGAATTAATATTGCATCCCCTTGTCCAACATCAATAAATGTAACACTTCCGCTCGGGCGAAAATAAGGAGACATATAATGACAAGTACATACGAAAAGAAACAATCCAACAGCTAAAAACAAAAACTTTTTTCTAACCGCTCTTTCCCACACGATGAAGATACTAATTAAACTTAAACAATATATGACTACAAGAAATGGAGGTGTTTGTCCGAAGGTAAGGCGTAGAAACGGGAGGGTTTCACAGTACTGAAGAAATTCATTAGAGAATGTTAAACATACCGATAATCCATGCGCAATCCATTTCGCTACAAGAGGAACAAATATCATACATATAAAAATAATAATGCTACACGGCAATACAATGCAGGATAAGAATGGGACAAATATAAGATTGAGAAAGACACTATATGGAGAAAAATAACCAAAATGATATAACAAAATAGGCGTACTAGCAAGCTGCGAAATAATAGAAAGATAAATTGTGTTTCGCACGAGCCCCTGATCACGTCGCAATAAAATATCGGCAGACAATAGCAAGGCTAAACTACCAACAAACGAAAATTGAAACCCAATATCAAAGACCATATAAGGGTCATATAAAAGCATCAATATAGCCGTTATACTAAGGGTATCTAAGCTTGAAATACGGACAGAATGGATAAGTGCCAATAGTAATATAACCCCTGTTACAGAAGCCCTCATAACAGATGGAGATACCCCTGCTAAAAACATATACAGCGGAATACAAACAATAAGACATATCGTCGCCATTTCCCTTGTCACACCAATCCGAAGTAAAACAAAGTAGCCAATTGCGGTCAGCAATACAATATGCGATCCTGAAATTGCTAGTAGATGAATAAGCCCAAACTGTTGATATTGCTTTTCTACTTCAAATGTCATCTGTTGTCGATCACCAAACAACAACGCATTCATAAATGCTCCAGATTGCCCGGGAAACATTTCTGAAACTTTCGAAACTGCATTTTGTCGTAAGTGAAAGAGCCAATCTGTAAAACTCAACTTATTTTTGTTACAATTTGAAATCTCCGTTGCTTCAAATAAGAAATGAACATGTTGCTTATATAAATAATCCTGATAATCAAACCCGTGAGCATTACGCGCTTTAGACGGTTCTTTTATTTCTCCTTTAAAAGTGCACTTCATTCCAGCATATAATTGCCGCAAGTGCTCCTTTTCCTTCACTGATTGAATTTTGTAAAACAGTTGCAGCTTATCTTTGTGATTATCTTCAATTTGAAAAGAAAGACGATCTCCATTAATAATAGGCGTATTTTGAATCACTCCTTTTATCACTTCGGAATGGAGGTCTTTAGACGGCTGGTTTTCTTGCTCGATATATGAGGTATAGAGAAAGCTACTGAAACATGTCAGTATACAAAAAATGAGGACTTTATGCGAAGCACGATATATACAGAATAAAACATAGCAACCAAATACACTAACAGACAACAATTGAAACGAAGAACAGGCGATTGCAATCCCCATAACAAATGAGATTGCAATATAGCCCCATTGTCGACGCAACTCATACTCACCCCTTCCTTATAGCGGATATTCAAAAGGCCCGGTAAAGATAACTGTCACATTTCTTCGTTACGTTGCCAGCCCAGTACTCATGTAGTTCCATCTACACTCCGTATCCTCCTGGCTTCCGCGCCTCGAACTGCTCGGCACTCTTTATCCTCCTTTTTGAACACGCACTTATAGCATTTTTTTTGCTTTAGCGAATACTTGTTGTAGTTCATCCATTGTTACATCATCTTTTTCTAAAGAGGAGAACAGCTCTTTTAATTGCCAATGACGTTCTTGCTGTTCTATCGATGTAATATCATATTCTAACGGAACATGTTTCACAGTGACATTTGCTTGTTCGAATAGTTCCACAGCATACGGATGGTTTTTATAATCCTGCGCATAGTACACAGCTGTAATACCACTTTGAATAATCGCCTTACAGCACTGTAAACAAGGAAAATGTGTAACATAAATTTCCGCACCCTCTGTTTTTACACCAAATTTGGCACATTGCAATAAAGCATTCATTTCTGCATGAATTGTGCGTACACAATGATTATCGATCACATAGCATCCATCATCTATACAATGAACACCACCTTTAATTGAACCATTATAGCCACCCGCAATAATTCTCTTATCCCGGACAATTGTTGCTCCTACCGCAAGCCTTGTACACGTGCTACGCAGTGACAATAAATGGCTTTGTGTCATAAAATATTGGTCCCAAGAAATTCGTTCCATATCTTCACCTACTTTTTTTATCTACTTGTAGTGTAGCGAAAGAAGAAAAAGCTCGTCAATCTTTTACGGAATAATTATTTGATCTTTTATTTTTTCAAGTGACTTCTCTCCAATACCACCTACCTCCAATAAGTCTTCCACTTTTTGAAATGGCCCATGTTCTTCTCGATATTTCATAATCGCCTCTGCTTTTCGAGGGCCAATTCCCGTTATTTTTTCAAGTTGCTCTTTTGAAGCATGATTTACTTGCACTTTTCCACCTTGCTGTGAAGATATAGCTGTTTCTTGTACTTGTTCTCCTCTCCTCGGCACATGCAGAAGCATTTGGTCTTGTACAATTTGTGCTAAATTCACTTTTGCTATATCCGCTTCTGGTAAGAAACCTCCTGCCTTTTCAATCCCATCTTTCACACGCTCGCCTTCCCTCATCTCATAGACCCCTTCTCGATGCACAGCCCCTTTTATATCAATCATAATTACTTTTTTCTGCTCTTTTGAATCTGCTGCTTTCAATTTACTCTTTTTCTCTTCACTCTTCATCGTTGTATCGATTTTAACAGTTTGTTGTTCCGTTTGTTGCTTCGTCTGCCATAAAAAGAGTACAATGACAACTCCAACACCCCCTAGCAAAGCAAGCCACTTCTTTTGAAAATTCCACATCATTTTATACCTCCAATTCATAAATTCACAACATGGTTCATATTGTTTAGGAGAAAGATGTTACGAAGGAGGGATGAAACATTGAACATAGGAATCATAGGGACAGGAAACATGGGGAATATATTGATCGATGCATTTTTAGAAACCCATGCTGTCAAACCTTCGTGCCTGACTATTATTAATCGTACACCTGCCAAAGCATATCATATAAAAGAGAAGTATCCTTCTGTTCATATAGCAAAAACAGCGCAGGAAGTAATTGAGCGCTCTCAGCTTATTTTCATTTGCGTCAAACCTTTAGATATCTATCCATTTTTAAAAAAACACGTTGCCTACTTTACAGAGGAAAAATGTTTAATTTCTATTACTAGTCCTATATCAGCAAAACAATTAGAAAAAGTTGTATCTTGCCACGTCGCACGTATTATTCCAAGCATCACAAACCGAGCGTTCTCTGGTGCCTCATTATTTACATTTGGAGAAAACTGTTCGGAAGAATGGAAACAAAGGTTACTTCTTTTATTTAAAAATATTTCTACCCCTGTTGTAATTGGTGAAGATATTACACGAGTTTCATCTGATATTGCCAGCTGCGGGCCAGCATTCTTCAGTTACTTATTACAATGTTTCATTGATGCTGCTGTAGATAAAACAAATATTACCTACGAGGAAGCAACTACTTTAGCCAGTGAAATGATTATCGGGATGGGAAAATTACTAGAAAAAGAACTCTTTACATTACCAACCTTGCAGGAGAAAGTATGTGTAAAGGGCGGGGTCACAGGAGAGGGCATTCGCATTTTGGAGGGACACGTCGGAGATATGTTCCATAAGTTATTCGAACGAACACATGAAAAATACGATGAAGATTTAGAAGGCGTGGAACAACAATTTAATAAGCACACGTAAAGAATACGCCATCATGAGACAAAATCCTCTCATCTATTTCTAAACTTTTTCACACTGTCTTTTCATCAAAACCTTTCTTTTTATCATTTATCTCTATCACTCTTCTATTTTTCTCTAAATAAAATAGCACATTCTCCATAAAATAAAAGCAACCTTGTCGGTTGCTTTTATTTTATCCATTCTTTTTTGCTACAAAAAAGATACGTTCTGTTTGTTCGGTTACTTCCATCCGTTCAAAATCACCTGTTACACGAAGCACTGTAAAACCTGCTTCTTCAAGCCATTTTGTTAACAATTCAACTGAATAAGCACGTTGTACGTGACATTCATCAAAACGATGGTATACCCCTTCCTCTATATCCTGGACAAAGAATGATAGGTCATGTTCCACACTATTTGATTCTTCACCAGGGAAGCAGTTCCAAATGAGAGCTATTTCTTCCCCATTGACTGTGTACGTTTCATTTTGAAATACATGATGAATTTTATATAAAGAGTGTACATCAAATAAAAACAGACCATCTTGACGCAAATGGTGAAATACTCGTCTGAATGTTTCTTGTATCCCCTCTTCTTGTAATACATAATTTAATGAATCACAAAAGATTGTCACACAGTCGAATTCACCAGGAACATCCAGTTCTCTCATGTCCTGTTGATAAAAAGGAATAAGATATCCTTCTCCCCCTAGTTTTTGCTGGGCAACCGTTAGCATTTCTTCTGAAAGATCGACCCCAATCATGTCATAACCTTTTCGTACAAGTGGAAGCGTTACATTACCAGTCCCGCAAGCTACATCAAGAATCTTCGCCTCTTTCATACCTGCCTGCTGTAAGCTTTCCTCTGTGAATTCTACCCATTTATCATATGGGACATCATTCATGAGTTCATCATACAACAATGCAAATTGCTCATATCTCATTGGCTTAACTCTTCTGTAATATCTTCACGTGGCACATCGCCCCATAGACGCTCTAAATTATAGTGATCGCGCTCATCTTTATGGAATACATGTGCAACTACATCGCCAAGGTCCACTAGAACCCAGCGCGCTTCATCGAAGCCTTCCATACGTTGTACGTCAATTTGAAGTTCATGTGCCTTCGCTTTAATTTCACGTGCAATTGCTTGTACTTGCTTATCTGAATTCCCGTGACAAATAATAAAATAATCTGCAATTGGTGAAATACCTTGCATGTTTAGTACAACCATATCTTCTGCTCTTTTATCATCAGCTGCTTTTGCTGCTAACACTAATAAATCTCTATCTTTCATTCAGTAATTTCCTCCTTCAAAACTGCATTGTACGTTTGAAATGTTAATGGATAAATTGTTTGATCCTTTTCCATTAAAAATTGAATTGTACGTTTTAAGGCAAATAATAAAGCTTTATTTATATCTTCCAGCGCCAATTTGCGCGCTTCTTCCACACCCGGAAACTTACGGCCAGGTTCAATATAATCCGCCACATAAATAACTTTATCAAGCATTGTCATCTCTTCATGACCGCTTGTATGATATGTAATGGCTTGCAAGATTTCAGGATCCGTAATACCCACTTCTTTTTCTACTAAGTATGCCCCAACTGGCGCATGCCATAACTCTTTGTTATATTGAAGTAAATCTTTCGGCAACTCTTCCTGCTGAATAATGTTTTCCATTTCTTGAATTGGTCTACATTTTGCATAATCATGAAATATAGCAGCCATTTCTGCTTTTTTCTCATCCACGCCATATAGCTTAGCAAGTTCAATTGCCGTTTCCATTACACCAATTGTATGTATATAACGTTTTTCATGCATTTGTTGTTTCACAATCTCAAGTGCTTCCTCACGATTCATACAACCCATTCCTCTCGATATATACCTGTACTTGTTCTGGAAGCAAATATTTGCACGTTTTCTTCTCCTTATATCTCTCTCGTAACAATGAAGAAGAAACAGCAAACTCCGGAATCTCTACAGTGACGATTTCATAAGGCGTATTTAATGTATAACCCGGCCTTGCAACTCCAACAAAAGTTACAAGCTGAAGTAATTTCTTGATGTTATACCATTTTGGTAAATACTCCACCATATCTCCGCCAATAATAAAATAAAACTGCACATCCGGATGCTTCTTTGTTAATTGTAACATAGTGTCATATGTATAAGATGGGCCCTCTCTATTTAGCTCTTCTAAACAAAGAGAAAAATACGCTTCTTGCTCAGTTGCCAGCTCTAACATCTGCAATCGATTTTCTACACTTGTAACATTACGATCCTGTTTATGGGGCGGGATTTGATTTGGTAAAAACCAAATTTCATCTAGCTTCAGTGCATGATATACTTCATTTGCAATTAACAAATGTCCATAATGTGGCGGATCAAATGTACCTCCAATAATTCCGATCTTTTTCAAAGGAAACGCCCCCTTACTTTACATGCAGTAACTCTCCTCAAAAAACATGAAGAGAGCCTACTGCCCGTAAAAGCTTAATTGTTCCAACTCTCATTAGTGAGCACTTCACCCTCTACATAGCGAGCATCGACTCCGGAAACGCCCTATACAAATCCCGTTTTATTATGGAAGTTTGATTTGCTTATTTTCTCTTGATTCTTTATATAAAACGATTGTGCTTCCGATTACTTGAACGATTTCTGCTCTTGCACCTTTCGCAAGTTCTTCTGCAACTTCATGACGATCAAATTCACAGTTTTGAAGCACGCTCACTTTGAATAGTTCGCGGGCCTCTAATGCATCTGCAATTTGTTTAATCATATTTTCATTAACGCCGCCTTTTCCAACTTGAAAAATCGGTGTTAAGTGATGTGCCTTTGCACGTAAAAATCTTTTTTGCTTTCCTGTTAACATATCATTAGCCTCCAAGCTTTCTCATTACTAATTGTTTCATTCTATCGATATCTGGCATGTGTCCTGTCCACATTTCAAATGCAAGTGCTCCTTGATAAACAAACATATCAATTCCATTTTGTACAATTGCCCCTTTTGCTTTCGCATCATGCAAGAGTTTTGTCTCAAATGGATTATAAATAATATCCGAAACAATCGTTCCTTGCTTTAAAGAGCGAATTTGCAAAGGCGTATGCTGTACATGCGGATGCATGCCTATCGTTGTTGTATGAATGATAACATCATAATTCTCTTGTTTTTCCGTTGCTTGCTCTAATGAAAGAGCATGCGAAGTAACCTTCGCTTTACATCCTGCGATCAGCTGCTCTGCTTTCTCTACTGTTCGGTTGGCGATATCAATTTCTTTTACACCCACATCCGCAAGTGAAAAATAAATAGCACGACAAGCTCCGCCTGCACCAAGTAATAACACACGCTTTTGGTGCAGCGGCTCTTTGCTAATTGATTGCAAAGAACGAACATAACCAATTCCATCCGTATTATAACCAATTAGTTTCCCATCTCTATGAACTACCGTATTGACAGCACCGATTTGCTTGGCTAACGGATCAATTTCATCTAAGTATTTCATAATTGAAACTTTATGCGGAGTCGTTACATTAAAACCTAGGGCACCTAATGCTTTTAACCCTTTCACCGCTTCCCCTAACGTCTCTTCTTCTACAAGAAACGCATGATAATGAGCATCTATACTTAAGTGCTCAAATGCATCGTTATGCATGAGTGGTGACAATGAATGTCCAATTGGATTTCCGATTACACCATATAATTGTTTCATAAATCCCTCTCCATATTAAATTAAAGATTTACGTAATGAAACACTAACTCCTTTTGGTACATGAGCAACAATCTTTGCCCCTGGTTCATTCACAGTAACCCAACCTAATCCAGAGAATACAACATCTGTTTTTGCCTCACGAATATTAAATTCATATTTCACAAACTCAGGCATATTTTCTAGTTCTTCTGGAGTTGGTGGATTTAATAATTCCCCAGCGTGTTTTTCATATAATTCGTCTGCTTTTTCAAGCTTTGTACGATGAATTGTTAAACGATTTGAGAAATGGCAAGTGAACGCACGGCGACCACCACTAATATAATCAAAACGTGCCAATCCACCGAAGAATAATGTTTGTTCTTCGTTTAATTGGAAGACCATTGGCTTAATTTCTTTTGTTGGTGTGATCAGTTTCAAGCTTTGTTTTCCAACATAATGTGCCATTTGGTGATGATTGATAATACCTGGTGTATCATATAAAGAAGATGTTTCATCTAATGGGATATCAATTAAATCAAGCGTTGTTCCTGGAAAATGAGACGTTGTAATCACATTCTCAGTTTCTTCACTAAATTCCTTAATCATGCGGTTAATAAATGTAGATTTCCCCACATTCGTACAACCTACAACATATACATCCTTACCATCACGGTACTGTTCAATTGCCTCAGCAAGTTCACGAATACCTTGTCCTTTTTCTGCACTAATTAAAAAGATATCTTCTGGTTTTAATCCCAGTTGCTTCGCACTATAACGCATCCAATGTTTTACTTTATCATGCTTTACTGATTTTGGGATTAAATCCGCTTTGTTTCCAACAAGCAATACTTTGTTGTGTCCTACAAAACGATGTAATCCTGGTAACCAGCTTCCATTGAAGTCAAAGATATCTACAATTTTGACAACTAACGCATTTGACTGTCCAATTCCATTTAAAATACGCAAGAAATCATCATCTGTTAAAGACACATCTTGAATTTCATTATAATGCTTTAAACGGAAACAACGTTGACAAATTACTTGTTCTTTCTCTAAAGATGAAGCCGGTGCATACCCAACTTCATTTTTATTTTCTGTTTGAATTTCTATACCGCAACCAATACATTTAATCGTTTCAGTCAAACTTTATTCCTCCCAGTTAATTAAACCTTTTTTCTTCATATTTCTCATGATTCTTCGTTCAATCTTTCGATTAAAGCGTGTTACTAATCCATCTGTTTGCGCTACTGGTACAACTAAAATCGTATAAAGGCCAACACGATTTCCTCCCAATACATCCGTGAGCACTTGATCGCCAATCACTACGACTTCCTCAGGACTTAAATTCATTTGCTCCATCGCACGTTTAAAAGCACGAACAAGCGGCTTACGTGCACTATGAATAAATGGAATACCAAGTGGATCAGCAAAGTCCTTTACACGTTGCTCATTATTATTGGAAACAACCGTTACTTGAATGCCGCATTCTTGCATTTTTAAAAACCACTCTTCAAGCTGTGGCGTTGCATTCGGGCGATCCCATTCAATTAACGTATTGTCTAAATCAGTAATAATACCTTTGATTCCACGTTTCTTTAAATCTTCTGGTTGAACATGATATACGTTTTTCACGTATTCATTTGGTAAAAACAATTTCAATTTCTTTCACCTCTTTGAGGATTTTTCATAAAATTTTTCGACAGCATTTTTCGATATCCAACTTGTGGATAAAATTGTACACATTTTCCATATTAATATTTCGGTTAATTTAGAATTTATCAACAATTCATACACAATTTATCCACGGTAATATGTGGATAATCATCCATTTGTGACTGTCATATTTTTTTGGTACAGTAGATGCAACAAAGAACCTAGCCTTATTACTATAGGAGGTGACTCATCTTGAATACAAAACATATGGAACAGTTATCTACTGAGTTACTCACTGAGTCTTATTATAAAGCAAAAGAACTAAAATTAAATCCCGACTTCATTTTACTTATAAAACAAGAAATTATTAGACGCTCATTAGAGGACAAGCTTGTCAAATCATCTTGAGTACATATAGATTACTGCTTCACTTGTAAAAAGAGCCATCCTTAAGATGGCTCTTAAATAAAATGAAACTCCCATCCTTGGGAACCCTTCATTAGGCACATCAGCCCATCTCGCTTCTTTGAGCCCTCACAAGTTTGTGATAAAACTTTTACTGCTCATTATCATGAGATAATCGAGTTGCGATCTTTTCACCAACGCGCAGTTCTTGACCACTCATTAACGTTGAAACAGTTTCAATCATTCCTTTTTCAAACAATAAAACAACTGTTGAACCAAATGTAAAGTATGCCATCTCTTCACCTTTTTGAACAGTGTTTCTTTCATGAAGAAGCTCGATACTATTTACAAACATAGCACCTACTTTTACAAGTGCCATATGCTGCCCTTCACTGTCTACTTCTGTGACAGAACGATAATTCTTTGACAAAGGTTCTTTCCCATATTTCATGCCCGCTGCGTTTACTGGATATGATTTTCTTCCCAGTACAAATCGCTCTGTCACAGAACCGGAAAGTGGACTATGAATACGATGATAATGACTAGGGCTTAAATAAATAACCATATATGTACCGCCGATATAGCGCTTTGCTCTCTCTTCATTACCTAGCATGTCCACAATTGAATAGCGCTTGCCCTTAATATCAAATGTTTTCGTTTCTTCAATCGGGCCGGAATCAGCAAAAACCCCATCAACAGGACTAACAATATTTGATAGTTCAGCATCAATTGTTCGCTTTCCTTCTTTTAACTTACGTGTAAATAATTCATGCAGCGTTCGATACTCTTTTAAATCCTTTTCCATCTCATCTTGGTTTAATTGAAACACTTTTGCGTAGGATGGAATAATCATGGAACTTAAACGAGACTGTGCAAATTTACGTAATATATAAGAAGTAAACCGTCCATTTGTCAGTTCGATCATAAGTCGATATAATGTACGTCGCAAACCGCGAAACCTCCTAATCCGTCTTAAAATAACAATTACATTTAGCTTTCCCTTCTTTTCTTTCTATATCATACAGTGAAACCTAAAAAAATGGTTCTTATTTCCACATACAAACCAATCTAATCATACAAAAAGAAAAAATAAACACAATTTCTTTCATAAATTCGTTAGCACCTTCTAATATTACAGATAGAATCCGTCATTTTCAACAGTGAACGTATATTTCTTCTTAGAGTTTCTCGTTTTATTTCCTTTTTACAAAAAAAGAAAAACGACTGGACGTAAGCCGCAGCCGTTTACCTATTTTATTCTTTTGCTTTCTTCTCCTTCTCTGCCCGCACAAATTCATGAAACATTTTCATCAATGCTCGCTTCTCAATTCGAGATACGTAACTTCTTGAAATCCCAAGTGCTTTTGCAATTTCCCTCTGCGTTTTCTCTTTATCAAGTCCAAGTCCAAATCGCTTTACAATAACCTCTTTCTCTCGTTCATCTAAAATATCGATATACTCCTTAATCTTTTCTAATTCCATGCTAAGCTGAATCATATCAATTACATCTTCGGACTCAGATCTTAGGATATCTATCAATGATATTTCGTTACCTTCTTTGTCCTGTCCAATCGGGTCATGAAGCGAGACGTCTTTTTTTGTTTTCTTTAGCACACGTAAGTGCATCAAAATTTCATTTTCAATACAACGCGCTGCATATGTTGCAAGCTTCGTTCCTTTCCCTGCTGAATAACTTTCAATCGCTTTAATAAGTCCGATTGTACCAATTGAAATCAAATCTTCAGCATCTTCACCTGTGTTTTCAAATTTCTTAACAATGTGAGCCACAAGCCGTAAATTATGTTCAATTAACAGATTTCTCGCTTGAGCATCACCTTGCTCCATCAGCTCTAAGTATTTTTTCTCATCATCTGATGATAATGGATGTGGAAATGCATTGTTTTTTACATAAGAAACAAATACAAACACTTCGCGAACCATGTATCCAATTGCGGCGAATAGACTCAAACCCTTCACCTCCGCCAAAATAGTGGTCTTTACTATATGTATGTGGGCAGATGATTGTTTGTGTCTGTACAGCTTAAATATGAAACTCCATAACTTTCCAAGTAGAATATTTAAATTTATTTTTATACATATTATAATTATATATCACTATAAGAATGAAAATATGGCTATGCAACTAAAGCCCGTTCTAAAGAGTGGGAAATACTGTTTAGAAGCAGTAGTAAGTCTTCCACCTATTAAAAAGGACGAACAAATAAGATATTTTTATAACTCTTTTCTTCTAATCTTCTTATTCAAGAACTGTTTACTTAAAAATTACTTACTCCAAATTATCTCTCCAGTATGTGCATCAATATAGCGAATTTTACGGCATACGCTAGCATCTTTCTGATATTCTTCACTACCCTCAGTTGCCATTTGTTTATATATGAGTTCATACTTCGGTGTATCTGTATCATGATTTTCATGCCACTGTAATTCAACACGAAGAGCACTTCTATATGTTTTTAACGCCTGCTCTTTTCGTATCTTTGCGCTAGTTTCATAAGTAAGTAACTCTTCTATTATACCTTGAGATATACCCCTATACATTGTAACGTCTCCCGTTTCTGTATCTATGTTAATCATAACCAATAAACACTCAACTGGAATGCCATTTATATACACAGAAAAACAAAATCTCCCCGGACTATCCTCTTCATCATGATTATCCCAAAGACGGAGATACTCAGCCGCATTCGGAATGACATGTTCTAAAAACTGCAGTGCTTTTTCTAAACATTCTTCTCGTGATAATATTACTTTTTCTTCTCTTTCAGGGATTGCACAGAAATAATGAAGCAACGTATTTGTTGCTTTATCAATCCCAACCATCACATGATTTTTATATCGCAACATAGGTAAATGCTTTTTATAAAAGTCATCCATTAAATATGTATTTGCTTCCTGCTTATTTTGCAATTCTTCCTTTGGAACAAATCTCATCCTTATTTCGTTTCCACAGTCATCCTCAGATACTTTCACGAATCCTTTCTCTTCTAAAGCAAGTAAACGGAAAATATCTTTTTCTTGTTCCTTATTATTTGGGAGCATGCTTATCGCCACAGTGGACGGTAATTTATAATGTTCTGGTTCAAATAAATTTTCCCCTGTGCATGCATCAACCAGTGCAGAAATTGGCTCTGGCTCATAAACAAGTCGATATCCGTTTGCCTCTTTTCCACCCTCATACTCATATAATTCAGGAAATAATTGTGCAAACACAAGTTTCATCTCTTGTCTCTCTTTCAGCTGCTGTAAAACTTGTTCCTTTTCGATAATCACTTCGGGCCATACTGGCTTTTCTTTTTTGCCATTATGATTACGAAATGCAATAACATTTCCTGACGGATGAATTCGCACAATACATCCCGTATGCGGCAAAGGGTACCCATTTACCTCTTGAGAATAGTGAACTTCTTGCATTCCACACCATTCTTTTACATCCATATATGTGTATTCTTCATATTCTGTTGTTATGTATTTCGTTACAAATGAATGAGCAATTTCCTTCGCTGCTTCCTCTCCCATCTCTTCATTGTTACTTGGGAAAAATGCTTCATCATCTATATCCAATTCGATTAATTTACCTGTATATCTATTTAAAGAAATTCGTATGCTCTTCTCGTTATTATCTTGATGTTCCCAAAATAATACATGAAACGGTTCATTCACTGTTTGATCATCCACAACAAGATGATATTCAGCTGGAATTTCAATAATATGTGCTACTTGCTTTTTTCTTTCTTCATCTTTTTGATTCATCATATCCTCTCCCTATCTCTAGATATGGTAATTATATCATTTTCTAGAAAAAGTCCCTCAATCTATAGAAAAAACAGCTAGACTTCTCTAGCTGTTTTACTTCGTTTCACGATGCAATGTTACCCGCTTTAATCGTGAACAATATTTTTTTAGTTCGATACGTTCTGGGTTATTTCGCTTATTCTTCTTTGTAATATAATTACGATCACCGCATTCTGTACAAGCTAATGTTATATTTACGCGCATATGTAGCCCTCCTTTTCAAAGATTGCAAATAAAACGTAATGATTACGATTTATATATTATACATTAAAATTTCATTTGTCAATTACATAATAAAGTGAAACTTTTATCAGTGAGGTTTTCTTCATCCCCTACTGATTATTAGCCCTCACCAATCGGACTTTTACGGGCGTTCTATCTCCTACCTAACTTTTTTTACTTTCGCCGAATTTTGAGGCGGGAGTCTTACTCCCCGCAAATAGCGGGATAAATAGAAAGAAAGCGACTAAACCATCTTGATTTTAAGATGATTTTAGCATTTATTACAGAAAAGACAAAAAACTGCAACAATTAGTTCATACGAAATTCACATCAATCGATTACTATTAAATTTGTACATAATGAATTTACTAAAAATCTCATTTATGAATATATGAAGCCTCATTAGAAAGGAGTTAAAAACATGAAAGCTAAATATCGTTTTATGATTTCATCATTTGCAGCATGTGCTTATATGATTTGGTATTTAGTATAATAAGCAACCTGACTTGTAAATATGAAAAGGTGTGTATATAAATGGACTATAATCAATCAACTGTTAACTATTGGAAAGCATTTGTATTACCATATACATTCGCTTTAGAAGAGTTAAAAACAAAATTCGAAATTATGAACCGGGAAGCTCAATTTTTAGAAGACTATAACCCGTTTGAACATATAAAAACAAGATTAAAACAACCTGCAAGCATCATAAAAAAACTGGAGCGTAAAAATTTAGCTCCAACAATTGAGAATGCCCAAACACATTTACAGGATATTATCGGCATACGGATTACATGCTGCTTTGTAGAAGATATCTACCACTTAAAGGAAGTTATTGAAAATCGTGAAGACATGCAAATTGTAGAAGTCAAAGACTACATAGCCAATCCAAAGCAAAATGGCTATAAAAGTTTGCATATGATCATTAAGTATCCATTATCATTGAATTCTGGCACAAAAGATGTCTTTGCAGAAATTCAGTTACGTACACTTGCAATGGACTTTTGGGCAAGTTTAGAGCACAAGCTCTACTATAAATATGAAGGGAATATTCCCGATTATTTGAAAGATGAACTTCACGATGCTGCCATGAAAGCTGAAGAACTTGATAATAAAATGGCAACAATCCGCCAAGATATCGATGATATTGAAGCATGTTCAAATCAAATTTTATTACCATTATAAAAATCATACTAAGTAGTTCAGCTTTCGTGGAGAAACAATAGAAATAGCATACAAATTATTAGGCCAAATCACATATTGATTTGGTCTTTTATTTTTGCTATTATTTCAACGTTTTTAATGATTTGATATATAAGCAAAAAAAGATATGAAATAGCACTCAATGATTACGTATAACTGATAAGGTATTCGATTTAAAAACATAATATATCTAAAATAGTTCACTTAATATTGGGAAAACTTTTTTTGGAAGGTAAATGGAAATTTTGTGTTAAAATAAATGAATATACAGATTCCGAAAAGTTGTATGTAAACTAATGAGCAGAATACTTGAATCAGACTGAATAAAGAATAACTCCTTAGAGGGAGGGGATACAATGAAAAAAATAATGGTTGTCGGTGCTTCGGGAGTTCTTGGTAAATTAGTTTGTACAGAACTACTTCGTATATTTAATAATCAAGTTAAATTAACAGTTACTGACTATAAAGCTGATAGAGGAATGAGATTAGCAAAGTCATTTGATCAGGAAGTGATGTTTCAATATTTAGATGTAACTAATGAAGAAAATACAAAGAAAATACTTAAAAATATTGACATTGTAATAGTTATTTTAAAACAACAAAACCCATATATTCAAAAAGCTTGTGTAAATAACGATATTCTATGTATCGATGTTACACCATTTACGGACTTTGTAAAAAAAATAGAAATATTGCATCAAGACACTGAAAAAAATGAAGTAGGGTCAATCGTAATGTCTGGATTCTTTCCAGGATTATCTGGATTGATGGTTAAAAAAGCAGTCTCAAATTTTCATGAAATAACAGAGGTGAATGTAGGGCTACTACAAAATACTAATGCAAAAGCTGGAATATCAGGAATTTTAGACATGTTAAAAATAATTTCTCAACGTGTCGATTATTATGAAGACCGCCATTCAACTAACTTATCAGGATTTTCCAAAAAAAGAAGAATGTATTTCTTTGAACCAAATGATAATCGGGAAGTAAGACTAATTGACCATGCTGAAAAACAATTCCTACAAAAAGCACTACATATTAAAAATATAAACTATTGGACTTCTTGGAATAGTGTTTTCTTTAACAAACAAATCTCTTTCCTTAAAAAATTTGGATTAATTGATGTTATCCTTAAGCTTAATAATAACAAGTTTCTTTCAAAAATTGTTAAACATAACCCCAATAAAAATGAAGATGCGTTTCTTACAGTAGAAGTAACAGGGGTTATTGATGATACAAAGTGTAAAAAAACTTTATCCTTATCCACCTTTTCTGATTATCATTTAACGGCTATGGTTACAGCTGCCTTGGCCAAGATAGCAGTTAATAAAAAGATAACAGGTGTAGTTTTTCCTTCTGAACTAACGAGTGTAGATGAAATACTTTCTGAAATAAATTGTAAAGATGTAACTTTTAAAGAATTTTTTCAAAAATAAAGTATTTATAGCTTAGTGGTTCTTCTTAATTCCCCTTTGTTCTTGGACAACCTTATGATATAAATTATGGTATTAGTTCAAGAACAAAAAATAAACACGCTAAACAACGCTTGGAGATGTATCTAAGCATTTTTATGTGCTAAATTTATTGCTAATTGTATCGTTTTTTGGTACGAAAATTTTACTGTGAATTTAAATTTTCTCCACGTTATCGGAACTACTTATCCTAATACAAAGCCTTTTTTATTTCTTTTTTATCCCCCTATTTGCGGGTAGTAAGACTCCCACCTCAAAATTCGGCGAAAGCAAAAAAGTTAGGTGGGAGATAAACTGCCCGTAAAAGTCCGATTGGTGGGAGATAATAACCACCAATGTGGGATGAAGAAAACCCCCACTGATTAAAGTTTCACTTTATCGTACGAACCTCTTCAATTTTCCAATGTTCCTCTTCTTTTCCAAGTGCATACTGCACTTTTTTCTGAAGAGATTTTCCACTATCCATTTCTTTTTCTTCTGTTTCCGCAATAACAAAATTACCTTTCGTATCTTTAATCTGAACATGCTCTAACTCAATTTTTTTATTTCCTCTTTGAAATGCTGCTTCTTTTTGTGTCCGTAAATCTTCAGCACCAACAATTTTGGTTGAAAACAACGCCATATGTTGATCGAGGTTTTTGTCATTCGTTGTTTGAACAAATGCCTCAATTACATTTCGAACTTCTTTTTCATCTTCTGGTGTTATATGTAGTTTCACTTCTTTTTTCACTGTGATGTCTTTCTTCTCTACCTCTTTTTTCTGTGTTTCCTGCTGAGATTGACATCCCATTAACAATAATCCAGCTGCAATAACAATCCCTAATTTCTTAATGAATCTTCGCATCCTATTTCCTCCCCCAAAAATAAAAAGCGAGGCAAACTGCCCCGCTTTTTATTTCGCAATTAGCGTCTACCTTTATTCGGGTCACCACCGCCAACAATATCGAAAACACGTTTTGCTATATTTGTATTTTCTTGAACACCAGAGAATAAGTATTTACCTGGTCCAAATGCATATACGTTTACATCTTCACCAGTATGTCCACCTGTTGTCCAACCTGTAACTGATCGCTTATTAAAGATATCTTCAATTGCATTATCAATTTTCGTTACATCTTTTGATGGAGCAATATCATTAACAGCTTTAATTTCTTCTGGCGTTAATTCTAAATCAATATATTTTTTCAATGTTTCTTCTACATTTGCACCTTTTACAATTTCATTTGCCATAAAGTCTGGTGTGCGTTTTGCAGCTTTAATTGCATCTACTTTAAAGTTATATTCACCGTTCGCACCTAGAGAGAAACCACCTGTAGAATGGTCAGCAGTTGCAACGACTAATGTATGCTTATCCTTTTTCGCAAATTCGATTGCTGCTTTAAACGCTCTTTCGAAGTCTTCCATCTCACTCATCGCTGCCACTACATCATTATCATGACCAGCCCAGTCAATTTGGCTACCTTCGACCATTAAGAAGAATCCCTTATTATTTTTATTCAAGCGATTAATGGCTGCATTTGTCATTTCTTCTAATGAAGGTGTTTGATCATTACGATCAATCATTTTATCTAAACCACCTGGTGCAAATAAACCAAGAATTTGATCATTTTTATCGTTTAATAATTGCTGACGATCCGTTACATAACTATAGCCAGCTTTCTTAAATTCTTCTGTAAGATTGCGATCCTTTCTTACGAAGTTATTCACACCGCCGCCAAGCATAACATCTATTTTATGCTTACCTTTAATTTTTTCATCAAAGTAATCATTCGCAATTGCATCCATATTTTTACGACTAATATCATGTGCACCAAAGGCAGCTGGTGTTGCATGTGTAATTTCAGAAGTTGCAACTAGCCCTGTTGATTTCCCTTGTTCTTTCGCTTGCTCAAGTACCGTTTTTACTTCTGTTTTATCATTATCAACTGCAATTGCTGCATTATATGTTTTCACACCCGCTGACATCGCTGTTGCTGCCGATGCCGAGTCCGTAATATTTTCATGTTCATCTTCTGGATATGTCTTTTGTGTTCCTACAAGATGTTTATCAAATTCTAACGGCTCCATTTCAAATGTTTTTGGATTATCTTTCATATAACGATGAGCTGTCATATAAGAAGGCCCCATACCATCCCCAATTAATACGATGACGTTCTTAATTTTTGCATCATTTTCTTTTCCGTCTGCCTTGATTACATCCGAACGCGTAAAGTTCCATGTTGTTACTGAAGCAATTGCTAAAGATGCAACAGCAGCAAACGGCCATGCTTTCTTTACAAACTTTTTCACTTTTTTGTCCCCCTAATAGGTTATTAAGTTCCCTCTACTCAATTTAATGGAAAACTATTAAGGAAGAGTTAGACTTATGTAAATATTTTGTTAAGTTATGTAAATTATAGTTATAATTTGTATTTATTTGTCTATTGTTATGAAATATAGATTTTACAAAACACATGTAAGTGGATTGGATTTTCTGCAAATTCACAACAAAATCTTTACATTTCCTATGATAAAATATTCTTACTATCGTTTGCTCTTTCTGTTTTCACTTCGCATGTAGCAGAAAAAAGCCCTGACCGCTTCTATGCATGGCCAGATGCTCTCTCCCATCTAAAAAGAAAAGGGGGATATGTCGGTTTTTTAATTGATGTATATATAATTAGAAATGTGGTGATTCTCTATGCAAATACAAAAACTAAATGAATCTAGTATTCCAGATCTTCTTTCGCTTTGTGAGGCTGTTGGTTGGTTACAGCATGAATCGTTTATGAAGAAACAATTTGAAATGTACCTTTCAGTCGGAACATTATTCGGGTGTCTCCATCGCAACAAACTAATCGCTACTGGAGGAGTATTTCCTTTTGAACCCGGCTTTTCTTCCATTGGTATGTTAATCGTTCATCCTGACTTTCAGAGACAAGGAATTGGCCGCGCCTTGCTAGATCATTGTCTGCAACTAGCCGAGGCCGCCCTTCCTACTATCCTTATTGCAACAGAAGCTGGTATACCTTTATATGAATCATATGGTTTTAAGACAATAACAAAAATTCATCGATTCGAAAAACTTGTTACGAACTCAACTACGAATCTCTCTCATTTAAAACAAATTGAACAACATGATCTTGACTCTCTCATTGAACTGGATCAAATGGCAACAGCCGCTCATCGATCACATCTCTATTCATTATTACTATCTAGGGCCAACTTCTCTCTTAAATTAGAAAAAGACCATAAAATAGAAGCCTTTGCATTATGTACACAAAAAGGGGATGTATTATGCGTTACCCCCATGATCGCCAAACAGGAGGAAGATGCTATACGGTTATTACAAATGATTTGTAACGCTTGGAATGGAGCAATCCGTATTGATGTTCCACATTCACAATTTACATTTCGTAAATACCTTCAAGCAGAAAATTTCCAAGAAACACTACTTTCACCTCTTATGATAAAAAATGGAAAACACCTCTCTGGAAATCGCGATATGCTATTTGCTATGATAGATGCAGCGTTATGTTAGAAAGGGGACACCTATTTGAATCGAATGAAATATTATATGGTGAGTTGCCTCGCTCTTACCCTATTAGCGGGATGCAGTATGGCAGAAAAGCCAGCAGAACAAGCAAAACAAGTAAAAGATACAATTGCAACCAAATTAACTACCGATGAAAAAATGGTCGAAATAGATGGACAAACTATTTATTTCAAACAAATTGGAAAAAAGAAACCACCATTACTTATGCTTCATGGATTCGACGGATCATCTAACGGCTTTCGTGATATTTATTCCGAATTAGCAAAAGACCATACCATTATTGCTGTTGACATTTTAGGATTTGGTCGCTCGTCTAAACCAATGGATTTCCAATATACATTCCCAAATCAAGCAAACTTATATTATAAGTTAATGAAAAAACTAGGCTACGATACATTTTCAGTCCTTGGTCACTCCATGGGAGGAGAAATTTCTCTAAATTTAACATACTTATATCCCGATGCAGTGACCCATCTTATTTTAACGGATGCCACAGGGATTAGATCGTTAACGAATAAAAAAGGCTCACCAAAGCCTCAGCTATCGAGCGATTTACATACGGTTTCTTCTATTGCAAATTATGATGAAAGCAAAGTAAAATTCAAACGGAATGACACAGAACACTATACAAAAATGAAAAACACGCTGTGGGCCAACCGTCTTCGTATTAATGCTAATAAAATTCAAGCTCCAACTTTAATTATTTGGGGAAGACATGACGATAGTGTCCCTGTTACAGAAGGTGAATCCTATCATCAATTCTTAAAAAACAGTACTTTCCACGTTATAGAAAAAGGTTATCATGCACCATTTCGCCAAGAACCAGAAGAATTTATGGGATATGTAAAAGAATTTTTTGAAAAGAATCCAATCCAAACAACGAAGTAACAAAAACGGGTATCCCATCTTTGAGATACCCGTTGCATATATTAAGCAGCTGGTTTTTGTCGTCTGTGCATTTTTGAACCTAGTAATTTGGGTACAATCCAGCCATCGACTCCAAGTTTTCCGGCATTCATACCAGAGACAAGAACGAACATAGATAAAATAACCATTTGTGGATTTACACCTAGAGACCCACTAAACATATAGGAAAAGTTCATTACAAGGCCAAAAAAGACAGCTGTTTTCGTTAAACAACCTACAATTAAACCTATTCCAACTAGAATCTCTCCCCACGTTACAAGTGTGTTAAATAGATCGACATTCGGGATGGCAAAGTCTTGTAAAAATGATGCCCACCAAGATTGAACAGCTGGTTGTGCTCCTTTTGATTTTTCAATAGCTCCTTGCAAATAACCTGTCGCATTAAATCCATTACCTTGGAGTTTACCGATACCAGCCATCACCCATGTATACCCAAGATAAACACGGATAACCGCTAACACAAAAGAAACTGCTTTGTTTTCTCTCAAAAATTGAATAACCATATAATCCCCCTAAAACTGTAATTAAGTTAGTTACAGAAAATGCAATAACATTAGTTACTTATTTTATCATGTTAATTATCAATTATGATAATCACATAGATTGTTAAAGACTAACATTTATATAGTTACTTTCATTTCCCTGCAAAAAACTTAAACACATCATAACATAATTGATAATGATTTTCACTATCTTTCATAAAAAAATGATATGATAAAGAATAAAACGTACTTNNAAGTACGTTTTATTCTTTATACAGTTCAAATGTAAGAGTCTCATCATCTAATAGTTTCGCATCTTGAAATGCATCGTCTATTGTTTTTTGATGATTGATAATTCCATAAAATAAGCGAATTGTAAACATAAGTGCTGCATTTCCATCCACATAATCTGTTGAACCAATGTATGCTTTCACACCACTATTTAAAAAAACTTCCGCAAGTTTTGGATCCCCTAAAGTACAGCCACTATTGATAATATATTTATTATGCAATTTTGCATATCGTTTGATTTCACCTACACCAAAGTTCCCTCTCGGTTCATCTTCTTCATATACATCTTCTCCTAATTCCCCCATTATTAACTCACCTTCATCACCATGGAAACAAAAAATAATATAATTTACATCTTCATACAAACTTTTCCCTGAAAGAACATCTATCAAATCACGTGGCCGACAAATCCAATATGTAATAACTCTTGCCCCCAAATACTCAAATGTCGCTCGAAGTGCTTGTGCTTCTAAATCAGAATTATCCCCAACTACCAATGCAATATTCAAATGAATCCCTCCGTTCCTAAGGTCATTTCATATATACCTGTTTCTTCTAAAAAGTCTTCTCTGGTTAGCGCTTGCTTTTGTAAGTACTGCCTATATGCCGTGATTGTTCCATCATGTGAAACAACATAGATTCTTTCTGCCTTTAATGTACAGCACCAATTGATGAATTGATCTGCAATATTCCAAAATTCCGTCTCTGAAATCGTATTCACCCCCTCATTCCACAATATACCATTTATACTTTCTCCTAAAGAAAAACTAGGAAATAATTCTTGAATCAACTGCTGATTTAGTAACTGATCACAAGGCAATGTTCTCGCTCCTTTACGATACGGAAAAATACGCGGGGAAATATACGGATGTGTTACTTTACGACAGAACATTTGCGAACTCCATATTGCCGCAGTTTGTAATGTTCGGAGGGTGGGACTTGCGATTAATACATCAGTTTCCTCTAGTGGCAAACTACTTTGAAGTAATAACGCTTGTTTCTCACCTTCTTTTGTCAAAGGCGGATTCTCTACTTGCAAACTCATTGGTAAATCTTTCGTATGCTTCCCTTCACCATGTCTTATGAAAATAAGTTTCATTGTTTTATTCCTTTCAGTAAAAATAAGCGCCTCCTTCTACAATTCTTTCTTCTTTATCATCCTCTGAATTCCTTCCACAATATTTTTTAGCGCAATGGTAAATACAAATGTAAAAAACATTTGACACACATTTTGGAAATTATTATGATAAATGATGTAAAACCTTTTTTACACCATTTATTTTTTTAGGAGGGTTCACAAAGATGAAATGGCTTATTTATTTTATCGGCATGATAATATGGGGATACATAAATGGATTTTTTAGTAGTGATAAAACTGCTAATCCTTGGATTAAAGATGATGAGCGAGAACAAAAAATTAAGCATAAAGCAATTATAGCGAGTTGGTCAGGAATTTTTATGTTTTGTATAATTAGCCTTTTTAATAAATTATTAGGTTTAGGTGGAGGAGAAAAATCACCTTACTTACCAGATCCCTTCGCCACTATTTTAAAAGAAAATGTTGAGTTACAAGTTTTAATTATACTTTTCATCATGTATGGAGTTTTTTATTTATATTATCGAAAAAAATTGAGCGCTTAAGCCTGTTCATTCATTAATCCATCATTTCAAACTCATGATTTTCCTCCCAAATGGTTATAGTAACAGAGATAAAGTGAAACTTTAATCAGCCCTCACCAATCGGGCTTTTACGGGCAGTTTATCTCCCACCTAACTTCTTTGCTTTCGCCAAATTTTGAGGTGAGAGTATTACTGTTCGTTAATGCGGGATAAAACGAAACTCTGAGGAGGATATATCAATGAGTAACTCAAACGACTTTTTAGACACAATACAAGAGAAACAAGCGAAAGACGAGCAGAACAGAAAACACCAAGGTAAAGGGAACCCTGGGAAAAAGAAACCAAATAAAACACACAAATAATCATCAGCAAAAATGGATTTACCTAAAATAATTTTAGGTGAATCCATTTTTTAGTTCTCTTTTATAGAAACAACATCATCCCAATTCCACATCTCATAATAACTCCCCAGTACATCAATATTTCCAATCCATTTCTTCGCTTTCGATCCATCACGGTTTGCCAGCCACATGTTAGCTGTTTTGCGATTTGAACGCACCCAAGTCAGCTGCTTGTTGCGTTTTATATACAATGGGTGATAATCTCCATATTTGTTAGGAGGGATTGTAATCTTTCGTTGTAAATCCGTTTCAATATCAACTTGATATAAAGAAGGTAATGACCTTTTTTCTTCTTCGTTTGCCCACTCCATTTCTCTTGCTCTTGAAAGAGTAAGCAGTTTGTCGTTATGCCAAGTAAAATCCCAATCAACATATCCTTTAGGAGTAAATTTTTCTCGCTGAAGAGCAGGTAACTCTTTTACTTTAAAATGTTTATTCTCTAACGCAACCCTCCCGCTTCCTTCAATATAAGCTAATATATTTTTCGATGGAGCCCATTGTATCCACCTGCCGTTTAGTAACATTTGATCCACTTTTTCAAAATGACTGCCATCCGCTTTCAAAAGACAAAGTGTATTACTATCAGCTGACCACGAGGCAGTTGGTTCAGCTAAAAAAGCAATCCACTTTTGATTTGGCGACCACTTGAAATTACTTGCAACATAAGCTAGGAAATCCTCCTGCATACTCGGCAATGAATACAGGTGCTTCATTTTATTTGGATTCATTCCAGCATCACTTTGCACTTCATATAACTGCGCTCCTGTCCAACCTGTCGAAAGCAGCTGAGCAGTGGAAGATACGAGAAATTTCTTTCCATCTGGGTACCATGCATAATCCCCTACACCTGACGATACATTTTCAAATGTTGCATTCTTTTTTTCTGCATCAAATATATTTAACGTGCCTGTAAATTCAAATGCAATTGTATTTTCTACCGGGGACCATTGATAGTTTGTTGCTTCTGCATGAAACGGGACAATCTTTTTTCCATCCGCAACTCGGTACAATTCAAGTCGATTTTGTTCTTCCCCCTTTGCGTATGCAATCCATTTCCCATCATGTGACCATTTTGGCTTTGTTATGTACTCTCCTTTTGTTATTTGTTTTTCTTGTCCATCTATTTTCAACCACAGATTATGACCACGAATAAACGCTACTTTTATCTCGTTTATCTCAGCTTGAACAGTAGGCACAGCTTCACATAAACAGTAAATGCAGATAATAGAAACAATAAGGTGCTTCCACATTTTTCTTCGATCCTCCTATCGCTCATCCATCTTATCATTCCCTGCATTTTTTATTTAAATAAAATTATTGTTGACAACTTTTCAAATATAGTTTCATAATACAAAACATAGTTTAGTTAAACGAATTATATATCGGCTTTGGAGGAATCCTAGTAGCGACTTATATCCCTGTCTCAGAGAACTGATGGTTGGTGCGAATCAGTACACATACAAGCGTGAATTACAATTCTGGAGCTTCTTTCCCATAGTGCAAGTAAGCATGAAGGGAAAGACGGGTCTTTCCGTTATCTTAAAGTGAGTGGTAAACAATTTTTCTGTTTACAAGTAGGGTGGTACCGCGATTTCTATCGTCCCTATCGGAGTTTCCGATAGGGACTTTTTTGCATCCCCCTTTTTAAACAAATTCATATATTACGCGTTGAAAGAATCGCAGTAGTAACTTATATCCCTGTCTCAGAGAGCTGATGGTTGGTGTGAATCAGTACATATACAAGTGCGAATTACAATTCTGGAGCTTCTTTTTCGTAGTGCTATTTATTGCATGAAGGAAGAGACGGATTTTTCCGTTATCAATAACTGATAAGTAAGCACATTCTTGCTTACAAATAGGGTGGTACCGCGATTTTTTCGCCCCTATCGGAGTTTCCGATAGGGGCTTTTTCTGTTTCTCACAAAAGAAATATTAAATAATTCCGAATCTTATGATAAAATTTTATAAGCGCTTACAATAATTGAAAGGTGGTGATATATGCCAAAGAAACCGTAGCAATGTTTACAGATAAAAAAGGAGGATGTATCAATGACAAAAAAAACAGAAATTCCATCACATTTAAAACCATTTGTATCTAAGCAACATTATGATCAGTACACACCAGTTAACCACGCTGTGTGGCGTTACATTATGAGACAAAATCATAGTTTCCTCAAAGATGTTGCCCATCCAGCCTATGTCAACGGGCTACAATCATCTGGTATTAATATAGATGCAATTCCAAAGGTTGAAGAAATGAATGAATGCTTAGCACCAAGCGGCTGGGGCGCAGTAACAATTGATGGACTTATCCCTGGCGTAGCATTCTTTGATTTCCAAGGTCATGGTTTATTACCGATCGCAACAGATATTCGTAAAGTAGAGAATATCGAATATACACCAGCTCCTGATATTGTTCATGAGGCGGCTGGTCATGCACCAATCTTACTTGATCCTACATATGCAAAGTATGTAAAACGATTTGGACAAATTGGAGCAAAAGCTTTCTCAACAAAAGAAGAACATGACGCTTTTGAAGCAGTGCGCACGTTAACAATCGTGAAAGAAAGTCCAACTTCTACACCCGAAGAAGTTGAAGCTGCCGAAAGAAAGGTAATCGAAAAACAAAAACTTGTTTCTGGATTATCAGAGGCAGAACAAATTTCTCGTCTATTCTGGTGGACGGTCGAGTATGGATTAATTGGAGATATAAATAATCCTAAAATTTACGGTGCTGGCCTTCTTTCCTCCGTCGGTGAGAGCAAATATTGTTTAACAGACGCTGTAAAAAAGGTTCCATTCTCAATTGAAGCTTGCACAAAAACGACCTATGATGTGACGAAAATGCAACCTCAACTATTTGTTTGTGAGTCATTTGAAGAATTAACAGAAGCGCTTGAAAAGTTCTCTGAAACAATGGCTTTCAAGATAGGAGGCACAGAGGGCTTAGAAAAAGCAATCCGCTCTGAAAATACAGCAACAGCTGAACTAAGTAGTGGGTTACAAATTACAGGCACATTTGCAGAAACAATTCAAAATGATACTGGTGAAGTGATTTACATGAAAACAAATACACCAACCGCATTAGCGCTAAACAATCAACAACTAGCGAATCATTCTACAGCTGTACACCAAGATGGATTTGGCACACCGGTTGGTTGGTTAGAAGGTAATATTGCATTAGAGGACTGTACAGCAGAAACATTACAATCATTAGGCATTATTATCGGTAATCATGCCGAACTTTCCTTTACAAGCGGTGTTCATGTAAAAGGAACCGTAACAGACATTGTGAAAAACGATGAGAAGATTGCTCTTATCTCATTTACTGATTGCACAGTTGTCTACAAAGATCGTCTATTATTTGCTGCTTCATGGGGAGCGTTTGATATGGCAGTTGGTTCAAAAATTACTTCTGTATTCCCGGGCGCAGCAGATGCAGCCGCATTCTTCCAGATGGATGAAGAAAAAGAAGAAGAACCAACGCCACTTGCATTAACGGAACTTGATCGCATGTATCAAACGGTTCGTGATATTCGAAACGAAGGAGCATTACAAGATTCACATGTAGAACAGTTAGTAGCCATTCAAGAAGTATTAAATAAGTTCTACGCAAAAGAATGGTTGCTTCGCCTTGAGATTTTAGAATTGCTTTTAGAACATAACAAAGGACACGAAACATCTGCTACATTACAAGAGCAGCTCTCTGCTTTTACAGAAAACGAATCTGTACAACGTTTAATTCATAATGGACTTACCCTACTTCCAATAAAGGATGTGAAAAATGATGCAACGCCTAACAAATGAAGAAGTACAAGAGGAATTGATGAAGTTAGATAAATGGACAGTGAAAGATGAAAAATGGATTGAAAGAAAATATATGTTTTCCGACTACTTAAAAGGTGTCGAATTTGTCTCTGAAGCCGCCAAACTATCAGAAGAACATAATCACCATCCATTTATCCTTATCCAGTATAAAGCAGTCATTATCACTTTGTCATCATGGAATGCAAAAGGCTTAACAAAACTTGATTTTGAGCTAGCAAAACAATTTGATGAACTCTTTTTACAAAATGAAAAAGCAATTATAAGAAAATAAACAGGAGAAGCCTTATTTAGGCTTCTCCTTTTACAATGAAATGAATACAGTGACCAAATGGATCGTCTACTTGTAGTATTCCATCTTTGTACGTCGCAATAGCGCCAATATATTTTAAGCTTTCACATACTTGCTCTTTTTCTTTCTCATCAGCTAGTACAATTGTGAAATATTTCAAGCCAACAGAATTTGGCATTTGCTGTGGTATCCCTTCACCTTGCCATGTATTAAAACCAATATGGTGATGATATCCACCGGCTGAAACAAACAATGCACCATTACGAGCTGGGATTGTTACTTCAAATCCAAGTCCATCCACATAAAAACGTCTTGCTTCTTCTAAATCAGCTACATGGAAGTGAACATGTCCCATTACCGTACCACCTGGAAACCCATTCCATGCACTTCCTTGTTGTAATAATCCTTCACCATCTAATGGGTTACTAACAAATGGAAGCTCTCCCTCTTCATCACGCCACACTTCTCTTTGACGATCATGATAAATTTCAATTCCATTTCCATCCGGGTCAGACAAATAAATAGCTTCGCTAAAGTAATGATCTGCTCCGCCTTGTAACGGATATACTTTTTGTACAAGATGAAGAAGGATGTTTGCTAAATCCTTTCTGCTTGGCAATAAGATTGCATAGTGGTATAAACCAGTGCGGCCTCTTTGCTTTGGAAGAGCATTCTCTTTCTCTTCTATTATAAGAAGGGGTTCATTATCTTCATTACCAAACGTAACGATCGTTTCCTCTTCTTTGATCACTTTCATTCGTAATACATCTGTGTAAAATGCAATTGACTTTTGTGTATTCGATACGTGTAAATGAACAACGCCGAGTGTTGTATTTGGATGAAGTTGAAAGCTCATATTGTTATACCCCCAGGTTCAATTAGTCTTTTTTAAATACAGTGGCTTTTAAGAAATTATCTACAAAACCATCAGCTTTCGCAACAAATAAGTAAAGACCCATTGCTAATAATGCAAGTTCTAATTCAAATCCAGGATTCTTTCCATCTCCTAGTAAACCAGCTGACCATTTTACTTTTATAATTGCTCCAACCATAACTAATGCAAATAATAACCCGATATATCTTACACCTAAACCGACAATTAATAATAGACCACCGACTAATTCTGCTGTTGCTACGCCATACGCAAGGCCACCTGGTAAACCAATACTTGTAAACCATCCTGCAATATTGTCAATTCCTGATTGGAATTTTGTTAAACCGTGCATGAAGAATGTTATTCCTAACACGATACGAATAATTAAATTACCAATTTGTTGATTCATTTCTTTCTCTCCTTTAATTGTTTTGTTATACAAAACTTTTATTCTCATTACAAAACATACAATATTTTTTTTTATTCGTCAATTCATTTTTCTTGAGAAAAAATATAATTTTTTTGCTATGATACAAATAGTTGTTTACAAAAAGGAGATTGATTTTATGAACATTGGTTCTGCAATACGTGAAATTCGTCAACGCAGAGGCATCACAATCGCCCAAATTTGTGAAGGAACAGGACTTTCTAAAGGTTTTATGAGTCAGGTTGAAAATAATAAAACCTCGCCATCCATTTCAACTTTAGAAACCATTTCTAATTTTTTAAACGTTCCTCTCCCTTATTTGTTACTTGAACAAAAAGATCGCATGAAAATTGTAAAAAAAGAAGAGCGAAAATACAGTGTGTACGGAAAAGATGAGCAGAGAATTGAGCATGTCGCTGAACAAGGTGGTCTTCGTTTATCTTTAGTAGAAATCCCAATTGGGTTCCCAAAAGAAAACATACCAAATGCTCATGAAGGTGAAGAATGCCATCTTGTGTTACGTGGAAAATTAGAAGTGCAGCACGGAGAAGATATTGCAATTGTAGAAGAAGGAGATTCTTTTTCCTGGAGTGCATGCGTACCGCATATTGTGCGCAATATTGGCGAGGAATCTGCATTATTACTTATCTCCAGCCATGCTGAAAATCGAAAGCGTGTATATTAAACAGCAATGCAAACAATACAAAAAGCCTGTTTTCAAAAATGAAAAACAGGCTTTTTGTATTATTCTCGTACAATTCCATGACTTGATCCTACTAATACTTCTTTCCCTTTTTGATTACGATACACCGACTCTATAGATACCTTTTTATACCCCTCCATTTGTTCGACACTTATGAGAGTTACATCACAAGTAATTGTATCTCCAGTAAAAACAGGCCTGATGAATTCACTTACCAATTCCCGTGCTATGTAATGTAAGTCTCCACCAATTTTCGTACCTATGCTTGCAGTTAATAAACCATGCACCATTAAACGCCCCTGCTCATCATGCTCCATATGGTGTCTTCCTTTATCACCTGTAAGATGAGCAAATTCACGAACTTCTTCTTCTGTAAATGTTCTTTCATACTGAAGTGTATCCCCGACTTTTATATTCATTTTTATCCCCCTTTTAAATTTCTGAATTTTCTTTATAATATTAACATAAAAAAACTATAAAATGAATGATTGTTCATTTTATAGTTTTTAATCTTTCTATCGATGTCCCTGCTTTTTCGCTTCATGATAACCGTAATAAGCACATGTCCCATTCTGTGATAAATCTCGCACTTCAAATCCGCAACTACGATAAAAATCAAAATTATTAGCAGATGTATGGGCGAGCCAATCTCCATGGGGTAGTTTCTGCATACAAAGGGAAACGAGCTTCTTTCCTAATCCTTTTCCTCTATATTCACACTTCACAACTAAATCCATAATATTGGCAGCCATTATCTGGTCAGAAATGACACGAACCATCGCAATCATTTCTTCATCATCCCAAATCGTAAAAGCCCACGTGGAATTTTCAAATGCTATCGTAAATTTTTCAATTTGCCAAGATGGAATGCTATTGTTACTCCAGCCTGCATCTTCGAATAAACTTTTAATTGCATAAGCTGGTACACCTGTCGTTCCTTCTCGAATAATGAGCCCATTATGATAAATATACAATCCCATTCCCCCTTTTATTGTTATATACTATTCTTTAAGAGTTAAATATTACCTTTTTAAAAAGAGAAAAAGATGGGGAAATTATTATGTTTATTTTCTTTTACACTTCTTATGATTACCGTGCAAACTACTAATATAGTATTTTTGAGTCTATGGCTTCTTACATTACTTCCTTTACTTAAAAAGCAACATTATCATCATTTTGTATGGACTGCTCTTTTATTTGGGATTGGATTTTCCCTTTATTTATCTGCTATGAATCAAATTTCATTTTCTTCAAGAGAACTAACGATTATTGTAAAACGTCTTTGCCTACTTCTTGTTTTTGTGCCATTTCTCTTAGATGCTCTTGCACGCAAACAGCGGATATCTCTAAATTGGCATCCACCACAGTGGAATAATACTTTACGTATGCCTTTTATTTGGAGTGGACCTCATCAAGCGAAAATTTATATGTTTCTTATCATCGCAATTTCTATTAACATCATCACCTTTACACCTTTTCTACTGCAAAAAGAATGGTCTTACATACAACATATTTTGTTATTTGCTTTATTGTTTTCGATTATCAATGGTGTACTAGAAGAATGTATTTGGCGAGGAATCTTACTGCGTCATTTTTCAAATCAGCTTGGTGAAAAATGTGCTGTCGTACTTACAAGCATCGGTTTTGGTTTACAACATTACTCTTTAGGTTTTCCTTGGAGTATTTGCACTGCATTCATTTTAGCTGGTGTATTTTATGGAGGAATTGTTGTGAAGTCAAAGAGTATAATACCAGCTATTATATGGCATGTAGTTTTAAATATATTAATGGTATTTAGTGGTCTCATTCTTTAAAAGAGCAGGATTTATCCTGTTCTTTTAATTGCATATACAAGAACATCTATTCCATGAAATGATGCTGTCTTCTCATAACTCATTCCTGTTTTTCGGGCAACAAAGATAGAAGCCGGATGATCCGGATTAATAAGAGAGATGAGCTTATTTAGTCTTAATGCTTGGAAGCCATAATCCCGGAACGCTGCCGCGGCTTCTTTTGCATATCCTTTCCCCCAATATTCTGGAAGTAACCAATAGCCAATTTCAATTTCTTCTTTTCCTTCTACTTGCTGCCTTACAAGCCCTGCATGCCCAATTGGTGTCCCCGTATCCTTTTCAATCATCAAAAATAATCCTAGACCATTTTTATAACCTGGAAGAACCCAGCTTTCGAGGCTTTTTTTACACTGCATATATGTTTTGGGAGTCCCACTCCCAATATAGCGCATCACTTTCTCATTTTGCCATAAGGAAGCGTAAAACTCTAAGTCATCCATCGTATACTTACGAAATTGTAAACGGTCTGTATGAAACATACCCTTACTCCTTTCTCGTAGATTCTCTTACTATAACTGAAATAGGCAATCGAATCTGCTGTACAGGTTCTCCTTGTAATTGTTTATGCAATAAAGCAATAGAAGCTTTGGCCATACTTTTAATAGAAGTTTGTATCGTCGTTATATTAGGATTCATCATCATCGAAAGTTCTTGATTATCAAATCCTATAACGCCAAAATCTTGCGGAATACAAATGTTCAATCTTTGTGCTGTCATAATCATGCCAGCAGCTATTTCATCACTGCCTGTAAAGATTGCATCTGGCGTATTTTGCATGGAATGGATGCTATGTATCACCTTTTTTCCGTCCTTCAATCCAAAACAATTTGGAAATATCCATTCTTGCTGTAGCTGTAATGGATTTCAGAGTGTACAGTTTATGGTAAGCTTTATATCTATTATAAACGAGGTGACATAAAATATGGGAAAAATTCAAATTTCAGGAGAGGTTATTGAAACAAAAGCAATTGCCTTTGATAAAGATGGTACATTGTTTCAAGCTATTCCGTTTTGGCAAGAAATTGATAGACTACGAAAACAGAAATTTTCACAAATTGTTGGCGATACTGTTGTAGATGTAAAAATGGCCAAAGATGCTGGTAGTATTGCTGTAGGTATCGCTAATCATAAGCATGCTATAGAAGAATTAATGCCTTATGCGGATTTTATCATTACAGACTATAGTGATATACAAGTTTTAACGAAAAAAAAGCAGTAAACAAAAAACTTGTCTACTGCATACATTTCCTGCAAAATTTTACTTATGCAAAAAAAACGCTACAAAAAGTTTCACTCTTTTTGTAGCGTTTCATCTAGCAATCTTATTCATATTCGCTCTCCTCTAACCGATTGCGCAACTCTTTAGCACGTTTGAAAAAGAAAAATGATATACATAAAAACAAAACAATGCCACCCATCATCGCCAAGAATTGCATCGTTTCTCTTCCCTCATTAGGAAGCAATAAACCTATCATTAAAAATGTTCCTACTGCAAGAAGAACTTGACCGAAGCGAATATAATCTGCTATTTTCTGTTGTAATTCTTTCATACATCTACCACTCCTCTTTCTCACTGTATCATATTCTAATAGTTTCAGAGGCAAGTAAATACAACCAGTAAGGGAGAAGTTTTCCAAAGTAAAAAGAGCCGCTGCTAAGCGGCTCTTTTTACTTTTCTATACACCTTTATAAGCTTGCATATACACTTCTTTCAGCTCTGAAACCAGCGGTAATTTTGGATTTGCTGTTGTACACTGATCTTCAAATGCTCGTTCAGAAAGTACATCAATAACCGCTTCAAATGCTTCTTTTTCAACACCTTGGCCAGCAATGCTCATATTAATATTTAATTCTTTTCCAAGAGCAATAATGGCTTGTACTAATGATTCCACACCTTCTTCCACTGTGCTTGCTGGAAGCCCAAGCGTTCTCGCAATATGTGCGTAACGCTCATCTGCAACAAAGTGCTCATATTTTGGGAACAGTGCATGTTTTCTCGGTTTAATTGCATTATAGCGAATGACATGCGGCATTAAGATCGCATTCGCACGGCCATGCGGAATATGAAATTCCGGTCCAATTTTATGTGCCAGGCTATGGTTAATACCAAGAAATGCATTCGCAAACGCCATCCCAGCAATTGCTGAAGCGTTATGCATTTTTTCACGTGCTTCTTCGTCATTGCCATCTTTATATGCTCTTGGTAAATATTTAAACACAAGATCAATTGCTTTTAACGCTAAACCATCTGTGTAATCATTTGCCATGATAGACACGTATGCTTCAATGGCATGTGTTAATACATCCATTCCAGTATCTGCTGTTACATGCGGTGGTACTGTCATTACAAATTGCGGATCAACAATCGCTACATCTGGTGTTAATTCATAGTCAGCAAGCGGGTATTTTATATTGTTCTTTTTGTCTGTAATAACCGCAAATGGTGTCACTTCTGAACCTGTTCCAGATGTTGTTGGAATCGCAACAAACTGCGCTTTAGTTCCTAGTTTTGGATATTTACATGTACGTTTTCTAATATCTAAAAACTTTTGTTTTATACCAAAGAATTCTGTTTCTGGGTGCTCATAAAATAGCCACATTCCTTTTGCTGCATCCATCGCTGACCCGCCGCCAAGAGCAATAATAACGTCCGGTTTGAAGCTTCTCATCATTTCTGCACCTTTAAATACAGTTTCATCTGAAGGATCTGGTTCTACTTCAGAAAATATTTCTACTTTTACATCATTTCTATGTTGGGCTAAATAATGCGTTACTACATCAACATATCCATGCTGCACCATTCCAGCATCTGTTACAATGAATGCACGTGAAATGTTCGGCATACTTGCTAAATACTGTGTCGCGTGTTTTTCAAAATAAATTTTTGGTGGCAGCTTGAACCACTGCATATTCTTTTTTCTATTTGCAAGTCTCTTTACGTTCATTAAATGTGTTGCTGTTACGTTTTGAGATACAGAGTTCTTTCCGTATGATCCGCATCCAAGTGTAAGTGATGGAATGAAGGCATTATATACATCACCAATTCCGCCTTGTGATGACGGAGCATTTACGATAAGACGACATGCTTTCATACGTAAGCCAAACTGTTTTTGTATTTCCGGATTTGTAGAGTGAATAACCGCAGAATGTCCTAAACCGCCAAGCTCTAACATGTTTTCACAATGCTGCAATCCTTCTTCTAATGAATTTGCTTTTATACAAGCTAATACTGGACTTAATTTTTCACGAGATAACGGATAAGCTGCGCCGACTCCTTTAATTTCAGCTACAAGCATCTTTGTGTCTTCTGGTACAGTAATTCCTACTAATGCCGCAATATAATAAGGCGATTTCCCAACGATATCACTATTTACTGCACATGTATTCTCATTAATAACAAGTTTCTCTAATTTTTTTCGTTCATCTTCTGTTACAAAGTAACAATTGTTCGCTATCATTTCTTGTTTCACATCATTATAGATTTCTTTATCTACGATAATTGCTTGTTCAGAAGCACAAATCATACCGTTATCAAACGTTTTCGATAAAATCACATCATTTACAGCACGTTTCACGTTCGCTGATTTTTCCATGTAGCATGGAACGTTACCTGGTCCTACTCCTAGAGCTGGTTTACCAGTAGAATATGCTGATTTCACCATTCCTGCTCCTCCAGTTGCTAAAACAAGCGCTACACCTTCATGATTCATTAATTGTTTTGTTGCCTCAACAGAAGGCTTTTCAATCCATTGAATACAGTTCTCTGGTGCACCAGCTTTCACTGCAGCATCGCGCACTGTTTTTGCAGCAGCGATAGAACATTGCTGCGCGGAAGGGTGGAATGCAAAAATAATTGGGTTTCTTGTTTTCATCGCAATGATCGCTTTAAACATCGTTGTTGAAGTTGGATTTGTTACTGGCGTTACCCCAGCAACCACACCGACCGGCTCTGCAATTTCTATTACTTCCTCATGCGGATCCTCACGAATAATTCCTACTGTTTTGTCATTTTTTATGCTATTCCAGATATATTCAGTTGCAAAAATATTTTTAATACATTTATCCTCATATACACCGCGTCCCGTTTCTTCAACAGCCATTTTCGCAAGCGGCATATGTTGATCCACACCCGCAAGTGCCATTTCATGTACAATTTTATCAACTTGTTCCTGTGTAAAACCTTCTAATGCTTGTAAAGCTTTTTTACCATTATTTACTAATGTCTCAATCATTTCTGTTACTTCTTGCGTTTCATTTACAACTTTCTCTTTGACTACCATGTAATTTCCTCCTATTCTGCTATATGGACCTAAATAGTCCCTGATGGTCTTAATAAGTCCATATTGGCGTAAAAAAATAGAGTTACTTTTCCTACATGAATCCCATTGTTTGTGAAACTTTTCACAAGTTTATGTGTGAACATCGTTTCATGAATCTAATATACACGAAATATTTTTATTTGTGTGTGTCTAATTTGTGAAATGTTTCACAAATTAGCATAATGAACAAGCACCGCCCTATGTAGCAGTGCTTGTTCATTATGCTAACGCTTGTGCTAAATCTTCAATTAAATCTTCGCCATCTTCAATGCCAACAGAAATGCGAATTAATGTATCTGTAATTCCTAACTCTTTGCGGCGATCCGCTGGAATAGATGCGTGTGTCATTTGTGCTGGAATAGAAATTAAACTTTCGACCGCGCCTAAACTTTCAGCAAGTGTAAAGTACTGTACTTTCTCAAGTACTTTATTTAACGTTTCTTCACTGTCCACATCAAATGAGATAATCGCACCATATCCATTTGCTTGTTCTTTTGCTAATTCATGATTCGAATGTGATTTAAGACCTGGGTAATACACTTTATTTATTTTTGGGTGATTGTTTAAAAACTCAGCAATCGCACGTGAGTTTGTTTCATGCTCTTCCATACGGATTCCTAATGTTTTTAAACCACGAAGTAATAAGAAGCTGTCTTGTGGTCCAAGAATACCACCTGTTGAGTTTTGTACAAAATGAAGATCTTCTGCTAATTGTGGGCTATTTACAACAACTAAACCAGCAACAACATCACTATGTCCACCTAAATATTTCGTTGCACTATGAAGTACAATATCTGCCCCTAGAGAAATTGGTGACTGCCAGTATGGTGTCATGAATGTGTTATCAATAATTGTTAGTAAACCTTTTTCTTTTGCAAATGTAGAAATTTGCTTAATATCCGTAATTTTTAATAATGGGTTTGTTGGTGTTTCTACATAGATTGCCTTCGTATTCGGACGAACTGCCTCTGCTACCTCATTTACATTTGTTGTATCTACAAATGTATGTTCAATACCGAAGCGATTTAATACTTTTGTAATGACACGATATGTTCCGCCATAAACGTCATCTGTTAAAATGACATGATCCCCTTTTGAAAACAACATAATCGTTGCTGTAATAGCAGCCATTCCTGAACCAAACGCAAAGCCTGCATGACCGTTTTCTAATACAGCAATCATTTCTTCTAATGCTGCACGCGTTGGATTACCTGTACGTGAATATTCGTACCCTTGATGTTTACCAACTGCTTCTTGTCTATACGTACTTGTTTGATAAATTGGTACGTTTACAGATCCAGTTAAGGGTTCTCCTATGCGAATACCATGAATTAACTTTGTTTTTGCTCTCATTTTTATTCCCATCCTTTGTATATGTCTTTGCTTAAATAACGCTCACTACTATCTGGAAAAATCGTGACAATATTCGTACCTGGTTTTGCCTTTTCAGCTTCTAATAGGCTTGCATGAAATGCCGCACCTGAAGAACTACCAACAAGAAGGCCTTCTTTCTGTGCTAACTCTTTCACGCGTCTAAATGCATTTCGATCAGAAATGGTATAAATTTCATCAAAATAAGACGGTTTTAAAAATGGTGGAATGAATTCAAGACCAATTCCTTCTGTTTCATGTGAACCAGCCTCACCACCATTTAAAATAGATCCTTCTGGTTCTACAATTACTGTTTTAATTTCACGATTTTGTTCTTTTAAATAAGACGCAGTCCCCATAAATGTACCACCAGTACCTGCACCTGCCACAAATATGTTAATTTCTCCATCCAATGCTTCCCACAGCTCAGGGCCTAATGTTTTGAAATAAGCGCGTGGATTTGCATCATTTGCAAATTGACTTGGAGAGTATGAATTTGGAATTTCTCTTACTAATTCTTTTGCCTTTGCAATTGCACCAGTCATCCCTTGTTCAGTTGATGTATGCACAACCATTGCACCGAGTGCTTTCATTAGCTCTTGTTTTTCAACGCTAAACTTCTCAGGCACACAAACAATAACACGTAAATTATGCTCTAGTGCAGCAAGTGCCAGTCCAATACCAGTATTCCCCGCCGTTGGCTCAATAAGCGTTCCACCTTGTGTCACGAGCCCTTTTGCTAGTGCATCTTCAATCAATTCTCTTCCCAAGCGATCTTTCACGCTTCCACCTGGATTATAAAATTCAAGCTTTGCAAATAAACGAACGCCCTCTGGAAGTGAAAAGCGAGTAATTTCTACAATCGGTGTATGACCGATTAATTCGTGAACCCCGCGATACACCTTCATCGTGTTTCCTCCTTATTTGCCAATAAAAAAAGGCAACTGTTTGTATTTTCTTTATATGAGACAGTTGCCTTTTTGTTACATTATTTTAACTCTTCTAGTACTTTTACAATAAAGTTTGTAGAATGAAGAGCTGCTTGATCTAAAAATTGATCAAATGAAACGTTTGATTCTTTACCAGCAATATCAGAAAGTGCACGAATAATCACAAATGGAACTTCATATTGATGGCATACTTGTGCAACCGCTGCAGCTTCCATTTCTACTGCGTAAAGGTTTTCGAATTTATCACGGATTGCTGCAACTCGGTTTGGATCACTCATAAATGAATCACCTGTTGCAATCATCCCTTTCACAACTTGAATATTTTCTTCCGCTTTCATACATTTCTCTGCTAATGCAACTAATGCCTCATCAGCTTTAAATCCTGGCGGCATTCCTGGCACTTGACCATATTCATAATCAAACGCAGTTACATCTACGTCATGATGGCGAACTTCAGTTGAGATAACAACATCCCCAACATTTAAAGATTGGTGGAATCCACCAGCTGAACCTGTATTAATTACTTTTTCAGGCTGGTATCTCTCTAATAAAATTGTCGTTGACATCGCTGCGTTCACTTTACCGATACCAGACTTTAACAAGATTACTTCATGTCCCGCTAATGTCCCTTTCGTGAATTCACAACCTGCAACGATTTCTGTTTCTGCCTGTTCTAATTTGTCACGTAAAATACGTACTTCTTCTTCCATTGCTCCAATTACAGCAATTCTCAATCTAATCCCTCTTTCTATTGCTTAGTTGCCTCCATTACCCAGACGAAATGATTTAATCTCGAAAACGTTACATGGAAGCCATTGTTTTCAAAAATAGATTGCATGATCGGAATACGTGTATAGTATTCTGTTTCCAAATCATTCGCTAACTGATGAAAACCTCTTTGTTTTGCGGCTTCAACAGTTTTATCATACGCTTCTTGATCTGCAAATATCGTATCAGCAAAGACTATTTTACCACCTTTGTTCAACAATTGACTATATTTCGCAATTGCCACATCTTTTTCAGCATCTGTTAAATGATGAAATGCATAGGTACTTACAATGGTATCAATAGCATCTGGGACATCAAATTCAAGAAAATCTCCCTCTGTAACTAAAAATTCTTTCGGCAATTTTTCTTTTGCAATAGCACGCATTTCACGTGACGGTTCTATACCGTAAACAGTATGGCCGGCAAGTAATAATTTATTTGTTAAATTGCCAGTACCAACACCAAATTCTAATACATTTCCAAACGATTTGTTTACTACATCCTCTAAAATGTCCTCATAATGGGCGAAAACTTCTTTATATTGTATATCTTCGCCTTGTACGAATGAATCATACGTATGAGCCCATTCATCAAATAAACCATTAAATTCTGTACCCATAAATAATTCCCCTTTTTCTTATCGGTTTTATCAGTATGATATGCCTTCTTTGTAAAAATGTCAATCGAAATGTACATGGTATTTCCTTCTTTTCTTTGTTACACTAGACTTGATTATGTAGAGAGGGGCGGTCTTTATGTCATTTACCTTTGAGATGTTAGAAGATAAAGTAGAATTTTTTGAGGCAGCAAACTTAGTTTCTTTAGAAAAGAAAATTAACGAACAAATTGATAATAACAAAGCACTTATGCTAGAAGTTCATCACATTTCTCATCAAATGATTATGGATCCTGAAAGCAAAAGACCTTATTATAGTGCTGTTGTTCATTTTAAATTAAAAAAATTACGCTAACAAAAAAGAGAGAGGTTATAAGAACCTCTCTCTTTTAGTTTAGAGTTTGAACAAGCGTTGGTTTCCAACCCTCATTGTCTACCCAGTCAATATTTACATAGTATTTTTTCCCAGTTTGCTTATCTTGAACATTACCGTATGCTTTATTCTTACCATTATTTCCAATACGATGAATAATCAATTGATCTACTGGCACTTCAATTGCAGAGGCAATTGCTTGATTCATTTCATTCCAATCTGCTGATCCTTTTTGAAATGTCATTGCCGGTGTTGTACCTTGCGTTGTACCTACTGGTTTCCAAGAAGGTTTTGTATAAGCATCCGTTGCCTTTGGCTGTGTTTTTTCAGCTGGTACCTTTTCGTTTGCTTTTGCTGCTTCTTCAGCCTTTTGTTTCTCTTCTTCAGCTTTTTTCTTTGCTTCTGCTTGCTCCTGTTTCTTCGCTTCTTCCTTCTCTTTCGTTTTCTCAGTTTTATTATCCTTTGTTGTTTGCTGAGATGCTTTATTCTCTTTCGAAGATGCTTGTTCTGTCGTATCAGAAGTAAAGAATATTTGGTACGCTACAACAATGACTGCTAGCAATACGATAGCAATCGCAATATTTAAAACACCGTTTTGACGACGTTTTTGTTGTTTCTCTTGGAATCTAGATCCTCCTGCCATTCTTTCAAACCTCCATGCAGTTTTTCCTACTTGCTATTGTAACATTAAATCTAGAAAGGTTGAACAATTACAATGATATTTTCATGAAATGAAAACATTTAGTAAACTATTGCAAGATTACTTCTAGTCTTCCAAACGCGCAATTTCTTCCACGAATTCTTTAAAAATCGGTGTTACACGATTTTGGTCATTAGCGGTTTCTATGTCGACTACAACTAAAGCATACCTTGGATTTTCATAGGGAAAATAACCCGCAAACCAACGATTTACCCGATTTCCTTTTCCTGTTTGTGCAGTCCCAGATTTTCCAGCGATAGATAAGGGCGATGATTGAAAGACCGAACCAGTCCCTTTCTCCATCGTTACTACATTTCTTAATAATTCTTGTACTTTTCTTACCGTTTCATAAGGAAGTTGTCTTCCTTCCAACTTATGATCTTCGAATTGAAAAAAACTCGTTCCGTTTTTATATCGTACTTCTTTTACAGCCTTTACTTCCCGCTTCTCTCCACCGCGGGCAATCGTTGCCATCATATTTGCAATAGCTAAAGGGGATATTCGCACATCCTTTTGCCCAATTGTCGTTTGAGCAATCGCTTTATGACTGCCTTTATTTTCTTCCCCATTCCAAACAATCGCATCCTTTTCTTCTGGCAATTGTTTAAACTCCGTTGTATGGAACACGGAACCCTTCCATCCAACTTCTCCGCTTGCTCCTAACGCCTCTAAATATGCTTCTATCACCTTTTTATCCTTTTGCATCAATTCGTTACCAAGCACAGCAAATGTGCGGTTACAGCTTCTAGCAAAGCTGTCTTTAAAGTTTAATTGGCCCATCCTAACTTGCGGAAGTTTTTCACCATATGGATCTGTATCACAGTTAAACGTACGGTTACGCTGAACAAGATTTTGATCAATTGCCGCAGCAGCTATTACTGTCTTAAAAACAGAACCAGGAAAATGAGGCGTTAACATTTGGTTTTCCACCGCTTGCTGATATGTACGCTCATCATTCGTCTGTAAAGATGGTTTACTCACCATTGCTAAAATTTCACTCTTTTTCACATCAAGTAGTACTAATCCACCTTTTTTTATTCCATGCATTTGTAGAAGCTCTTCTGCTTTTTGTTGCAATGATTTTTCTATCGTTGTTTGAATCGTAACGGGATAAAATGGATTTCCAGGGGATGTATATTTTGCTTGTTTTCCAAAAATCGGTTCTCCCTGCCTGTCTACTTGATATAATACTTTTGTTTCTCCATCAGTCATTAGAAATTCATCAAATGATTGTTGCAATCCGGAAATACCAATCGGTGTTTGGCTAGGTAACTTTTTCATCTCTCCGTATCGTTTTTGAAATTCCTTCTCGTTTTCTCCTACTGCACCGATTACATGTTCTGCTTCTGATATTTGTTTCATCCTGACTTCAGTTGCTACCATACCTAACATATCAGCACGATTAATCTTCTCCATCTGTTCTTTCGTTAATCGGAACGGTCTATCACCTCTTTGAAATATAAATGGTTTCTGTTTATCCTTCATTTGTGCCTTTACGTCTTGCCCTGGCACACCAATAATATGCGTAATTTTCTCTAACATGTCATTTTTTATTTGTAGAAATGGAAAAATAACTAACACTGGATATTTTACTTCACCAAGTTCCGTTCCATTTCGATCAACAAAATGCCCCCTACCGTCATCCACTGTAACTGCTTGTGTACGCTGAGCAACACTTTTTTCAATTAAATTGATATGCTTATCCGTAAATGACTCAGTAGCTATCAGTTGTATTTGTGCTAGCCTACCAAGTAATGCGAGCATCATACATGTAAAACAGAGTAAGGTGATCATAATTCTCCGCTTGATTTTCATAAAACAACACCTCGTCTATTTTAGTTTAGACGAGGTGTTGTTCCTTTTATACAAAACATAATGAGCGTTTGTATCTTTCTTGCTACCATGATACTACAAGTCAGTGTCACAAATAGCGGGCTAAATATTGTTTTTCTTCCCTATAAAAGGCAATTACCCCAAAGTCTTGAGCACATGTACGAAATAAGAAAGACTAAAATAATAAAAAAGGTTCNNGAACCTTTTTTATTATTTTACAGAGATAATTTCTACTTGCATTTCTCCACCTGGTGTTTGGATTGCTACCTTTTCACCAATTTGCTTACCTAATAAGCTTTTTGCGATTGGAGAATCGTTAGAAATTCTTCCTTCAAATGGATCTGCTTCTGCGCTACCAACAATTGTGTAAGCTTCTTCATCACCATCTGGTAATTCTTTAAACGTTACTGTTTTACCTAATGCTACAACTGTAGACTCTTCACCATTGTCTTCAATGATAACTGCATTACGGATCATATTTTCTAGTTGTGTAATACGTCCTTCTACGAATGCTTGCTCATCTTTCGCTGCATCATACTCAGAGTTCTCAGAAAGATCGCCGAAGCTACGTGCGATTTTAATACGTTCTACAACTTCTTTACGTTTTACTGTTTTTAATTGCTCAAGCTCGTTTTCTAATTTTTGTTTACCCTCTTGCGTCATAGGGTATGTTTTTTCTGTTGCCATGTTTTCCACTCCTTTTATATACCAATCCCCCAAAAAAGAGGAGTTCAATATGAAAACTCCTCCGCTTTATCCTATAGCGGAGGTTCCTAGTACACATGCACTAGCGGAGTTGTCACATACAACCCCGTATTTTCCAATTCTTCCTCATATAAAGAAGATATGTATGGAAAGTTCATATAAATATGCCCTCACCTATAGATAGATGAGGTTGGCATGTTTCATTGTATTCGATAGAAAGGGAAAAAATCCCTTCCTATCGTATATCTTTTACTATGCTATTACAAATTCACTTTTTCTTCAAGAATTGTTGCGATTTTTGTAACCATAATATCAATTGCAACATGATTTTGTCCACCTTCTGGAATAATAATATCCGCAAATTTCTTAGAAGGCTCAATAAATTGATTATGCATTGGGCGTACAACATTCACATATTGTTCAATGACAGAATCCATTGTACGACCGCGCTCTTTAATATCGCGTTGCATACGACGTAAAATACGAAGGTCAGCGTCCGTATCAACAAACACTTTAATATCCATTAGCTCACAAAGACGTGGGTCTTCTAAGATTAGAATCCCTTCTAAAATAACTACATCTTTCGGTTCTACTGGAATAATTTCTTCTGAGCGTGTATGCAATGTATAATCATATACGGGCTTCGCAACCGGCTTATATGAAAGCAACTGCTGTAAGTGCTCAATTAGTAAGTCATTATCAAATGCTAATGGATGATCATAATTTGTTTTTAAACGCTCTTCCATTGGCAAATGGCTTTGATCTTTGTAATAATAATCTTGCTCCAAAATTAAAATGGAATGACCTTGAAATTGATCAAAAATTGCTTTTGTTACACTTGTTTTACCTGATCCTGAACCACCAGCAATTCCAATTACAACCGGCTTATTCGTCCCCATTCAAATACCACTCTTTCTTATTGATGTATGCTTTTGCGCATCATGTTGTTCACATACACTGGTTGATCCACTTTGAATTTCACGATTTGCAGCGGATGTCTCGCTGCATCTAATTCGTTTCCATCCTCATCCCAAATTTTCTCCACCGTTTGTGTAAAGTTTTCTATTTCTGGTCCAAAGAATTCAACTTCATGGCCAGGTTTGAAGTAATTACGCTGCTCTAACGTCACAATGCCTGTTTCTTCATTATAATCTAACACTAAACCAGCAAAATCATACGTTGTTTTCTTACTATGATTTCCATACATTTGTTCTAAGTGCCCAGGAACCCCTTCAAAGAATGCAGGAGCTGTATCACGATTTGCACATTTATCAAGTTCATCTAACCATTCCTGTTTAAACTCAAAATTATCAGGATCCGCGCAATACGTATCAATTACTTTACGATATACAGTTGCTACTGTTGCTACGTAATGAATAGATTTCATGCGCCCTTCTACTTTCAAGCTGTCAATTCCAATTTCGATCATTTTCGGAATCGAAAGAATTAGATTTAAATCTTTTGGACTCATTGCAAAATGAGCATCGCCTTCTTGGAATAAAGGAAGTTCTTCTGCTTCTTTATGTTGTGATACTGTTTGAACTAAATCATAATCCCAGCGACAAGACTGGCAACAACCACCACGGTTAGAGTCACGTGCTGTCATATGGTTACTTAATGTACATCTTCCAGAGTATGCAATACACATTGCACCGTGGACGAATGCCTCAATTTCAATATCAACATGCTCTTTAATTTCCTTCATTTCTTCATAGCCGACTTCACGAGCTAATACAAGACGGTGTAATCCTTCTTCCTTCCAGTACTGAGCCGCTTTCCAGTTAGACAATGATTGCTGTGTACTTAAATGCACTTCAACAGAAGGTGCTACACGTTTACACGTCTCAATAATAAGAGGATCTGCAACGATAATACCCGTTACACCAGCTTTTTCAATCCCTCTTAAATATTCTTCTAGCCCATCCATATTTTCGTTATGAGCAAAGATATTTGTTGTTACGTATATTTTTGCACCATATTTCTTTGCAAATTCTACGCCTTCCGCCATTTCTTCTAGCGTAAAGTTACCTGCATTTGAACGAAGACCAAATTCTTGTCCACCTAAATATACAGCATCTGCACCGTAATGAATAGCTACTTTTAATTTTTCTAAATTACCTGCAGGGATTAGCAGTTCAGGTTTTTTCACAATAACGCGTTTTCCATCGATTACACGTGAAATTTCTTGTACAGTCATATCCTACACCCTCCTCTTTAGTAAACCGTTTCTTTAAAGAAGAATCCAGTATCTAACCGACGATTCACCGGTTGGATTTCTTCAATTTCTTTATATAAATCGTCTTTCACGTCATAATACGCATCACGATCTTCTACACATAAATCAATTGCCTTACGATATTTCTTTGTCACTTCAATAATGTACTCAGAGTTTTTTAGCACACCATCAATTTTCAAGCTATCAATTTCAGCATCAATCAGTTCATCTAACTCATCAATGAAACAAATATCATTTGGACTCATAATATGAGTACCATTTTCATCTTCATAAATTGGATATTTATTATTACGTTCCGGATCATGTAAGAACATATTTTCTTCATATTTTTTCTTTTCAATTTCCAGATTACGATCTTGATACTCAAAATAGTTTCCTACTAATGAACGTTTCGATTGGAACATACATGTCATACCGTGAATTTGTACTTCCAGCTCCACTTCAGCTTTCTCTTTTAATTCAACAATTTCATCTAAGCTTAATTCACGTGCGAGCACAGCACGTTTTGCACCTTTGCGTCCCCAGTAGTTACATGTAAACCAGTTCGTTGCTGTTGTTTCCGTATTCCAATGCATTTTCATATTTGGTGCAACCTCACGCACCGTCATTAATACAGCTGGATCTCCAAATACAACTGCATCTACGTTTACTTCTTGTAAAAATGAAACGTAAGCTTTTAATTCTTCTACTTTGTCGTTATGGAACATAGCGTTCATCGCTACGTATACTTTCATACCATTTTCATGTGCAATCTTTACAGCTTGTTTCACATCATCACGTGAGAACTCCCCTGCTAAACGTAAGCCAAACTGTTGTTCACCAATCATCACTGCATCTGCACCTGCTTTTGCAAGTGGTTCGATATCCGCCACATTTCTTGGCGTTACTAACAACTCAGGTTTTTTCATTGTATGTCACCCTTTCTTTTTACTCACTGCTACTCCGTCACCAATTGGGAAAATGGTTGTATCATATCCTTCATGATTCATGAGCCACTCGTTATACGTTTTAATTCGTCTAATTAAACCGCGTGTACGTCTATTTTCAATGTGTTCCTTTGTCGTCACAAGACCGTGATATAGTACATTATCTGAAATAATGACACCACCAGGATTTAATAACGGTTCATACAAGTCAAAAAAGCGACGATATTGCCCTTTTGCAGCATCAATAAAAATAACATCAAATGTTCCATGTTCTTTTACTTGTTCACCTGTTTCTAATGCGTCACCATAAATAACGGAAATACGCTCGTTCACAGGAGAACGCTCTATATATTCAAGTGCTTTTTCATATCGATCGCCATTGCGTTCTACTGTTACAATACGCGAATTTGGAATAGATTGCATCATACGAATACTGGAATAACCGATTGCTGTCCCAAGCTCTAATATGCTTGTCGGTCCAATTAAACGTAAAAATTGCAACATAAATTCCATTCCAAGACGATCCATAATCGGCACATGATGTTCACTTGCATACTCTTCCATTTCAAGAATCAGTTTATCTTTTGGATCAATAAATGATAATAGGTACTCGTTAACTGCATCCTCCATAAATGGTCCTCCTTATTTACATGGAGAAGTGCCTCTATGACGTGTCAGTCTTTGTCTTTTCACACATAGAATGCAATAAAAATACAAGCCAGCTTTACCCTTAGCTTGTACGTCCCGTTTTGATATTAAAAACGATTCTTCTGCCAGTTTTTAACCCGATATATTTTACCACAAAAAAGAGGGATATGCGACCCTTTTCGCTCTCCCTCCTATTTTCATTTCTTTTGTGTAATATATTTTTGTTTTAATGCATTGTGCTCTTCTAACGTTTTCGCATAATACACTTCACCATTTGGTGCTGCTAAGAAATAATAATAATCAGTTTGTGCAGGCTCTAACGCTGCTTCTATAGAACGCTTACTAGAATTCGCAATGGGTCCAACAGGTAATCCTTTTACAACATACGTATTATACGGTGAATTTACTTTTAAATCCTCATATAATACACGTTCTTTATGCTTTCCAAGCGCATATAATACCGTCGGATCTGTTTGCAGTGGCATTCCCTTAGCTAAGCGATTATAAAAGACGCTAGAGATCTTTTGACGGTCTGTATACCCAGTCGCCTCTTCCTCAATTAAAGAAGATAGTGTTAAGAGCTGATGAACGTCCAACTCCTTTTCTTTCATTTTCGCCTCATTTTGAACAATGAGCGCATTTGTTTTCTCAAGCATCGGCGTCACAATTTCTTCCAAGGTTGTATCTTTTTTATAGAAAGAATATGTCGCTGGATATAAATAGCCCTCTAACGGATATTTAATGTTGCTATCAAAAATCTTGTTCGTCAATAATACCGGATACTTTTGTTGCATCTTTTGAACAAACGCCTTATCGTTTAATTGACGCACAACATCATCTTTATTCCACTTCAATTCCTTCGCAATCATATCTGCAATTTCAACAACTTGTGCACCCTCTTTAACCGTCAGTTTATAGGCAACTGGACGATGCACATTACCCGATGACATTTGTTCCATTACATCATCTACATTCATTGACGAATTTAATAAATATGTACCCGCCTGTAATTTTTTAGATTTTACTTTTGCATAAAAACTAAATACTGTACCATTTTTAATAGCACCTTTTCCCTCTAAAATTTCTCCGATTTGACTTGTAGATGAACCCTTTGGAATCTCGACTTCAATTTCTTTTTTATTTCCGCTATCAACTGGTTTTAATGCAGATAAAATATACGCATAGATTGACACGCAGACTACAATTAGTGCAATAACTGTTATGAAAAGGGCGCGTCTACGCTTCTTCTTCACTTGATTCTCTATCAAAGTTCTTCCTCCTTATTCCATTGTAGACCATATGTACTTCCTCTATACAATGCTCTACAAAACCAAAGCAAAGCTCATGCATTTGCAGATCGTTTTTTATTTAATACAATCCGTCTTATTATACTATAAATAATTATGTGGTTTCGACAAAAATATCTGTCATTTTACAAATGAATACAAAAAAAGATGGGCTGTCATACAGCCCATCTCTTCATAAATTATTCTTCGCCATCTTCTTCTGCAGCAAGAGTGTTAAACATTTCTTGTACCATTTCCCACTCTTCTTCAGATTCGATTGGAAGCAATGTTCCACCAGATTCATCTTCGCTTTGCTCATATGCCATTGCATCGTAAATTGGGTCTCCATCTTCGTCAACTTCACCAATTGGGGAGAAGACTACATATGATTTATTCCCGAATTTCTCAGCATCGAAAGTGAAAATAATTTCACATAAATGCTCGTTTCCTTTTTCGTCTACAATTGTAATTTGATTTTCTTCCATTCTGGTCACCTCTTATTTGCTATCTAAATATCCTTGTAAAATCACGACTGCAGCCATCTTATCAATGACTTGCTTTCGTTTTTTTCGGCTAACATCAGCCGAAATAAGAAGACGCTCCGCCGCCATTGTTGACAAACGCTCGTCCCATAGTAAAACTTCCAATTGCAACAGTTCACGTAAACTTTGAGCATATCGCTGACATGCTTCGCCACGCGGACCAATCGTACCATTCATATTCTTTGGCAATCCTACTACTATCTTGTCCACATTGTACTGTTTTACTAACTCAGACACCCGATCAAAACCAAAAATTTCTCGTTCTTCATTGATTTTAATCGTTTCTAAGCCCTGTGCCGTCCAGCCCATTTCGTCGCTAATTGCAACACCGACTGTTTTTGTACCAACATCTAAACCTAATATCCGCATAAACTACTCCTCATGATGTTGTTTCAAATAAGACTTCACAAGCTCTTCAATTAACTCATCACGTTCAAGCTTGCGAATAATGCTTCGTGCATCTTTATGACGGGGTATGTATGCTGGATCTCCACTTAATAAATAACCGACAATTTGATTAATCGGATTATAGCCTTTTTCTTGAAGTGCATCATACACAGTTAAAAGTACATCGTTTACATGGACACTCTGTTTTTCATCTTGAATGCTAAACTTCATTGTTTTATCAAAACCGTCCATTTTAAGCACCTCACTTATAAGTAGTAAGTATAGGGAGAAGACTTTCTCCTCTCCCTACTATTGTACACTACTATCTCTTTATTTTGAAACAGATTTAACGTACTCTTCTACAAATGCTAAAGCTTCATCCACTTGTGCCGGGTTTTTACCACCTGCTTGAGCCATATCAGGACGGCCTCCACCGCCACCGCCACAGCGAGAAGCAACTTCTTTCACAAGTTTACCTGCATGGTAGCCTTGGTTGATTAAATCTTTCGTTACACCTGCTAGGATATTCACTTTATCATCATTTACAGCTGCTAATACAACAACTGCAGACTCTAATTTGTTTTTCAGGTCATCCATCATTGTACGTAAGTTGTTCATATCTGCAACATTTACTTTTGTTGCTAATACATTAACCCCGTCAACTGTAAGAACTGAATCTGTTAAATTTCCAGCTTCAATGTTGCTTAATTTAGCAGCAAGAGATTCGTTCTCTTTTTGAAGTTGTTTCACTTCAGCAAACAGGCCGTCTACTCTTGTTAAAATATCTTTCGGATTTGTTTTCATTTTACCAGCAGCTTCTTTTAATAAACCTACTTGATCATTCATTAATTCGTATGCTGATTTTCCAGTTACTGCCTCAATACGACGCGTTCCTGCTCCGATACCAGACTCAGCAACAATTTTGAAAATACCGATAGATGCTGTGTTATCAACATGGCAACCGCCACAAAGCTCTAGGCTGTAATCACCTACTTGGACAACGCGTACAACGTCTCCGTATTTTTCACCGAATAATGCCATTGCACCCATTTCTTTTGCTTCTTCGATTGCTTTTTGAGAAATCTCAACATCAATACTTTCCCAAATTTTTTCGTTTACAATACGCTCAATTTTTTCTAATTCGTCAGCTTGTACTTGACCGAAGTGAGAGAAGTCAAAGCGTAAACGTTCTGAAGTTACAAGAGAACCTGCTTGGTTAACATGTGTTCCAAGTACATCCTTCAGTGCTTGGTGTAAAATATGCGTTGCTGTATGATTTTTCACAACACTGCTACGGTTTTTCATATCGATAATAGCTTTTACAGCTACTTCTTTCGTTAATGTACCTTCTTCTACAACAACTTTGTGTAAGTTTTGACCATTTGGTGCTTTTTGTACGTCTTTTACAAGAACTTTCACACCGTCAGCAAGAAGGTAACCACGGTCTGCAATTTGTCCGCCGCTCTCAGCATAGAATGGTGTTACATCAAGCATTAATTGTCCTTCTTCACCTGCTTGTAGGCTATCTGTGTACTCGCCATTTTTCACAAGGGCAACAACGTTACTTTCTGTCGCAACTGTACCGTAACCAACGAACTCGCTTGCTACTTTAATTTCTCCAAGTACCCCGCCTTGAACTTGCATAGAATCAACGTCTTGACGAGCAGCACGTGCACGTTCACGTTGTTTTTCCATCTCTGCTTCAAAACCTGCATGATCAACTGTCATACCAGCTTCTTCTGCATATTCTTCTGTTAATTCAATCGGGAAGCCATATGTGTCATATAGACGGAACGCATCTGCTCCAGAAATAACAGTTGTTTTTTCTTCTTTCGCTTTTGCAATTACTTCTGCTAAGATTGCTTCTCCATCATGAAGTGTTTCATGGAAACGCTCTTCTTCGTTTTTCACAACGCGTGCGATAAAGTCTTTCTTTTCAAGAACTTCTGGGTAGAAGTCTTTCATTACTTCTCCAACAACCGGTACTAATTCATACATGAATGGGCGGTTGATGTTTAATTTCTTCGCATAACGAACAGCGCGGCGTAATAAACGACGTAATACATAACCACGGCCTTCGTTAGAAGGAAGCGCACCGTCACCAACAGCAAATGTTACTGTACGAATATGGTCAGCGATTACTTTAAACGCCATATCTTTTTCTACATCGCCACCGCGATATTTTTCACCAGAGATTGATTCGGTTGCACCAATCATTGGCATGAACAGGTCTGTATCAAAGTTTGTAGGTACATCTTGAACGATAGATGTCATACGCTCTAGACCCATCCCTGTATCGATGTTTTTCTTCGGCAGTGGCGTATATGAACCATCTGGGTTATGGTTAAATTGTGAGAATACAAGGTTCCATACTTCTAAGTAACGCTCGTTTTCGCCGCCCGGATATAATTCTGGGTCGCTAAAGTCGTTACCGTAAGCTTCACCTCTGTCATAGAAAATTTCTGTGTTCGGTCCACTTGGGCCTTCACCGATATCCCAGAAGTTTTCTTCTAAGCGAATGATGCGTTCTTTCGGAACACCCATTTTCTCATTCCAAATTGTAAATGCTTCTTCATCTTCTGGATGAATTGTAACAGATAGTAATTCTTTATCGAATCCAATCCATTTGTCGCTTGTTAAAAACTCCCAAGCCCATGTGATTGCTTCTTCTTTAAAGTAGTCGCCAATTGAGAAGTTCCCTAGCATTTCAAAGAATGTATGGTGACGAGCTGTTTTCCCAACGTTTTCAATATCGTTTGTACGAATTGATTTTTGTGCATTTGTAATACGTGGGTTTTGCGGGATTACACGGCCATCAAAGTATTTCTTTAATGTCGCTACACCACTGTTAATCCATAAAAGAGATGGATCCTCGTGTGGAACTAATGATGCACTTGGTTCAATTGCATGCCCTTTCTCCTCAAAAAAGTCTAAAAACATTTGACGAATTTGTGCGCCTGTTAATTGTTTCATCTATATTTCCTCCTTTAAGAAATTCCATAAAAACAAAAAACTCCCGTCCCTATAAAAGGGACGAGAGTTAACTCGCGATACCACCCTAATTATGAAATAAAAAGCGGAAGCGTCTCGCTTAAAAGCGGAAGAAATTGGACCAGTCGAACCGAAAGACGCTTTTTGTCTTTCAGTGAGATTGGGAAATTTCGGAGCTTTTAGACGCTGAAGCTAGATTGCATACCGTAATATGCATTTATTCCATCACCTCATGGTGCCGTAACGTGGCAAGACGGCAGGGATTAACTGCTCTCAGGATTAGCGTTCTGTCACCCTTCATTTAAAGCTTCTTTCAGCCATTGGAAGCTTCTCTCTGAAAATGGACTGTAACATACTCATTCCGTCATCAATTTCACAACATATATAATACATTTTATTATATAAACTTATATAAGTTTATGTTATATGCCAAAATTGTAGCGAATCCGTTTCCATTTGTCAATGTTTCCAGAGTGGCTTTATATGAACAACTACTGTTCGAATCACCGCTAAAATAGGAACTGATATTAAAAGACCTACAATTCCGCCAACTTCTCCTCCAACTAGTAGTGCAAGCATAATAACAACCGGGTGCATACGTAGTGATTTCCCAACAATATACGGAGATAGAATGTTACTTTCAACAAATTGTAAAATAGCAAGAGCAATACTAGCTTTCACAAAAAGATTTGTGGACACTGTTGCTGCAATCATCAACGTCGGAATTGCTCCTAAAATTGGTCCAAAGTAAGGAATAATATCGGTAACTCCAACAATAATGCCAAGTAGTAAAGGATATTTCATACCGATAAACCAAAAGGAAAGAGCGGACATTCCTCCTAAAACTAAACAAACAAATAATTGTCCTCGAATATAACTTCCAAGTGATTTATCAATTTCTTTTGTCAACTCTTGTCCTGTACTACGCCATTTTTGCGGAATAATATTCCAAAAAGTACGATAAAATTCTCCATAATCCTTTAATATGTAAAATACAATGAATGGAATTAAAAAGATGATGAGCAATGAATCCAATATACCACGCGCTGTACTCATCATTTTATTTAATAACGCTTGTATCTTCATTTCAATTCCAATAAAAACTTGCGTTACTTTCTCATGAATAAACGATGGAAAATTGTCTGTCTGCTCTGTCACACCATCCATCCACGAATCATACATTTTCATAAACTGTGGGAATTGCTTATTGATTTCTTGCAGCTGTGCCATAACAATCGGTGTTCCTTTATAAATCCCATACCCAAGACCAGCAAAAAAGAGAATATAAATAAGCAAAATAGCAAGTGTACGTGGCATTCCTTCTTTATGTAATTTTTCAATTAAGGGATGCAGTAAATATGCAATGAAACAAGCAATAAAAAACGGTGTAATCGCCACCTTAAACACAAATATAATCGGCGCCCATAACGGTTTAATTTTTAAGAAAACGAACAAACATAGAAACACCAATAACAGTAATCCTAATCGATAGATCCAAATGATTTTAAGATTCTTCAAACGAAAAACCTCCTCCATCCTTATTTTGAAAAGAAATAGAGAAGGTTATGTGTAAAACTTTTAAAAAAATAAGCGTACTAAAATATTTTCATACAGCCCATACTGTTTTTAAAAGACTTGCATATATTTAACACAATAAGGACAACCACTCTGAGACTACAGCAAATCACAAATATGGTCAGGAGGAACACAATGGTTTGGCTTATGCTAACTTTATCGGCACTTTGCATGGTTCTTGAATGGGTCTGTATTGGCTTTGGTATTTGGAAGGGGCTCTTCACGCGTTCGCCGCGAAAGGAGCGAGCAAAACAACTGTGGTATTACGGAGTTCTCGGGATTGGATGCTACGGACTTTCTTACCTTTTTTCGGAAATTGGACTTTTTTATTTATATACGAGCGCATGAAAAAAACTCCCTGTTAGGGAGTTTTTCATTTATAAAAATGATTATAGATAAGACTTAATCATTTTACGTGCTCTTCTCATATTGCGTTTGGAAAACATATCTTGTTTACGTGCATATTGATATGCCGCAGCCCCAATACCTAATGCGATTAATGAATTGCGTAGATTCAAAGTAAATCCCCCTTTTGATTATCCAATCGTTCGTTCATTCTCATCAAATAAATCATCAAGAGAACTAAGCGAACCATCTTCTTCTACTTGATGCGTATGGATTTTCCCCTTTGAAACCGATAATTCAATATAACAATTCCAGCAATAAAATTGGTTGACACCTATTTTTCCAATGTCCTTCCCTTTGCAATTTGGACAACTGAACATACGGCTTTCATCTCCTTAAAAACTCCCAGTTTCTATTCGCCATTATGTCCAAACTGCATTCATTTATACATGCTAGAACTGCTCTTACACTTTCAAAATAACGTTATACGCATCGAAAGATTCACTATATAATTTCACCTTACTACATAAAATCATACGGGGAAATGTTTTCCACATCCATCTCTTGACCATCAATCGTAACCATTTGCACTTCTCCTTGTGACTCCTGCAGGCGACCAGCTAGCGTCGTTTGACGCATTGCATCATCGAGACGATTCACACCGGATTGAAAGGCTGATTCTTCACCGCAAATAATTAAAAACTTTTTACTTCTCGTAATCCCTGTATAGATTAAATTCCGGCGCAGCATACGATAATAGCTCTTTACAATCGGCATAATTACAATTGGAAATTCACTACCTTGTGATTTATGAATCGAGCAACAATATGCATGCGTAATTTGATTTAAATCTGGCTTTATATACGTTACTTCAATCCCATCAAATGAAACGACGATCATGTCTTGTTGCTCGACATTCTCTTTCGCATAAAATACCGAGACAATTTCTCCAATATCACCATTAAACACTTGGCTTTCTGGTTGGTTGACTAATTGAAGTACTTTATCGCCCCTTCGGTATACAACGTCACCGTAGGCAATTTCTTTACTCTTTTCTTTTTTCGGATTAAATACTTCTTGAAGCGCCTCATTTAGCACATTAATCCCTGCTGGTCCGCGGTACATAGGCGCTAACACTTGCACATCTCTTGCGCTAAACCCTTTTGTCTTCGCGTTTTCACATACTTGTTTTACAACCTCAACAATTTGATTTCCTGTACATCCAATAAACGAGCGATCTTTTTTATTTTGCGCTAAATCTGGCGGCAATGTACCATTCTTTATTGCATGGGCAAGCTGAATTACGGATGATCCTTCTGCTTGACGATAGATTTCCGTTAATTTTACTGTTGGAATGGCACGTGCCTCTAATAAATCCTTTAATACTTGTCCAGGTCCTACAGATGGTAATTGATCTTCATCACCTACAACAATGACTTGCATATTTGTTGGTAATGATTTAAACAATTGATTTGCGAGCCAAATATCCACCATTGAAAACTCATCAATAATAAGCAACTTTCCTTGTACGGGGTCCGTTTCGTTACGCTGGAAAGATCCTTCTGGCGTCCAGCCAAGTAAACGATGAATTGTGCAAGCCGGGAGCCCCGTTGACTCACTCATTCGCTTTGCTGCTCTTCCTGTCGGAGCTGTTAAAAGAATCGGAAACGGATTATCATCACTATAATCTTTTGGGTTTAACGATAGCCCATGTAGTGACGCATACATTTCAACAATCCCTTTAATAACCGTTGTTTTCCCTGTTCCTGGTCCACCAGTTAATAGCATCATCGGCTTATGAAGCGCAGTTTGAATTGCTTCTTGCTGAAGCGGCGCATACTGTACTTTTAGCTGTTCTTCAATTTTCCCTAATGTCAATAACACTTCTGCTTCAGGAAATGACGGTGTCTCTTCTTGATTCATAAGACGACGGATTGACTTTACAACGCCTTTTTCAGAATAGAATAAAGAGGCTAAGTAAATGCGGGCTTCTTCTATAATGACTTTTCCTTCACCTTGCATCATTTCCACGCACTCTACAATATCTTCCTCTGTTACGGCACCTTCTTGCTTATTTAAAAGTGAAATGGTTTCCCGCACAAGTTGTCCCTTTTCCATATAAACATGACCATCTTGTAGCGAAACATTTTCTAGTGTATAAAAGCATCCCGCTCGTACGCGGTCATTATGATTCCCTGATATACCAAGCGCTCGTCCTATATCATCCGCTCTTCCAAAGCCTATTCCATCTACTTCCTCAATAAGCTGATACGGATTATTTCGAATTACTTCAAGTGTCATTTCTTTATACTGCTGATAAATCTTAATTGAGAGCTTCGTTCCAAAACCATAACCATTTAAAAAGCTCATGACCTTTTCAAGCCCTTGATGTTCGATAATCGTGTCGTATATTTCTTGTGCTTTTTGTTTGTTTACAACACCTTCTAGCGCAGCTGGGTCATCCATAATTTTAGAAATCGCATGTTCTCCAAGATGGTCAACAATCTTTTCTGCTGTTCGCTTCCCGATTCCTTTAAATAAATCACTTGCTAAGTATTGCACCATACCTGTTTTCGTTTGGGGCAGTTCCTTTTTAAACGTTTCAACTTGATATTGCTTTCCATACTTTGGATGGTCTTTAAAGTGACCTGTCAATGTAAACACTTCATCTTCATGCATACGGGGAAAGTGACCATTGATCATCACTTTTTTTTCGTCGTATGTTTCATTTGTTTCAATGATTTTCATACTGACAACGGAATAGAGGTTTTCTTCGTTGTGGAAAATGGTATGAAGAACTTGTGCTTTTATAAATTTTTGCTCTTCCTCAAACAAATCCATTGCATGTTGATTTTCCATTTGTCCTCTCCTTTCCGGTTTCTCTCACTCTAACAAGCAGTACAGCCCCCACCTCTTGGCCTACCCATTAGATGAGGGGTAACTGCACGTTAAAGTATCATTTTCATTCGCCTTCTTGCTCCAATAAACGAATGCCATTCCCTGCCAAAAAGTGATCTGGTTGAATGGCAGTCGCCTTCTTAAATAAAGCAAGTGCTTTCTCATTATTTTCTTCGAACACGTAAGCAACACCTAAATTATAATACGCATCCGCATGCTCTTCGTCCATTTGTAATACCTTTTCAAAATAAGGTTTTGCCTCTTGAATATGCTCTAGTCGTGCAAAGCATAATCCGCACTGAAATACCGCTTCTACATCCATCTCATCTAATTCAGTCGCCCTTTGTAAAAACGGTAACGCAAGACGATCATTTCCAAGCTGTACATGTGTAATACCAAGCATAAATGTCACATCAGCTGATTGCAATCCAGCTTGCATTGCTTGCTCAAACGCAAATTTTGCTTCTGCAAATTGTTCTTGTCCATAATATATGTTTCCTAGCCCATAATAGGCAGTAGCTGATTTTTCATCTAGTTCTAATGCACGTTTATAAAATAAAATTGCACGCTCGCTATCACCTAACACATCTAATAAATTTGCAAAGTTAATGTATCCAAGCGCATCTTTCGGATTTTCTTCAATTGCCTCTGTAAAATTTTTAGCTGCTTCTTCCCAGTTTCCTTCTTGCATATATTGAATGCCTGCTTCAAGTTTATTTGACATGATCTTCACCTCTACAACAAATTATAACAAAGAATCTATTTTCCGAGCGAACAAAAATTCGCGTTTATAAAGTGAAACTTTAATCAGTGGGGGGTCTTCGTCCCTCACTGATTATTAGCCCTCACCAATCGGGCTTTTACGTGCAGCTTATCTCACACCTCACTTCTTTAAAAAAGCGGAAGCGACTCGCTCAGAAACGGCCGGAGATTCTAGCCACTAGAGTTGGACAATGCTTTCACTAAATTTTAAAGTGGAAGTATTACTGCCCGCAAATAGCGGGATAAAAAAGAAACCTCTAACCGCTAATCGGCAGAGGCTTCTCATTTTTATCCTAAATAGTCTAATTTCTTACCACTACGATATACTTCATCAATTGTAGCGCCGCCTAAGCATTCATCTCCGTCATAGAAGACAACTGCTTGTCCTGGCGTAATTGCGCGAATTGGTTCGTCACAAAGAATACGAATCGTATTCTCATCAACGATTTGAACCGTTACTTTGTTATCCTCTTGACGATAACGGAATTTCGCTGTGCATTTAAATTCCTTTTCTTTAGCTCTGTTGCTTACCCAGCTTACATTTGTAGCAATGACTTCATCACCATATAGAAGCTCATTATGGAATCCTTGATCAACATATAAAATGTTTTCTTTCAAGTTTTTCCCAACAGCAAACCACGGATCACCATTACCACCAATACCAAGACCATGACGTTGTCCAATTGTATAATACATAAGACCGTCATGTTTCCCTTTCACTTCACCAGATAATGTTTGCATCACACCTGGTTGAGCTGGCAAGTAGTTGCTTAAGAAATCTTTAAAGTTACGCTCACCGATAAAGCAAATACCTGTACTATCTTTTTTTGTTGCTGTCGCTAAACCAGCTTCTTTCGCCATTTCACGAATTTGCGGTTTCTTTAATTCACCTAACGGGAACATCGTTTTTGATAGTTGCTCTTGGCTTAATTGATTTAAGAAGTAGGTTTGATCCTTATTATCATCAACGCCGCGAAGCATTTTATATTCGCCGTCCATATAAGCAACACGTGCATAATGACCTGTCGCTACATAATCAGCACCAAGCGCAATCGCATGCTCTAAAAAGGCTTTAAATTTAATTTCTTTGTTACACATTACATCTGGGTTTGGTGTACGACCAGCTCGGTACTCATCTAAAAAGTACGTAAATACTTTATCCCAGTATTGTTTTTCAAAATTTACTGCATAATATGGAATGCCAATTTGATTGCACACTTCGATTACATCGTTGTAATCTTCTGTTGCTGTACAGACACCATTCTCGTCTGTATCATCCCAGTTTTTCATAAAAATCCCGATTACATCATAACCTTGCTCTTTTAATAAAAGAGCTGCTACAGATGAATCGACGCCACCGGACATCCCAATGACAACGCGTGTTTCGTGAGGTAGTTTGTTCATCACGTCACCTCCCATGCTAGTTTTGTGTTAATCGCTTCACGATTTTCACTGTTTCGTACGCCACTTTTTCCACTTGTTCTTTCGTATTGCCAAGACCAAAGCTAAAACGTACGGATGAACGTATTTGATCGGAGTCTTTTCCAAACATCGCTACTAACACATGTGAAGGATCAATAGAACCAGCTGTACATGCAGAACCACTTGATACTGCAATACCTGCTAAGTCTAAGTTTACAAGAAATGGTTCAATATCCATTCCTGTGAAACTTACATTAAATACATGTGGTAAGCGATGCTCTAAGTTTCCGTTTACCTCAAAAGTAATGTCTTCTTTTTTAAAGACAGATACCATTATATCTTTAAATTCTTCATATTGGGCAATTTTTTGCTCACGTGTTTCTTCCACAAGAAGAATAGCATGCTGAAGTCCCACAATACTAGGTACATTTTCCGTACCTGCACGGCGTTTTCGCTCTTGCTCCCCGCCTGTTAATAAAGGTTCAAATTTCACCCCTGTGCTAGCATATAAAAATCCTACACCTTTTGGACCATTAATTTTATGAGCTGAAATGGATAATAAATCAATGCCTAATTTTTTCACATCAATTGCTGTTAAACCATAGGCTTGTACAGCATCCGTATGGAAATAAGCTTGATGTTCTTTTAACAGTTCTCCAATTTCCGCAATCGGTTGAACTGTCCCCACTTCATTATTCCCAAACATAACCGATACAAGAATCGTTTGATCTGTTACTGCCTCTTGCACATCAGAAATTTGAACACGCCCCGTTGTATCAACAGGTAAATACGTCACTTCAAATCCTGCGCGCTCTAGCACTTCACATGTATGCAAGATTGCATGATGTTCAATCTTTGTTGTAATAATATGATTTCCTTTATGGCGATTTGCACGAGCTACACCTAAAAGTGCTAAATTATCAGCCTCTGTGCCACCGCTTGTAAAAATAATTTCATTTGGATTTGCATTGATGCTGCGCGCACAAACGCGTCTTGCCTCATCTACAGCATGGCGCGCTTGACGTCCATAAAAATGAATACTAGACGGATTACCAAACGTCTCTGTCATATACGGAATCATCTTTTCGACTACTTCTGGGTGAAGCTTAGATGTCGCAGCATGATCTAAGTAAATGCGTTCCATCAGATCTCCTTCTTTCCAAATCGTTTCACAAGGAATTAAATGTAAAACATGTAACCCCCATGATTTTCTTCCTCGTAACGTACTAAATCTTCTAAAGTTGTACTATCTAATACTTCTTGCACTGCGTCACGAACACGCATCCATAATTGGCGTTGTGCTGGTTCTTCCTCTTCTAGCATTTCCACAACGCTAATCGGGCCTTCTAATACACGAATTACGTCACCAGCCGTAATATTAGCTGGTTGGTCAGATAATACATAACCACCATATGCACCGCGCGTACTTTTTACAAGACGAGCGTTACGAAGTGGAGAAATTAATTGTTCTAAATAATGCTCAGATAAGTCGTGCGCCTGTGCAATTGATTTTAATGAAATTGGGCCTTCGCCAAACTTTTTTGCAAGATCAATCATAATTGTTAAACCGTAGCGGCCCTTCGTTGAAATTTTCATCTATTTCGCACCTCTTTTCAGAATTTCACTTCTATTGGTTTCATCTTTATTCGTAAGAAAACATAATTTAAAAATCAAAATCCTATGAAATTATAGCATAATATAGTATTATAAGAAATTTCAACTTATGTATTCAAAATGATAACATAAAGTGAAACTTTAATCAGCGGGGAGCTTTATCCCCCGCTGATTATTAGCCCTTACCAATCGGGCTTTTACGGGCAGTTTATCTCCCACCTAACTTCTTAGCTTTCCCTGAGGTTTAAGGTGGGAATATTACTGCCCGCGAATAGCGGGGTAAAATCACATTGAAACACTCGGGAATTATTACAATTAAGGAAAGAATGAAAATCTTCATTTTCATTCCTTACATAAAACAGCATCATATTTCAATTTTTTATGAAAAAGATGATACGATAGACTGAGATTATATACTAAGGGAGACGGTCAAAATGAAACAACCACTCGCACATCGAATGCGTCCAACAACTATTCAAGACATCATTGGACAACAGCATTTAGTTGGTGAAGGGAAAATTTTATGGCGAATGGTCCAAGCAAACCATTTCCAATCGATGATTTTATACGGTCCCCCAGGTACAGGAAAAACATCGATTGCTAGTGCAATTGCTGGCAGTACAGGAACGCCATTTCGTCTATTAAATGCTGTTACGCATAATAAAAAAGATATGGAAGTGGTCGTACAAGAAGCCAAGATGCACCGCCACCTTGTTTTAATTTTAGATGAGGTCCATCGCTTAGATAAAGCTAAGCAAGACTTCCTCTTACCACATTTAGAAAGCGGTCTTCTTACCTTAATTGGCGCAACAACGAGCAATCCATTCCATGCGATCAACTCTGCCATCCGTAGTCGATGCCAAATCTTTGAACTACATACACTAACAGAAGATGAAATTTTAATTGGCTTAAAACGAGCCCTTGTAGATAAAGAAAAAGGTCTTGGAGAATATCATGTAACTGTTACAGATGAAGCACTACGCCACTTTGCAAATGCCTCTGGTGGAGATATGCGTTCTGCTTATAATGCACTTGAACTTGCTGTTTTATCTAGCTTTACAACAGACGATCAGGAAGCAGAAATCACATTAGACATTGCAGAAGAATGTTTGCAGAAAAAAAGCTTTGTTCACGATAAAGGCGGTGATGCGCATTATGACGTACTATCTGCCTTTCAAAAATCAGTGCGCGGAAGCGATGTAAACGCTGCACTTCATTATTTAGCCCGCCTTATTGAAGCTGGTGACTTACAAAGTATTGGGAGACGTCTTCTTATTATGGCGTATGAAGATATCGGGCTTGCTAGTCCGCAAGCCGGACCACGTACACTTGCTGCGATTGAATCGGCGGAACGCGTCGGATTCCCAGAAGCTCGCATTCCGCTTGCCAATGCAGTTATCGAACTTTGTCTCTCTCCAAAATCAAATTCAGCGTACAAGGCGCTTGATGCAGCACTTCACGACTTACGGAACGGACAAACAGGCGATGTCCCAAATCACTTGAAAGATAGTCACTATAAAGGGGCTGAATCATTAGGTAGAGGCACTGAATACTTATATCCACACGATTATCCAAACGGCTGGGTACAGCAACAATACTTACCAGATAAAATAAAAAACAAACAATATTATAAACCGAAAACGACCGGAAAATTCGAGCAGGCACTCTCAACTGTATATGAAAGATTGCAAAGTTCGCATAAAAGCAAACCAAAAGGGTAATCTAAGCGAAAACGACATGATAATGGAGGTTTCGCTTATGAAAACACGCCAAGATGCATGGACAAGAGAAGACGATCTCCTTTTAGCAGAAACCGTTTTACGGCATATTCGCAGCGGAAGTACTCAGCTGAAAGCATTTGAGGAAGTTGGCGACAAATTAAACCGTACTTCTGCCGCTTGTGGGTTCCGCTGGAATGCCGAAGTAAGACCAAATTACGAGGATGCTGTACAGCTTGCTAAGAAGCAAAGAAAAGAGTTAAAACGTTCTGAAGCAAATATAGAAAAAGAACAACTATTAAAGTCGAAACAAAAAGAGAAAATCGTAATTGATGCTGAATTTTCCGAAGACCTTATTTCTAGTAAACACTCTCTTACAATACAAGATGTCATCTCATTCTTACAAAACTTAAATCAGCATAGTTCCCATCTAACAAATTTACAAACTGAAAATAAAGCATTGCAGGTTAAACTCACTTCATTACAAAAGACGAATGATGAACTAGAAATAAAATTAGCAACGTTAACGAAAAAGCAACAAACAATCGAAGAAGATTATGCAATGCTTGTTAGAATTATGGACCGTGCACGGAAGCTTGTTTTAGCAAATCATCCAGAAGAACAAATTGCACCTATTTTCAAAACAGATCAGAACGGAAATTTAGATATTATTTATACGGCTGAAAATTGAAATACGCCCCACCTAGCAAAAAGATACGATTTGAAAGGAGAGATTATCTTTTCTTTCATTGACAATTTTCGAAATTCCACTCAAAGTTCTCGTATTAATTGTAGGATTTTTTGCAATTAGAAGCTTAAAAAGAAATCACTCATACAAATTAAAAAGCGTATATCCCCACGGAACATACGCTTTTTTTGTTTCTTTATTCTTGTCCTACACGCTTCACTTCTACATGCTTCAAGCGTTCACGTACAACGTGACTCGCCATAATTAACCCTGCAACAGATGGTACAAATGCATTTGAGGAAGGTGGTAATTTCGCTTTACGAATTTTTGCATTTTCGTCTGGCACGATTTCTTTACGAACCTCTTCGCGAATTACGATTGGGTTTTCATCAGAGAAAACAACTTTCACACCTTTTTTAATACCTTCTTTACGAAGCTTCGTACGAATCACTTTCGCAATTGGGTCTGTGTGCGTTTTAGAAATATCCGCAATACGGAAACGAGTTGGGTCCATTTTATTTGCTGCACCCATACTTGAGATAATTTTAATTTTACGTCGTAAACATTGTTTAATTAAATGAATTTTGAATGTAATTGTATCAGATGCATCCACTACGAAATCTAAACCATACTTAAAGAACTCTTCGTATGTTTCATCTGTATAAAACATTTCTAATGCGATAACTTCGCAGTCTGGATTAATATCAGCAATACGCTCTTTCATTAGTTCTACTTTTGAACGACCTACAGTAGAAAGTAATGCATGGATTTGACGGTTCACATTTGTAATATCGACAACGTCTTTATCAACTAATACAAGGCGTCCTACACCAGAACGCGCTAACGCTTCTGCTGCAAATGAGCCTACGCCGCCAATTCCTAAAATACCAACTGTACTATTTTTTAATATTTCAAGACCTTCTTTTCCGAAGGCTAATTCATTACGCGAAAATTGATGTAACATGCGTTCTACACTCCTATTACAAAAATGGCCTACCATGTATTCTAGCGTTTTTCCGACTATTTGTATAGAAAAAGTTGCAGAATTCCTAAAAATAAATATTCCAAAAGCATAAGAAAGAAATCCGAATCGTTCTATGACTAGATGAAGTAAGCTTAAAAATTTGTTTTAAAATCAAAACCCTTAAGTTATACTGAAATAATATCTAAATATATTAAGGAGATAACATTATGGATTGGAAAGAAAAAAACGAAATTATTGAGAGTATTCCACAAAAAGGTTTTTTTGGACATCCTAAAGGTTTATTCACTTTATTCTTTACGGAATTTTGGGAAAGATTTTCTTACTATGGAATGAGGGCCATATTACTTTACTATATGTATTATTCCATTGCAAAAGGCGGATTAGGGATTGATCAAGCTACTGCCACCTCGATTATGGCGATTTATGGATCCCTATTATATATGTCCAGTATTATTGGTGGTTGGGTCTCCGATCGTCTACTTGGTTCAAGTAGAACTGTTTTTTGGGGCGGCATTTTAATTATGGTTGGTCACCTTATTCTATCACTGCCAGGTAGTATTACTACTTTATTTATATCGATGGTATTTTTAATACTTGGAACAGGATTATTAAAACCAAACATCTCTAGTATTGTTGGAAATTTATATAGTGAATCAGACACACGTCGAGACTCCGGGTTTAGCATTTTCTATATGGGCATTAATCTAGGTGCTCTTGTAGCTCCTCTTGTTGTTGGTACATTAGGTCAACAATATAATTTCCATCTTGGTTTTGGAATTGCGGCAGTTGGTATGATGGTAGGCTTATCAATATTTGTGTTTACGAAAAAGAAGACTCTTGGTTTAGCTGGTACACAAATACCAAACCCTTTAACAAGTATTGAACGAAAGAAAACACTTAAACAATTTAGCATAAGCATACTTGTTATAGTATTCTTATGTGCTGTTACAATACCCACTGGGTTATTAACTATTAATCGTTTTACTTTTTTAATAAGTATCTTAGGAATTATTATTCCTACTTGCTACTTCATTTATATGTACCGTAGTCCAAAAACTACAAAGGTTGAACGCTCTCGCCTTCTTGCTTATATACCGTTATTTATTGCAGCTACAATGTTTTGGGCTATACAAGAGCAAGGTGCAATTATTTTAGCTACCTATGCTGATCAACGGACCCAGTTACAATTTGCTGGCTTCAAAATACAATCTGCATGGTTTCAATCATTGAGTCCTATATTTATAGTAATACTGGCACCATTATTTGCATGGGTTTGGGTAAAACTTAATACACGCCAACCTTCTACTACAAATAAATTTGCTATCGGATTACTTTTTGCTGGATTATCATTCTTGATTATGATTATTCCTGCTTATATTAACGGTACAGATTCTCTAGTAAGTCCTATCTGGTTAGTTCTTAGCTTTTTGTTAATAGTAATTGGGGAAGTTTGTTTATCACCTGCAGGATTATCAATAACAACAAAATTAGCTCCAGCTGCGTTTTCAGCACAAACAATAAGTTTATGGTTTTTATCTACTGCATCCGCACAAGCTATAAATGCACAGGTTGTAAAACTATACAATCCTGCAACAGAAATTATTTACTTTGGAGTTATTGGAGCTATATCTATCGTATTAAGTATAATATTATTTATGCTATCAACAAAAATTCAAAGCTTCATGAAAGGGCTCCACTAATATCCATTTGATCAAAACGAAAAGCTGGTATTGCACCAGCTTTTTTATTTTTACCTTTGTAAACTTACTATATACCATGAAATTTAAAAACACTACCCTAAAAAAGAAGCCTAGATGGCTTTAGTATAACCATCTAGGCTCCGTTCTTACTTCTCTTCTTTCACGTTTAACTGTAAGTTAAGTTCTTCAAGCTGCGCTCCTGCAACTGGGCTTGGCGCATCTGTTAATAAACAGCTTGCACTTGCCGTTTTAGGAAATGCGATTGTATCGCGAAGGTTTGTACGACCTGCAAGTAACATTACAAGACGGTCTAAACCTAATGCAATTCCGCCGTGTGGTGGTGTACCATATTCGAACGCTTCTAATAAGAATCCGAATTGCTCTTGTGCTTCTTCTTGTGAGAATCCAAGTGCTTTGAACATTTTTTCTTGTACATCACGCTCATAAATACGAAGTGAGCCACCGCCAAGCTCATAACCGTTTAATACAAGATCGTATGCTTGTGCACGCGCTTTTTCTGGTGCTGTTTCTAATAACTCAACATCTTCACGGAACGGCATTGTGAATGGATGGTGCGCTGCGAAGTAACGATCAGCATCTTCATCGTACTCAAGAAGTGGCCAGTCAGTTACCCATAAGAAGTTAAATTTGCTTTCATCAATTAATTCAAGCTCTTTCCCTAATCGTAAACGAAGTGCACCTAAGCTATCTGCAACGACACTCTTCTTATCCGCAACGAATAGTAATAAGTCTCCAGCAGCCCCATCTAATGTATTCATTAGTACATTTGCATCTTCTTCGCCGAAGAATTTCGCAATCGGTCCTTTTAAGCCATCTTCTTCAACTTTTAACCAAGCCAAACCTTTTGCTCCGTATACTTTTACGAATTCAGTTAATGCGTCGATGTCTTTACGAGAATATTTACCTGCCGCACCTTTTGCATTAATTGCTTTTACTTGTCCACCGCTCTCTACAGCGCTTGTAAATACTTTGAATCCACATCCTGCTGCGAATTCAGATAGGTCAGTAAGCTCCATCGCAAAGCGCGTATCTGGCTTATCAGAACCGTAGCGAGCCATTGCATCAGCGTATGTCATACGAGGGAATGGTGCGTTAATTTCTACACCTTTCGCATCCTTCATAACTTTCGTCATCATGCGCTCCATCATATCTAAAATTTCTTCTTGTGTTAAGAATGAAGCCTCAATGTCGATTTGTGTGAATTCTGGTTGACGGTCTGCACGTAAATCTTCATCACGGAAACAACGTGCTACTTGATAGTAACGCTCAAATCCACCGACCATAAGAAGCTGTTTAAATAGCTGCGGGGATTGAGGCAATGCATAAAATTCACCGTCGTGCACACGGCTTGGTACTAAATAGTCACGTGCGCCTTCTGGTGTGCTCTTCGTTAAAATTGGTGTTTCAACCTCTAAGAACTCTTCTGAATCTAAGAAGTTACGAATTGTTTTTGTTACGTCGTGACGCATTTTAAATGTGTTGTACATAACAGGACGACGTAAATCTAAATAACGATATTTTAAACGAACATCTTCTGATGCATCTGTATCATCAGCAATAATAATTGGCGTTGTTTTCGCTGCATTTAATACATTTACTTTCGTTGCCTGTACTTCAATGCGGCCAGTTGCCATATTATCGTTAATCGCACCTTCTGCACGTTCAACAACTGTACCTTCTACGTGTAACACGTATTCACTACGAATTGTTTCTGCTACTTCTAGTGCTTCTTTTGATGTTTCTGGGTTAAATACAACTTGCACGATACCTGTACGGTCACGTAAATCGATGAAAATTAGTCCACCTAAGTCACGGCGTTTTTGTACCCAACCTTTTAATTGAACTGTTTGTCCAGCTGCTTCTACTGTTACTTTTCCACACGCATGTGTTCTTTCAGCCATTGTTAGTTCCCCCTATATTAATTTCTCTGCTACATATGAAGCAAATACATCTAATGCTACTTCCTCTTGCTCACCTGTTGCCATATCTTTTAAGTTAATGATGCCTTTATCTAACTCATCTTCACCTAATACAGCTACATATTTTGCCTTTAGACGATCTGCGGATTTAAATTGTGCTTTCATTTTGCGATCTAAATAATCTTTTTCAACTGATAATCCAGCTTTGCGAAGATCAAACGCAACTTTTGCAGCATGATCTTTCGCTTTGTCACCAAGTGCTACAATATAGCAATCAATGTTATGCTCAATTGGTAACTCAATATTTTCAGCTTTTAGTGCCATGATTAAACGCTCGATACTCATCGCAAAACCGATACCAGGCATTTCTGGACCACCGATTTCTTGTACAAGTCCGTTATAACGACCGCCACCACTTAATGTTGTGATTGCACCGAAACCTTCTGCTTCACTCATAATTTCAAAAACAGTGTGCTGGTAGTAGTCTAAACCACGTACTAAATTTGGATCCTTTTCAAATGGAACGCCCATCATCGTTAATAACTCTTGTACTTTTTCGTAGTATACTGCTGAGTCTTCGTTTAAGTACTCTGTAATAGATGGTGCTGTGCTCATTAATTCATGATCACGATCTTTTTTACAGTCTAAAATACGAAGTGGGTTCTTTTCTAAACGAGATTGACAGTCAGAGCAGAACTCGCCAATGCGAGGCTCAAAGTGAGCGATTAGTGCATCACGATGCGCTTGACGGCTCGCTGCATCACCTAAGCTGTTCAGTACAACTTTAATATTTTTTAAGCCCATGCCACGGTAAAATTCCACAGCAAGTGCAATTACTTCTGCATCAATTGCTGGATCATTACTACCGATCGCTTCAATACCGAATTGCACAAACTGACGATAACGACCTGCTTGTGGTCTTTCGTAACGGAACATTTGACCGATATAGTATAGTTTCGTCGGCTGCGTTGCATCACCGAACATTTTATTTTCAACATAAGAACGTACAACAGGTGCTGTACCTTCTGGACGCAGTGTTAAGTTACGCTCACCTCGATCCTGGAATGAGTACATTTCTTTTTGAACGATATCCGTTGTATCACCAACACCGCGTAAAAATAGCTCTGTGTGTTCAAAAATTGGTGTGCGAATTTCTTTATAGTTGTAACGACGGCAAATTTCGCGTGCTTGCCCTTCAATATACTGCCATAACTCAACACTACCTGGAAGAATATCTTGCGTTCCGCGTGGAATTTGAATAGACATATTCAGTTCCTCCTCAAATTATTTTAATCTTAATAAAAATAAAAAAACTCCCGCCTCTACTGATTATCCAGTAGGGACGAGAGTATTATACCCGTGGTGCCACCCTAATTTGAAGCACATATGCTTCCACTTTTTTAATAACGCTTAAATTTGCGTTCAATCTCTACTAAGCATATAAGCCTTTCAAGTTGAAACCTACAGAGTGTCCTTCAATCAGTCATCATGTAGAAATGTTTTCAGCCTTAGACATTTCTTCTCTTTCCATGTGTGTCTCATTTACTCTTCTCTATCATCGGTTCTCTTCATATGTAAATATAAAATTACTATACGTTTGTTCACAGCGATTGTCAAGTGCCCTAGGAGCGTTCCATCTGCTTCTTTAAACGTTTTACATCTTGTAATGAAATACCAAATTCAGAAGCAAGCTCCATCGAAGTATTGTTTTGTTCTTTTGCAATAAACTCATGAAAATTCACATTAAATAATTGATTGGCACCGTTCATAACAGAGTGCCCTTTTTCGTTCATGCGCATACGTATATCCCTCACATTCAATATGGATGTTTTTACTTCTATTGTTCCATATTGATAAGGTAGTTATACACAGATACAAGGCTAGAAAACTACTGGTCCCAAATGAACATAAGAATACGGTTCATAATAATAACAACTGCTAATACACTTGCAAGAGTGTAGTGCCTTAAATGATATAACGCCATAACACCTAATCCAAAAACGAGAATTTCTAACAATACATGTAAGGTTCCTTGTACCTCCCATTCTGCATTAGGCGCTCCGAATAACCCCCATATAACAGCAACAATAACTGGAAGTGTGATGGCAAGTGTAATTTTCATAGCCGGTATTTTCCCTACACGAAATCCCCAGTATCCAATAATCCCAAGAATACATAACTCTAATACGAAACGCAGGGCTATATTCAATTCTTGAAACATAATAAATTGGCCTCCTATTTCAGATTCCCCTTCCCTTCAGTTCCCTTTTTATATTTTCATTATTTTCAGTACAATTATATTACAAATTAACAAAATATACCTTTTATAAGACTTATAAAAAAAGAGAGGATCTCATAATCCTCTCTTCCACCACTATTATTTACTTTCTAAAATTAAGGTCACCGGACCATCGTTGATTAAAGAAACATCCATCATTGCTCCGAATTGTCCCGTTTCTACGTGCAGTCCTTGTCTACGAAGTTCTTCATTGAAGAAATCATACAAACGCTCTGCGTAGTCTGGTTTCGCAGCATCCATAAAGTTCGGGCGTCTCCCTTTACGGCAATCTCCGTATAATGTAAATTGCGAAATAGAAAGAACTTGTCCCTTCATATCCAGTACAGAATGGTTCATCTTTCCATTCTCATCTTCAAAAATACGTAAATTTGCAACTTTTTCAGCAATGTACGTTGCATCTTTTTCTGTATCTTCATGCGTAATGCCAACTAGCAATGTTAAACCGAACGGAATTTGTCCTACAATCTCGCCATCTATTGTAACAGACGCTTCCTTTGATCGTTGCAAGACAACTCTCATATCTTATACACTCCCTATTAATGCATCATGCGGCGTACGGCATAAATTTCTGGAACTCGCTTAATGCGTTCTACCACTTTCTTCAAATGGTGTAAATTGCGAATGGAGATAGACATATTAATCGTCGCCATTTTATTGCGGTCACTTCTACCTGAAACAGCTGAAATATACGTTTTCGTTTCTGTAACAGCTTGCAAAACTTCATTCAATAAACCACGGCGATCGTATCCAGAGATTTCAATATCAACATTGTATTCAATCTCTTTTTCTGTGCTACCTTCCCACTCTACTTCTAATAAACGCTCCTTAGCTTCTTCTGTATGCACATTGACGCAGTCACGACGGTGAATAGATACACCGCGTCCTTTCGTAATGTATCCAATAATATCATCACCTGGAACTGGGTTACAGCATTTTGATAAGCGAATTAACAAATTATCAGCACCGCTCACTTTTACACCAGAGTCCCATTTCCGGATTTTCATTGGTTTACGAACTTCTTTCACTTCTACAATATCTTGTTCTTCTTCACGCTGCTTGCGGAACTTGTCCGTTAGACGCGTTACAATTTGTGCAGCCGTAATACCGTTATATCCAACTGCGGCAAACATATCTTCTTCGTTTGCAAAATTGTATTTCTCAGCCACTCGTTTTAAATTATCAGTTGCTAATACTTCTTTCATCTCATATTCTAAACTTCGCACTTCTTTCTCAACAAGTTCACGGCCTTTTTCAATATTCTCATCTCGGCGTTGCTTTTTGAAAAATTGACGAATTTTATTCTTTGCATGAGAGGTTTGAGCAAGTTTTACCCAATCCTGACTTGGTCCGTATGAATGTTTAGATGTTAAAATCTCAATGATATCACCTGTTTTTAATTTGTAATCAAGCGTCACCATTTTGCCATTCACTTTTGCACCAATCGTTTTGTTTCCAATTTCCGAATGGACGCGGTATGCAAAATCAATCGGTACAGAACCAAGTGGTAATTCCATGACATCTCCTTTTGGCGTAAAGACAAATACCATATCAGAGAATAAATCAATTTTTAATGACTCCATAAATTCTTCTGCATTAGAAGCTTCATTTTGCCATTCTAATATTTGACGGAACCATGTTAATTTCTTCTCTAATGTACCTGTTGTTTCTGCTGCTTTTCCTTCTTTATAAGCCCAGTGCGCTGCAATCCCGAATTCTGCGATTTCGTGCATTTCTTTCGTACGAATTTGCACTTCAAGCGGATCGCCCTTTGGCCCAATTACTGTTGTATGAAGCGATTGATATAGATTTGCTTTTGGCATCGCAATATAATCTTTAAAACGACCTGGCATTGGTTTCCAGCACGTATGAATAATTCCTAACACCGCATAACAATCTTTAATGCTATTCACAACAACACGCACAGCTAACAAATCATAAATTTCATTAAATTGTTTATTTTGAAGCGCCATTTTACGATAAATACTATAAATATGTTTCGGTCTTCCTGAAATATCAGGTTGAATGGACACTTCTTTTAATTTCTCACGAATGCCCGTCATTACTTCGTCTAAATATTCTTCACGCTCCGCACGTTTTCGCTTCATTAAATTAACAATACGATAATATTGCTGCGGATTTAAATAACGAAGTGATGTATCCTCTAGCTCCCATTTAATAGTATTAATTCCGAGTCTATGAGCTAAAGGCGCAAAAATCTCTAACGTTTCATTTGCAATACGGCGCTGCTTTTCTTGAGGCAAATGCTTAAGCGTACGCATGTTATGAAGACGATCGGCTAGTTTAATTAAAATAACCCGAATATCCTGAGCCATTGCAATAAACATTTTGCGATGGTTTTCTGCTTGCTGCTGTTCATGAGACTTGTATTTAATTTTCCCAAGCTTTGTAACCCCATCAACAAGCATAGCAATTTCTTTATTAAATTCCCGTTCAATATCTTCTAGTGTAACTTCGGTATCTTCTACTACATCATGCAAAAAACCTGCTGACACTGTAGATGGATCCATGTGTAAATCAACTAAAATACCTGCAACTTGAATCGGATGAATAATATATGGTTCGCCCGATTTTCTATACTGTTCACTATGTGCATCACGTGCATATTCATAGGCACGTGCCACCAACTCAATATCATCATCCGCTAAATATTGTCCCGCTTTCTCGAGTACCTGTTCAGCTGTTAGTACTTGCTCATTTGCCATCGAATCACCTTTTATTAAAAATTAATACTGTTTCCTTATTAATTAGAATAATTTTTATTCTATCATTATAACCTAATGATTGTGAATTGTGAAAAGGAAAAGATTTTACAGATATTTCACCATGATTTTTCATACAATTATACAAAAGTACCCGCTCCTCTCTAAGAGATTCACGGGTACTTTTTCTATCACCGTAGTTTTACCTATATAATAATTAATATTGTTCTAGTACTAATACATCGTAACCGTCTAACACTTTACGACCATCTAAGTAAGTAAGTTCCACTAAGAATGCAATCCCTGCTACAACTCCGCCAAGTTCTTCAACTAGCTTAATTGTCGCTTCAATTGTTCCACCTGTAGCTAATAAATCATCTGTAATTAATACACGTTGACCTGGTTTAATTGCATCTTTATGGATTGTTAAAACGTCTTTTCCATACTCTTTACCATAGTCTACCTTAATTACTTCACGTGGTAATTTACCTAATTTACGAACTGGTGCAAATCCTACTTCTAACGCATAAGAAACTGGGCAACCAATAATAAAACCACGTGCTTCTGGTCCTACTACAAGGTCGATGTTTCTTTCTTTTGCATAAGCAACGATTTCATCTGTTGCTGCTTTGTATGCTTTCCCATCATTCATTAAAGGTGTGATATCTTTAAACACAATACCTTCTTTTGGATAATCTGGTACAATTGCGATATGTTGCTTGAAATCCATATTTCTGAATCCTCCTCAGATATAAAAGGTCTGTAAATACAAATCCTTTACCTTAACTGCTCTACTTCTTTATGATTACGAATCGTTTCAAACCATGTATATAGTTGTTGATATGTGCTATAAACCAATTCTTTCTCTAGTTGCAAGTGGTTCATTTTCTCACGATATGTGTTCGATTCAATTAAATCACGCTTTTGCATTTTCTCTGCCATAAAAATGACACCGTCTTTTATTGTAACAAATTCTAGCTCAAAAAACACCTGTGTCATAAAATTTACTGTATCTTTTGACCAACCTTTATGACGACATAGTTGTTCTCCATATTGTCTTAAAGAAAACGGTGCTTTTTGATGTAAAAAGGAATAATACCATTTAAAGTGGTCTCTTGTTGGGACCGTACTAAATAAATGATTATTTTCTTGGTAAAACAGCGTGTAAATTCGCGCCGGGAATCCCGCCTTAAATAACTCGCGTAATTCCTCTGTTCCCGTTGGTAAATCCAATAAAACAATATACTGATCATCTAGATTTGTTACTTCTGATGCGTGCACCAATTGTTCTTTATACACTTCTAAAGAAAATTTATTCAATACCTCTTCAGAAAAATATACCATTGTTACTTTATCTTTTGGAAGCTCTGCTAGGTTTGCTTCCACATTACGCATGCTGCGCCAATCAAATAATTGCCATGCCTCTACTGCAATATCTTGAATCATCAATTGCGGTTTTTTGAAATTATTCCATTCATTAATCGATGCTTCACCTACAACAGAAACGGTAGCAAGTGGAGAAATCTCTTTCGCATAGGCACCGAAACCAAATCCAATCGTATCTAGCGTTGCCTGTCCGTCACGAAGTGCCATTTTCAAATGAGAGCTATCGGATCCGATCGCACGAATACTTTCTAACTCTGCATCTCTCACTGCGATACGCGGCTTAGGATTTCCAACACCAAACGGCGCTAGCTTTTGCATTTCTTCAATTGCCGCAAGCGTTACATCTTCGACCTTACAAATCGCATCAACCGTTGTAATCGGAACAAAGTCTTCTGCCGTTAAAATAGCCTCTGCCTGTTCATTTAAACGGCGGCGTAGTTCATCCACATCATTCATATGAAGCGTCATCCCTGCCGCCATCGGATGCCCTCCAAAATGAGGTAACAATTCTCTACAATCCGATAAATTTGCAAACAAATCAAATCCCGCAATACTACGAGCAGATCCTTTTGCTGTTTGCTTCTCAGGATCAATGCATAATACGATTGTTGGACGGTAAAAACGCTCTACTAATTTAGAGGCCACAATACCAATTACGCCTGGATTCCATCCTTCTTTCGCAAGGACTAACACTTTATTTTCCTCTGGTGGGAAATTATTTTCTACTTCAGCAATAGCCTCTTCTGTAATTTGCTTTACAATATCTTTTCGAAGTTTATTAAGTTCATCAATTTCTTCAGCAAGCTCTTTCGCTTCTTCAGGATCCTCCGATAATAAAAGATGAACTGCCGGCGCTGCATCTTCTAAGCGTCCAATCGCATTAATACGGGGTGCTATAGAGAAACCAATGCTTTCTTCTGTAATTTCACTTTGTGAAACGTTGGCTACTTTAAATAACGCCTTTAAGCCAATATTTTTTGTCATTCGCATTTGTTTCAGTCCACGTTGCACAAGCAATCTATTCTCACCATGAAGTGATACTAAATCAGCTACCGTACCAATCACTGCAATTTCTAATAAATGCTCCGGTACACGTCCAAGTAGTGCATGCGCTACTTTAAACGCAACACCAACACCCGCTAAATAATGAAACGGATAAACACCGCCTTCTAACTTCGGATGAATAATCGCAAGCGCTTCTGGAAGTTCTGGTGGTGGCTCATGGTGATCTGTAATAATAAGATCCATTCCAAGTTCCTTTGCCACCTGTGCTTCATGCACCGCTGCAATACCTGTATCGACCGTAATAATTAACGAGAAGCCTGCGCGGTGCGCCCAGCGAAAGGCCTCTTCATTCGGTCCATATCCTTCCGTAAAGCGGTTTGGAATATAAAACTCTACATCTGCACCTAATTCTTGAAGAGCAAGGAATAACACAGTCGTACTACTTACTCCGTCCGCATCATAATCGCCAAATATTAAAATCTGCTCTCCATTTTGAATGGCTTTCCTTACACGTTCTACTGTACAGTCCATCCCTTTAAGTAAAAATGGATCGTGAAATTCTTGCCCTTCTGTATTTAAAAAATCCACAATCTTATCTTCTGTATCTAAACCTCTACCGAGGAATAACGAAATAACAAGTGGTGATAATTGCAATTTACTTGCTAATTCACTCACCATTTCCTCATTATACGACTTTTCTTTCCAACGCGTCTTCGGTTGTAACACGAAATCACCCCTTAACCTGTCCATTATACAAGACAGATTAAGGGGTGACAATATAATACACGCTCTGTTAGCTACGATTGAATATCTCCATAATTAGATGAATATTTACTTTTTTACAGGAACCGCTCCATATCAATCAGGAGAATACGGATTAATATGTACAAAAACATTTTGGACATTATCTTGCTTCATTAACACTTCTTTAACATGTTTTCCAATGCGATGTCCTTCTTCCACTGTAATATATGGGTCAACAGACACTTTAATATCGACAATAACATAATGACCATGCTCACGCGCATATAGGGACCCAATTTTTTTAACACCCTCTACTTGAAGGACTGCTTCTCTTAGCGGAATGACATCTTCTTCGTGAAGAACGTGATCAAGCGTTGTATGGATTGCTTCGCCTCCAATACTCCACGCCATTTTCACAACAAGTAATGAAACAAATAATCCTGCAACTGGATCGGCGTACACAAGCCAATCTAAACCAAGTTTATTTCCAATAATAGCTGCACAAATCCCGATTAAAGCTGCAATTGAAGAAAACACATCTGAACGGTGCTCATATGCATTTGCAATAATTGCATCACTGTTGATCCGTTTGCCTAATTGATACTTATACCGAAACATTCCCTCTTTCACAACGATAGAAAGAATAACCGCAAAAATTGTAATTCCCTTTGGCGGTTCAAGCTCTTGCGTAAAAGCCTTTACGGAAGAAATTACAATTTCAATTCCAACAATAAATAGTAATACTGCAACAATAATCGCTGAAATCGATTCCGCTTTTCCATGACCATAAGGATGATCTTCATCGGGGGGCTGCTTCGCCGCTCGTAATCCAAAAAGCACAGCTAACGAACCAATCACATCTGATCCTGAATGAACTGCGTCTGCTAAAAGAGCCTTACTATTTCCAATATAGCCGATTACCGCTTTTACAATCGCTAATACAATATTTCCAACGATTCCAACAATAGCGCCAAACTCCGCCTGTTTAAAACGTTCATCTTTTTCCATAACCGAAATCCCTTCTTTTCTCAAAATACCTTTATATTGTAACAAAAAATAATGGAAGAAGTATCACTTCCTTCCAGTTTCTCCATGATCCGTTTTTTAGCAAAAGAATTTATTTTACTCCCGATTGGTTCTACTACCCTTTAGCAAAAAGCGTGAAAGGAAGTATCACTTTATTGTATCCGCAAACGAAAAAAGAGATGCCTCTAAAGAGGCATCATCTTTTTTATATGTGCTGTTCTAAATTTTATACTTGTGGTTCAGATACTCCTTCATTTCCTTTTTTCGTACCCTTACCTTTTTTCAAACGGCGATTTTCAAGCATTAGCCAAATTTGAGAAGCAACGAAAACAGAAGAATACGTACCTACAACTAGTCCAATCATTAATGCAAGTGAGAAGTTTCGTAGTGATTCACTACCAAAAATCAGCAACGCAATAACCGGGAGCAATACCGTTAGAACGGTATTAATGGAACGACCAATTGTTTGACGAATACTTGAGTTTACGATTTCTTCTAAATCTTTTAAGTCGCGAATTCGTTTTTTCTGTTTATATAGCTCACGGTTTCGGTCAAATGTAACAATCGAGTCATTGATGGAATAACCGATGATTGTTAATACCGCAGCGATAAATGTTATATCTACTTCCAATTGGAAGATACTGAATATAACAATCATAACGAACGCATCATGCAGCAATGCTAATACGGCAGATAGTGCGTATGTGAAACGGAAACGAATACTTACATATAAAACGATAACCGCTGAGGCAATCATAACTGCAATAAATGCGTTTTGCGCGATTTCTTTCCCGATTGTTGGAGAAACCGTACTTATATTCGGCTCTGTACCATATTTATCGTGGAAGAATGTTTTCACTTTTGCAATTTCATCTTTCGATAAAACACCAATTGTACGAACGGCAAATCCTTTATTGTCATTTCCTGTTGATACAATATCTTCTTTTTTCACATCAATCTTCAGTTCATGCAAGTCTTTTTGTACTTGATCTACACTAATCGCTTGGTTTGATTGCAAGTCCATACGTGTACCGCTTGCAAAGTCAATACCAAGGTTCATTTTGAAAATTGGTAGTATAATTGCTCCAGCAATCACAACTACAACTGAGAATAAGAAGAATTTGTGACCAATATTTACAAAGTTAATACGATCAAATTTCGTTGGTGCATGTTCTACCCCTTTTGACAACGGAATAATTTCTTTCTGTTTTACACCAAAATAAGAGATTTTCTTATCGAAGTAACGGCTTTTCACAAGTAATCCAAGTAAGAAACGAGTACCGAATACGTTCGTAATGAAACCAACTAAAATACTTACAATTAAACTTGTTGCGAACCCTTGTACAGAGCTTGTACCATATACAAATAATACACCAGCTGCAGCAAGTGTCGTAATGTTCGCATCTAAAATCGTTGCTAATGAGCGATGATTACCAGCACGATACGCTGACATGAGAGACTTGCCAATTCGTAATTCTTCCTTCAGCCTTTCATACGTGATGATATTCGCATCAACCGCGATACCAACCCCGAGCACCAATGCCGCGATACCTGGCAAGGTAAGAACCGCATGCATCCAGTTAAAGACGAGCAATGTAACGAAAATGTATAAGCCTAACATAATGACCGCTACAAGCCCTGGTAAACGATAGAATACAAGCATGAATAAGAAGATAAGAGCAATCCCGATCGCACTAGCAAAAATCGTTTCTTGCAATGCTTGTTGACCAAATTTTGCTCCAACAGATGTTGAATACATTTCTTTTAAATCAACAGGAAGCGCACCCGCATTTAATAAAGATGAAAGTTGTTTTGCACTTTCAACTGTAAAGTTTCCACCTACGATTGAAACTTCAGCTTGATTAAACACTTGGTTTACTGTTGCTGCTGATAAGAATTTTGGATTTGGTTTTGCAGCTTCTGCTTTATACGAATCTTTACCTTCTTCAAAATCAAGCCAAATCACCATTAAGTTTGTTGGTGGAGGCATTTTAGAGATTTTTTCAGTTACTTCGCGGAATTTATCAGCACTTTTCAATGTAAGGCTAACACTTGGTCGACCTTGTTCATCAAACGTTTGCTTCGCTCCGCCGCCCTTTAAATCTGTTCCGTCCATGAGAAGGTTATCATTCACATCACGGAATGTTAATTTTGCTTGTGTAGATAAAATTTCACGTGCTTTTTGCTGATCTTGCACACCAGCAAGCTGAACACGAATTCGATCTGTCCCTTCGATTTGAATGTTCGGTTCACTTACACCAAGAACATTGACACGATTATTAAGGGCACCTACTGTACTTACAAGTGCATCATGATCGATTTTATCTCCTTTTTTCGCAGGTTTTACTTCATACAAGATTTCAAAGCCACCGCGAAGGTCTAGTCCAAGACTAATTCCTTTTGTTATGTTTTTTCCTGTCGCGCCAATAATTCCACCGATTAATAAAACGATGAGGAAAAAGGCGACGATTCTCGTACCGCGCTTTGCCATATGTACCTTCTTTCTGCTACTAAAACCATAAATAAATCCTACAATTCATTTACGCTAGACAATTCCCTGTGGCTATTACAGCTTTATCATTCACAAGTATTCCTCTACACATATGAGTTTGTCTAATTAGTAGACGTCCTTTCTGTAAATTTTCCAGTGTTTTTTTACTAGTTCACCACTAGCCATCTAGGTTGTGGTTCTACAGATGTACACCCTAGATGTTCCTACATATCATTATAAGTTTTGCTCCCTACCTCCTTTACGTAAAATCTCTGACATAATAAACTCCTCTTTATCAATACCTATCATTATACTGCAAAAGGAAGAACAAACCAATTACAGTCGATTATTTATTTTCATATTCTTCGAATGACCAAAGTGGCTCTTGATATGCTTCAACCGTTAAATAGGTCATATACTCATTTGCAGTTAATGTTAGTACGTCATTCACTAGTTCATGTAATCTAACATTACTGTCTATCTTTTTCCACTTTTTATTTTTTAAACATTTCCAAATATCGTCAATCGTTACTCGGTCATAACCAAGCATTTGGAATTCCTCCACTTTACTTTGCAAAACGACTTGTAACTGTCCGCGGTAAGCTTCTACCAACTCTTCTTTTTCCACCATACATCACATCTCCTTTATATTTCAGCACGAAAAGTCGCTTTTTATCCCGCTCTAATGGACAGCAATCACTTACCTTTAAGAGTTCCATTTCTCTCGTTTCTTCTTAGCAGAAGTTTCACTTTCATAACCGTCCTCTTAAATGCTTGTCATTCTTGTCTCATACGTGCATATAAATTATTGTAAATCATTCCATTGATTTTGAGAAGGTAGGAGAAGACCATGACAAGACAAAGCTTTTTACGAGGTGCATTTATTTTAATGCTAGCTGGTTTTATTACAAAAATTCTTGGGTTTATCAACCGTATTGTAATGGCACGCATTGTAGGAGAAGAAGGCGTCGGTCTTTATATGATGGCTGTCCCTACTTTCATTTTAGCAATTACCTTAACGCAAATCGGGCTTCCTGTCGCCATTGCAAAATTCGTCGCAGAGGCGGAAGCGGTGAATGATAAACAAAAAGTAAAAAGAATATTAACAGTATCATTAGCTGTTACATCCGTTATTAGTATTATCTTAACAATCGCTATCATGCTTCTAGCTCCTATTTTGGCTGAAACATTACTTACAGATGAAAGAACATACTATCCACTCATAGCTATTTTACCTGTCGTTCCTGTTATTGCTATTTCATCTGTTTTACGCGGTTATTTCCAAGGAAAACAAAATATGAAACCAAGTGCCTATGCTCAAGTGCTGGAACAAGTGGTTCGCATTACTATTATCGCTGTATGCATTCGGCTATTTTTACCTTACGGCGTTGAATATGCAGCGGCAGGTGCAATGCTCTCATCTGTTCTTGGTGAAGTAGCTTCTTTATTATTCCTGCTCACATTATTCCAGCGTGAAAAGCATCTTTCTATACGAACAGATTTTCTAAGCACTGTCAAAGAAAGCAAACACACTTTTCATTCACTTATGGAAATTGCGCTTCCAACTACAGGAAGTCGTTTAATCGGTTCCGTTTCTTATTTTTTCGAGCCCATTGTTGTGATGCAAAGTTTAGCAATTGCTGGTGTTGCCGCTTCAGTCGCTACGAAGCAGTACGGTATATTAAATGGCTATGCATTTCCGCTTTTGTCGCTGCCAGCTTTTATTACATATGCTCTTTCTACAGCACTTGTACCATCCATTAGTGAAGCGATGGTAAAAAAGCAACATCGATTAGTTGAACACCGCCTGCAACAGGCACTTCGTATTTCTTTAATTACAGGAGGCTGGTCGGTCGTCATTCTTTATGTATTCGCCTCCCCTGTCTTAACTCTCATGTATGGATCTGACAGCGCAACTTCATTCATTCAATTACTTGCACCTTGCTTTTTATTTCACTACTTCCAAAGCCCTCTTACATCTGTTTTGCAAGCTTTAAACTTAGCACGCGCTGCAATGATGAACACATTTATCGGAGCTATTGTCAAACTACTCGTTATTTTTGTACTCGCTTCACGTCCAGAGTTTCAAATGATGGGCGTTGCACTCGCTATCGCCGCTAACATTGTAACTGTGACATTTCTTCACTACGCTACAGTCTTAAAGAAAATTACATTCACAATTTACATGAGAGATTATATTTTCGGGGGAATTGCGATTGTTGTCGCAGGAGCTTTTGGTTTCTGTCTTCACAAGTATATTGTTTTTTCACACTCACTCGGTATACAAACATTATGGGAAATTACATTAACTACTACTATCTACATTCTACTTCTGTTTATTTTTAAACTGATTCGTAAAGAAGAATTACGACGCATTCCGATTATTCGTAAACTGTTCGCTTGAAAACAAACAGGCTTGCCGTTTCTAAAAATGGCAAGCCTTTATTCCTCTTTAACATCAACAAAAAACTGTCCATTTTGAAAACTACAATACAAAATCCTCTTCACATCATTATGCCCTAAGTTTTTTAGCTTCTCTACAAGCCAATCATCCGAATGCTCAATCATTTGTAAATGTTTTTGTTGAATTTCTCCGTCAATAATTAATGGAAGTGAAAAAAGCGGTGTATCATTTTTACTCTTCTTACTTTTTTGTTTTTGAAAGACAGATAGCTTCCCAGTTGGCTCTAAAATCGCATACTCTACATCACGTACATCTCCAATTCCCTGCTCACGTAATTGCACCATCAAATCGTCTATATTGTAACGCTGCTTTCGCATCTGTTTCTCATCAATTTTTCCTGCATTCACAATGATAGCGGGTTCCCCCTCTATCAAATGACGAATACGCTGATTTTTCAAAGAAACAATCGATAAAGTGATTTGTACACCCATAAGCAGTACCATGGGAACAAGCTGATGCCAAAGGGACTTATCTGTATTTTCAATTGCCACAACAGCCATCTCACCAAGCATAATAAAAACTACTAAATCTAATACACTTAGTTCGCCAATTTCTCGCTTTCCCATCATGCGAAAAATAATTAAAATCACAACATATAGAAGCATTGTCCGACCAACTATTGATAGCCATTCCATTTCCTCATCTCCTTTTTTACACCTTTTCTATTTATAGACTTCCCTGTAAAAAAGAAACTAGTCTAACTTATCCAAATTGAAAATATGCTTGTATTAAAAAGGAGGTATGCATAATGGATGGAACGAAAAGATTATCTACAGCAATCGGGTTTGGTGTTATCACTGTATTGGTTCTTGCCTCTATTACAAGTATGACAATTGCTCTTTTGTTAAAGTTCACCAATATCAATGAAGGGACATTGGCCGTTACTATTTTTGTATTTGCTCTTCTTTCCATGCTCATCTCTGGTTTTGTCGCTGGTAAAAAAGCGCAAGGTAAAGGATGGTTAGTTGGTTTTACAACTGGGCTTACCTTTACCATTCTTGTATTTCTTGTTAACTATTTAGGTTTCTCACATTCTTTATCCAACTCACAGCTACTCTATCAACTTGCATTAATGGGATCAAGTACACTTGGAGGAATCTTTGGCGTTAATATGACCAAACGGACAAATTGAAAAAAGCCCTGCATTTTGCAGGGCTTTCACTAATTACTTCTTCACAACTTCACGAATCGCATTGCGATCGAATGTTAAATGTGAACCACCAGATTTAATAACAATCGTAGTATCCTCTACTGATTCAATTGTACCGTGTAAACCACCAATTGTTACGATAGCATCGCCTTTTGTTAATTCACTTTGCATTTGGGCTACCGCCTTTTGACGCTTTTGTTGCGGGCGAATTAATAAGAAGTAGAAGATCGCAAACATTGCAACGATCATGATAATATTCATCATACCTGGATTCATCTTTTATTCCTCCTTTAATAATTATGTATTAGAAGTTTTTAGCATTTGGTTTATTAAAGCCATATTGCTCAAAGAACTCTTCTCGGAAATCGCCAAGACGATCTTCACGAATGGCTTGTCTCACCTGCTCCATTAAGTTTAACAGAAAATGAAGGTTGTGATAAGACGTTAAGCGAATTCCGAATGTTTCATCACATTTCATTAAGTGACGAATGTACGCACGAGAGTAATTTTTACATGTGTAACAATCACAGTTTGGATCAAGCGGACCAAAATCTCTTGCAAACTTCGCATTTTTCACAACGAGACGCCCCTCACTTGTCATACATGTACCATTTCGCGCAATACGAGTTGGAAGTACACAGTCAAACATATCGATACCACGAATCGCTCCATCAATTAACGAGTCAGGAGAACCTACTCCCATTAAATAACGCGGTTTATTGTCTGGAAGGAGTGGCGTTGTAAATTCAAGTACGCGATTCATAATATCCTTTGGTTCCCCAACTGATAATCCACCTACTGCATAGCCAGGGAAGTCCATTGAAACAAGATCTTTCGCACTTTGACGACGAAGCTCTTCAAACTCTCCGCCCTGTACAATACCAAACAACCCTTGATCCTCTGGGCGCGCATGCGCTTTTAAACAACGCTCTGCCCAGCGGCTTGTACGTTCTACAGACTTTTTCATATATTCAAAAGTAGCTGGGAAAGGTGGGCACTCATCAAATGCCATCATAATATCTGAACCTAATGCATTTTGAATTTCCATTGCCTTCTCTGGTGATAAGAATAACTTGTCTCCATTTAAGTGATTACGGAAGTGAACGCCCTCTTCTTCAATACGGCGGAAATCACTTAAACTAAATACTTGGAAACCACCAGAATCCGTTAAAATCGCACGATCCCAGTTCATAAATTTATGTAAACCACCTGCTTCACGTACAATTTCATGACCTGGACGTAGCCATAAATGATACGTATTGCTTAAAATAATACCTGAATCCATCGCTTTTAGTTCTTCTGGTGACATCGTTTTAACTGTTGCAAGTGTACCAACTGGCATAAATGTTGGTGTATCAAACGAACCATGTGGTGTATGGACGCGGCCTAAACGGGCACCTGTTTGTTTACATGTTTTAATAAATTCATAACGAATTGCTGTCATAGATTTACTCCTTTTATTTGTTGTTTCTCATTTTAGCATGCGATGCAACGAACATCGCATCACCAAAACTAAAGAAACGGTATTTTTCTTTTACTGCTTCATTATAAGCATGAAGCACATTCTCTCTATTTGCAAATGCACTCACAAGCATAATTAATGTTGATTTTGGCAAGTGGAAGTTTGTGATTAAACCGTCAATTGCTTTAAATTCATAACCTGGGTACATAAAGATATCTGTCCATCCAGATGCTGCACAAAGTTTACCATCATGGTCTGTAGCAATTGTTTCAAGCGTACGAGTTGACGTTGTCCCAACTGTAATAATGCGACCACCGTTCTCTTTCACACGATTTAACAAGTCTGCTGTTTCTTCTGACATGTGATAATACTCTGCATGCATATGATGTTCTTCGATTGTATCAGCTGAAACAGGTCTGAATGTTCCAAGGCCAACATGAAGTGTAATAAACGCTAATTGAACACCTTTTTGCTTCAATTTCTCTAATAACTCTTCAGTAAAATGCAGTCCGGCTGTCGGTGCTGCCGCAGAACCGATTTCCTTTGCATATACCGTTTGATAACGGTCACGATCTTCCAATGTTTCTTTAATATATGGAGGAAGTGGCATTTCTCCAAGCTCATCTAAAATTTCATAAAAGATACCGTCATATGAAAACTCAAGTTGACGACCACCTTGATCAGCTGTTCCAGTGCAAGTTGCTTTTAGCCTTCCTTCACCAAAAGAAATGACAGTTCCTTCTTTTACACGCTTCGCTGGTTTCACAAGCGTTTCCCACTTATCGCCATCCTCTTGCTTTAAAAGAAGTACTTCAATGTGTGCACCTGTATCTTCTTTCACACCATGCAAACGAGCAGGCATAACTTTCGTTTCATTTAAAACTAAACAATCACCCTCATGTAAATAAGAAAGAATGTCAGCAAAATGCTTATGCTCGATATCACCTGTTTCACGATCTAACACCATTAATCTTGATGTTTCACGCTTCTCAAGCGGCGTTTGGGCAATAAGTTCTTCAGGTAAATGAAAATCAAACAGATTAATATCCATAACTATATCCACCTATTTCTATTTAAATCGATTTATTATATACATAACAAAAGATAATACAATACTTAACACAATACATGTAATGATCGGAAAATAAAAGGTAACGTTTCCTTTTTTCACAAAAATATCGCCTGGAAGCCTTCCTATAAACTTCCAAGCTAATCCAACAACTATAAGAAGAATACCAGCCGTAATAAGCAGCTTTGGCATATCCATCAAACCCCAGGCATCTCCATTCCAAAATGTTCATAAGCGAGCGGCGTTACGATTCGTCCTCTTGGCGTTCGTTGTAAGAATCCAATTTGAAGTAAATATGGTTCATACACATCTTCAATGGTAGTAGACTCTTCTCCAATTGTCGCTGAAACCGTTTCTAATCCAACTGGTCCACCGCGGAATTTTTCAATAATACCAAGTAGTAACTTATGATCGATATGATCTAAACCTAATTTATCCACTTGTAAGAGTTCTAATGCCATTTGTGTAATTTCCATCGCAATCGTTCCATCGCTGCGAACTTGCGCAAAGTCACGTACACGTCTTAATAAACGGTTTGCGATACGCGGCGTACCACGTGCACGCCTTGCAATTTCTAATGCTGCCAAGGAATCTATCTCAACTTCAAACACTTCTGCTGTCCGTTCAACGATTGCCGAAAGTTGGTCTACTGTATAATACTCTAATCGTGATAATACACCAAAACGGTCACGGAGCGGTGCTGATAACGCACCTGCACGTGTTGTTGCACCAACTAATGTGAATGGAGGTAAATCAAGACGTACAGAGCGTGCTGTCGGCCCTTTACCAATAACAATATCAAGACAGAAATCCTCCATTGCTGGGTATAATACTTCTTCAATTGATCTATGCAAGCGGTGAATTTCATCAATAAATAGTACATCACCAGGTTGCAGCGCCGTTAACACCGCTGCTAAATCCCCTGGACGCTCTATTGCTGGACCTGACGTCGTTCGAATATTAACGCCCATTTCGTTGGCAATAATATTGGCAAGCGTCGTTTTCCCTAGTCCTGGCGGTCCATATAATAGTACGTGGTCCAATGTCTCCTCACGCATTTTCGCTGCTTCAATAAACACTTCTAAATTATGTTTTGCCTTATCTTGGCCAATATACTGACGGAGCGTCTGTGGCCGTAACGAATATTCTAAGTCTGCATCTTCATATGCAGATTCTCCCGAAAGGAGACGTTCGTCCATTCTACTCACCTCTTACTATTTAGTAACAGACTAAGTGCCTTTTTAATATATTGATCCGTCGTAAGTGATTCTTTTAATAATTCTGGTACAACGCGAGACACTTCTCGTTCTGCATAACCAAGTGCACGAAGCGCCTCAAGCGCCTCATCAAGCTCAGCTGATGACCCTTTCTTCTCATCTAAACGTTCTACATCTGAGAATAAATCAACAAATGCATCTGGTACAACATCTGCTAATTTTCCTTTTAAGTCTAAAATCATTTGGCGCGCTGTTTTCTTTCCAACGCCCGGGAATTTCACTAAGAACTTTTCATCCTCATTTTCAATTGCTTGCACGACCTGTCCGGTTTGACCAGAAGCCAAAATGGCAAGTGCACCTTTTGGCCCGATTCCTGACACACCTAAAAGTTTTGTAAATAATAAACGCTCTTCACGTGTCTTAAATCCATAAAGCGCCATAATATCTTCTCTCACATAATGATATGTATATACACGAATTTCTTGCTTACTTCTTTGGAATACATACGGATTTGGCGTAAAAATTTGATAGCCAATTCCATTATGATCAAGAACGACATATTCTGGCCCTACATATTCCACATAGCCTGTAACATATTCAAACAAAATACGATCTCTCCCTCTCAAATCATGTATTCCATTTTAACATATTTAATGATAGAAAAGCGAGACTGCCCCAACAAATGTTCTCTACTTTGATTTTTCATTTTTTATAACGAAGTCTTTAACACAAAAGCATTTAACCCAATCGGGAAAGATATGTTAATTGATGAAATTGCAAAACAAATCTTAGCTAAGAATAAATAAGAAAACAGCAGCTCATCCTGAGCTGCTGTTTTTCTTACTTTGCACCGCATACTGCTTCATTTTCTCAATCGTCTTCACAAAACGCTCTTTTGACCTGATACGAATACCACGCTTTAGTTCCGCTCGCTCATAACTTTCTAGCTTTTTCATATCAATTTGAAAAAATGAATGAATCACATTATCTCTGTTTGGTACACCGTTAAAGATCTGTAATATCCCCTCATTGGAAACGCCGAAATAACCGCTTGTTTTTAGTAAAGGTGAAATGTCATCTATCTTTTTTTGCAATACAATTTGCACATCATCACGATCGACAAGCTGCCAATCTTTATATTGCTTCAAAAACTGCTCTAAATTCGCTACCTTTTCAGCAAAGATTTCTTCACTTGCTTCTCCGTCTAAATACATACGCTCTAGCAAAATTGTCACTTGAGGTTCTTTTTCCGTTACATCTGGTATAGTAGCTGCAGCCCTCACACTCGATTCATGAGACAAACAACATATAGCAATTAAAACTTGAACTGCAATCATCATGAATTTCATTTCCGTTCACCTCTTCTAGGCAAAATAGAACTTCCATTCTTAGTTTTTCCGGAAATAGAGGTTTTATCCGTAAGCGAAATCGGAATAAAGCGAAACCTCCATGTGATATATTACCATTTGCATTTTAATTCTTTTGAGAATATTCGCGAGATTATTAATAAAATATTCCGATATTAAAACCACAAAAAAATGAAGTTTAGATTCTCTTATCCAAACTTCACTTTACTTTTATATAATAAGAAAGACGCCTGAACATAGCAGGCGTCTTGATGCGTTTACGGCGAGAGACCAGGCGGCCACATCCGCGTGTTTAGCACTTAAGCATATCTCTCGTCTTACGTAAATTAGCTCATCGCTTTGCTAATATAACATTAATATAACCAGAAAGCAAGATAATCATAAAAAATATTTCACTCCCTGCTCATACCGTATTTTGCTTCTTCAACAAATCAACTTCCATTATAACTAGTAAATGGATGGATTCTTAACATACGAAACGACTTAATAGTAAAATATAAATTGATTAATGCAATATATATGTTACAATTATTATGAAAACTAACGAAAAATATGGTAACTGGAGATGAATATGTTGAAAAAAATAAAAGATGAACGTCTCATACTACAAAATTTAAAAAACATACGAATTGCATTTATCTTTCAATCGATTGGTATAATAGGGATTTTAGCTTATATTGGCTTTACTAATGGAATAGATCGAATTACAAAATCTCCATTATGGTTATTATTCATGCTAACAAGTATCCTTCTCTGCTATTTACAAATGGGAATTTCTATTGATGCAGAAGAAGATAAAAAAGGAATTAAATTGACCCCTTACTATAAGCTTGTTTTACGCTCTGCTATTGTAGGAATCATTTTTGCAATTATCTATGTTATTTTCAGTCCTGACAGGCCACTACGGGAAGCTATTCTTATGGGAAGTATTTTCTTTTTATGCTTTTTAGCTTCTTATTCTGCTGGCTACTTTATCAAGAAAAATCGTTTACAGAATCATGACGAATGATTACTACTTAGTCTAAAAATAAAATCACTAAAAACATGTTTATGTAAGAAGAGGAAGGTATACCCCTTCCTCTTTTTTTGTTAACGTACTGTTCCAGTAAGGCTAGCACGAATGTCTCGGAACATATTTGTTACATCACGATTTAAATCGTTTGTAACTGTTCCGCTGCGCAGACGCGTATTTATCGTATCTACACGTTCAAACATGTCATTTTTTACTGTTACATATACATTTCGGTTTTTCACATCATTCGCAACTGCTTGACGAATTTCATTTGCCATTGCCGTTTCATCTGTCACTGGATTGCGTGGTTTCACTGCAATAACTACATCATTTCCACGCACAACTGTAGAAACACGATCCACATTATTCATACCCTTAACACGATTTGTAATTCTTTCTGCAGTTTTACCATCATTGTTCATGTATGAATTATTCATTGTAACGTTACGAGTTGGATATGGATTTGCCATTTGACCGTGGTAATTTACATCACGGTAGTAGTTATATCCAACATCATTACGACGATCATATACATTATCTGTAACTCTATTTCCATTTCGATATGTTACATAATCTGTATATTGATTTGTACGTGTTACATTATTTCTGTATGGTTGTGTATCATAATAAGATGTACGTTCATAATTGTAGTTCGCATTACGCCCATCCATTGCACTTTTATTCTTAGGTGTACCACATGCAGCTAATGCACTGGTAACTAACAAAGAAGCGGCAATAATTTTAACTTTTTTATTCAATACAAAAACCTCCCTTGTTAGAATGAACTTTTCTTTCGAAAAGCTCCCTCTTATCATGAGTAACAAAGAAGGTTTTTACACTGTTAATATTTCACTAGTAATCCCCTGAAATTTTCCATAAAGTTCTCTTTATTCCTCTTCTTCCACAAGTGGATTTCCAAAAATATCTGGCGGATCTGGCTGATAATACATTGTACCTGGTTGAGGTGCATATGCAGCCTGTGTTGGTTGATAATATAAAGGGCGCGCGTACTGTGGTCCGCCTGGCTGTGGACTATATAAAGTTCTTTCCTCACCGCCGCACCCACAATCCTCCTCTTCTGGCATCATTGGTGGCATGTTGTTTTCCATTGGCATTATATTTGGCATCGAAGCATATTGCGATGCAATTGGTGCTCCTTGTGGATACGGCATGTTATAATACGGATTTTGTTGTTGATAGTACGGATACTGTTGCGGCATCATATTTGGCATTGGATTGTTTTCCATCATCGGCATTATGTTTGGCATTGGGTTGTTTTCCATCATCGGCATTACGTTTGGCATCTGGTTGTTTTCCATCATTGGCATCATATTTGGCATTGGATTATTTTCCATCATCGGCATCATATTTGGCATTGGGTTGTTTTCCATCATTGGCATCATATTTGGCATTGGGTTGTTTTCCATCATCGGCATCATATTTGGCATTGGGTTATTTTCCATCATTGGCATTACGTTTGGCATCTGGTTATTTTCCATCATTGGCATTATGTTTGGCATCTGGTTGTTTTCCATCATTGGCATTAC
>NZ_NVPR01000077.1 GCF_002551815.1 Bacillus sp. AFS098217
TAATCTGTACCCTTTGTAAAGGACATTTTGAAAAAAAGTTATGCAACATCAAGAAGATGATTTCTGTATTCAACAGGGGTCATCTTCTTTAAATTCCATTGATATCTATAATGATTGTAATACGTCATATAGCTCTTAATTTCATGTTTTAATTGTGTAAAAGACTCACAGGGTTTTATAGAGGCTTCATCTTTGAGATGACCAAAAAACGATTCTTGTGGGGCGTTATCCCAACAGTTTCCTCTTCTCGACATAGATTGTCCTAGCTTACATTTCTTGACTAATTTTTGATAGGTAGGACTTGTGTAATGAACTCCTTGATCTGAATGGATAAATGCACCTTCAGCTAATTTGATTCGTCTATTCTTCTTTAGTTTAAGCAGAGTATTAGTAGCTATATCTAACGTAAGCCGTTCTGAAACATGATAAGCTAAGATTTCATTCGTGGATCCGTCTTGAATTGTAGACAAATAAGCCCTCTTATTCTTACCGTAAACTAAATAAGTAATATCTGTTAGAAGTGCCTTTCTAGGAAGATTTTGTTTGAATTCTCGATTTAATAGATTGGGTACAACTCGATGTTCTTTCGTCGCTTTCATCATTCTTTTATAAGGATTCGCCTTACGAATCGGACAGACAATCCCGTATTTTTTCATAATTCTACGTATACGCTTTAAATTGTAGACAACTTGAAATCGACCCGCTAATGTCATTTTAATTTGACGAGCCCCTTTATTCCGATTTCTAAATCGCAATGCCTTTAAAATGATTTCTTTTACCACCTCATCTTGATCATTCTTTTGTTTCCGCTTTTCTTGAGATTGTAAAGAGAAATAATTATAGTATCCAGAACGTGAAACGCCAGCTACTTTACACAAGTGGCTTACCATATTTCTTACGTTATATTTTTCGATGACATAACGAATTAATAGATACTTTTGACTAGGTGATAACGTTAGTTTCCTTTCATCCTCCCTTCCATAAGTTTGATCTTTTTTAATAGCTCGTTTTCAGCCTTTAGTAAGTTTCGTTCAGCTTCCAAACGTGCGTACTTTTCTTCTAACGTAAGTTCTCTCTCAAGAGATCTTCCAGAGTTTTCTTTGCGTGTATCACGTAAACCAAATACACCATTCTCTCTATAAGCACCACGCCATCTACTTCCTGATGAAATAATACGCTTTATTCCAATCATATCTATGTCAAAACCACATGCTTCAAAGATGTCCCTAGGCAATTTTCCTTTTTCATTTTCTTCAATAAAAATACGCTTAAATTCGTCTGTGTAAGTAATAGCCTTTTCACTCACAGCTTTTACATATGGATTCTTTAATAGTGTTTGAATTTCTTTTTCCGTAAAAATCTTTTTTGTCATTTTGAAATTTCTCCGATCCCGATTTTTCTCTTATTATACAAGAAATACCCTATAGAACAGACTTTTTTTCAAAGTGTCTATTCTATAGGGTACATTTTA
>NZ_NVPR01000078.1 GCF_002551815.1 Bacillus sp. AFS098217
TTAATGAGGGAGTTTGATCAAAACATATTTAGAATTCTTTAATCGAAAAGGGCCAAAACGGTGCAACTTTTTTATAAACGATTAGATTTTTTTACAAACAGTCAAACTTGTTTCAAAACGGTTAACATTCAGATCTTCTGAAGGAATCTTTTCTATATCTATGGGACATCGATGCTAAATATATTTACTTTTCACACACTTTGATAGCGGCATGTAACCGAGAGATTCCGTCCTCTATTTGATTGATATCCACTTTTCCATACGATAAACGAATATACCCATCTTTTGCTCCAAAAATGCTGCCAGGCATAAAGGCTATTTGTTGTTTTAAACTTTGCATAATCAGTTGTTTTTCATTAATCGGCTGCTTTAATTTCCCCCATATATAAATACCGCCAGCAGGATTTGAAAAAGAGATTTTATCTTGAAGGTAACAATTTAGGGCGTCGACAATGACATCTCTTTTTTGTGCTAACTGCCTTCGTAATTGTGTGATATGCGTATCAAATGGAACAGTTTCAAAAAATTGCTGCATAAGCCACTGAGGAAATATACTCATTCCCAATTCCATTTGATGCCGTGCATCTGATAATCGTTCTACTACTGATTGCGGCGCAACAAGCCAACCAATCCGAAGACCGGGTGCAATCATTTTTGATAAGGAATGAACATAAATAACGGTTCCATTCTCATCAATGGACTTTAAAGTAGGACAAGGCTGTTTCTTTTCTAATGTTAGTAAGCTAGACGGATCATCCTCAACAATTGGAATTCGTAAGTCTGCACAGAGTGATAAAAGCTTCTTTCTACGGTTCGGATGAAGCATCGTACCCGTTGGATTTTGGAAATTTGGATTTAAAAAAATCATTTTAATTCGGTGTTTTCGATATAACTCATGAACATCTTCTGGATCAATCCCATGCTCATCAACAGGTAATGGGAAAATACGAATACCCGCAGATTGGAATAAGGGCAACGAATAACAATGTGACGGACTTTCAAAAGCAACTGCATCACCTGGATTTAATAAACATTGAACAATAAGATGAAGAGCTTGCTGAGCACCGGAAGTAATCATAATAGATTGCTCTGTTGCATCAATTTTTAGATGATCCCTCATATATTTTGCTACGGCGTGTCTTAACGGAAGGTAGCCTTGTGGATGATCGTAGCTAAGCGATTGCGTTAAAGGCTGTTCTCGTAAAATAGTTTGTAACTGCTCATGAGGAAATAGATTACAACCAAGCTCTCCATTTGCGAAATCAATTATATTTTCATTTTGCTGCACTTGCTCTCTAATATGGCGAAGTAACGGTAAATTAGGTAAAAAAGTACCGCCTTCTACGAACCCTCTCCAATTTGGTGTTAATGTTGGAGAAACGCCCCACATATGTGTGCTTACACGTGTGCCTCTTCCAGTTGAGCTTTCCACAATTCCCATAGCACGTAGTTCATTATAAGCAGTTGTAACCGTACTGCGGTTTACATTGAGTTGTTGAGCTAACTTTCGTTCTGAAGGGAGAAAGCTACCAGGTGGAAGCTCTCCGTACATAATACGTCTTTCAATAAAATCAACAACTTGTTGATAAATCGGAATCTTGCTGTCAGTATCTAACTTCCACTCCATTTATAATGTCTCCTTATTTCTTATCTATTCTCATTATAGCAAATTGGCTGGGTGAAAAAACAGCCAATTGGACGGTGTGATATCCAGCCAATTTTACTATTCTAAATAGTGGAAGGGGAGATTAGAGTGAAACGATGGCAAATGGAATGGCTCCTAGTATCAGTTGCGTTAGTATGGGGAGCGAATTATACAATAGGAAAATATGGAGTGGCGTATATGTCATCCATTCAATTCAATAGTTTACGATTTTTAGTAGCATCTCCGGTATTATTATTGATTACATTTTTTATGGAACGATCGTTACGTATTGAAAGAAAAGACTGGTTAAGACTATTAGTTGTTGGAATCGTTGGAACAACGTTGTATCAAACGTTATTTATGTTATCTGTAAAATATACTTCAGCAACAAATGCTTCGTTATTAATTGCGATGTCACCTATTTTTACAGGTATTTTAGCAGTATTACACAAACAAGAGCGCTTTTCCATGAAAATTCAAATCGGTTCTTTATTATCTTTTAGTGGTGCAGCGCTTGTTTTATTAACAGGACATACGAATCAATCTGAATATGAATATGCATGGCTTGGAAATCTAATTGGATTAGTGGCTTCCATTGCGTGGGGCTGGTATCCAATTCTTGCACAGCCGCTTATTACAAAATACTCAGCAATGCGTGTAACTTCTTGGTCTACATTAATTGGCATTGTGCCGCTTGTAATCTATTGTTTATTTAATGTTAGTGCATTATCATGGCCAACCGATACATTAAGCTGGGGGTCATTAGGTTATTCAATCATCTTTGCAACAGTTTTTGGGCTTGCAATGTGGTACGTTGGTATTAGTAAAATTGGTTCAACAAAAGTAATGGTATATATGTATCTTGTTCCATTGTTTGCGGTCATTTTTGCGGCAGTAACAATTGGAGAAAGAATGAATATGATGCAATTAATTGGTGGACTTATTATATTTATCGGTTTATATGTTGTGAAAAAAGGGGCGGCAAAAAAGCCAGCTTTCAATTTGAAAAAAGTGAGTTAATGATAAAAATGACCTCTTTCTATGGAAAGGGGTCATTTTTGCTTTTGTAATAGAATAGCTTGTGTAATGGCCCACTGTTGATGAGGATGAATGAGCAGTCTTTGTGCTTGTGAGGGGGAGAGCCATTGTAAAATATGGTCTTCTTCAATTCTATTAATGTGTTCATTGACCTTGTTACAAATATAGAAATAACCATCGTTTACATAATATATACCTTCTTTTTCAGCATAAAAATATCGTTCAGCATTGCCGATATATTGTTGGATTTCTATTTTCCATCCTAATTCCTCTAACAGTTCGCGATGTAAGCATAATTCCCGCGTTTCGGTATTTTCCATACCGCCTCCTGGCAAGAAATATTTTGTACCTTTTTGGATAACAGCTACTTTTAAGCAGGATTCATCAAAGATGATCGCATAGCAACTAGGGCGTAAAACATATTGTTTATTCGATTTTTTATAGCCAAAAGATGGTTTTGTATTCATTATTGCGGCTCCTTTTTAATTTAATGTATCAAATATAGTAGTGAATTTGAAAGAGAGAATAGGAATATTAAGGGGAATACTTAGAAATTGAAAAGTATAGAAGAAGTGCAATAAAAGGTATTTGGATCTTGCATAAATAATGAAATGTTTTCGTGGTTTTTGGAACGTTAAATGCTATACAAAAGCGTTAGATTGATATGAAAAAATAGAAAGAGGATTCAATCATAAACATTTCATTTCTTTTTGAGAATTCATTTTGAACGAGGGGGAAAGCGTATCATATGAACTAATTGTCTTTCTTTGAAGACATTGATAAAAGGGGTGTATAAGCTTGGATGAAAGAGCTGAGGAATCGTAAAGCTCTATGTGTATGGATGGAAAATCAAGAAGAACAAATACAAGTAGGATGTTACCTATTTTACATAAGCTTAGCTTGATAGCGATGCAGCGAGGCTCCTAACTTAGTAATTTCCGCAGGTACGTGCCGTAACCAAATCTATTTATCTAACATATTATGTAAAAGTAACTTTAAATCTATGAAAAAGTTGCTAGGGAGGTGAATATAAAATGGCATCATTTGAAATTGGAGCGAGATGTCTTTTCAATTTTCGAAACGAACGCTTTTTCCTATTAGTTGAAGATGAAATTACAGTTCCAGATAAAGGTGTAGAAATTGATCCAGTTAATATCTATGAAATTGACGAGCAAACTTTCGATTTTATCAGAGATGAAGGAGACACACCAGTGTGTGAACCTGTTACTACACTTCCAACTGTACCACCTGGATTTAAATTAGAACGAAAATGTATTTTTACAGTCGATAATTCATACTTTGCAATCTATGATTTAGAAGATGGAACTGATAACAATGTTATATTAAGCATCAGTGCAGCTTTATTTAACTCATTAAGAAATTCTGGTGTTCGTGAATGTTTTCCTCAAAATTTCATTTGAGAAAATAAATTGATTAGATCTCAGATGGAATACTCTTTGAAAAAATCGCCCCCTCGTAGTTTTCTACGGAGGATTAAATTGTTATGTAAAAAGTTTTTTTAATTATTAGTGGTTTTTAGTTGTTCACCTTTGTTTTTGGATGTGAATGCTGGCTAGTCGTATGGAGGCTAATCCCTACGAACTTAACGTAACCGAATATAGAAGAAATCCATCGTTTTGATCAATGTTTATTCAAAACGATGGATTTTTATATGCAATAAAATCAAGATTTGAGAGTGATTTTTAATCAAACATTTATCAAGATCAACAATATTAGCTGTTTTGAAGAGTACCTCTACCGTTACCTTCAGCAGCAACTCCAGTGTGGTCATGACTTTCTAATTTACTAATACCGCCAGTATGTCCTTCTGAATATAGAAAGCTAGATGTTGCTGGACCAGGTAGTCTTCCGTGATCAGCTAGTGATGAATAGGAAGTTGTAGAAATCCCAACGATTAATACTGCGATAAAACTAATAGACCCAAGTAATAATTTTTTCATTTTAATGCGCTCCTTTTTGTAAGTGTTTGTTTAGCGTCGTACGCGATATTGAAGTATACGCTCGCTTTTTGAGGATTATCTTCAGTATAAAAATGTTTCGCAAGATATCCTGCATATTCTTCAATAAAGCCATACATTTGTTGTGCTTCAAAATATTCAATGCCTGCCGTAATAACTGATTCTAGACTAGTCTTATAATTTTCGTCATATAGAGCCTGTATTTAAAATCAAGTAGTGCATAGTAAAGTAATAAGTTTTGATCTTAATATTGTTCTACATTTTCATTTTTAAGATTCGTTATATGTGTATCAATTTCGGCCTTTAAAGCTGTTGCTTTTAGTACCTGGCGAGCTAAAACTGCTTGATAACAATCATTTAATAGCTGTGTAATCTGTTCATTTTCTTGTACTGGAACACTCATAATATCCTCCCCATCCCAATGGTATATTCTGTTATTTATTAATAAAATAGCAGAATATAGATGTGATTAAGGTAATTATGCGGAATTTTTTAATATTATACAGAAAATTCCGATAAATATTGAGAGATATTAAAAAATGAAAACATAGGGGTCATAGCCATCAAGTTAAGGTTATGTTGTAGCTTTATACAAGGTCTGATTATTAATAATAAGGTTTGATTAAAATCCTGTATAAATTTAAAACAGGATTTTTCTTTTTGAATTAAAGAAGTAGAGTAGTGGCGGAATACTTAATAATAGAAATCAAGATAGGTTTTAATATGAAAGAGGTATTTAAGTTGCAGCTATGCTTATGTGAAAAAATATAGCGCCTTTTATTTATCACATATATATTAATTCAGTTGCTAAGAAGGCTTTATTTCTATATGATCCAGATGGTCCACATACACATTTATTTACCAAACGAAAGTTATTTTCTAGATGTAGCTTTTAAATTTATCTATACCTAAAACGTAAAAAGTCATAAAAAATAAAGGGTGATACATATTAGTCATGTATAATATGTATCACCCTTGTAATTCTTGTTCAACAATTGCGCCCTTTTGTTGAAGAAATAATATTTATTTTAATATTCAATATTTTTATATATTGAGTTTTCTACCCCGGGGAGAAGTGTGTATATGCTCTTACCAATTAAAGTTTCTAATTCTTTCTTAATTGTATAGAATCCCTTCCAATGTAAAGAGGTGTGGGAGGTTGTTCCGTGACGTAAACCAACTGAAACCAATCTTTTTTCAAGAGTAGTAAAGCCTTCTGCATCAGCGAGAGCGTCACAAAGGGTAATTACTTTATTATATAAGTCGTAGTCACTATGTTCATTCAATATTTCAACCAACCGACTTTTCATATGATCAGGAACAAGACTCCAATCTGCTGCAATATCTATATGTTCATTTTTGCAAGGAAACGAATGCGTCACACAAATAATGGCGTTTCCTGCATATCCTAAATCATTCATATAAATATAACCATCATAGGAATGAATAACAGATTTGGTAAAACCTTTATATCTTCCTATATCATGCAGGAGGGCAGCATTGTATGCTATGTCAGCATCTAGATCATACCCATTTTTAATAAGTTCTACAATTATGTTTTCAGTTGCATTGGCAACATTAATTGAATGTTCGAACCAAGGACCTGGGTTTTGTTGATATGCCCACTCGAGTAATTCTCTTGCGTAGGTCCTATCTAATATATATTTCATAAAGTCATCCTTTCTCTTTTGAAAAATCATATCTTCTTACAACGATTGCATAATTCGAGTCAGTTTACAGGTAACTTTTCCGTATGTTTTTGATAGATTGAACTAGCCACTACTGTATCTAAAAAGGCAACCCCAACAGATTTAAATAAAGTAATTTCATCAGAGTTTGTCCGTCCTTGTTTATGACCCATAATAATGTCGCCAAGTTCACTGTATATATTTGAAAAATCCCATCCGTTTTTTTCGTTTGCGATCAGAAAATCTCCAGCTTCGTGCTGAACGCCTTCTAATGTATCTACAATGATTTTGTTGGAGCGCTGTAATGTTGTAAAATCGAGCTCTTGCATATGAGGTTGATAAGAGCCGATTCCATTAATATGGGTACCGTTTCTTAATTTTTTTCCATCAAATACAGGAGTAGTTGAAGTTGTACTACAAATTACAATATCAGCCATTGCAACAGCATCATCAGCTGATTCTATAATCTCAATGGTTCCGTTCCAATTTGGATACAAGGAGAGTAAATGATTTTTAAATTCAAAAGCTTTTTGTATGGTACGATTAACGAGAAGAATACGAGTGAGAGAACGAACTTCCATAACAGCTTGTATTTGTCCAAGTGCTTGAGCACCACAGCCGATGACAGCACAAATTTTAGATTCTTGACGAGCGAAATGATTTGTCGCAATACCACTCATTGCTCCTGTGCGAAGCGTCGTTAAATAGGAAGCTTCAATTGTTGCGACATGCTCACCAGTATTTGTTTCTGTTAAGACGATTAAGCTCTGCAGTGCCTTTTTTCCTTTTTGTGTATTTTTAGGGAAGATACTAACGATTTTCGTAGATGCAAATTCGATTGGAGCTACATAAGAGGGCATATAAAGAGAGTTTGCATCTTCTTGCGAGTGCTGTATATTCAGTCTTACAGGTGTCGTAATTTCATTGTTCATATAATATTGAAATGCTCTTTCTACATCTTGTAAACAGTCTTTCATTTTATAAGTGTCTTTTACCATTTCTTCTGTAATATGAATCATTTAGGTAATCCTCCTTTTTAATAGAAAATAGAACTGCCAATTAAACTAGCTATTAAAGCTTTCTTTTGAATTGAACTTTGTTGATTCATCATTTCACCTCTTTTTATTTTAAATATTCTAATTATTGAAATATTTTATAAAAAATGTTTTTATATGTCAAAATTTTAAATTTGGAGGAAGTAATATTATTAGTAGCAAATATTATAAAGTGATGCTTTTCATTAGAATAGAATGGTTTCATGTAATAGGGGGTATTTGCATTCATCTAATGGTTAGAGGTATGAATTAGGAAATAATAGAGTGAGAGGAAGAGTGAAATGAAAGTAAGGAACATTCAAGGGGAAGATTACGTAACGATTCATTCCGTTCTTAACGATTGGTGGGGCGGGAGAAATATGGCGGATATGTTGCCGAAACTTTTCTTCGTTCATTTTCAAGAGACAAGTTTTATTATTGAAGAGGATGGGGAAACACTAGGCTTTTTATGCGGATTTTTCTCACAAACATATACAGATGAAGCATATGTTCATTTTATTGGTGCAAATCCAAAGTATCGAAGAAAAGGAATTGCTTCTACGCTATATTCCCATTTTTTCGATGTAGCTCGTGCAAATAATCGTCATATAGTGAGAGCGATAACTTCGCCAGTAAATAAAAAATCGATTCAATTTCATCAGGATATTGGATTTGAAATTGAAACAGGTGATGGAGAGGTAGATGGAGTATCAGTACATACAAATTATGATGGGAATGGAGGGAGTAGGGTTTTGTTTGTGAAGAGGATTTAGCTAAAAGTGATGTTAGATTTATTTTTTTATTTCATTCCTCAGACGAGCAGTTCTTTTTCGCTTGTTTGAGGAAGTTGTGGGCTATAGCGATCAGCCCTTTTTTACTAGTAGATCTTTTTATCTGGTTCAATAAATACAGATTATTCGGAATTTTATTGATGAATAATGGTAGCTTATATATAATGACGTTATGAATACTTTACAAGTAAAGAAATATATAGATAAATAATAAAGCTATGAAAAAGAGGGCATCTTTATCATATTACTGCGACGCTTATTGAGGATAAAGGGTTAGTATGATTGATTATGATAAAAGGGATATGACAGGGAAGATGAAATATTGTAATAAAGAGAAAAAGGAAAAGCAAATATTAGATAAAGCATCCGGAAAGTTACTTGGTGTAGTTTTAAATGATAGAAAGCAAGATCAAGTACAGTAGGCATATTATTAAGGGATAAAAGAGACTGATAAATGATAACAATTTACCAGTCTCTTTCTTGTAATATCTTATATAGATTACATAATTTGATGGGAATTTTAGAGGAAATAGGGGTATATTGTAGAATTACATTGGTTGTAATAAAAATAGTAAGGGGAAATTATTAATATTAAATATAAGAATTCATGTAATAATTTTCTTATGTAAAAATTTCAAAAGGTTGGAGGGACTTATGGAAGAAACAATTCGTTTAAAAGAGTTATTTCATATGTTAAGAAAAAGCTTAGCAATGATCCTCGTAATCGCATTTGGTGCAGCTATTGTAAGTGCTATCATTAGCTTTTTCTTTATGACACCAATCTATCAATCTTCAACGCAAATTCTTGTGAATCAGAAGAAGCAAGACGGAACAGCAATCCAATTGGGTGAAATTCAATCAAATATTCAATTGACGAATACATATAAAGTTATTATTAAAAGTCCTGTAATTTTAGATAAAGTGAAAGAAAAGCTGGGCTTAAATGTAACAACTCAAGATTTAAATGAGAAAATTGAAGTTGTGAATGAAAAAGATTCACAAGTTGTAACTGTAACAGCACAAGATAAAGACCCGAAACTAGCTCGTGATATTGCCAATACGGTAACTGAGGTTTTTAAAACTGAAGTTGTGAAAATTATGAGCGTTGATAATGTCACTATATTATCTGAAGCAGAAGTTGCTAAAAACCAATCTCCAATTAAGCCACGCCCAATGTTAAATGTTGCGATCGCTTTCGTTGTTGGTTTAATGGCTTCAGTTGGTCTTGTATTCTTACTGGAATACTTAGACAACACAGTGGAAAAAGAAGAAGATGTAGAGAATTTACTTGGTTTACCAGTTCTAGGTAATGTCACGCATATGGATGAAGAGATACAAACAGGCAGATCATCACATGCTCCATCATTAAGAAAAGTGAGGGGACAAACAATTGGTTCTTAAAAGTTTATTTAAAAAGAAAAAAAATCATCGTCAACGTCGTCAACTGATTGCTCATCAGCAACCAAAGTCACCAATTTCTGAACAATATCGTAACATTCGTACAAATATTGAATTTGCGGCTGTCGATACAAACCTTCAATCATTAATCGTAACATCTGCAAACTCAGGTGAAGGGAAAACAATAACAGCGGCCAACATGGCAGTTGTTTTTGCTCAACAAGGAAAGAAAGTATTACTCATTGATGCCGATATGCGAAAACCAGCGCTGCATCAAATGTTCCAGGTCGATAACATCTTCGGATTAACGAACGTGTTAACACAGAGCAAACATCTCGAAACGTGTATACAAAAAACATCCGTTGATAACTTACACTTTTTATCATGTGGTCCAATCCCGCCAAACCCGGCAGAATTGCTAGGTTCGAAGTCGATGCAAGAATTACTTACACAAGCCTATAGTATGTACGATTTAGTGATCATTGATATGCCACCAATTTTAGCTGTAACAGATGCACAAATTATGGCAAATCAATGTGATGCATCTGTTCTTGTCGTTCGTAGTGAATCGACAGAAAAAGGAGCGGCTGTAAAAGCGAAAGGATTGCTAGAGTCTGCAAAAGGTAAACTATTAGGTGTTGTTCTAAACGATTGTGAACGTGAGCAAAGCTTATATTATTACCATGGTGCTAACTAATAAAAAAGACGAGATATGTTAGAAGCATATCTCTTTTCTGAAAGGAGGATGGAAATAGTGATCGATTTACATTGTCATATTCTGCCTAGTATTGATGATGGGGCTCAAACAGTGACGGACAGTTTAGCGATGGCACAAGTAGCAGTAGCGGAAGGAATCCATACAATTGTTGCAACGCCACACCATCAAAATGGAAAATATATAAATGAACGTACTACGATTATTCACCAAGTAAAACAATTAAATCATGAACTGCAACAACACTATATTCCACTAAAAATCTTACCAGGACAAGAAGTTAGATTATACGGAAATTTATTAGAAGATTATGAAACTGGTAAAATCGTCACTTTAAATGAAACGAATAAAAATATATTAATTGAGTTTCCATCTAATCACGTACCAAGATATGCAGAACAATTATTATATGAATTATGTGTAAAGGGAATAATTCCAATTATCGTTCATCCAGAGCGTAATGCGGAGTTAATCGAGCGGCCAGATAAGCTATATAATCTTGTGAATAAAGGTGCATTAACACAAGTAACGGCAGGAAGTCTTATTGGTAACTTTGGGAAAAAAATTAAAAAATTCTCCTTACAACTTGTTGAACATAATTTAACACATATGATCGCATCAGATGCTCATAACACAACATCAAGAGGATTTCACCTGGGAGCAGGATATGACATGATTGAAAAAGAACTTGGGACAAACATCATGAATGAATTAAAAGAAAATCTTTATTTATTGATAAGTGGCAAAACGATTTATAAAGAAGAACCAGAACAAATTCGTCGTAAGAAACTATTTGGTATTTTTTAAACGAAAAACTGTTGATGTCTCCTAACCGTTATCAATGGAGGCACTCGGTCGTGCTGTGGGTAGAAACCTACCTTAGACGCTCGTCGTTAGGAGTATGATGTGAGGGTGGGTTAGATGCCCATAATTTATTTACGATAGAAACTCTATCCATGGAGTTATAACTATGACTCTATCGATAGGTTTTTTATTATTATATCAAAATAAACAAATGGAAGGGGCTGAAATTGAAAAAAGTAAGAAAAGCAATTATTCCAGCAGCTGACGGTATTTGGTACTATTATGTTCGAGATCAAGCAAAATAAGATTTAACAAATAAATTAAGAGCACATCTTGAATTGACGAAGTAATGTTTATAAACCTAACTCCTTTTTGGAAGGAATTAGGTTTGTTTTTGCGTGGGTGTATATGAATATTATATGAGATTAATAGATGAGGTGGATCGATGAATAAGAAAGCAGTACTTGTCCTAGTTATTGTTGTACTGTTTATCGCTTCTATTGTGAGTGGGAAATTGCACTGGAATAAGAAGGTTGCAAATGCGACAAGGCAAACAAGTGAAGTGAAAGATAGTAAGGAAAAGAAAGAAGAAAAAGCAGAGAAGAAACAGGATGCAAAAACAGCTTTTAATGAAGAATATGCAAAAAAATTACCAGATGCAGTGAAAGAGAGGTTAAAGAAGGCTGTAAATCTTGTTATTGTCGGTGATCAAGCTTCCTCATCTGAAAAAGATACTTGGGCGGCTAAGTTAACAGCTAATTTAGATACTTCTTACGGTAAAGGTTTATGGAATGTAACGGTGAAAGAATATAAAGATGAAAGTACAGAGGAATTAATTACGAATAAACGTGATAAAGATATTGCAAAAGCAAATCCAGATGTCATTTTGTTTGAGCCTCCATTCATTACTGATAACAGTAAAAGTGGTAATGGAAACTCTGTAGCAAATACACAGAAGTTTGTTCAAGCGCTTTCTAATAGTGCAGAAGGTGCTACGATTATGATTCAACCACCAAATCCAGTGTATAATGCGGAAAATTATCCAAAGGCCATTGAAGCGTTAAAACAATTTGCGACGCAAAATGGTTATACTTATGTGAATCATTGGGAAGTATGGCCGGATCCAACAACAAAAGAGATTTTGCCATACTTACAAGAAGAATTTGGTTTCCCAAGCGCTAAAGGACATGAGCTTTGGGCACAATATGTAACAAATTATTTTGTAGCGAAATAAGTTTATTTGTTTGTCAATACGATTACCTAGTTTTTATCATCATCGCTTGTAAACAACAACTTGCAAATAAAATAGTTTAGTAGTTCAATCTCAAATTATATGAAGGTGGCACATAATAATGGATCTTACATTCAAATTAGAGAAAACGTGTTTTAACTACCGAGTTGGTGCAATATGCAAACAAGAAAATAAAATCCTCATGATTCAAAATGAAGGAGAAGATTTCTGGTATGTACCAGGCGGCCGAGTACAAATGCTAGAACACAGTGCAGTGGCAGTGAAAAGAGAACTTAAGGAAGAACTAGGAGTAAATGTTGATGTGAAAAGGCTCTTATGGACGGTTGAAAATTTCTTTACATATGATTCGCAGCAGTTCCATGAAATTAGTTTTTATTATGAAGTGAATTTGCTGGAGTTGCCTGCAAAAGGAGAGGATACTTTTATTCTTGAAGAAGATGGCAGAAGGTATGTATTTCAATGGGTTCCATTAGAACGAATAAGTGAATATAACTTGAAACCGGATTTTCTAAAAGATAAAGTGAAGGATTTACCTATTCATATGGAACATATTGTTAGGAGTGAATAAAAAGAGATAGGAAGACGGGAAGGGAACTTGACTTATAATTAATAGGGGGATTATGGAGGTAATACCAAGTAAAGTATGTGATTACAAATGCTGTATTAAAAACGGTATTCCTAAATATGGAATTATAGTATGATAGAAGAGAAGCACAAGAAAATGGGGGGACTGTTATGATTACATTGGAACACAAGCTGGAGCAGTATACATACATATATGCACAGTTGAAGGGAGAACTAAGGTGGAAAACTAGTGATTCTCGGACAGGGATGATGATTGCTGCTATGTATGCAGGCAGCGATAAGCCATTTGATCTTGGGCGGTTTTTAGAAATTAGTAGTTATATTAAGGATCAGGTAGGAATGTTTTCATATTTAAAGTCCTATCATCGCTTTGTGGTTGCAGCAACATTAGATATTCACTTTACACATTACAAAGAAGCATTTCAGCAGTTTCTAGATTTATATGAACGATTGGTTGCTGGTGGCTTTAGCCGGAGTATATTCACTTATCTGGCAGCAGCTGTGCTTTTACCAGAAGACAAGGGACAATATGATACACGCATTCAGCGGTCGCTGCAAGTATATAAACGCATGAAAGAGGATCACTTCTTTCTTACAAGTGCAGATGATTATCCACTCGCTGTTTTACTAGCAGGACAATCAGAGAAAGTAGAGACGCTTATGGATCGAGTGGAACGTCTCTATCAGAAGCTGGCAGCAGCTGGTATGTACAAAGGGAATAATCTTCAATTTTTAAGTCATATTCTTTCTCTAAAGAAGGATGTCAACGAAGATATTTTAGTAGCACGATATAAAAACATATGGAACATGATGCGACAAGAAAAGATAAAAGTGAAACAGATGCATTATCCAGCTATCGGGTTACTAGCGTTGCTTGAGGATGGAGAGAAAGAGGTCGCTTCTGTTCGGGCATTCATTGAAAAATTGCAGGGGGACAAGCAATTCCGCTGGCATACGGATGCAAATATTCTTATTGCTATTCAACTATTCGTAAGTCAGAAAGGTACGGAAAGTCAAACTGCCAACACAGGCTTACAAACAATGATAGAGGTCCTTATACAGGCGCAGCAGGCAGCCATGATAGCAGCAATTACCGCTTCCTCTGCAGCAACTTCTGCTAGCAGTAGTTCATAACGTGCAATTTGCTGTATGAATATAAGCGCACCGCCGCTATATTTAAGATTTTCCAAAAAGGGTTACATACATCATACCTAAATTAAAAGTCGATTGTCTGCCTGACAATCGACTTTTTCAGTCTTCAACTATCTTTTAACAGTTTAATGCTTTTTTGTATAGTCTAAAACGTTTTTTAATATAATTACTGTCCGCCGGTTTTATATTCTACATTAATAAGCACGAAGCACATGCAGTAAATAATCTTTTCGATTAAGTGGATTATAATCTACTCGTTTTCGCGTTGGGAAATTTGATTCGATTTTGCTATATCCGCAAGGTCTAGCGATAAAGACACCTTCACCTTCCGTAAAAGAGTGCAGGCCGCGTTTAAAATTCTCTGTTTTGGCCATCGGTAATGTTCCTGTTAAACAAAAGGAATCATTATGCAATACAGGTTCTGTAAAAACAGCATGTATTGCCGATAATTTATACAGTGCGTTGCTAATTGAATTTGTAGGAACTGTTAATTCAAACTCATTTACTGGTTCATATACGGTCGTTCTAGCTTGCTTTAAAGCATTCATTAAGACAAGAGGTGTTAGTTTTCTAAAATCACCAGCTGTCGTTACCGGACTTGCATAACCGGTATGCGTTAAAGTTACAACGATGTCGGTAACTTCCCATCCATATAAACCTTGTTTTAACGTTTGGAATACAGTATCTTCAATCGCTTTATGGAACGCTAAAGGCAATGAGCCAAGCTCGACCTCTAAGTTATAAGTAATGCCAGATCCAAAGATACCAGGTTCAACTTGAAAACCAATTGTTGCATAGAAAGGGTTATTTTTTTCGCCCATTATTTCTAGTGCATTTCCGGTTCCAATTGGTTTTTCTATACATACAATTTTTGTATCTGAGAAGGAAACATCTAAATTATATTTTTCCTTTAAAGTTGTTTCTATGACTTCTTTTTGAACTTCACCAAAAAGTCGAATGTAGATTTCATGATGAATATCATCTTTTAGTACTTTGATTAGTGGATCTTCTTCAGATAGTTCCATCAGTGCTTGATATAGGTCATGATTTTTTTCTTTTGGTCTCGCTTCAATTGTCGCTTCCATTTGGGGATCGGCAAAGTGAATTTCTTTTATTCTATGTGACATTGTACCAATTACATCACCTATTTTAATGTCACTTAACCCCCATACTTTACAAAACTCTCCTCCGCTAATAGTAGAGCAGTGAACAGCCTTTCCGTTATGAAATATATGAAGTTTTTTTATTTTTTCTTTGTGTGAGACGATTTCAGTACGATTCTTTTTTCGTGTTATTTCGACGTATTTCCTTACATGTAAGCATCCAGAAAATACTCGTACATAAGCAATTTTTTCTCCAGAAGGTTCTCTTTCAATTTTAAAAACAACTCCCGATAAAAGGTCGTCTGAATGATCAGTCGAAATATTTTGTGAAATCATGTTTGAGACACCTTCAAGTAATTCAGGGACTCCCATACCAGTCATAGCTGAACCGAAAAAGATTGGACATACATTTGCATGTTGAATTTGATTCAATAATTCTTCTTTTAGAGTTGTTTCGGTTAATGTTGCACTGTTTACATATGATTCGAGTAAAGATTCATTATAAAGTGCTAAAAGTTCTATGCATTCATCATATATTGTCTCATTTGTCTCGGCACGTAATTCGTTTTGAATTATACATGCATGCTTTGTTCCTTCATCCTTCACTTTATATAAAGGGAGTACTTGATTGGTAAGAGTTTCTCTTATTTGTTGGATAACTTTAGTAGTTTGAGCACCGCTACGATCAATTTTATTTACAAATAATATTGTCGGAATACGCATTTTTTGTAGAGTTCTCATTAAAATTTTGGTCTGTGCTTGAATGCCTTCAACTGCTGATATAACTAAAATGGCTCCGTCTAAAACACGAAAAGATCGCTCTACTTCAGCAATAAAATCTGCATGACCAGGTGTGTCAATTACATTTACTTTAAGATCATTTATAAAAAATGAAACGATAGATGCTCTAATGGTAATCCCGCGTTGTTTTTCTAACTCCATCGAATCTGTCTGCGTACTACCCTTATCTACTTGGCCAATTTCCTGAATTACATTGGTTTCATAAAGAATACGCTCAGTCAAACTCGTCTTTCCAGCGTCTACATGCGCTACAATCCCTATATTTATTGTTTTCATGTATGATAATCCTCATTTCGTTTTTCATAGTGAATTCCTCATTTCTTTTATTAAATTGCCGCATTAGAATCACTCTCCAGTCGTTTATAATACCTTCATTATAGGGTAATTACCATTATTTGTAACGTAATTAAGTGCGGAATTTTAAAAATTTAGTAAGGGGGATGCGAAACATGAAATAGGGAAAAACAAAATAATTGCATTTTAATTTGTTATCCGTTATATTAATTGACATATCAATAATTGATATGTCAATTAATTGTGTGATCCATTTGCAAAGGAGGGGTAAATTGACAAGTTCATGCTCGAAGGAAGCGATTATTTTATATAAATTACACTTTCTTAATAAAGAAGTAAGTTCAAAATTTGAAGGGTGTACAGGTATTAGTCAATCAAGGCTTGAGCTGTTACATCAGTTATATGAAGTAGAAGAAATCAGTCAAAAAGCACTTCAAAAAGAAGTGAATATTGATAATGCTGCGATTACAAGGCACTTAAAGCAGCTTGAAGCAAATGGAATGATTACAAGACGTAAAAATCCTGATGATAACAGAATTACTCTAGTTTCTCTTACGAAAGATGGACGAAATAAAATTCATGCCTTTCAAGAAGAGAAAGAGCGTTTTGCAGCTTCAGCGCTAAAAGGTTTAAGTGAAGAAGAGCGAGATAACCTTTTAAATATGTTAAATCACATTCAAGAAAATATTAAAGAAGTCTAAATATGAGATAAAAAGGAGATTACATCTATGAGTAACGTAACAAAAATAAATGATTTTACAGAAATTCTTATAGGACGTCGTTCAATTCGTAAATATGATCCAGCTGTGAAGATTAGTAAAGAAGAAATGACAGAAATTTTGACAGAGGCAACACTTGCACCATCATCAGTTAATATGCAACCATGGCGTTTTCTTGTTATTGATAGTGAAGAAGGAAAAGCAACACTTGCTCCGCTTGCTAAGTTTAATCAGCAGCAAGTAGAGACATCGTCAGCAATGATTGCTGTATTTGGTGATTTAAAAAACTTTGATAATGCTGAAGAGATTTATAGTACAGCAGTTGAACGTGGCTATATGCCAGCTGAAGTGAAAGAAGATCAGATGAAAAAACTTTCCGCTTATTTCTCTACAGTTGCACCAGAAGTGATGAAAGATACAGTTTTAATTGATGGTGGTCTTGTATCTATGCAACTGATGTTAGCAGCTCGTGCTCATGGGTATGATACGTGTCCAATAGGTGGTTTTGAAAAAGATAAAATCGCAGAAATTTTCGGGTTAGATAAAGAGCGTTATGTACCAGTTATGCTAATCTCAATCGGAAAAGCAGCTGACAGTGGATATAAATCAGTCCGTCTTCCAATTGACAAAATTGCCCAGTGGAAGTAATGTTATATAGTCACAGGAAAATTATGTGATTTTATAAAGACAAGTGTAATATGAGAGGGGAAGCACCATGATTATTATTCACGCAGTATTTCAAGTAGATCCAGCAAAACAACAAGCATTTTTAGAAGAAATTCAACCGTTAATTCATGGTTCAAGAGAAGAAAGTGGAAACGTATCATATGATTTATATAAAGATACTGAAAAAGAAAGTGTTTATACAATGGTAGAGATTTGGCAAGATGCAGAAGCAGTTGCTAGCCATAATGTAAGTGAACATTTTACTTCTTTCGTTAGTAAAGCAAACCAATTTTTAACGGCTCCATTAGATATTAAAGTTTTTGATGGACAACCAGTGCAAAGTAAATAAGAAATTCAACACAATAAGTGACTCCTCGCTAACTCTCTTTTAGAGTAGGCGAGGAGTCACTTTATTTTTGCTTGCATTTTTTGGAATGAAATTATAAAATATCAATACACGATGTATCGCAAGTCGATATATCATATGTCGATGTATCGGAGGTAGTTATAGTGAATAAAAAAGCGCAGAAATATATCCCATTAACAGAGGCGACATATTACATTTTGCTGTCATTAGTAAAACCTATGCATGGTTATGGGATTATGCAAATGGTAGAAGAAATGACGAATGGGGAAGTAAAGCTCGGACCTGGTACGTTATATGGGAATACGACAAAGTTATTGAAAGAAAAGTTGATTGTTGAAGTAGCATCCACAGATAGAAAAAAATGTTACGTATTAACTCCGTTTGGTAGAGAAGTGTTAGAGCTTGAATTTAAACGGTTGCAACGTTCTGTTCAAAATGGAAAAAGTATTTTAAGAGAGGAAGCATAACATGGAAATCAAGAAAACATTTAAGTTATTTACAGCGTGGAACTTAGAAAAAGAAGAAGCGTACTTAAGAAAAATGCATCGAGAGGGCTGGGCATTACAAAACTATAACTTGATGTATACATTTAAGAAAACAGAGCCTAAGGATGTTGTGTATAAGGCAGATTTTAAACTTGATTATCGAAATTCACTAGTAAATCAAAAAGAATACCTTGAAATATATGAGATGTCTGGATGGAAGTATGTAACAAGCTTTACGAAATGGCATTATTTTTGTAAAGAGGTAATTGATGATAACGAACTGCCTGATATTTATTCTGAGAAAGAAACGAAAATTGAAAGATTTAAGGATTTGCTAAAAGTTTTAGTTCTTTTCTTTGCGATTTATCTCCTTGGAATGTATCCAAGTTTCTTAGAACCTTCAGAGGTTACGGTTCCGATTTGGGCTAAAAGTATGATGGGGTTTATTGGGTGTATGTACGTTTATATATTTGTAAGACTGTTTTGGAAGATAAAAAAGTTGAAAAAAGAAATTCTTTAAAAATGTAATAAGGGGATTACTGGAATGATCATTTTGACTATATTATTTCTATATTTGGCCTTAGGTGACGGAATTATTGGTAAGTGTTTGTATACTAGGTTGCAAGAAGATATACAAATAAAACAAAATGCGCGAGTTTTGTTTTATATAAAGACAATGATTTTATTGTGGGGATTAACGATCATTATGCTAATAACATCATATCTGATTGATATTCCATTTGCGGAATATGGGCTGAAACTACCTGATATAAATTTTGTAAGTATCAATTCTTTTGAAGAAAGAACGATTTCAATATTCATAGGAGCATGTATTGGAACGATCATTTCATTCATTGCTATGAAGAAAAGTAAAAAGTTTCAAAGCCATACAGAAAAACAAATGAGCACTTTTTCAGAAATGCTTCCGACGAATTATAAAGAATCCATACTCTGGATTTTAATTTGTATTACAGCAGGTATTACAGAAGAGCTATTATTCCGTTCCTTCATGATGAATTACTTATCGAAATTGTTTCCTGAACTATCGATAATGGGTGTATTAATAATCTCTTCAGTCATTTTTGGTTTGGCACATGTTTATCAAGGCTGGAAAGGTGTAATCGGAACAATGATTATAGGTTTCCTATTGGGAAGATTATATGTGATAACAGAATCAATTTATCCATCTATACTGCTACATATGGCAATCGATTTATTTGCATCCGTTCGATTATTTGTATTGAAGGGAAAAGGAATATTACAGAGGGCTTAAAAATATATGAAGAATAAAACGAAAAAGTTGCTTGAAAAACAAGCAACTTTTTTATGAGAAAGATTGATTCTGTGCAGGTTTAATAAACTGTTCTGGATTTTCAACCAGCCCACATACGGCACATTGCACACGGTATGTAGGTCCATGATAGGCCATATGAAAAGCATTCAATGTTTCGTTTGTGTATTCTTCTTCAATTTGACCAGTTTGTGGATTGAGCTTTACTGGTTTTACTTGTTGCTCAAGAATATTAAAGCGAGTGCGGTTTGTTTTACAATTTGGACAAAGCATTGGTTCCATATGTATACACCTCCATTTGTAGCATTTCTTAAATAGCAGGAATTTATTCAAAAAAATAAGGTGCTATAGGAATTTCGTTTGGTTTATGCAGTTGTTGTTAAAAACTTTCTCAATATGAATAAGGATAGTATTGTACCTTAAGATATTTAAAATTCAGAAAAAATAAAATATAATTAGTGTATGAACTGGTTATGCCCAAACCAATCTCCTGTTTTATGCCAACTTGCTTGAGACCGAGAAATCGGTCTTATTTTTTTGTTATTTATAATTGGATAGAAACAAGGTTTTTTAAACCTTTTGTCGAATTTTTAGAAGGGGATTTGAAAGGGGAATGAGAATGAATTTAAAAATGAAATACGTCATTTTATACGTAGAGAATTATGAAGAATGTCTACAATTTTACAAAGATATTTTACAGTTACCAATAAAAGGTGAACATGGTACATACATTGAATTTGATACCGGTGCCACTATTTTAGCGATGAATAGTAGAGAGGACGTAAGGGAGTTAACAGGATTATCAATCCCAAATGATACATCAGAATCCTCTAACTTTGAAATTGGATTTGTTGTGGAAGATGTTAACGAAACAATTTCGAGATTTAGAGAACAAGGTGTAAAGGTATTAGTGGAACCAATAACGAAACCATGGGGACAAACGATTGCTTATGTTTCTGACCCAGATGGTAACTATATTGAAATTTGTAGTTCATTAGAGTAGAAGGAGAAAGAAAATGAAGTTTCCAAATATAGAAACAGAGCGTTTAGTATTAAGAGAACTAACATTATTGGATGCAGAAGCGATGTTTCGTTATTTTGAAAAGGAATCTGTCATACGTTATTTCGGAATGGACTCTTTTCAAAATATGGAACAGGTGAAAAATATGATTCAGACTTTTAGAAAAAGGTATGAAGAGGGTAATGTTTTACGCTGGGCGATCGAGTTAAAAGGAACAAATCAATTAATCGGTACATGTGGATTTCATTTAATGAATCAAAATCATAAGCGGGCTGAGATTGGTTATGAACTAGATGATACATATTGGGGAAAAGGATATGCATCTGAGGCTTTACAAGCAATTCTTACATATGGATTTGAAACGCTAAAATTAATCCGAATCGCAGCAGTTGTTTATACAGAAAATGAAGCTTCGCATAAATTACTGAAAAAGGCTGGATTTAAAGAAGAAGGATTACTTCGAAAATATATGATTCAAAATGATGTTGCTCATGATACTGTAATCTATTCATTACTGGAAGAAGAGTGGAAGAGATAATGGATGTAAATGCAGTAGTAAAAGTCATTGCTGAAAATACAAGTAATCGGTTTGTTGTAGGTGTAGATGGTCTAAGTCGTTCAGGGAAAACAACACTAGTGAAGAAACTGGAAGATGACTTAAAAAAAGAAGGTATTCCGTTTCATATTTTCCATATTGATGATCATATTGTAGAACGTAATAAACGTTATAATACTGCACATGAAGAATGGTATGAATACTATAAATTACAGTGGGATGTTGAGTGGCTACAGCAAAACTTTTTTAACAAACTAAGGTTGGAAAATCAGTTCAGTCTTCCGTTCTATGATCATAAAACGGACTCATGTAAGATGCGAGAAATAATAGTTCCTGGCTTTTGCATTATCGTAATTGAAGGAGTTTTTCTTCAGCGTAAAGAATGGAGGGAATTCTTTGATTATATGGTGTATTTAGACTGTCCAAGAGAACAAAGGTTTCTTCGTGAAAGCGAGGAGACACAAAAGAATCTTTCAAAGTTTGAAAATAGATATTGGAAAGCAGAGGATTTTTATTTGAAAATGGAATGTCCAAAACAAAGAGCTGATTTGGTTATGAGAGGATAGTGCTTGATATCATATGATCAATGCAGAAAAGACGCATGGATAGTTTTTATCTATGCGTCTTTTTTTATGAAATATTAAAAATTCTAAAATCACAGAAGGTTAAATTCGATATTTATAGAATTTAAGTAATGACAAAATAAGGAGGGGGAAAAATGGAAGTATTGAATTTGACAAGTAGAAAAAGAGAAACATATGACGTTCAAATAAAGTACTCATTACTTTTTGAATGTGCACTTGGAATTGCGGCGATTACGCATAAAAAACTTATTGATACGTTAGAGAAATCTCAAAGTGAGTGGGAAGAGATTAGAGAAACATTATCAATGGAGATGTTAGAGCATTTACATTTTGTAGAGAAACATAATACGTGGAAAGCGTTGTTACAACTACTGTATCAAAAAGATTTTAGCGATTTATCGCAGTTTATTGAGCATATAAACGCGCTATCAGAGGTGGATTTAAAGTATGTATGTCTTCCATTTGTAGGAGATAAATATCAAGAAACAAGAAGGAAGGCAGCAAACAGAGAAGGGCAAGCGGTGCAGGAATTAAAAGAGATAACCCGCAATCATCAATTTTACTCGACTTATATTGAGTTTATATGTAACGCGGACATACAGTTACTTAAAGAACATCTTATTGCTGTTATGACAGGATGGTATGAAGCTGTTATTGAACCTGAAGCAGAAAAACTGTCACTCATACTAAAACAAGACTATGAAATGAAACGTAAAATGAATGAAAAGATGAAATCAGAAGCATTCGTTGAGTGGGCAACAGGTGGTATTACATATTCTCCAGAGCCAAGCGTACATCATGTTCTCCTTATCCCTCAGTTAACCTACAGACCTTGGAATATTGAAGCGGATATTGAAGATACAAAAGTATTTCATTACCCAATCGCAAATGAAAGCATAAATCCAGAAGATCCATATCAGCCAAGTTATTTTTTAGTTCATAAACATAAGGCGCTTGGCGATGAAGCGAGATTGCGTATTGTAAAATTATTGTTTGAAAAAGATCGTACATTGCAAGAGATAACGGAACGATTAAATATTGGAAAATCGACAATTCATCATCATTTGAAAATTTTAAGATCAGCGAAGTTAGTTGATATTCAAGATGCAAAATATGTTTTGAAAAAGAAAGCATTAGAGGCTATTTCGAAAGAATTAGAACTTTATTTGAGTAGGTAATAATGAGTGTTCAAGAATTCATCTAATGAGAAGAAACTATCCTTAGAGCATACACAATAGAAGGAAAGATAAATAGAAAAGTTGGTGTGACTAGTGGGAAATATATTAAGAAATCGATCATTCTTCTTTATGTGGATTGGCAGTGCAATTTCAGAATTAGGTGGTTCTTTTGGAACTTTATGTAACTCTATTCTTGTGTATCAATTAACAGGTTCTAAAACGGCATTAGGAAGCATGTGGCTACTGTATCTGATCCCGTCACTCCTTTTACAACTTATGATTGGACCTTTTATTGATAAGTGGAGTAGAAAGTGGATTATGATTTTATCGCAGTGGGCTCGTGGATTTGCCTTTTTGCTGCCTCTTATAATGCTGATCGTTAACAATATAGAAGTTTGGCACGTTTATGTTGTACAAATGATAGTTGGACTGATTACACCTTTTTATGTGCCAGCAAGTCAAGCGATTACACCAACAATTGTGAATAAGGAGCAGTTACAGACGGCTAATGCGTATATTGATGGGATGGCTCGACTTATGATGTTTTTAGCTCCTGTATTGGGCGGGATTGTTATAGAGTTTATAGGAGTAAAACTAACTTTATTTTTCGTTTGTTTATTTCTATTTATAAGTGGTGCTTTACTGTTGTTTATACAGGAACATAGAGTAGCTCAAACAGTTCGTAAAAGTTGGTTAAAGCAATCTATTGAAGGATTCACCTATTATTTCAGGCACCCCATTATCGTCTGGTTAGGTGTTTTTCTCACATTTGTTCAATTTGGAGTTGGCGTAACTATGGTTATCAATCTCCCGTATATAATAGAGGAGCTTTCGGCAGGTTATGCTGATTACGGATATTTTATGGCAGGTTTTCCCCTTGGGTATGTAATTGGTTCTATACTTGTTGGGAAAGTGCAGTACCATAGTAGACGTCTTCTAATGCTTGGAGCGTTATTGATAGGGGGAATAACATATATTTCACTCGGACTAAATCATAGCATATTTTTAGCGATTATCATTGAAGTTGTAGCGGGGGTATGTATGGCGTTTTTTAATGTTCATAACACGACAGTATGTCAACAAACTGTGCCAAATGATATGATAGGTAAAATATTTTCTGTACGCTTATTTTTAATAAGAGGTGTGATGCCACTAGGTATTCTAGTTGGGGGAACATTGAGTGAAGTATGGGGAGTAAGGGCGCTATATGTATTAATTGGATCTATCATATGTGTAACTTCTTTAGCTGGAATACTACTTCCATACTTTAAATTTCTTGATGAATCTATTCAAGAAAAATCAGCTTGAAATATTATAATTGAAAATGATTATCACAACTAATTATAATGGGAGAATACTAGAATATTTACATACAAAGGGAGTGGGGTATATGTTTATCGAAACGAAAACGATTACAGTGAAAGAAGGTACTTCAGATCTTGTTGTTCAACATTTTACTGGAGAAGGAATCATTGAAAAATTTGAAGGTTTTATCGACTTAAGTGTTCTTGTTAAAAAGGTGAGAAGAGGGGACGAAGAAGCCGTTGTACTGATTCGCTGGGAATCTGAAGATGCATGGAAAAACTGGGAGACAAGTGAAGAACATTTAGCTGGACATAGAGAAAGTCGCGGGAAACCAAAACCAGATCATATTATTAAAGCAGAGCATGCGGTTTATTATGTGAAATCATCGAAGGCTGCTTATCAACAGTCTTAAATTACTACAATTAAACATTAAAAAGAGCATTGAACCCTGGTTCAATGCTCTTTTTGATGAGATAGCTATTATATAGTTTATGGAAACTAAAATTACAGTGTATCAGTCTAACTTGATTACAAATTCAAGGTTGGCTGGCTTGTCCGCAAAAGGCATGTTAGATTCTTTAAATAATAAACTGATGCCTGAAGGATTGTCAGGGAGAGGAGGTGAAACTACGAAATTAAAGCTCATATGTCCATCTGTACCACCGCCACCTTCTGTTCGACAATCATATGTGTTATTTATGGATAATTCGAAAAAACTACTTATATGTCTATTATTAAGAGTTTCATTTGTTGGATCCCAATCTATGTATAAATATATAACGCTAGCATTGGAATACTGTCTAATATAGGTTACTGTATATATACTCTCTTCATGTTCAAAGGATTTAAAAACAGGTAAATGTCTCTTGAATTTAGTTGGCTCAACATGAGGTTTAAAATAGTTTTCATCTCTCATTGATGAGAATAATGAATTTAAATAATCTGTATAAAATCCATATTTTTTTGCCCAATTAGATATAGCTTCATCAGGTGGAAATCCTGGATTTTGATTTGAAAGTTCTTTACGTTGTTTTAATAAGGAACAAATTTGTTCATCAATTTGGAATATGCGTTCATCATAATAATCTGTTGGACGTTCAAAGGGCATTCGTTTCATTGTAATTCCTCCTTTTAAATCTTATTTTAACAAAAAATGACAGACATAAATGTTACTATTTAGTCTGTCATCATTTTATAAAGGAATATTTTTTACTAGTTTCGTTTTAATTCTTCACATCTTCATATAATTCTAATGCTTCTTTTACACTCAATCCATTTTTAACAATACCATATATCGCTTGAATCATCGCAGCTGGATGTTCAGATTGCCAAATGTTCCGGCCCATATCAACTCCAATTGCCCCTTCTTGCAATGCTTGATATGTAATTGTTAAAGCATCTTCAATCGAATCTAATTTTGGGCCACCTGCAATGACGACTGGAGCAGGGCATGTGCTCGTAATTTTTTCAAATCCTTCGCAGTAATACGTTTTAATAATATCAGCACCCATTTCAACACATACGCGTGATGCAAGTGCTAAAAATCGTGCCTCTCGTTTTTGAAGTTCCTTTGCTACGGCTGTAATACCGAGAACGGGTAAGCCGTAATCATGTGCTTCAGAGACGACGTTAGCGAGATTTGTAACAGTTTGAGTTTCATAATCTGATCCAACAAAAACAGAGACCCCAACTCCTACTACATTTTGCCGCAGTGCTTCTTTAATCGGTGTAACAATAGTTTCATTTGCTAAATCTTTACCAACTACAGTTGGACCGCCAGAAACACGTAAAACCATTGGTGTTTTGCAATCTTCAGGAATGCAGGAATTGAGAACGCCACGCGTTAAAAAGAGGGAGTCTGTATAGGGAAGTAAATTTTTCACTGTTTCCAATGGTTGTTCTAATCCGTGAATTGGTCCTAGGAAGTACCCGTGATCAATCGCTAACATAACGGCTTTTCCATCAGGCAATATTGTATGTAATCGATTTTGAAATCCCCAAGTCATTGTAAATCACTCCTTTGTTAAATTTGGATTTTCTGTGTGTACAGTATCTTTTTCTTGTAAATGAGGTGACTTAATAAAGATAGCTTTAAAGATTTGATCTGAGTGGTTAATAAGATAGTGAGATTCATGAGGACGAACTTGTAAGACGTCACCTTGTTTTACAGGGACTCTTTCATTATCAATATAGAAATCAATTTCACCTTCTAGGGCATAAAAAATTTCTTCGCATGTTGTATGATAATGATTTTGAAATTCTTTTCCAGGCTGAATGACTACAATGCCAAGGTCAATGTTAGGCCCTTTCACTAAATATTTGGGACCATGGTTACCAAAGCGATAGGAGAAATCATCTTCATTTACTTTAAGCATATTGTTCACTCCTTTGTGTAATATGTTACAGTGCACCTGGTGCAATCCACATATGTGATGTGAATCCTTCATCTGCTAGGGGGAGTTGTTTTTCATAAACCGCTTTCCATATTTGATAGAATTGTTGATATAGTTTGTGATGTTCAGTATTCGGCTCATAGGTGTTTTCCCATTTTACAAATTTCTGAGAGATTGTTTCCATAGAGTCATATATTCCAGCGCCAACTCCAGCCGCAATTGCTGTTCCTAAAGCGGCCGCTTCTTTTACAACTGGTACTTTGACAGGAATCCCGAGAACATCCGCAACAATTTGTGACCATAGTTTACCTTTTGCAGCACCACCTGCAAATATCACTTCAGAAGGAAACTTTCCTGTTAATGATTCTATTAGCTTTAAATTTCCGAGTGTTACAAATGCAGCATTTTCTTCGAGGGCGCGGAATAATTCTTTCTTTCCACATTTATCAGCGTCTAAGCTTAAGTTGATGAAAGAAGGTGCGGCATGGCGCCAAGAAATATAATTCATTACATTTGAAAAGACAGGAATAATACCGTAAGATCCTGCAGGTACTTGTTTTGCTTGTTCCTCTAGTAATTCGTAAGCATCCACACCAAGTTCATCTGCAAGCTGTTTTTCTTCCTGACAAAAGGCGTCGCGAAACCATCTCATAACGAGACCAGGAAAAAAAGCAATTGTTTCATATTGCCAAAGTGTAGGGATGACGTGGCAATTGACACGAATACGAGCATTTGGATCAGTTTGCGGAATCGTTATATTTATCTCTTGTTGCCAAAAGCTTCCCCCGCAAATAAATGTTTGTTCAGGATTTACGACTCCTGATCCGAGCGAAGCCATTTGAGCATCACCACCGCCAGCAACAACTGGCGTTCCTACTTGTAAGCCTGTGAGCTCTGCACTTTGTTTTGTTACATGACCAATAACTGTCCCTGCTTCATTTACTTTTGGAGCAAATGTTAAAGTTAGGCCGCATTGTTCAGCAATCGAATTATCCCAAGTTCTATTTTGTAAATGAAATATACCAGACGTAGAGCCGTTTGACGGATCTATTTGTAACACTTTACATAACTTATAGAGAATCCAATCGTTTAACATTGTAAAGGAATGAATGTTTTTGTATATATCAGGTTGATGTTTTTGAATCCATAATAGCCTAGGTAAGGCGCCTAGTGCGAAAGTTTGCCCTGATTTGGCATATAAATCTTCTTCAAGATGAGCGCGAATTTGTTTTAATTCATTTACTTCATGAGAAGCACGACCATCAACATTAGCACATGCCCATATCTCATGACCGTCTTTATCGTATAAAACAAAACCTTCCCGCATACTTGTGGCACTAATGGCTTTAATAGAGGAAGGATTCATATTGATTTTTTGAAGTGCATCTTTTGTGCATTCTTGAACGAGTTTCCAGTTCTCTACCACATCAAAATTCATAGAACCAGGATAACGAGAGTCTGGTTCATGAATCCACTCTTTTTGACTTACAGCAAGCTGATTTCCTTCTAAATCAAAAAGGACGGCCCTTATACTGCCAGTTCCAGCGTCATAAGCTAATAGAGAAGACATTATGATTCACCTTCCTTTCTTAATAGAGAGAGGGCTGTTTCTTCATCGGTAATTAATGTATGAAGGAATTCACCTTTTAAAGCTCCGTAAATTGCATCTAATTTTTCTTCACCGCCAGCTACACCGACTACATGTTTCATCGTTCGAAGAATAGAAAGTGGTGTACCAATTAGGCGATCGTGATGCGGAAGTTCTAGTAATTCTCCATGTGTATTGTAAAATTGTCCAAGAATATCTCCGACACCATTTTGACTCCGTATATAGGCCATTTCACGAAGCGTTAATTTATCTTCTTTTATAATCGTTGCATCTTGAGACAGGCCCCCAATACCAACGACTGCTGTATTGGCAAGCGAAGCGACATGTAGCATATCTTTGACTGTTGGTTCTGAAAGAATGCTTTGTGCCATTTCGGTTGAAGATGCTAAAAATGGAGTAGGAATGAGATGAAGTTCTCCTTGCATGTGATTTAAATAATTTTGTTTTCTAGGAAGATAGTGATTTACGCCACCTGTAAGGGTAACAATAGAAAGTTGCATTGATGATTCGAAATGGATGTTTTCTAGCATTTTTGATATTGTTTCTCCCCAACCAATGCCAAGTAAATCTCCGTGCTGTAAATGCGTTTCTACATATTGCGCAGCAGCTTTCCCTAAAGAACTAGGATGATTTTCCATCGGGGTAGGAATAACAAAAGAATCTTGCAAGTGAAATCTTTTAATAAGTTCACGCTCGATACTTAGGCAATGTAAACCGGTACCTTTTACATGAAATGTAACGATGCCTTCAGCGCGTGCTTTATCTAATAACCGAACGACTTTATTTCTTGAGATGTGAAGCAATGAAGCAATTTCCTGCTGCGTTAAATGATCTTTATAGTAATACCAAGCGACTTTTGTTAACAAGTTTTCTTCAAAGTTTAGCTGTGACATCCTCTTCATCCCTTTCAACAATTGACCGATGCTTAAACATATGTGTTGGTTTTTTTGTTTATACCGATAGAGGTAGTAAAAATGTTCAAGAAAAATGTGTTCTAGATATGAAAAAAGGGATATACAATGCTACAAAACAAGTAGAACAAAAAATCATTTTCTCAAAAATTGTTCTGTATAAAGGCAGGTGACAAGATGTGGAGAATGTACCCTTATTAAAAGTGAAACAGGTAAGTAAATCTTTTTCAGATCAACTTGTGTTAAATGGGGTTACTTTGGAATTAGAACGTGGAGATGTATATGCTTTAGTAGGCGGAAATGGTGTTGGAAAATCAACATTGATGAAGATATTAACAGGTTTATACTCTTATGATACTGGGGAAATGTATGTAAAGGGAGTATTACAAAGATTTTCGAATCCAGCAGAAGCGCATTGTAATGGTATTTATTTAATTCCACAAGAACCGTTAATTTTTCCTCATATGACAATCGAAGAAAATATATGTATCGGGATAAAAGCTGGAAAGAAAGAGCTTCGTACAAAGGTAAAAAAGTTAATAAAGAGTTTAGGGTGGAGCATAAGATTGAATGAACTTGGGGATTCATTATCAATTGCGCAGCAACAATTAGTAGAAATATTAAGAGGATTAATAAGAGAAGCTGAGATTCTTATTTTAGATGAGCCAACATCGACATTAACAACTCACGAAATAAAGAGTCTTTTTGTGCTGATGAAAAGCTTGAAGAAAAAGGGAATCGGAATGATTTATATTACGCATCGTTTTCCAGAAATCTTTGAAATTGCGAATAAAATAGCTATTTTACAAGATGGAATGATAGTAAGCCAAGGGCATGTATCAGATTATACATATGACATGTTAATGGAGGGATTACTGCCAAAAAACTATAAACATGAAGAGAAGAAAGAGGTACCTCAAAACACTATGAAATATTTTAAACAAATATTAGAGGTAACAAATTTATCGAGTTATGCATTTCAGGATATATCACTAACGGTAAATGCTGGGGAGGTTGTAGGAATTGCTGGTGTTGTTGGATCAGGTAGAACGGAATTAGCAGAAGTAATCTACGGATTAAGACCAGCAAAGGCTGGAAGTATTTTATTGAAAGGGAGTCCGGTTACAGGCTGGTCTACGAAAAGAAGATTAGATGCAGGAATTGTATATGTTCCTGAAGACCGAGCTGGAAATGGGATTTTTCCAATTGCGTCAGTTAAAGAGAATATAACGTCAGCTTCTTTGCAGCGAATAAGTAACTTTTTCTTAAATCCTAAAAAAGAAAGCGCTTTAACGGAGACGTATATTCAAAAGTTCCGAATAGTTGTTCCTAATATAGATGAAAAAATGACATCTTTATCAGGTGGAAACCAACAAAAAGTTGTATTAGCCAAGTATCTTGCTTGTGAACCTAAATTAATGATTTTTGATGAACCGACACGTGGAATTGATGCGAAAGCAAGACTAGAAGTATATGAGGTAATTCAAAATTTAAAACAGTCAGGGCTTGCAATTTTATTAATTTCTTCAGATGTAGAAGAAATTGTTCAATTAGCAAATCGCGTATATGTGATGAGGAATGGGAAACTTGTGTCCCATTTAGAAGAAGGAGCAGTTTGCATAGATGAAGTTACACGCCTCGCATATGGAGGAAGGGAAGGTGTAACGGAATGAAACGCTTTTCTAACATATTTAAAACGCATGAAACGTCCATTATCATTTTATTACTTATTTATATAGCCCTTGTAGGAATGATTAATCCTAGTTTTGTTCAGTTTAATTCGCTTTCTTTAATTATGAAATCAAGTCTTATTTTAATCATACTAGCTATTGGGCAATCATTTGTATTATTTACTAAAAATATTGATGTTTCAGTCGGTTCTATTATGGGATTAAGCGCAGCGATTTGTGGGATGTTTTTGACAAATGGTAATAGTATTTTAATTTCAATCATTGTTGCAATCTTGTTTGGAGCTGTCATTGGAATGATAAATGGAATTGGGGTTACGAAGTTTCGTGTACCAGCAATTATTATGACGCTAGGAATGTTAGGAATTATTAGAGGAACAATGTTGATATATACAGGAGGAAAATGGATTGAAGATATTCCTAATAATTATAAGCGGATATCTGCTGTTACGATACTAGGGTTTCCAATTACAGTATGGATTGTTTTTGGCATTTTACTATTATTATATATTTTTTTAACGAAAGCACCTTTTGGAAGATATTTTTATGCTGCCGGAGATAATGAAGACGGAGCGCGTCTTATTGGAATATCGGTAGACAAGGTGAAAATATATGCATTTATTATTTCAGGAATAAGTGCAGGGGTTGCAGGATGCCTATTTGTGATGAATATTGGATTTGTTCCAAATCAAACTGGCACAGGAATAGAGCTGCAAGTAATTGCTGCTGCTGTTTTAGGTGGAATACATCTAAAAGGTGGAACAGGTTCTATATTCGGCGCAGCACTAGGAGCAATTTTTTTAGAGGTTATAAGTAGTTCATTAGTCTTTTTAAAAATACCAGCTTTTTGGAATAGCGCCATATCAGGATTTTTACTTTTGCTTATTATCATATTGGATAGCATATTAAAAAAATGGAAGGAAATGCGGCATTTAGAAGGGAGGAGAATGAACCTATGAAGTATGCACGTGGACTTTTAAGATGGGAAGGAGCTCTTATTGTATTACTTATCATAGAGTTTATTCTCTTTGGTTTGTTAAACAGTGATTTCTTTAATATTAGTAATTTACTTTTCAGTATGAATGATTTCATTTTCATTACCATTGCAGCAATTCCGATGACTTTTGTAATCGTAACAGGTGGAATCGATGTATCTGTAGGATCTATTATGGGGCTTACTTCAATTCTAATCGGTGTGCTCTGGATGAACGGTATTTCAATTGTTTTAGCTGTCATCATTGCTCTATTTGTAAGTTGTTTAGCAGGGGGATTGAATGGCGTCATTATTAAAATGACAGGTGTGGAACCTCTTGTTGTTACACTCGGAACGATGTTTTTATACTCGGGGATTGCTCTTGTAGTTTCAGGAGGTTCAAATGCAGCTGGGTATGAAGGGATAAGTGGATTACCAAATCCTTATGTACAACTGGCAAACGGTAGTTTTATAGGAATTCCTAATTTATTATGGCTACTTTTATTTTTAACGGCAGTATTTGCAATATTATTTCATCGAACAATATATGGCCGTCATGCCAAATTAATAGGTGCAAATGAAAACACAGCTAAATATTCAGGTATCCGAACGAAAAGGGTAGTTATTATTGCCTATGTTCTGTCCGGGTTAGGAGGTGGATTAGGGGGAGCTTTTTTAACCGCGTATATCGGTTCAGCGCGTGCCGATATTGGAAGTGAAGCAATTTTACCAGTTATTACGGCAGTTGTATTAGGTGGCACACTTATCACTGGTGGGAAAGGAAGTATTTTCGGAACAGTACTAGCAAGTATATTTATTGGCATGATGCAGTACGGTTTACAAATGACAGGTTTAACGAATGAACAGTCAAATGTAGTTATTGGTATTATACTTATCCTCTCTGTTATTATTAGGCATTTCAAATTACAGCAACTCACTATGTGGAAAAGAAGGAATTTGCATAAGGGGGAAATGTCATGAAAAGAAAACTAGGGATTTTTATTATTATATGCGTTTGTATTATCGGTTTAATTGCATGTTCTAGCCAAACAGCAGATAAGAAAAAAGCAGATGATGTGAAATTCGCATTCATTCCCAAATTAACAGGAGTTGGTTTCTTTACATCAGGGGGTGAAGGTGCAAAAGAAATGGGAGATAAGTTAGGTGTGAAAGTGAAATATGATGGACCGTCAGAGGCGAGTGTATCAGGCCAAGTGAAGTATATAAATAATTTTATTAATCAAAACTATGATGCATTAATGGTCTCATCTACATCGGTTGATGGACTTTCACAATCATTACAGCGAGCGAAGAAAAAAGGGATGACCGTTTTAACGTGGGATTCTGATGTGAATCCGAAAGACCGTTCATTTTATATAAGTCAAGGAACACCAGAACAACTTGCGAATTTATTAATTCAAATGACATCATCACAAATTGGAGATAAGGGGAAGGTAGCATTCTTTTATTCAAGCCCAACTGTAACAGATCAAAACCAATGGGTAACGAAAGCAAAAGAGATTATAAAGGAAAAATATCCGAATTGGGAAATTGTAACGACGCAGTATGGTGAAAATAATGCGCAAAAATCATTATCAGTTGGAGAGAGTATTTTGAAAACGTATCCAGATATTAACGCAGTGATTTGTCCAGATGCGACAGCACTTCCAGCAATGGCACAAGCAGCGGAAAATTTAAAAATGGATAAAAAGATAGTAGTTACAGGATTTTCAACACCAAACGTAATGCGTGATTACGTGAAACGTGGAACTGTTCAACAATTTGGACTATGGGATGTAAAACAACAAGGTGCGCTTGCAACTTATGTTGCAAATGAAATTGTGGTAAAAGGAAAGAAATTAAAAGTTGGTGATAGTTTCGAAGTTCCGAAGATTGGGAAAGTGAAAGTGGAACCGAATTCTATTCAAGGCTATGACTACGAAGCAGATGGAAATGGAATTATCGTATTGCCAGAACGAGTTGTGTTTACGAAGGATAATATTGATAAATATAATTTCTAATGATGAAATGAAAAACGTCCGGTATTTTATCGGACGTTTTTATTATGCTATTCTATTAAAACTTTTTTATTCAACTTAGTACCCCTTTTCACAAAATGAGCAAAAATATCCTAATTATTGTATTTATGATAATATAATTCTGAATATTAAATTTATAAAAGGTGGGATATATTTGCTTACACAAGAACAAATCTCAAACTTATTCAGAAATTTTTCCGTAAAAGAATGCAAAGGATCAAGCGATTTATACGAGTATTTATCATTGAAAATTTCAGAAGATGAGGAAATCCTTGCATTAGCGTCACACGCACAACTTGGTCAGCCAACTCCTAACTTATTATTTGGTGCTGTTCACTATTTATTATTAAAAGGGAATGATCATGTTTTAAAAAAATATTATGGAAGTCTTGTTGTAAACCCTGAAAAGAATTTGGAGCAAGCTTTCCAGCAGTTTAAAGACTTTTGTCAGCTTCATAGAGAAGAAATTATCTCTATCTTAAAAAACAAATTAGTACAAACAAATGAAGTAAGGCGATGCGCTTATTTATATCCGAGTTTTTGTTATATCTTTAATAAAGTTCAGAAACCTTTGGCTTTAATTGAGATTGGGACGAGTGCGGGATTACAACTGTTTTGGGATCAATATAGCTATTCGTATGGAACAGGAGAGGTATATGGAAATATACATTCAAACGTTCATTTGAAATCAGAAATCAAAGGAGAGAATCAGCCATTTTTCTCACAACAGAGTCCACCTGTCGTAGAAAGGATTGGACTGGATTTACATATAAATGATTTAAAGAATGAGGAAGATTATGTATGGTTACGTTCGCTTATTTGGCCTGAGCACAAAGAAAGACTTGAAATGTTTGACAATGCAGCAGCTTGTTTAAAAGAACAATCTGTGAGGTTAATAGAAGGGGATGGAGTGTCTCTTCTTTCAGAAATTGCAGAGCAACTTCCAGAGGATGCGGTAATTTGTGTTTTCCATACACATGTAGCAAATCAAATACCAGAGAATGTAAAGCATAAACTAGTGGATCAGATTAAAGAAATTGGTGCAAGACGAGATGTATTTCATCTATATAACAATATGTGGGATAGGGACCTTCATCTTGATTATTTTATTAGCGGAAAAGAATATCGTGAAACTGTTGGTGAAACAGATGGACATGCACGGTGGTTTAGCTGGAGGTTGGAAGATAAATTGTTTTGCTAGATTTTATCTGTATAGAAAAATAAATAAAAATCATTTTTATTTATAATTACATATGTTGAATTAGCACACAGAAGACTTGTCTTCGTGTGCCTTTTTATTGTAAAGATAAAATGCGTTCATGGAGCATCTAAAAAATTATTATATTCGTCTTTTGACCAGTTATTGTGTGAAAACGACCGATTATCGAAATTTTATTTACAGTAACTTAAATAGCTTTTATATTTAGAGCGAGTGAAAGGGATGTGGTGAAGTGAAATTTGAAGTGTCGATTGATCCATCTTATAAAGAACCGAAAATTATTATTCTAACGGATAAAATGACAGATGAGATATCAGATATTATGAAGCGACTTTCGGAAACACATATGGATTCATTAGCTGTATTTTCAGAAAGAGGTGTTGAAATTGTTGAATGTAAAGATATCGTCAGGATTTATACAGAGAAACAGAAGGTATTTCTCCAAACTGCTGCTGGTATCTATACCGTTCGCTCCAGGTTATATGAACTGGAAGAGAAACTAAATAGTCAATTTTTCGTTCGTATTTCCAATTCAGAGATTGTTAACATCAAAATGATTACGAATATGGATATTAGTATGACAGGAACAATTGGCGTGTCATTAACAGGGAATATCAAAACATATGCTTCTCGACGCTATGTTTCAAAAATTAAGAAACTGTTTGGGATATGAGGTGAAAGCAGCGTGAAAAATTTATTTAGTCGAGTTGTTGGTGGTTTTGTCATCGGCGTGATTATTGGACAAATTGTACAAATCCTTATTTCGCTTAAATTAGGCCAAGGAGAATATATGCCAGTTGTAGATCATTTTCGCTCTTTCTTTGTTAGCGAGGTGACCGCTGTCACCGTGCAAATAATGTTAACAGGGATTATTGGCGTTACATTTGCTACAAGTGCTCTTATTTTTGACATAGTGAAGTGGAGTCTACTGAAACAGTACATCGTTCATTTTTGCATAACAGCACTAGTATGGGGGCCAATTGTGATGATACTTTGGATGCCAAAAACGTTCATAAGCACACTGATTTTTTTTATTAGTTTTTTAGGTACATATGTTGTCACATGGGCTATTCAATACATGATTTCAAAGAATGATATTAAACAAATTAATGCTGCGATTCAATCAAAAAAATTAGAAGGAAGAGGTGATGAATAAATGAACATTGCTATAAAAAATCTAACGAAAAAATTTAAAGGGCACACAGGTGTCGACAATCTTTCAATGACAATTGAAAGAGGAGAATTTTTTGCACTTTTAGGGCAAAATGCTGCTGGGAAAACAACAACGATTAAAATGCTTAGTTGTTTGCTTGTACCTACAAGTGGCGATGCAATAATGTTAGGAGATAGTATTGTCAAAAAACCTACGGCAGTAAAACAAAAAATAAACATTTCACCACAAGAAACTGCGGTAGCCCCGAATCTTTCTGTGCAGGAAAATTTAGAATTCATTGCGAGTATCTACGGCAGCAATAAACAAGAGACTGAACAAAAAGCAACGGAAATGATGACAAGGTTTGGACTTTCGGAGAGAGCAAAAAATAAAGCAAAAACATTATTAGGCGGGTTGCAGCGTCGACTAAGTATTGCAATGGCACTCATTTCAAACCCAAAAATCATTTTTTTAGATGAGCCAACACTAGGACTTGATGTTCGTGCTAGGCGTGATCTATGGAAGGTTTTACTTGAATTAAAGGGTAAAATCACGATTATTTTAACGACGCATTATCTAGAAGAAGTAGAAGCACTTGCTGATCGCGTCGGCATTATGCACGGGGGTAAATTGCATGCACTTGGAACAATTGATGAATTAAAAGAAAAGACGGGACAATCTTCTTTAGAAGATATTTTCCTTATGCTAACTGAAGAGGGGGTCTGATTATGAGATATTTAGCATTTGCTTCACGTAATCGTAAGGAGGTTTTACGTGATCCTCTGACGCTTCTTTTTGGGATTGTGCTTCCGATTATTATCATGTGTCTTTTTTCAATCATGCAGAAAAATATGCCGTTTGACCTTTATAGTATAGAAAGCTTAACGCCAGGCGTGATCGTTTTCAGTTTTTCTTTCATTACGTTATTTTCAGGAACGCTGATTGGTAAGGATAAAAGCAGTTCGTTTTTAATGCGGATTTTCGCTTCACCTATGTCTGCGTCTGATTATATGATTGGATATGCTCTTCCACTATTACCGGTTGCAATTCTTCAAATTGTTATTTGCTTTATTTCAGCATTTTTCTTAGGTTTATCTTTTAATGCGAATGTACTAGGTGTCGTAATTCTGCTCATTATCATTGCGATGCTTTATATTGGATTTGGTCTACTGCTTGGCACGTACTTTACAGACAAGCAAGTTGGCGGGATTTTTGCAATCTTTGTCAACCTTACAGCATGGTTAAGTGGCACTTGGTTTAAGTTAGATATGATTGGTGGTGCGTTTAAAACAATCGCTTATGCATTACCATTTGCCCATGCGGTTGATGCTACACGATTTGCTTTATCTGGTGAATACGGTGATCTTGTTGTACCTTTATTATGGGTAGTGGGTTATACGATTATTATCTTCGTAATTGCTGTTTTGGGCTTTAAGAGGAAAATGAAAAGCTAACTAGATTGTATTCATACCAAAAAATCATCCTATATTTTCTATTCCATTAAATATAGTAAACCCAATAGAATCAAAGAACAGCTAAACTTTGCGATCCAAAATAAGGAAATTTAGTCCAAGCAGCAACCTGCAATCTAATAAGACTACCATCATCTTGGATATGAAATACTGAGACTGTACCTTGATTCCCGTTCAATGTGTAAAAATAGCGGCCATCTTTACTCACACCAGCATCTATCGGCAGACCTGTAGATGTACCTGCTGGTGTACTGGTAATATGCCCGGCAACCGATAGTGCTCCACTTGAATCTATACGATATGTGGTGATTGTGCCACTTAAGGTGTTGGTGGTATAAGCAAATCTTTCATTCCTCGTTGTTACAACCCAGCAAGTGGTCTTCTGGCCGTTCAGTACAGAGCCAATGATAACATTAAGAATCCCGTTGTCGCTCATTGAATATGATGACAGCGTACTAGAAAAGGATTCAAAAGTAGTCCTGAGGATAGAAAACAAGAGCCGAACGGTCCCTTACCACTTGAATCGTTAATAATTGGACCTGTAACCGTACCATTTTTATTCACATGAAATACACTGAGATGGTTTGAAGTAAGCTCGGATACAACGATTTTACTACCATCTGGAGTGAAGAGAACCTGCGCCGGCTGAGCATTGAAAGTACTGAGAGAATGGGTTGATCCGGGAATAGGAGTAAGGCGTCCGTTATCATCTATGCGAAAACCAGTGATATTGGATGCAAAATTGTTAGCGGCATTGCCTACATTGGAAACATAGAGTAGATTACCAAATACATCTACGCTATTGGGCTGGGCACCTCCTGATGGCTTCATATCCACGAGAACAGGTGCTCCGCTGTCGGTTATCATGAAACTACTGACACTATTGCTGCCTGCGTTAACTGCAAGTAGGAAACGGCCATCACGGGACAAAGTTAAGGAACCTTGTGACGCAAGGGGATCGATGCCATCGTTTGCAGTTGCAGTTGAGACTTCTCTTGTACCAGTACCTCTGCCATAAGTTGGATAGGAACCTACAAAGGTGAGTAGTCCATTCATGTCCTTGTAAAAGGCAATGATTTGATTCGTTACTTCATTATTGGTCATAATATAAACCATACTCGCACGAGAATATTCGTTCATCTTTTGACCAGTTATTGTTTGAAAACGACTGATTAGTTGAGACGATACAAAAAATGATTTTGTGTTATTGTAATAAATAAATTTTAGTATAAAATGAACCTTTTGTGAGAAACGAGCGAATATAGTGTGAAAGATTGTTTAGAACATGAGAGGGGAAGAAAAATTGGAGGAAATAGAATTAAAGGAATGGCTTCAGAGAATGACTTCTGGAGATGAACAAGCCTTCCAAGTTATTTATAAATTCACATGTAAAGATGTTTATAGGACGGTTGTTTTTTTAGTAGGAGATAAGCATGATGTAGAGGATATTGTGAATGAGGTATATATCCAAATGTGGAAATCGGTAGCAAACTATGATATGAATCGGTCTTTTCGTTTTTGGCTACATGGATTAATTGTTCGACAAGTACAAGATTGGCGGCGTAAATCATGGCGACGCTTTCGTATTTTTGAAAAAAAGAAAATGTACGAACAAGATCAGTCTTACATAGTGGATGAAGATATTTTACATAAAGAAACGCGTAGTGAGTTAGTAGAGCTCGTACAAAAGTTATCATATAAGCATAGGGAAGTCGTTATTATGCGCTATTTCCATGAATACAGTTTGGATGAAATTGCAGCGCTTCTTCGTATACCTATTGGTACAGTAAAGTCTCGATTACATACAGCATTGAAGCGTTTACGGTCAGAAATGGAGAATGTTCCAGCTATACAGGGGGGCGAAGCGAATGGATTTTGAAAAGCGGTTAAAAGATGAATTGCAAATGAAAGCGGAAGCGATGGAACCACCTAGTAATCTTCAAAAAATGGTGAAAACCTCTTTTAATACATATCACCAAGAAAAGAAAAAGCGGAGACGATCGATGAAGAAAAAGCTGTTAGTCGGATTAATAGCCGCTGCAATTCTTATACCGACAGGGACTTTTGCAGGACCTACCTTGGTTAGTAAAGTTATTGGCACTCCAGAAGAGGCAAAGGAACAATTTGGTGCAGTTGAAGAAGAATACAAAGAATTCAACGAAATATTTGAAATAGCAAATCAGCTGTTCACAAAAGAAGAGTTTGAAAAATTTTCTAAGCTGTGGAAAGAATCACAAGCATTAAATAAAAAGGCAATTGTAGTTGATGGAGAAAGAAAAAGTCGAAGTACAGCTCGGCTTAGTAAAGAAGAATTGAAAAGATATGATGAAGTAAATGAAGAGTTACGACCTTACGAAGAAAAAATATATGGGAAATTCAAATATACGATAAAAGAAGCACAGGAGCTAGTTAATTTCCCTATAAAACATCCGGACTACTTACCTGAAAATTATAGATTATATGAAGAAGAGGCAAGAGCGGAAATTACGACTGGGAAACCACAGCCACTCATTACGCTGACTTATGTGAAAGGCGAATTGAGTTCAAAAAGTGGTAGTTTTGAAGATGTATTGCAAATCAAACAGTCTGAAATCTTTGAAATAAAAAAGGTACCGTATGAACAAAATTTAGATGATTTTGACGAACGACCTTTTAATCGATTATCAAACTATACGATCGATGGGTGTAGGGTAACATTAGGAGAAAATAAACTTGGAGATATAATTGGTATGAGAATAATTGTGCCAGCAAAAAATGGTAGAAATGAGTATCGAATCTTTGTCACTGATAGCAAGTTACCAAAAAAAGAGTTAGAAAAAGTATTATTTTCAATGGTGAAATAAATAGCGCAAAGTAGCTATTCAAAAGTGAATGAAAAGTTCAATATTTATTAATATAGCAGGATATATCAAACAAAAATGAAAGTAATTAGTTACTTTCATTTTTGTTTATGATAATATGTTAGTAATCACTTACTTACATATCGGATGGAGGAATTAGAATGGGAAAGCCAACAGCGAGAGAAAAAGTTATGGAGGCAGCGACTTTATTATTTGGTGAAAAGGGGTATACGGCAACGACAATTCGTGAAGTTGCGGAAAAAGCGGGGGTAAGCGAGTTAACTATTTTTCGTAATTTCAAAAATAAGGAAAATTTATTTCGAGAAAGTATTATTTTGCGAACGACACCAGTTGCATTGTTAGAGGAAATTGAAGATCAGTTTACAGGCGATTTAAATAAGGACCTTACAAAAATTGCAGAAACATATATCCAGGTAAACTTACCGAAGTTAAATTATATTTGGGCAGCATTATTAGAATCTCGACAAAATAGTGAAATGAGACGATTACTTCATGAATTAAATTCACATTTAGTTGACCATTTAGAAACATATTTACAGCAACTTGGAGAGAAGGGGCACATTATTCCATGTAACTATCGTTTAATCGCGAATATGTTTTATGGACAATTATTCTTATATATTATGAATGTCAGTATAACGGAAGAGGATATTCAATTAGAAGAGTATATAGAAGTGTGTGTAAATCTATTTATGAATGGGATTTCATTTAGCAAAAATTAAAAGAGAGGAGATGGAAAATATGGGGAAGATATTTGCGTTAATTGCATTAGTTACAGGGTTTTTCATGGCAATTTTAGACTCAAATATTGTAAATATTGCATTACCAGAAATGACAAAGACATTTCATACTTCAATTGATACGATTTCTTGGATTGCAAATGGATATAATGTTGCTTTTGTGACCTGTTTATTAATAGCAGCTCGTCTTGCGGATCAATTTGGCCGCAAGAAGCTGTATGTTATTGGTTTAATAGGATTTTCTATTAGCTCATTCATGTGCGGAATAGCATCATCTTTTTATATGTTAGTAATCTTTCGTGTGTTGCAAGGAATTTCAGCAGCCATAATTGTACCTGTTGCGATGCCGCTTGGACTTGAACTTGTACCGAAAGAAAAACAGGGTATGATAGGTGGAGTTATGGGTGCTTTTGGCGGGTTAGCTGCAGCGATTGGTCCATCACTTGGAGGGGTTTTAACAGATAAATTAAGTTGGAACTGGGTATTTTTCATCAATGTACCAGTTGGTAGTCTTTCCTTAATCTTCGTCTTTCTTTTTATTAAAGAATCTTATGATCATACCGCAAGCCCTAAAGTAGATTGGGCAGGTATGGTTACTTCATCATGTGCATTATTTTTACTTGTATACGCTTTGATACAAGTAAATAAAGCGACTTTAAGTCCGCTAAGCATAAGTCTTCTCTTTAGTATTTCTATTATAAGTTTTATATTGTTTATCTTTATTGAAAAGAAAAGTAAAAATCCAGTGTTACCCCTATATTTATTTTCATATAAGGAGTTTTCGTTTTCAAACCTTGCGTTATTTTTTGTGGGCATGGGGTTGATGAACTTTTTATTTATTTTTGCATTTTATTTAGTTCAAGTAGAAGGAATGAGTGAACTTAAGGCGGGAATGATTATTAGTACACTAGCGATTGTATCAATGATAGTTACGGCAATTATGACACCAATCGCTGCAAAACGTGGAAGTAGTGTCATTGGCAGTGTAGGTATTATTGCATTTTTAATTGCTTCGTATTTATTCGGGCATATGGAGTTAAACTTTTCGACTTGGGATTATGTTTGGCGGCTTATGATTGTAGGTTTCGGTGCAGGATGTACGCTTGCTCCTTTTACAACAACTGCAGTATTAAGTGTGCCAATTGAAAAATCAGGTATTGCATCAAGCGTATCCAATATTTCAAGAACAGTAGGCAGCATTGTAGGCGTAGCGATATTAGTCGTTATTTTAAATCATCAATTATCGAATGAAAAAGAAAAAATAAATCAACAAGTCATAACAATGGTTCAAAAAAGTAATCAAACAGATTTAGAAAAAGAGAAACTATTGCAAGCAATTCAAACAATTGATAAGCAGGAACGGGTAATAATAGAATCAAAAGAGGGAAATGAATTTTATGAACAAGTGAAGTGGAAATATAAGCATGCGGTTATCCGTAGTTTCAATCAAACATTTTTAATAGGGTCATTTATTTTTCTTTTGGCACTTATTTGTAATGTAGTAGAAATATATATGAATAGAAAGAGGGAGAATAGATTAAGATCCTCATGTTAAGTAATTAATACGAAACAATCAACAAGTTTTGTTTACATAATATTATTATGAGTAGAATTCTTAAGGTGGCTATCATTACATGTTTGAACCTACATAAATAGGGGATCATAGAAGTAAAATTGTTGCATTCAAAATGAAAGTATGCAATAATCAGCATATTTTTATTTGGTCTCGCCATTGGGAGCGGATTAATCGTTCATTCATGCTTGTATCATCAATAATCCATTTTTTAAGTATAATATATGTTCTCTAAATTGGATTGGCTATCTATATAAATCCATTTTAATTTTTCGACATCTACATCCCTGCTATGCAGAATAAAAAGTAATCTACACTCGTCTGCTCTTTCTGTTTTTACTTCGCATGTGGCAGGAAAAGGCCCTGACCGCTTCTTTGCATGGCCGGATGCCCTCGCCCACCTAAAAGAAAGGGGCTTTTATGTAGGTTTTTCAATTTGCA
>NZ_NVPR01000079.1 GCF_002551815.1 Bacillus sp. AFS098217
CTTTAATGAGGGAGTTTGATTAAAACTCACTTAGAATTCTTTAATCGAAAAGGAATAAAACGTTGTCACTTTTTTTTGCAAACGGTATAACTTTCTTTAAACCGGTACATCTTTTTTATAAACAGTACGACTTTATTTCAAAGCTACAGGAAGTTAAGTTAAACCTTACATATGACTATAACGAGTAGCAATTTAAATATCTCCTTCGTAATTACAATCTTACCATGCAGTTTTATATTGGTATGTCAACACGAAACTAGACAATTTTTTTAAGGTGTTCCTGTCTGTACTGAACAGGACTCAAATAGCCCAGTGTTCCATGGATTCTAATATTGTTAAACCAGTTTACGTAGTCGTTTAATTCTAAGGTCAATTCTTCTAAACTTGCGAAATGACGATCACGAGCGAACTCTGTTTTAAAGATTTTGTAGGTTGCTTCCGCTACTGCATTATCGTATGGACAGCCTTTCGCACTTAATGACCGCTTGATTTTGAAGGTCTCTAACGTGTCATGAATCAGCTTGTTTTTGAACTCATTTCCTCGATCTGTATGAAATAAGATAATCCGATTCAGGTTTGTTTTCACCGTTGCGAAAGCTTGTGAAACAAGTTCGGCATCTTTCTTTTTGCCTACGCTATGTCCTATGATTTCTCGATTAAAGAGATCAACTAATAAACATACGTAATTCCACTTTTTGTTCACACGGACGTATGTTAAATCACTTACGACTACAGCCAGCTCTTCTTTTTGGTTGAACTGACGATTGAATTTGTTTGAAATGTTTTCTTCGTTACAGCTAACTCTCTTCGGCTTAAATTGTGCAATTGTATAGTTAGATACTAAACCTTGGTTCTTCATGATTCGTCCAATACGGTGACGTGAAATCACATATCCTAACTTTTTTAGTTCTACTTTTATCTTTCGTGTTCCGTAGTTCTGACGGCTCTCTCGGAAGATTTCTTTCACGAGTGGTGACAATTCATCTACTGTCTCTTGTGCTTGTTTGGCTCCATGATAATACGTTGCTCTTGATAATTGTAGGACATTGCACATTGCTGATATCGAGTATTTATGTAGGTTATTCTTCACTACTTTTACTTTCGTCCTAGTATCAGCGCTGCTTGCTTTAAAATATCATTTTCCATAAGAAGTTGTTGGTTTTGTTTTCTCAACGCTTCCAATTCTAGTTGTTCAGCGGTCTTATTATCTTTCTCTTTAAACGAGCCAGACGTATGATTTTGATTGATCCACCGATCCAATGATGATGGTGTTAATCCATATTCCCTAATGATGTCTTTCCTTGGTTTACCATTTTGGTACAGTTGAACCATTTGGTGCTTAAATTCCGCTGTAAAGGTTCTTCTTTCTCTTTTATTTTTCGTCATAGTAGATTCTCCTCAAATATATTAGTTGTAGTCTACTTGACCTTAATTTTTTTGTCTAGTTCAGTGTAGCCTATACACTATTTTCTTATGATAAGCAAGAAACATAAAAAAAGACTCCTTTTTGTAGGGGCCTTTTTTCTATGTATGCCAATGCTCCAAAATAGTCTAAAGAGTTACTGCTCGAAAGCGTACCCACATTAAAAAAAGAGATGCATTGGCATTATTATATTTCATATTGTATTTTATCGTCTAATAGTTTTCTAGATAGTTGATTATTCTTATTTTCAAGGTCCTCGATGCTTTACATCTGTGGATACGCCTCCCGCTATGGGCTATGTCCTCCTCCAAAACCAGTTAACCCCTTCTATAATTCCTCTGTTTCATACTCTTTCGCGTATAGTATGTAGTCTTTTATTTTTAACTAATTTATTCTGAAAAGACTACGGAAATAGTCTAATACTTTATTCTATAGTCTAAAACATTTTTTTAATAAAACAATAAAAGAAATTAATAATCTATAAAACAAAAAAGTGAGATAAAATATTTGTTTTGGGGGTACTTCAAAATCTTAGCTTGATGGGCATGTATGGTGACCCCTAATAGCGCATTTCACCGTGCTTATTTTTGTCCATATCCCACTCTACCTTACCCTCAAAGTGAAATTGTGCCATTAAAAATGAAAAGTAAACAAAAAAAAGACCAATGCACCCATTGGTCTTCCCTTACTTCCCTATTCACAAACAAGAATTTGCCGAGAAAAGTTTCCTTTTCTTGTTACACAGCGGTCTGTAATTTCAAATCCAATTTCTTCGATCATGTGATCCATTGTTTCGCTTGTTACAACTACTACTTTTTTTGCAATACGGCGCGCATGTTTTAAAATCGAGAATTGATCTTCTGGTGTTGCGCACGTAAATAGATTGTACGGCATATCGATAATTGCTACATCGTAGTTTGTCTGAATGTCTTCGATAGGTCCTACCGTTACGTCTCCTTCAAAACCAAAATGCGCGATGTTTTCTCTTGATCCGATTACGACAAGCGGGTTAATATCACGGCCAACGATGTCAATGCCCATAGAGAGTGCTTCTACCACTACCGTTCCAATACCACAGCATGGATCGATCGCTTTGACTCCATCAGGATTTGGCACAGCGATATTCGCAACAGCTCTCGCTACACGTGTGCTTAGTGACGTAGAATAGCTGCGTGGTTTTTTCACATGATGGAACCAAACAGCCTCGCTTTCCATATATGTTCCGAAGTACCAACGTCCACCAATGATTACAATGCCAAATACACGCTCTGGATGATGCACATCGGCTTCACCTTCAATATGCATGCCGATATCTCGCTCAATAAGGCGGCGTTCTCCGTATTCTATTTTTTTCGATTTATCAAGATCATTAATTTTAACGAAGATGACTTTGAACGTGGATCCAGACAAATCAATCTGTTCGACCTGCTTCAAAATATCTGGCAGTTCATCTCCTTCATACATTACGTCAATCCGTTCTTTAATAAACGGGCTTCGGCTCGGATCAATTTTGATTGTGCTTTTCAATATATTAGAGTGCGATTCCGTTCCAAAAAGTGAGCGCATCTCCATATAACATAAAGAACGTTCCTCTTCGCGAAATGCATACGTATATATATACGCCGGTGTTTGGCTATGATTATCCAATCTATTCCCATCCTTTATCGTATCAAATTGTTCTTTCTCTCAAATGATATCCGTATCATTGTGCAACGTAACGTTGCAAGCGGTAAAAAAGGACTAATAAGCCGAGGCAAAGTTGTCTCATTTTATTAGTCCTTTTTATGAGCTTTTACTTATTTAAAGAACACTTTGTCTACATTATATTTCGACTTTTGTTTATTAGCGATATATGTTTCATAAATTTCTCTTTCCATCGCGTTTTCTACAAGACAAACATCAATTTTGATTACTTCACCTCTATGGTCTTTGATTACTGATACAGTATCTTCAAAATGTTTTTTTATTCTTGGTCTTAACTTTCTTGCCTTACCAACAAACATTAGTTCATTCTTGTTGTTATAAAACATAAAGATTCCATCTTTATCTCTAGGAATTAAGTGAAAATCAGTAAACTCATACATATTACTTAGTTCCGGATCTTTCTGTTTCGTAATTATAATATCGGGTCTAGGCGCTTTAATTGTAATCACGATTGCTCACGCCCTCTTTCTATATAAAGTTAAATGATATCACAGGCTTCAAGTAAAATCTATTGTAGCTTCCCTCTTCATTGTTGGCATGTTATTTCAAACTAAAACTTATGTATCGATACACTTGGCATGGGGCAGGAAAAGAATCTGACCGCTTCTATGGCCTGATGACAGGGTTCTTGTCACTAACCGCAAAGTAATGGTTTATAAAGTATTACTTTGCGACTCTTTATGGATGTAGATCGCAAGAACATGGTAATGGCTACTTGTTTTTGAACCAATTTTATTGTAATCATGGGTACCAAAAACGACCGTTTATGGGACTTTACTTATTCCTACCCAAATAGAGAAAAATACTATTCAAATTCAGTTTCAAAACTCATTAACAAAAATAAAAGCTCCTAACATATTAGTCATATATAATATGTTAGGAGCTTGATATTTTAAGTGTTTTTTGGATTTAGGTCTTGATAACTGGTGTGTAGTAAGGCTCTTTAAAGTTGTTTAATTTCTATCCATTTAAATCTGTTTGCACTCAAAAATCAATAATAAAGTTGTTTAATCCTTATTCGACTAAAGCACCTAATAAATAGTTTAAATACATTTATTCACAAAAAGACTATTACAATTGCATATTTTTATAATCACTTTTAAGTATTGCCATTATAATTTCATCCGAGTACGCATCATTATAATATAAGGATTGGCGTAAGGTTCCTTCTTTTACAAACCCAACCTTTTCATACGCTCTAATTCCACGTAAATTATGACTAAACACTTCTAACTGTAAACGGTTTAATTTGAGTTGTTCAAAAACAAAACTTTGAACTATTTTAATCGCTTCAGTCCCGTATCCTTTTCCTGTTAATGAAATGGAAGCCATCGATATTCTGAATCCTGCTCTTTGATTATCCTCATCGATATCAAGAATCGATAGCTCTCCAATCATTTCGTCAGTGCCTTTTAAACAAATAGCGAAATCATAGCGACTTGAATCATTATTTATATTATCTATATGTGTCTTAATTTGCTCCAATGAAAAATTAGGCTTGGTTCCAGTCATATAACGTATTTCTTCATCCATTGTGAATTCCAATATAATGGGTGCATCTAACTCACAAAGAAATCTTAAATAAATCCTCTCACTCTCTAATCTCATTTTACCCCCCTTTAATCCCAGTAATAAGATTTATAAATATTCTTTTATTCTTAATGGAATAAAAGCTCTATTTCACTACATCTTTTTTATAACCAGTTAAACTTTCTTCGATTAAAGGTACGACTTTTTAAAGCAGTTCAATTTTGTGTTACAGCAACACGTAAGTATACAGCCCCTCCTTTAATCATATAAAAACCCCTCCAAATTGTTGTTTTATGTTTGTTTAAAATATATGAACCTTACTTCGATATTACATGAACCTTATAATGCTATGATATACCTAAAACAAATAATAAAAGTTTTATACATAACAAAATGCACCACCAAATTTCTTGTTAATGCTATTAATAATTTGCTTTGAATATACATTTTCTCAATTTATGCTGTGTTATTATTGCTTTTCATTCTACATTTAAATGAACATGAATTTTGTATATATGTTCTAAGCAAAAAAAGCATTTTCAACTAACCTGCACCGTAGTCCAATAAGAATTAAACAACTTTATTATTTTTTAAAGGATTTTATTGTAAGTTAAATAACCTTATACTCACTTTACACTTATGGGGGCACCCCACATTAATTAAAGATACCGATTCATACAATCTATAAAAATACTAAAAACGGCAATGTACGAACAGTCGTTCATACATTGCCGTTTTTTATTTTTTCGGGAGCAATACAATACCTATACTAATCACAACAAAAATAAGTAACTGCTGCAGAGACAGACCAAATAATAACGGAACTTGCTCAATTATAAGTGAAATGAATATATGCGCAATCCCTTCTACAATTAGAAAATAACTCATGTATTTTCTAGTTCCTAATCTCTCATTTTTTATCCACAGCCATCCCATTATGCAGATTGCTATCATAATTTCATACATATATATAGGATGATAGGAAAATTTCGAATCATACAGTTTCATTCCACACGGCATTGTTGTGTTCATGCCAACATGCTGATGGAATAGATAATAAAAAATAATAATGCTTCCGATTGCAAAAGGAAGTACATCTAGTAAAATCCAAAGTGAAAAATTAGCCTTTTTACTTTTCCATATAGCATATCCGCTAGCAGTGAAACAGCCAATTATAATGTGATTTATATCTCCAACAGCCAATAATGCTTGCCAAGGTGCATGAACAGCCCACTCCGGATTTAAAAGTGCTGGTGCAAATTTCCATACTAACATAATAATAAAGAAGCCATTTGTTATCGTATCCATAATTCCCTCATATGGGATACATTGTTTCTTTAACTTCAATTTCACCAAAACCAATCCAATTAAAACTCCTAATACAGGGGAAATCGGCTGTACTCTCACCATCCATTCCATCATCATTATGATATCCCCTTTTACTTCTCAATTAATTGTTTAAATTTCTGCTCTAATTGATCTGGAGGCAATACTCCACGCGCTTGATCTACAATAATCCCATCTTTATCAACAAAGAATGTTGTTGGCAGTGAAACAATTTTATAATCAAGTCCTGCCACTCCATCTATATCTAGCAAAACTGGAAACTTAAATCCAAAACGCTCTGCAAACGCCTCCGCTTCTTGCACTGGATCTCCAATCGTTGCATTCACCGCAAAAATTTCGATTTCTCCTTTATATTTCTCATAAAGACGTACTAAGTCTGGTGCTTCCATTTCACATGGCTTACACCATGATGCCCAGAAGTTGATAATATACGGCTTTCCTTTTGCATCATTTAATGAATAAAGCTTTCCATCAAGTCCTTTTAGTGTGATTTTTGGAGCTTTAAATCCTGGCTGTGGTAATACTTCTTTCTCTTGCAGTGCTGCTTGTTTTGCTTTCCGTTCTTTTTCTTCTTGCTTAGAATTATAAAAGTTAACTCCAGCCCAAATAAGCGCTCCAGCTAGTATAATTGCAATTAATTTTTTCACTATTTTCCCTCCTATTTTTTAAAACCCTGTAAATCCATCAAATAATCTGATGAAGAATGCAGTTATTTTAGTCATTTGATTCGTATAAAGTAAAACACCAGTCAAAATCATCATCCCTCCGCCAATTTTCATCATGACACCCGCATATATCACAATCCATTTTACTTTCCCTATACAAAATGCCATGACAAAGAATGGAACTGCAAAACCAAGCGTATACGCTGTAATATAAAGAAGTGCCTCATCTGGATTTGTCGCACCAAGCATTAACACCGCAGAGAATATCGGACCCACGCATGGTGTCCAGCCAGCTGCATATGTCATACCAACAAAAATAGAACGTATATATCCAGTCGATCTACCCTTATAATGAATTTTCTTTTCTGACATAAGCCATTTCGGTTGAAATAGTCCTGTCATAAATAAACCCATGATGATAATAAAGATTCCACCAATTTGTTGAATCAGCCTTTGATTAGAGGTAAAGGTTACACCAATCCAACTTACAGATAAACCTAGTGCATAAAAAATAATGGAAAAACCGATTATGAAAAACAACGTGTGCATCAGTGCTGACTTTTGCATCATACCACGGTTTTCTTTTAGATCTTGAATGGAAACACCTGTAATATACGATAAATAAGATGGGTATAGCGGAAACGAACATGGCGATACAAACGAAAGTATCCCTGCTCCTACCACAAGCCATATCGTTAAATCTGCTGCGTTCATTTTCCTCCTCCTACATAACACTACACGAGGTAGTGTTAGATGTTAAAAAAAGAGGCTATATGCACTCTCCAATAATTAGTACAAACGAAATAAGAAATAGCCCCATAGTCACGTAAACTGAATTTGTATGTAACGGTATGCTTAGCTTTATAGGTGATGGACTAACAATTTGCTCAATGCGCAAATTGATTGCCGTCTTCGCAAACGACGCTGTTATAAACGGCGTAGATGCTGTTTTTATTTTAATTAATTTTAATAATGCACTACCTAACGCAAAAGATGATTTCATTTGATTCATCGCGTATTTATCTGCCAATAACTCCTGATACATATGATAACGCTGTAACATCCCTTTCAATACTGGAACATACATCATCCCTTCTGCTAACACCGTAAAGAGAAACAATTTTAAAGGATCGCGATTCTTTTGATGATATTCTTCATGCAATACAATCGCATCCATTTCTTCTTCTGAAAAAGATTGAAATACACCTTCTGAAAGAACGATTTTCGGATGAATAACCCCGATAGTAAACGCTGTAACTTCTAAAGATGGTAGCAAATACAGTTGTTTTTCTTTCCGAATAATCCCAACCAAGTTTCTCTGTAATTTCCGGCTATAGAAAAACTGTTTCCACACTCTTTTACATACAACCAATAAGGTGAATAACAACAATCCACCCATTATGATGCGAATGATCGATAATTCTCTCATGTGTTTTTGCAATTCAAAGAGACAAAACTGTGATAAAAAAAGTGTTTTATTTTCAAAGAGAAATGGATATGTAACGTAGTACACTAACATACCGAAAAAGAGAATACTAATGATGCATGCTAACAATACCATTTTTCGTATTTGCCACTTCATCATACTAGTCCTCTTTTTTCAATTGATTTAGTTTTGCTTCTAACTTCTTTATTAAAGCTGGATCAGCTTGGTCTAGTTCATCTAACATGTGATTCACAACGAGATCACCAAACTCCCCCATTAATTCTTGTGTCATTTTCTTTGTTTGATTTGATAAAAAGGACTCTTTCGTTTGTACAGCACGATATACACCGCTTCTTTTTACTGTTTGTTTTTGTAAGTGTCCTTTTTCTACTAACCGATTCATCACAGTCATTACTGTATTAAAATTTACAGGAGATTCTTCACTTAAATTTTGTTGGACTTCTTTAATTGTAATACCTGGAGTGTTCCAAACAATCTCCATAATCTTCGCTTCGAGCGGTCCAAAAAAATGGTTTAATCCTTGCTCATTTAACTTATAGTTTTGTGTGAACATATACTACCTCCCATCACACTACGAATTGTAGTGTGAAATAAATAAAATGTCAAATATAGAAATTACTCAAAAAACATTTCCTTTATTCATTTACGCTTTTTACTTTTCATATTTTGTTACAGCAGGAATGAAACTCTTTTACAGCGAAATTCTACACATAACAAAAATCTATTAGGTGGTGCTTCATTATGAAGTTAGCTGTAATTGGTGGCGGTTACTTTGAACAAACAGATCATTTCCATATAAATCAACGACTTATAGAGTTAACTGGAAAACAATTTCCTAGGGTACTGTTTATCCCAACGGCAAGCAATGATGATGAAGGTTATATAAAAGAATTTAGAGAAACATTTGAAACACAATTAGGGTGTGATGTTCACATCCTACGCTGTATAAAAGAAAGCATGAGCGAAGATAAAATAAGTGAAATGATTCATTTTGCTGATTTCATCTATCTAGGTGGAGGAAATTATATCAATATGCTTGAAAAGTGGAAGGAAAACAAAATAGATGAAAAATTAATAGTAGCCCTAAACAATGGAACATTCATTGTAGGATGTAGCGCTGGTGCTATGTGCTGGTTTACAACCGGACTTCGTTCTAATTATATAGGAGATGGCTATATAGAAAGCAATGGCTGGAATATGGTAACCAAACACTTCTGTCCCCATTACAATCAACCGGATAGAGCAACCGCTTTCCATTTATTCTTACAAAATCATGCATGTAATATAGATGGAATTGCTTTAGAGGATAATTGCGCTTTATATATAACAGAAAATTCCTTTGAGATTATCGGAGATCCAGAGAAAGCCTGGGAATTCTATATGCACGATGGAAAACTCATGAGACACCATTTTGATGTAACTTTGAAAAGTTATCTATAGGTTCTTTATACTCAAACAAAATAAAAATGTCCCCATATTTCAACACTGAGGACATTTTTATTTTAACTAACAAGTCGTGTAATGCGTTTCTTCTGCCATGAAAGTTTATAATAGCCGTATTGTAAAAGTAAGCTCACAATAAATGCTGCTGGATATCCAATCCATATCCCTTTTATACCAAGACTTGTGTGATACGACAGAAAATAAGCAACAGGTACCTCCACAAGCCAAATTGATACGACACCAATGACAGTCGGCCATAGTACAGTTCCACTTGCCCGCATTGTCGCACCAATAATTTGTGCGTGACCGAAAATCAAATAACTCCACAGTGTAATCATAACTAAACTATGTGCAATTTCAATTGTATTCGGACTCGTTAAGAATAACGATAGAATTTCTCTTGAGAACAAGTAAATAAGAGTAATTAATACGCCCCCAATTATATAGTTCATCACAATTCCTGCCCGAACAACTTTCTGCAATCGATCAAATTGATTCGCACCAATCGATTGTGCAGCAAAAATTGACACGGTAATCCCAAGGCTAACCGCTGGCATTTGCACATAACTTGCAACCTGGTTCACAACTCCGTATGCTGCAGTCGCATCAGAACCAAAGCGATTCACAAATGCAATTACCGCAATCTCTGATAGCGAAACTAATATCATGTTAATACTCGCTGGAATACCAAGGCGTAATAATAATTTTAATAGATCCCAATCCATACGAAGATACTTTCGTACTGTGGCATCTAACTGTAATGGATGATTCTTTTTCTTTAAATAAATAAGCATAACAATGAACGTTACAATTGTTGAGATAACAGAAGCATAAGCCGCTCCATAAACATCAAGTTTCGGAAGTCCTAACCAACCAAAGATAAGAACAGGTAATAATATCATGTTTAATGCTGTACTAACAATTAGGAAGTAAAATGGCGTTTTGGAATCTCCTGTACCGCGCATAAATGTTGTATATGCAAAATATAAGAATAAAACTGGCATGGAAATAAATAAAATACGTGCATAATGTACACTTATATCAATGATGTTTTCTGGTGTTCCCATAAGGCGCATAATATCCATTGCAAATATACTTCCCACTACGGCCAAAATGGCTCCTATTATAAAGGTAAAGGTAAGCGTAGTACCAACGATTGCTTTTAAGCGATCTTCATTACGAGCACCAAACGCCTGACCGATTAAAATAGAACTACCCGATCCAATTCCAATTACGAACGAAACAAGCAGAAAAAACAATGGAAAAAATGCAGAAATAGCAGCTAAATCATTCACACCAAGCCATCGTCCTACCACTACCATACCAAACAATTGTCCAACTGATTGTAATACATTACTTAAAAGTAAAGGAACTAAAAACATGGACATCGATTTCCATATCGGTTTCCTTTCCTTCTCTTGATTCTGTGATTCGACACCTTCTTGGTTGTTATCTGTAGGTGATTTCAAAATTCATTTCTCCTTTTCATTTTCCTTATAACTTAACCCAATATTTACTTCCATCAGGCGTGCGATCTAGAAAACCATATTCAATTAAATATCTTCTCAATGTGACAAAATCCGGATATACATTTCCTAAGATTTCATTAACTTCTTTTTCTGTATACTTCTGAGTGCTATCAAACTTTTTCACTAGATGCTTCAATATGATAAGTTTGCGCTTTTGTTTCTTCGGAAAATTAACAAGTGGTCCATCTAATCCTTCTGTAAAATGCAATTTCAACACTTCATCATTTTCATCTTCTGTAATATTGTACCGGTTATCTACCATTGTAGCTGTGCGGTGAATCGGTAAAAATTTAGACTGTCCTTTTGATTTTTCTTCTGACAATTCCATTAGTGCTAAAAATACCTTCGCCTGCTTCATTTTCTCACGCAATGTAAATCGATGATTACGAATTGTCGATGTACTTCCTCCATCCATCTCTTTCACAATTTCTTTATCATTTAAACCCATATGAAAAAACTGAATCATTTTCTTTTGTAAATCTGTTAAACCCGTAAACTTTTTATCAAGATTTAATAAATATTCGAACATAGATGTATGTTCTTTTTCAATATGCAACTGCGTAAATTTCTCTGCTTCATACAAAATATTGTCGTCTTGATAAATAACACCTTTTATAAAAGTTTCTCCGCAAGCTAAACAAATGTATTCTTCTGTCCCCTCTTCAAATACATATCCTTTTTTCAATTCTTCAACGGAAGCATCCCAAAACTTCTCTGAAATATCACTCATACTAAACAATCCTCCAAACCGTTTATTAAAATTGTAAACAAATTACGATATCGTTTATTTATGCTTCATCATCTTATCACAAACAGATTAAACTTTTCAAGGTATTGTTTACTCATTTTATAAACATTATTAAAAAACGTTTACCTTTAATCATAATAAAAAAATTATTTCTAAAGGTATTCTCAACAACTGCGGAGAAATAACTCTTAATCAATGGAATTCTCATTTAGCTTCTTCGCTTTCACTACATGTTGCAATGAGGAGATTATTAGAATTTATAACGGGGTGTAAAAAATGATGGTCACAATTCAAGATTCTTGGTTTACTGTACAACAAATCGATACAAAAACATTTGCCATTAGTGAATATGGGCATTGGGAGAAAGTCCACTCATTCTTACTATTAGGAGACAACAAAGCAATTCTTATTGATACTGGATTAGGCATCGACAATATAAAACGAATTACTGATCAACTAACAAATTTACCAATCATCGTGATAACAACACATGTTCACTGGGATCACATCGGGAGTCACGCGGTGTTCGAAGAGATATACGTACATATATTAGAAGAAGATTGGTTAGTTAATGGAATTAAAGGCTTATCTATCGACCAGATTCGAAAAGATATCGCTCGTGACATTACCTTACCTATCCCTAAGGCATTTCATCCCGAAACTTTCAAACCATTTCAAGGAAGACCAACTAGATTACTACAAGATGGTGATATGATTGATATTGGAAATAGAAGCGTGAAAATTATACATACCCCAGGCCATTCGCCAGGACATATATGTGTACAAGATTATGAGACTGGATATTTATTTACAGGAGATTTGTTTTACGAAGGAACCATTTTCGCTTTTTATCCAACAACAGATCCACATGACTTAATTCATTCCCTAGACAAAATCGCAAGCCTTTCACACATTAAACAAATTTACGGGTCACACCATACCCTTGGTCTTCCGCCTACTATTTTGGAAGAAGTGAAATATGCTGTTCAATTTTTAAATGAAAAAGATTTAGTTAAGCACGGTACCGGTACTCATTCATTTCGTCAATTCAGCATTCAATTTTAATTTTTTAATATACAAATCGCTACTATGCATGGCCAAATGCTCTCGTCCCCCTAAAAAGAAAGGGATTTTCATGTCGGTTTTTCAACTTGTATTTATATATATGATAAAAATGCAACTCCAAATTCATTAATTAACATGTTCATTGCATGTAATACAAAAAAGCCAAGACTCTCAAACGAGGATCTTGGCTTTCTATCATTCATTCAAATTATTCTTTTGGTGCGATCATTTTCTTCGGATCTACAATTTCATCGAACTGTTCTTCTGTTAATAATCCTGATTGTAATGCTGCTTCTTTTAAAGTTAATCCTTCTTTGTGAGCATGTTTCGCAATTTTTGCTGCATTTTCATATCCGATATGTGGATTTAATGCTGTCACAAGCATTAAAGAACGATTTACATTTTGATTAATCACTTCTTCATTCGCCTCAATACCAACTGCACATTTATCATTGAATGAAACAGTCGCATCTGCTAATAATTGAGCGGATTGTAAGAAGTTATACGCAATGACTGGTTTAAATACATTTAACTCAAAGTTACCTTGGCTCGCAGCAAATCCAATTGTCGCATCATTTCCCATAACTTGAGCTACCACCATCGTTAAAGCTTCACTTTGTGTTGGGTTTACTTTACCTGGCATAATTGAGCTACCTGGCTCATTGGCAGGAATAATAATTTCACCAAGACCGCTACGTGGACCACTTGCAAGCCAGCGCACATCATTCGCAATCTTCATTAAATCAGCAGCTAACGCTTTTAATGCTCCATGTGCAAAAACAACTTCGTCATGGCTTGTTAACGCATGAAACTTATTTGGTGCTGACACGAATTGTTTCCCTGTAAACTGGCTAATCTCTTCTGCTACCATCGCACCAAATTTAGGGTGGGCATTAATTCCTGTTCCAACTGCAGTACCACCAATTGCAAGTTCTTTCATATACTTATTGCTATCTGTAATCATACGCTCTGTTTTTTCAAGCATGCGGTGCCAACCGCTAATTTCTTGACCTAATGTTAGAGGCGTTGCATCTTGCAGGTGCGTGCGCCCAATTTTAATAATATGTTGAAAAGCAGTTACTTTTTCTTGTAATGTTTCTTTAAATTTCGTAATTGCTGGCAGTACTTGATTTTCCACCGCAATGACACAAGCAACGTGAAGCGCTGTTGGGAATGTATCATTTGAACTTTGAGACATGTTCACATCATCATTTGGATGAATATGTACATCAAGTCCTTTTTCTTTTAAAATTTGATTCCCCCGGTTTGCAATTACTTCATTTACATTCATATTCGATTGTGTACCGCTGCCTGTTTGCCATACAACAAGCGGGAAATGCTCATTCCATTTTCCTGCCAAGATTTCATCAGCTGCTTCTACAATTGCCTGAGCTTTTTCTTCTGACAACTTCCCTAATTTTTGATTACTAATCGCGGCACTTTTCTTTAAAATTGCAAATGCCTGTATAATTTCAAGCGGCATATGCTCCGTTCCAATTGGAAAGTTTTCTTTACTGCGCTGCGTTTGTGCTGCCCATAATTTATCAGCTGGAACTTTCATTTCTCCTAATGTATCTCTTTCAATTCTGTACTCCATTTTTTCATCCCCTTAAAAATAAAATACCTACATTCTTATTGTAACAGACTTTCATTAGAATGATAAAGATTCTCACTTACGTTAAGATAATTTCATCCTCCTGTCAAAATAGCAAAATATGTACTTAAAAAAATAAAAAAGGCCACCCTTTGCTTTTCGCAAAAGATGACCTCTTTGTTACTATGATACTTGCTTCCCTTTTTCAGTATCATCCACATACCACATGAACTTACCTGTATATCCGTAAATTACTGCAAGAATCAATGATACAAAGCTTAACCACATAAATGGGACGTATGATAATGTTGACACACCTAGAATACCAGCCATAAAGATCCCGTTATCAGACCATGGAACCATACCTGAAGTTAACGTTCCGCCTACTTCTGAGTTACGGGCTAACACACGGCGATCTAATTTCAATTTATCATAGCTTTCTTGCATAATTTTTGGTGTTAAAATAAGTGATACATACATTGCACACCCAAATACATTTGCTAAGAATGCAACAATTAATGTGGAAAGTGTTACATTTCCTGCAGAGTTTAGTTTCTTCTCAAATTTTGAAACGATTACTTTTAAAACACCTAGTTTTTCAAGTAATCCACCAAATCCTAATCCGAAAATAATCACTGCTACTGAACCAAGCATACCGTTGATCCCGCCGCGATTTAGCAGCTTATCAATGAAATCTACACCTGATTGAATAGAGAAACCATTATACGCCGTTCCAATTGCATCCCCAAAGTGCATGCCCTGGAAAAGAGTTGCCCAAATCGCACCGAGAAGCGCTCCCATTGCAATCGTTGGCATTGATGGTTTTTTCATTGCTAATAGTGCAATAACAATAACCGCTGGAACAAGCATCCATATTTTAATATCAAAGTGCTTTAATAAAGATTCTTTTAAAAACTCCACTTTTTGTAAATCAACATTATCTCCGCCATACATCCATCCGGCAACTGTAAACATAATACCGGTAATAATGTATGCTGGAACATCTAATACAAGCATAGCTCGAACGTGCGCAATAACATCTACTTTTGCCATTGAAGCAGCAAGTACTGTACTATCAGAAAGTGGCGATAATTTATCTCCAAAATAAGCGCCTGAAAGAACGGCACCAGCAACCAGCGGCAATGGCAAACCAAGTCCTTCACCGATTGCCATCATAGCAATACCTGCTGTACCAACTGTTCCCCATGATGTACCTGTTGCGATAGAAGTAATGGAACAAATTATTAATGTTGCTAATAAGAATATACTCGGATGAATGAATTCTAACCCGTAGTAAATTAATGTCGGTACAACACCGCCAGCAATCCATGTTCCAATTAGTGCTCCTACAGCAACTAAAATAAGAATGGCTTCTAATCCATTGGTAATTCCTTTCGTAATTGCCTCTTGCAATTCTTGATAACGAAACCCTAACCTTAATCCAAGCGCAATAACTAAAAACCATGAAATAAATAGCGCTAATTGAATTGGGAGATTAAAAATCGTTTGAAAAGAAAAGACGACAGCAAGAAACAGTAATAATAGAATGATGATTTCCGGAATCGATGGTAATCTTACACTTTTCATTTGTTTCTCTCCTTACAAGTCGATAACATGATGTGTGTCGTCTCACGTGTATACTACATACAAAAGACAAAACGCAATTTTCACATTATTTCGATTTATTTTTCCAGTATAATATATACAACCCTTTCTATTGTAAAAGTAGATTGTGCTTTTCGCAATGAAAATTATAAAAAATATTGCATTTTTATTTATAATTTCCGAAAATACATACTCATCCATTACGAAAAGCAAGTCAAAAAACGAAATTTTAAAATAACAATACATGTAATCAAAAACATTTTTTAACTAAAAGTTAATTGTATAATAAAACATCAACTAAAATTCAATTTGCTTAGCTGTTTTAACATTAGCGAACCACTGAGCAAATATTTCGTTATGATGATCAATAATTTGTGACGCAGATAAAATTTTAGAATCATATGTACTATGTCCATCCTCTACAAGCGTAAGCTCATATCCAAGACTATAAGCACGCCTGCATGTTGCATCCACACAAATCTCCGTTTGAATTCCCGCGATTACAATTTGTTTTATATTTCGTTCATCTAGTTTCTGTTGCAAGTTCGTTCTATGAAATGAATCTGGATGATTTTTTTCAATAATAATGTCTTCCGTTAACGGGGCTATAGATGTATGAATTCCCCACCCAGGAGTCTCTCTTTCAAGTAAAGAACCAGCCTTTCCATTGTACTTCATATAAAAAATAGGTACTTTAGCAAAGCGAGCCTTTGAAATTAATAACTTGATATTTCCTAATAATTCCTCTCCCCTATATAGTGGTTGCTCCTCCTGAAAAGACCCTGTCTGCACATCAATAATAAGTAATGCGGCACAATTTCTTATCATAAAAAATCCCTCCAAAACATTTTTTCAGCCCAATCCCTAAACATGTTCACTTGAAAATTCACCTTTTTAATGTGTCCAAAATACGTTATCAAATTACGTATAATGATTGAAATGACTCATATATTCAACTATAGAGTGGAGCATTTCTTCAACGCATGCTGATTATGAATTGAGACCATTGAACTTTCTATCAAAATGAAATAATACAAGGATGAAAAAGAAGAAGCTGTCTCCAAAAGGTCGTTTTTTCTCAACCTTTTGGAGCAGCTTCTTCTTTATCCAACTTCACGATCTTCTTGTTGATTATGCACTTCTTTTTCTTCTTTCATTAACGCATACGGTGTACACATATATGTTTTAGCAATTTCATCGTATGTAACACGAGCTTTTACACCAAATACATTTTCGAACAATTCATCATTTAAAATTTCTTTCGGTGCACCTTCCATTACTTTATTCCCATCTTTTATAGCAACAAGATGATGTGCATATTTCGCCGCATGATTTAAGTCATGTACAACCATAATGACTGTCCGATTCTCTTCTTCATTTAACTTCTTTAATAGTTCGAGTACTTCAAGCTGATGTGCCATATCTAAATATGTTGTTGGTTCATCTAATAATAACAATTCTGTATCTTGTGCAAGTGCCATTGCAATCCAAACTCGTTGCCTTTGTCCACCAGATAGTTCATCTAATGTACGAGTTTTAAACTCAGTCATTCCCGTTACTTGCAGTGCCCAATTGACCATATCATAGTCTTGATCACTCCGTTTTCCAAGTAAACGTTGATGTGGATATCGTCCATGCCACACAAGCCCCTCAACTGTAAGTCCTTCAGGTGCTGTCGGAGATTGAGGCAAAATAGCTAGTTTTTTCGCTACTTCTTTCGTTGGCATTGTTTGAATAGCCTTACCATCTAAATAAACATTCCCTTTTGTTGGTTGCAGAAGACGTGCTAATGATTTTAAAATTGTCGATTTCCCGCAACCATTTCTCCCTACTAGAGCTGTAATCTTCCCATTTGGAATATGTAATTCTAAATTATGAATAATAGTATTCTCTCCGTAGGTAAGTTCAAGATGCTCTGTATATAAACTCGTCATCTTGTTCACTCCTTATTATATATCATTTATTTTATGCTGCTTTTCTCTTAACAATTAGGTAAATAAAATAAGGTGCTCCAATAAGTGCTGTAATGATTCCGGCTGGTATTTCAATAGGTGGGATTATAATTCTTCCCACCATATCTGCGCCGACTACAAGTAATGCACCAAGTAAAGCCGAAACTGGCAAAAACACTCTACTATCTGAACCAACTAACAAACGTGCTGCATGTGGAATAACAAGACCAACAAAGCCAATTGTTCCTGCAACCGCTACAGAACTAGCAGCTAATCCAACCGCTGTACCAATTAGTATGAAACGGACAATATTTAAGCGCATACCGAGTCCTCTTACTGTTTCTTCATTCAATAAGAGAAGGTTAATTTGTTTATAACTTAAAAACACAATCACAGATCCAACAACGGTCCATGGCCATAGCATTTCAACGTGTTGCATAGACCGTGCATATAAACTTCCTTTTAACCAAACAAGTGCCTGTGAGGAATCGAGCGCAAACTTTACAATAATAAATGTAATTAAAGCCTGTAAGCCAGCAGATATTGCGACTCCGCATAACGCAAGACTTTCTGGTTTTAACCCGCCTTTTTGGTACGATAACACATAAACAAGTATACTTGCGAGCAGTGCACCCAAAAACGCGGCAACAGGAAGCATCATCGGCGGTGCACTCGGGAACACTAAAAGCATCACAACAGCAACAAGTCCTCCTCCAGCAGAAATCCCAATAATATCAGGAGCAGCAAGCGGATTTCTCGTAATGCTTTGTAAAATAGATCCTGATAGTGCCATATTAATACCTACTAACGCCGCGATTACCAGACGTGGCACACGATATTTTAAAACGACTCCTTTCCCTGTTGTTATTTCTTCCACGATTTGCGAAAACGGTGTTGGAACTGCACCTAACCTTAAGCTAAGCACTGCAAAGAGAATTAATAATAGAACGCCTACTATCATAATCATTGTGAATCGCCCAAATTTCTTCATCACATAGCACCCCTCTTTCTTCTCATTAAGTAAACAAAGAATGGTGTGCCAAGCAATGCGGTAATAACGCCCACAGGTGTATCTGCTGGATAGGAAACCCACTGCGCTACAAAATCAGCAAAGACAAGTAAGTTCGCTCCAAGTAATGCTGAAAATGGTATAATGATTCGATAATCTTCACCGACGATTTTCCTTGCAATATGCGGAACCATCAAACCTACAAATCCAATTGGGCCTGCCACTGCAACCCCGCTTCCAACTAATAGAACAATGATAAGTGCAAAGATGCGGCGTATACGAAGGACATTGATCCCTAATCCCCGCGCTGTTTCTTCACCAAGAGCGAGAATATTCAGCTGATTTGCTAGTAAAGCCGTAATAATGATAACTGGGCCTGCTGTTACTAATGTTAGCTTTATATCAAGCCAATTTGCCCCAGATAATTTACCAGCCATCCAGTATAAAATTTCATTTAGTTGTGTTTCATATAATAAAATAGATCCTGTTGTTACAGAACCAAGAAAGAAACTAACCGCAATCCCAGCCAATACAAGACGCGACGGTGTATACTCTCCGCGAAACGCCAATGAATAAACAACACTGCCACCAACTGCAGCACCAACAAAAGCTGCTATTAAAATAACAAAGCTCGCATCCTTATCACCAAAAATTAAAAGAGCTAACACGACAAAGCAAGAAGCACCTTGGTTTACCCCCATAATTTCTGGATCTGACAACGGATTACGTGTAATTCCTTGTAATAAGCACCCCGCAACTGCTAGCGCAGCACCAATTAATATTGCGAGTAAAACACGCGGCATACGTACATGCCACACTGTATAATAAATTAAGTTTTTCGTATCCGCTGAAAATACTTCATGCAGATTAGATAGTGTAAGGCCTTTCACACGAAATAAAACAGAAATACTAGCGATTACTAGTAATAATAGAAAGAAAAAAATAAATTTAAAAACAGAAGGAGCATACGGAAAAAGTTCCCGTTTGCTCTCTAATTGTTCCTCCTTCAAAGCAGTCCACTCCCTACTTAGCTGACTGACCAGTGAAAGCTGGAATGGCTTCATCTAAAATTTTTGATGCTGCAATTGGCCCGCGGCCACGCGCCCATAGGTTACGATCCACATCAATTACATGTTTTTCTTTTACAGCTTTTAAGTTATTATATAGTGGGTTTTCTTTAAATTTCTCAACTTTTTCACCATATAAGAATATGTAATCCGGATTAATTTCATTTAAGCGTTCCATAGTGATTTTTGCGATTTCCGCCTTACCTTCTGTTTGCTCTTTTTTACCTTCAAATGCATATTTCACACCAATGTCTGTCATTAATGTTCCAATAAAGGAATCTTTAATCCAAACAGAAAATTCACCATCAAACGCACCAATTACAACTGCAGTTGGTTCACCTTTTATTTGTTCTTTTGTTTTGGCAATCTTATCTGTTAACTCTTTCTTTATCTCTTTTGCCTTATCTTCTTTACCAACAGCTTTTGCAATGGTATCAACATTTTCTAATACTTCTTGATAGCTATTATCGTCTAAAGCAATCGTTGGTGCGATATCTTGTAATTCTTTCTTCACCATATTATGACGATCCTTACTCGCAATAATTAAATCTGGCGTTGCTGATTGAATTACCTCTAAGTTTGGTGCTTTCCTCTCACCTACATCCGTTGTTTGTTTCACTTTATCTTGTAAGTATTCTGGAACTTTTGTTTTTCCTATCCCTGCAGTTGCAACTGGTGTCACTCCTAAAGCTGTTAATGTATCAGTAAATGAGAAGTCCAGTGCTACCACTCGTTTTGGAGTTTCCTTCAACTCTGTTTCTCCCCACGCGTTCTTAATTTTTACTACTCCAGTTTGTTTTGTTGCTTCTGCTTTATCTTCTTTCTTCACCGTCTCTTTTGATTCCGCTCCACATCCGGAAAGAGCACCCACCGCTAACGAAAATGCTAATGCGGCAATACCAATTTTCTGTCTTTTCATTATGTAATCCCCCATCCACTAATATTGATAATCATTTTCATTTAATATAATAACATAATTTTGATAATTGTCTATACTTTTACAAATTATGCACCTTTTGTATGACATCATCGAATACATATTGTTTACGTACAAATGAAGAAGACATCCCACTTTGCATCCCGCTATATACTGGAACAAACTGAATTTTGTCACCGACACGATATGTTATACTATCTGTTATATCAATAATTAAATGATCACTACTTCCGCCAAGAATTTCGATATGCTCATCAAGTGGATATAATCCGCTAATATCCAAATCTTGTCGACCAATCGCAACGATAGCCCGCAATCGTTCTCCTTTCTCTTCAAAACATGGAACTTGACCAAAAGCGTTTTTTCCAATCACTCCTTTAGGCATCGAGGGCTTTCTTTTCATCTCAATAATCTCAGCTTCCACCAAAAATATATCTTGGTACATAAAAGGAATGTTCTTCCCATATGCTGTTTCTTTCCCGAGGAAAATAGCTTCGCCAATCCGAAGAGAATTGACACGCCCTATGTCTTTCCTCTGTAAGATAAGAGGTAAAGAACTAGAATTTCCGCCCGAAATAATTGAAAGTGGCTGTGCGATTTTTCTTTCCACTAACTCAGCTAATTGTGTTAACTCTCGTAAAGAAGACTCAGTTGGAATCACACCGCTAAAACAAGTGAAATTAGCTCCAATACCAAAAAGTTCTATTCCTTGCACTTCAACTACCCTTTGTGCAGTCTCTACCGTTTGTTCAGGCAGTATCCCTTCACGAAGATCTCCTAAATCTACCATTAAAATAACCTTATGTATTTTTCCGCATCGTACTGCCGCCCTTCCTAACGCTTCAATCACACAAAATTCAGAATTCAAACTAATATCTACAGTCTGAACCGTCTCCTCCACTTCTGATAAGGCTGGTGTACGAATTAAAAGCAATTCTACACCGCTTCCCATCAGCGAACGGATTTTTTGGAGATGTTGTAATCTTGAATCCGCAAACCTTGTAAATCCAACTTCGCTTAAAATTTCAATTACTTTTGTTGCAGCCCCCACTCCTTTAGTTACAGGAAAACACATAATATTTGCACGCTCGCACAGTTGTTTCATCATAAGAGCATTATGTTTTAATTTTGAAAGGTGTATTTTCATAATGGGTAGCATGTTGCATCCCTCCTACATACAAAGCGGATTTGCAAAATTTGTATATAAATACGATTTTGCCTGATCATGTATTCTCATCGAAAAAAGTGCCTTTGTTTCAATGAAAGGAGCAAATATTGCTGCTTTTTGCTCTTTTGTTGCCCCTGCCATAAAATCTTCCACAACATTTGTAACAATTCTCCATAACTCTTTTTCTTGTATATCATCAATCGTTCTCGCTATTGTAAATAACAAATCTCCAAAATGATTTTGTAAAACAGAATGAATGAATTTGTTATACACCTCGTTCATATCATCCGTAAACAACGCAGCTTCTTGCATGCTATCAAGATTTATCCATTTTGCTAATTTCTCTTTATGAATTCTCACCCCACCAAGATCACGAACAAGAATACGAGTTACTTCACCATCTTTTGTAGCAATAATCGAATTTTGCATATGTCCCTCTAAGGCTATCCCATACTGTAAAACAAGCTCCAATAATGGAAGCATCACTTTTTCAGTATAATGAGAGATATAATAAAATACATCTTCTTTACCAATGTCTTCCTTTCCGAAATATGTACGCATGATATCTAAAATGACCGGTTCATTTTCTTTTAATGGATTACTTGCTGTTAAACTAGCACCGACCCATAGTAATTCTCCTTCTCTTCTATATTGATTTGGGTCTTCTCGTAAAATAAATGCTAGATTACGTCCTAAATCTCTATTATTCTGTTTAGAAAAGTAAGCTCCTACCCGCTCTCTTATAACAACGACAGATTGCTCTAACTGTTGCTCCTTTTTATATATGCTATCTAGTACTTCGGATAATAACGGGCCATTTACTGTAATTTCTGGCGATACAGTACGAACAGCACTCGTTGCTTGTGCCCGTACTGGAAGTTTCACATGATATGGTAGTTCTAATATATTCATTGTTCGAAATGATAGTGTTGCACGTGAAGACAATTGATATGGAATTGGAATAATCCATCCTTCTTCCAATTCTGGACCGTATTCTTCTTGTAATACATGCTCATATTGCCATGGATGAATAAGAAATGGATAATAATCTTCCATTCTTTTCTCTTTATTTATAAGTAATGTATATACTGCTTCATATAAATCTGATGAACTTTCGTATATGAGTGGTTTTTTTATATGATCTCCTGTTACTTCAGCTACATCTTTATGAACAAGCAAAACGTTTAATGGAACAACATGTTCAAATTCTGGTGCATACAACTTTACTTCTTCTTTTAATAAACCAAGTTTCGTTTTCGTAGATGGATGAAGCGGATGGCCTTCAATAACGAGTGATTCCGTATAAATAAACTCATCAAATGGTAGGCATATTTTTAAAGTTTTTAAAAATTGATATAGATTATTTGGCCTTGTTTTTGTTACAAACATAACGTTTGTCTCTAACTGTTGTTTCACCCATTCTTGTTTTCGATCCCACGCCTCATACGCTAACTCTAAATTGGTTACACTGTTTTCCAATTCTTCTTGTAAAGATTGTGAAATATGAATACGCAAAAATGGAGCTACTTCTTCCAAAAACATTGACAATGACTCAATCCATCTTATATGTCCACGAACTTTAAAACGAATTGGGAATATGAACTCGTATCGTTCAAATGCGCCTTCTTGCTTTACTTCTAACAATAATTCCACATCGTTTAAGCTATCTACAACTTCTATAGCCTGCTCGTGTTTGCATATCGTACAACTCTCTTGTAACACCTTCTCTCGAATAAGTGCATTACAAAAACGATTTAAAATACTCCGTTCTGCTTTTACTCTATTAACTCGTTTGCTTTGAATGGACAAACTCGCTCCCCCTCTTCTTTTGTTGTTTCAGACTGATAAATTGAAATAAAAGTGGAATCATACATACAATCCCCATCAAAATAAATGTTTCGACAATCCCAACATATTCAAGAGAATAACTAACTAAAATTGACCCGAGTGGAATCATCCCTCGATCCATCAGCACTACGCTAAGCATTAGTCCTCGCTCTTCCTCACGGACATGATGCTGAAAATAAACACGATTACTTGATCGTAATAGCTGACCAAATAAACCAATAGAGAATAAGAGAATAAAAAATACATATGTATTACTAATAATCAGTAGCGCTAAAGAAATGGAAAATAGAATTAAGCTAGTATAATACAGACGCACTTCTGAAATATAGCACAGTGCTTTCGGCAGAATTATAGTAGCTATAATTGCACCAATTGCAGCTGATGACATAGCAATTCCAAACACTTCTGCTTTTCCCGTAAATTGTTTTGAAACAAGCGCTGGCAAGACAGACGTATAGGAAAAACCGAAAGCCATTGTAATAAGTGATGTCACAAAGATATTTCTTCCCATTTTGTCATAAGAGAAATACGCAATAATCTGTTTCCAACTCGCTTTTCTCTTTTCTTTTCGTTTTTTCATCGGTTGATCTTTCATTGATAAAACAAGAACCCAGGCAATAAGTGAACAAACGGCCTGCATCATAAATGTTAATGTAATATGCCCTGCTGCGATAAGAAATCCTGCTAATGCCGGGCCTGTTGATCGACAAACATTCATAACAAATGAATGCATGGAAATCAGTTTGCTAATTTGATTATTTGTATCAATATCTGAAAGAAGTGTATTCCGATTTGGTGTCTCTAATGCACTAATTACCCCTCGTATAAATGAAAAAAGTAAAAAAACAAAATATGAAGGAGTAACGAAAGCAGCATAAATCGCAAGTAAAGTTGTCAATACAAATCCCCAAAAAGAATATGATTTCATTAATTTGACACGCGGATATAAATCACACAGTTTTCCTGCATACACACTAAATAATGCAATAGGAATAAGTCGTACAAAGTTTAACCACCCTAAATAAGTTGCACTATGGTACAAATCATAAACGTACCAATTGATAGCGGTCATTCCGAGCCAATTCCCCATAAACAAAAAAAATGAACTAATAAAAAAAGGTTTTCGAATAAGAATCACCCCCAATTTTTTGTTGCAATTTTAAATAGACTCTTTATAATTGAAAATGATTATCAATGTCGCTATAGGAACAATATAAAATATTCTCTCTTTTTTGTAAAGATTAAAAATTAAGAAAGGTGGTTCCTATGCAATTAAATAGCATTCATTCATTTGATATAGAAGAACAAACACTATTTTCTTTTTTACAGCAAAATCATCCACCGTTACATGAAACATATAAACAAAATCTATCTAAAGGGCGGGAGGGTATATTAGAACGCCTCCTCTCTTCTGTCATTCGAGAAAATATAAGCAATCTAATGGATACTGCGGTAACGTTTCAAAAATCATATGAAACATTTATTTCTATTTCAACAGACGATTGTCCAGATTATTTACTAGACTATGTACATGCACACCAGAAGTTATTTGAAAAATCTTCTCTGATACAAGCTTTATATTTTAAGAAACAAGACTGTTACTTACTTGTACCAATTCAACAAATATATGCTTTTGATCGTCCAATTGTACATGGTCCATATATACATATATCACCATCTACACAAAAAGAAATTACGCATCCAAACGAAGTATTAGCTTTAATTTTCCAAGAAGATTGGGAGGGACCTTCTTCCTATTTTCATATGTTTGAAGAAGATTTGGCTAACAGTGCTGCTAATTTATCCTTGGCCTATACATTTCATGAACAATCTAATGCAGTTTCAACATTAGCTGCAGCGGCCCAAACAGATGATCATTATACTTTTTTTGAACAACTTGTTATCGAAGGACACCCTTGCCATCCGGGAGCAAAAATGAGAAAAGGCTTAAATCCTGAAGAAACAATCGCTTATTCAGCAGAATTTAAAAATATGATTCCACTCCGGTTTGTAGCCGTTCATAAACAAAATGTAAGTACCGCATTTATGAACTCACAAGATTGGAATCCTATCATTTTTTCTTTTGAACCTATATTAAAAATCGAAGCAAAGATACGATTGGGCGATAAAATAAATGATTATTTTTTATTACCTATCCATCCTTGGCAAACGATTCATACATTGCAAGAATTATATAAAGCGGAAGTTCAACAGGAAAAAATGATTATTTTTGATTATGACGCACCATATGTAGCTGGCATGTCATTTCGTACCATCTTCCCGGCAAATTATGAAACAAGAAGACCTCATTATAAATTAACAACAAATGTTCATTTAACGGGGGAAGTGCGGACATTATCAGAACAGACAATTCATAACGGTCCTCTGATGAGTAACATATTACAAAAAATTATGAAAGAAGATACAAGTATCGATGAGACAACATTTATTCCGATTATGGAACGTGCTGGTGCACATTTCCTCGATATAAATGACTCTAATATAGATTGGCAAACACTGAGAAGCGAAAATCTCGCATGTGTCATTCGTGATAATGTTCACTCCTATATTCATAAAGACGAATGGGCTATTGTAGGTTCTGCTCTCGTTGCATCAGTACATGGAGCAAATCAACCTCTTATCACTGAACTTATCGAACTGTATAAATCAAAACATCACCTAACATTACATGATGCAATCGTTATATTTATTGAGAAATATGTAACTAATGCTTTAACTGGATTCATTCCACTCATGGTGAAATATGGAATTGGTCTGGAAGGTCATCTACAAAATACAGTGCCTGTCTTTAAAAAAGATGGTACACCAGATCGACTTCTTGTACGTGATTGGGAAGGCATCCGAGTTCATCGTGGTCGCTTACAGCAAGCAGGAATTGACATTACAAACTTCCATCACAAATCTCGAATTTTAGTTGATGATGAAAAGAGTGTACGAAATAAAGTATTTTACTCAGTAATGCAAAATCACTTTGGAGAATTATTTATTCATGTCAGCCGTTTCTATAAAATTGATGAACAACTGCTTTGGAATATTGTAAAACGAGTTACACAAAATATTTTTATGGATTTACGCCAAGACATGCGCTATATACAAAATGCAGCTGCGGATTATGATGTTTTCTTTGCAGAAAAGGTAGACTATAAGGCTTTAACGCTCATGCGGATGATGGGTGAAGCACATTCCTACTTTTATGTAAAAGTTGATAATCCATTGTATAAATGATAAAACATCCTTCTTTTCTCATTAGAGTGAAGAAGGATGTTTTACATTCATTTTCCTTTATACATGTTCTGTATACACGTATCTCGATCTACATTACTCTAATCCATTACTGCGGCAGAGCATCATACACATACGGATCGTTTGGCTTTTCAATTTTTTCGACTTTACTTACTTTCACAAGTAGAAATAGCGTTCCTTTATATGTCGTTTCATCTAATAATCCAGTTACTTGTACCCACGTCTCTTCCGGAAATTTTTTTATTTCTTTTCCAGATACAATCATCCCCCACACAGAGGCATCTGCAATACAACATGTAATACCATACCTAGCAACTACTGTTTTATTCCCTTTCACCTCTTTATCGTTATAAACAAACCTTGTAAATGTAATTTCCTTTTCCTTAAATCCAAGAACATCTTGGCCAATTATATTCATTGTTTGTGTGATTTGAACCATAACTTTGCCGTTCCGGCAAGGTTATGGTTCTTTTTGTTTGCGGCAAACTTATGCTTCCAGGATTTGAATAATATTTTTAATGTCGTTTTTAAAAAGCCACGATGTTTATAAAAAAGTTGCAATGTTTTTGCCTTTTAATTAAAGAGTTCTAAATGAATTTTGATCCACCCTTTTCAAAGTATATTCATTTTATTTATTATAAAATATAAGTTTGTAAAGTAGTTCTGACTATACTTTATTTTAAAGCTACAATAATTCCTTGATAAATAAATAGAATTATTGTAAAGTAATGATAATTAAATTATATATTATTTGAAAGTGATGAAAGGAAGTAGTAACAGGTATTTTTTCTTTTAGAGAGTCGGTGGGTGGTGTAAACCGATAGAAAGAGCTTGTGAATCCGTCCTTGAGCGAAATGTGGAACACTTCAATGTGAGGTTAGTAATCGTTTCCGGTTAAAAACCGTTAATTTTTTAAGTTGAAAGCTTATATTTTCTATGCTTTCAACTAGGGTGGCAACGCGGGTTAACTCTCGTCCCTTTTATAGGGACGGGAGTTTTTTGTGTTTTTTTAGTGAAATTCCCTACCTTAAAAGTTTAACGTGAACGGAGAAGATGGCATTAGTCACTTATTAAAGGAGAGATAAGATATGTTAGATGTAAAAGTATTACGTGTTAATTTTGAAGAAGTAAAGAAAAAATTGATTAATCGCGGTGGAGAGTTTTTTGAATTAGATAAATTTGAAGAATTAGACCAAAAGCGTCGCGAATTGTTAGTAAGAGTAGAAGAATTAAAAAGTAAACGTAATGAAGTATCTGAGCTTATTTCGAAGTTAAAGCGTGAAAAACAAGATGCTGATGAACTTATAATCGAAATGCGTGAAGTAGGAGACAATATTAAAGCGTTAGATGATGAGTTACGTAATGTAGAAGAGGAATTGAATTCTATATTATTGGCATTGCCAAATATACCTAATGAAACAGTGCCTATTGGAGCAACAGAAGATGATAATGTTGAAATACGTAAGTGGGGAGAAATAAACGAATTTTCATTTGAAGCAAAACCACATTGGGAAGTTGCTGAGAAATTAGGATTACTAGATTTTGAGCGTGCAGCAAAAGTAACAGGAAGTCGCTTCGTATATTACAATGGCTTGGGAGCACGTTTAGAGAGAGCAGTAGCTAATTTTATGTTGGATTTACATGTTGAAGAACATGGATATACGGAAGTGATTCCACCGTTTATCGTAAATAGCGATAGTTTATTAGGAACAGGACAATTCCCAAAATTTAAGGAAGATGTATTTATATTAAAAGATACAGATTACGCTTTAATTCCAACAGCGGAGGTACCATTAGCGAACTATTATCGTGATGAAATATTAAATGGTGTAGAATTACCTATTAATTTTACAGCACATACTCCATGTTTCCGTTCTGAAGCTGGTAGTGCAGGACGTGATACGAGAGGACTTATTCGTCAGCACCAATTTAGCAAAGTTGAAATGGTTAAATATACTAAGCCAGAAGAATCATACGATGAGTTAGAAAAATTAACAGCGAATGCTGAAAGAGTACTACAATTGTTACAATTACCTTATCGAGTAATCGTATTATGTACAGCTGATATAGCATTTCCAGCTGCTAAAACATATGACATTGAAGTGTGGTTACCTAGCTATGGAATTTATCGTGAAATTTCTTCTTGCTCAAACTGTGAAGATTTCCAAGCACGTCGTGCAAGCATACGTTTCCGTCGTACACAAGGCGCAAAACCAGAATTTGTACACACATTAAATGGTTCTGGGTTAGCTATAGGGCGTACAGTAGCAGCTATTTTAGAGAACTACCAACAAGAAGACGGCTCAGTTATAATCCCAGAAGTATTGCGTCCATATATGGGGGGAGTAGAGGTTATTAAATAAGAAAGATGTTGATTTGAGATAAAGTTTAACGATTTATAAAAAGTATGGGTGTTTACAAAAAGTCGTACCGTTGTGCATAGAAATTTTTTATTAATTCCTATTAAATTAACATACGCTTCTGGTTTTGATTAAACTTTTTATAAAAACATATCTACTAACAACAAACAACCCAAGCATTTTACCTCATCTTTTTTTCAAAATGTTTGGGTTTCTTCTGATAAAAAATCAAATTTTGTATCATGCTTTTGATCAAACTTTATTACAAACCAACAGCATTCACGGCAAGTTCATGAGTTAAAAAAAGATTTATGGCAATGTTATGCTTCAAATATTACAAGAATGTTCTCTAAAAACTATGCTTTCTGGCAATATTATGGTTCAAATTGTGGCGGATTTATGATTCAAATCACAGTTTGAATATAATTTTTGTCCTCTATTTGTATCTTCTTTTGATTCATTATCGTTTTTTTAAATCGGAATCATTATGATTTATCGTTGCATTTTGCCTTCTCATCATTTATTATAAAACGTAATGATTACGATTTAATAGGAGGAATATACAATGAAAAGAGTACCCATTACTGTATTAAGTGGTTTTTTAGGATCCGGAAAAACTACTTTATTAAATCATATTTTGGCAAATAAAGAAGGATTAAAAGTAGCAGTCATTGTAAATGACATGAGCGAAGTAAATATTGACGCTGCTCTTGTAAAACAAGGAGGTTTTTCTCGTACTGAAGAAAAATTAGTAGAAATTCAAAACGGTTGCATTTGTTGTACACTTCGAGAAGATTTAATCATTGAAGTAAACCGTCTTGTAGAAGCAGGAGATATCGACTACATCGTTATCGAATCTTCCGGTATTAGTGAACCCATTCCAGTCGCACAAACATTTACGTATATGGACGAAGAACTTAGCATTGACTTAACGAGTAAATGTCGCCTTGATACAATGGTTACTGTAGTTGATGCAAATCGATATTGGGATGATTTTGCCGCTGGCGAAAGTTTACTAGATCGAAAACAAGCAATTGATGAAACCGATACAAGAGAAGTTATCGATCTATTAATTGATCAGATTGAATTTGCAAATGTGATTCTTTTGAACAAAGCGGATTTACTAGAGAAAGAAGATGTGATGGAACTTCATCGCCTCTTACAAAAATTGAATCCTGGGGCAAAAATTATTGAATCTTCATTTAGTGTAGTTCCACTAAATGAAATTTTAAATACAAATTTATTTAACTATGATGAAGCAAGCCAATCAGCTGGTTGGATTCAGGAGTTAAATACCGAACACCATACGCCCGAAACAGAAGAATACGGCATCGGTTCCTTTGTTTATCGCCGCAAACGTCCGTTTCATCCTGTACGCCTTATGAAATGGTTACAAAACTGGCCATTAGATGTAGTAAGAGCGAAAGGTTTTTTCTGGCTTGCATCTCGTAATCATATGATGGGGCTTCTTTCTCAAGCTGGTTCTTCGATTACCATTCAAGGTGCTGGTGAATGGATTGCCGCATTACCTGAAGGTGAGCAGCAGCAAATACTTACAGAAGAACCAGAAATCTTAAAAAATTGGGATAAACAATACGGGGATCGTATTACAGAACTTGTCTTTATTGGAATTGAAATGGAACAGTCTACAATTGAACAATCTTTAGATGCATGTCTACTAACTGATGAAGAAATGGAACAGAAATGGGATAATTTTGTTGATCCAATTCCTTCGTTTACCGTTGTATCATGATACAACGAAAAAAAACAAGATGGTTTCCTCAAAAGGTGACCACCTTGTTTTTATTTATGATTTAGATTTGTTAGGCTTATTGATTATATTCCCCCATATAACAAGTATAATTGTAGCAATTGCTAAAAATACATATATCGAGCCTTTCTTAGCAAACATTCAGCTTCATGTATTGCGCCTCGAATATCTATTCTTTCAAAACTTCATTTCTGCACGTAAATCTATTGAAGAGCACAATTTAATCATTGAAGCATTAAGGAACAAAGATGCAGCACAAATAGAGCAAATAATGTCTCAAAACTGGTTGCGACCAATGAAAGAAATACAAAAAATAATTTCTCTGCAATAAGAAAAAGAGCCGTTTATATTGTAGAAAACATAAACGGCTCTCCCTTCACACTTCTCTATGATTATGCGCGAATCTCGGCATATTTCTCAATGTCCCTAAACTCTTTTTCTAGTTCTTCTAAGGAAAGCTCGTATAATTGTCGGTCGAGAACTTTAAACACACCTGCCCCAATTAACTGATCAATTAAATACCTCTTACGATTTTCAACAGCAAAACGGAGTTGGCTACCCATCTAAAAACTCCTTCCTACAACAACTGAAAATGATAATCTTTATTAATTACCACTTTGATTGTAAAAGATGATGTTTTATAAGTAAAGTAATTTCATGAAATATTTACCTTACAAACTGTTTGTGGCCACATTATATATATGTATGTTACGCAAAGAATGTTATGACACTTTTTATCATCTTTTTTCTTTCATACTTCGCAAGTTGTCTCAATATGATTAAATTCTCCCTCTATTTCCAAATGAATCGTGACATGTTCTACATGAAATTTTTCTTTCGTACATTCGTTGCTTCTTTTAATACCATTTGTATATCTTTGTCTTTTTCAATAATAAGATGACAAGTTTCTACTTGATAATCTGATGTGGAGCATATAGGTAAATCATGTACTTCTTTTTCTTTTACAATCGTAATATGTAATAATGTATGTTTCACTTTATCCTATTTCGTTACGTCACGAGTCACCTCTTCACTTATACAATCTTCGTTACTTTTTATATAAGTCCTTTTTTCTCAACAAAAAACTAGACTACTTCTTTTTCTCTTTCATATTGTTTAATAATAAACAAAAATTCAAGGAGGTTATAGTTTTGAAACGGTTATTTCTCTGTATGGAACGAGAACTTGTTGTCTTAGAAGAAAAAAACGAAGAGTATCAAATTCAATATCATTTACAAAATATGCAACCTACTTGTATTGCAGTAGACCCATTTCAATCCAACCGTATATATTGCGGTACGTTTGGCCGGGGGTTATGGTTAAGTGACGATAGTGGGGATTCTTGGAGACCGATTGGCGATTCTTACCGTTACTTTGATTTCCCTAAAGAAGACGGTATTTCACATTCTTCTATTACTGCAATAACTGTAAGCTCCAATAAGAAAGTTAATGACTATGGCGTCGTTTATGTTGGCACAGAACCTAGTGCCTTATTTTACTCAGAAAATGGTGGTGAAACGTGGAATGAATGTAAAAATATGAAATCATTACTTTCTTCATATACGTGGGCATTTCCCCCTCGTCCTTTCACGCATCATGTACGATGGATTACAGTTGATCCAAATAAACAAGATACTTTGCATGTATCAATTGAAGCCGGGGCCGTTATTCAAAGTAACGATAATGGACAAACTTGGACCGATAAAAAATTCGGTGCTCCTATCGATGCCCATCAATTGCTTATGCACCCCGATGCTCCTAATCGTCTTTATGCATCATGCGGTGATGGGTTTATGAGTGGTCCTGATCGTGCCTATCTCGAAAGTTATAATGGAGGAAGTAGCTGGACTTCATGCAGTGAAGGATTAGAACATCACTATTTATACAGTATGGCTATCGATCCTGCTGATTGTGATACGATCCTCGTTTCTGCTGCGCCAAGTGCTGATCTAGCTCACCACCGTATTCCTTATGAATCTTATATTTATCGAAAAACGAAAGATACACCTTTTGAGCAGGTACATCAAGGACTACCATCTGCAATCGGTACAGTTATTTCCATGCTTGCAACAAATCCAGCCGAGCCTCATACGTTTTACACGTTAAATAATAATGGTGTCTTTCAATCTTTAGATGCTGGACAAACGTGGGGACAATTAAACATTCCGTGGAAGGAAGAATATAAAACACAACACCCTCATGCTTTACTAATCACTACTTCTTAACGAAAAGAAAAGGACTACCTATTTATCAAGGCAGTCCTTTTCTCTTTTATTTCTTTACATCAATTACAATATCATCTAACACAATATTTTTACTTTTCGCTTCTTTTTTAGGCACTTCAATTTTCTTCTCTTTTCCACCACTCATTTCTACTCCGCCATGATTTTCAGGGGTATGAACTCGTAAGTTAACATGAGGAGTAACAATCAATTTTGTTGCATTTTCATTGAGTTTTTGGAATGTAGCACTCCAATGACTTTTATTTGGTTCTGCCGCTGTACTTTTCCCTCCATTACCTTCACCTGCATATTGATTTCCTAAATCATCTTTAATTTCTAATTCAACATCCGCATCATCCCATTGACTTAGTAACTCCTTAGAATCCTCTTGATTGTAAAAAATGATGAATGACATCGGGGTCACTTCCATTTTTTCCATACTTACTTTTACTCCTTCTTTTTCCGAACTTCCATGAAGCTTTATCTCTTTACTGTCCATTGCCTTTAAAGTAAGCGCAAAATTCCAGTTCCCTTTTATTGCTTTCTTTTCCTCCATATCTGTTTGTTCTATATTCCATCTAATATTTGCAACATCTTTTCTTTTACTACCATGATCAGTTGCTGTTATCATACCTACATACTTTTTATCCCCCACTTTAGTAGTCTGAGAGCTACCTCCCATTCCATCCGAATCCCTTATATCTAAGTGACCAAATATACTTGGCTTCTCACCTAAATCTTTCTCACTTTCTATAGAATACGTTATTGATACCGTTCTTCCATCAAAAACAGCATCATTAATCGTTATTTTAACTCCATTACTTTCTCGCGTCATATTTAACTCAGTAGAAAATTCTTTATAATTTTCATAAAGACCTGTTCTACCGTTATCTAAAAAGCGAAAAATATCACCTACAATCGGAAGCCCTCCAGCATAAGTCGGAAACCCGATTCCCAGTGTTACAACTGACAAACCTACTAAAATAGATGCAGCAGCGACACCCTTTTTCCAGTTCTTCATTTTTTTCTTTTTACGCATACCTTGTTTTAGATTCCGTTTCACTTTTTCCTTTTCAAATTCAGAAGCTTCTATTTCCTCAAATTCTTTTTCATCTATTTCGATATCATTTAATAACTCATAAACGTCTTTCATATTACACTACCTCCTAAACGAAGATTTGTAGCATTTTGTTGTAGTTTCTTTTTCCCACGATAAATTCGATTATCTATTGCTGCCCGAGTTAAACCTAATTTCTCTCCTATCTCTTCTGTCTTTAAACCGAGAAGAAATTTCATGATGAACACCTTTTGGTCTACAGGTTCTAATTGGTTAATGAGTTGTATTAGTTCCTCCCTATTTTCCATAACAATCAATTCATCTTCTATCGATTTTTCTGTACTTAAATTGAATTCATCTGAAATGACTTCCACTTTCTTGTTGGCTTTTCGGTAATAATCAATTGCTTTAAACTTAGCAATCGCCGCAATCCATTTCTTAAAATCGTTTGAATCCCCGTAAAATTTATTTGCGTTATTCCAAACAGAAAGAAAAATATCATTGATGCATTCTTCTATAAGCCCATCGTTTTGAATGGGAACAAGAACTTTATGCGTTATCCCTTTTACTAATGGCAAATATGTATCGACAACGAATTCTAGCGCATCTTCTTTTTGCCGTTGCAACCTTTTTATAAAATTTTTATCATTTGATTTCATGTAGCGATTCCCCTTATTTTTTTGTAAAAGCTTTTACACCTTATATAACGTACAGGAAAATTTTTTCTCTTATAATTACCATTATTCTTTCATTTCATAAAGTGAGATTCTCATCTAAGACATTCCAGAGCATACAACTTCACATATTCTATCTAACAAGATACAGTAAAAAGACAATGAATTGCTAACAAAACAGGCAATTGATGATTTGCAAGCCGAAAGTGCAATGGAATATACGCTACAGTGAATGAATGGTTAAAAGCTTACCATATTCATATTGCTTAAAAATAAAGGGAGTTCAAGACGTATATGCCCTGAACTCCCTTTTACATTTCTTAATTTGCACGTTTTCTATTTTCTGTATCAATGGACCATCCAATAATCGTAGCGCAGTCCCTTCCTTTCCATTCAAGGACATTCGCTAAAGCAGGCTCAATTTGTAGAAATTCGCCATCATGTAGTGCATCAAATAAAGTTTGATCATCCTCAAATGTTTGCTTATTACACTCTAAAATTCCATCTGTTGCCATAACAATGTGATTCATACCTCTTTCTAACCCTCGAACCCCTGAAGTAAAGCAAGGTGTATTCGCCGCAAAAATATTTCTTCTTCCTATACATTCATAGTATTTCCGCTGATTTAGTCTTCCTTTTCCATTCTTTCCTCGTTCAGGATGAAATAAATAAGCAAAACAATCACCAACTGATAACCAATATAAAAACTCACCTTTTCGTAAACAAATTAAACACGCAAGTTCTCCATTCTCTTGTTCACATTTCTCAATAAATAACTCATCTGTAAACAATGCTAATAAATACATATGTGTATGATGAAATGCTAGATGAATGGGGTATGAGAATAATTCTTGTAACTTTTCTTTTCTTGCAGAAATTGCTTCTATTATATAATGTATATTTTTCGTTTTATGATGAGCATCAAAGATCATAACAAATTCGAATTCTAATTGTGGGTCCCACCAAGCCAGTACTGCATCTCCTCTTTCATACGCATCACTCTCTTGATTCCCGCCATATACGCCAACTGAAAGAGGACCACATTTTTCAACATGTATTTGATCTAGATACATCTTTTCATGACTAATCCATTTAAATGTATTCACTTCTATCATCCTCTCTCTTGCTATGTGTATGCCCTTACACTAAGAGTACCGTATATTTCAAGAAAAATAAACTTTTTCAATAATTTTTATACAAATAAAAGGATTTTACATCTTATAAAACGAATATATCTTACTATACGATATAAAAACCGGAGGCATATCATTATGAAAAACATCAATCAAAGTTGGGAAACCATTTACTATCATTTAAGATATGAATATGAAGATAATCTTTCTCACCAAGCAATTCGAATTCTACAAATCATTTCCCGAGAAAAGGAGACTACAATTGGCAAGGTCGCTTCTGAATTAGGTTTATCTCATAATACAGCATCAGAGCATGTCAAACGTCTTATTCAAAAAGGATTCGTTATGAAGGAGCGAAATAAACAAGATGAACGCGTCGTTAATCTAACATTGACTACAGAGGGAAATCAAGCTTTAACAAAGCATACATTATTGGATGAAGAAAAACTAAAAGTATTAGAATCTCAATTTTCAAAAGAAGAGCAGCAATTACTCGAACAGGCTTTTTCATTATTAGCAAAGGAGGCAAAATATGCATTTCCTCGTTAAAATTATCGTCTCGGCCCTTATCATTGGTGGTGTAACTGAGTTTGCCAAACATTATAGTACCATTGGCGGCTTTATTGCTGCTCTTCCACTTATCAGTTTACTTAGCTTATTTTGGATTTCTGTTGAGGGCGGAAGTAAAAAAGAATTAAGTCAATTTGCTATAGGAGTATTATATGGTTTTCCTGCATCAGCATTACTATTATTTATTGTCTATATTGGGTTAAAAAATTCTTTTTCATTAAGTACATCTGTATTATTCGGTATAGGTATTTGGTGTATTTTATTAGCTTGTCAAAGAATCTATCAAGCATAGAGGGGGATTAAAATGACATTAGAAACAATGAGCATCCCACAAATAAATAAGCATGCAAAGAAGCTCTATAAAGATATAGATGCTTCATCAATCTTTACATATGCAACAAATCTTTATAAAGACTCAAAACATTCTTCTGGAACCTATTTAGCTATCTTTCTCCTTGGAGAAATTGCTGCAACACAAATACAAGCACTTACATTTTTAAAAGATGAAGTAAGTATTCATGAAGACTGGCGGGCACAGGAAGTACTAGCAAAAGCCTTTGATACGTATTGTAAAGAAACTGGGTATGAAGCTTCTCTTCCTGTTATAAAAGAATGGTTGTCTGCATTCCATCCTAACGTACGCCGCGCTGTAGTTGAAGGGTTACGTGTATGGACAAAGAAAATTTATTTTCGTGATCACCCCGAGATAGCATTACAATTATTATCTCAATTAAAAGATGATGAAAGTGAGTATGTCCGAAAATCTGTCGGAAATGCAATTAGTGATATTTCTAAGGTACACCAAAATCTTGTGATAACAGAGCTAAAAACATGGGATTGTAGTAATCCTTACATTGCATTTGTGTATAAAAAAGCTAGTAGACACCTCAATTAACGCTCAATAAAGAAAGATATTTCTCTAGCTTCTTGATACACAAAAAGGAAGCAGCTTACACTGCTTCCTCTCTTATCTATTCATAATCTTCCTCATCTTCATCATCATCATAATACGCGTTCCCATTGTTCACATATATAGGACCATTCGCAACATCAACACGAAGTACCCATGCCCATGGTACAGCTAAACGTTTGTGTAACGCGCGCCAAAATTCCATTGACTTTCTTTCGTACCTTTGGAACTCCTGAAGTATATCTTTGTAGGAGGAACCGTCTAACTGAATATTTGCTTCTAATAAACGAGAATAGGCATAGTGCTGTAATTCTAGTTCAGCAGCAACTTCCATTTCTTCTGGCGTTGCCATACCAATAATTGTTCCGTCAGGTGGGACAATTTCGTATACATTATGAACTTCAATAAGCCCTTCCGATGGATCTGCCAACCGCTTCTCTTTCTCAAACATGTAAACAGCCTCCTTTATCACACATTTTTTATGGTACAAAAGCATACTTCTCTAACAACTTTGTTTTTTCCTGCTTTCTCGATAAAATTTTACAAATTATTCACTAGATGACCTGTTTGTCGTTTCCTATCACCTGTTTCTATCCTTACAGCAGAAATTAATTTCTCCTCATTAAATGTGCATTTATATATATCAGGCATTTTAAGTGTTTTCCAAAAGTGAAAATCATATTTAGAATCAAAATAGTTCATCATTAACACCATAATATTTCCATGGGTTCCTATTACAATATTTTTCTCTTTATATTGCTTTAATATATTTTGAATACATCTAACACCACGCTTTTGTGCTATATCATTTGATTCTCCACCTTCAAAAGAGAAAGCTGGATCCTCCCATATTTTCATAATCGCTTTCTCAAAATCTACTACTGGTTCTTTACTTAATAATCTTTCACGTAAATCTTCTTCCATTTGCACTGGTAATTCAAATTGATTTGCAACTCCTTGAACAGTTTGTATTGCTCGTTTGTATGGACTAGAGATTACAACATCGATTTGTTCCCCTTTTAATAAATCTGTCACGGTTTGCGCATCATTCCGTCCTTTTTCAGATAATGGACGTTCTCTTTCTTCTGGTGTATAAATAGAATGTGCATGACGAACAAAATAGATATGAGTCATGAAAAGCCCCCTCCTTTATTACCTCTTCAATTAATACTTCTACCCAATTGATTCAATTAAGTAGCGATTAATTCCTTTCCGTTTTTCCTTGTACAATAAACAAAAGGTGCTCTATCAAAAGACACCTTTTGTTTACATAATAAAATTATATAGTTATAACTTCTTTCTAAATTCTTCACTCGTTACTACGTCTTGAATGAAATAATCTATATTATTTGTCAGTTTTTTGAGCGTCATATCATCTAAGTCGTTAGACATGAAAACAATTTCAACCTTGTTTCCTTCTTTATCTGTACCATAAAAGCTTTTTGTTAATACAAATGGTGTTGAGCCGCCTTTCTGGCCTGCATGTTCATATATGCTATCTTCAACAGTCCCCTTGAAAATCTGCTCGATCTCATCTTGCATTGGTTTAGGAAATTCAGTTCTATTATTAATTTTTCCTATTAAACTCATATAGTCTTTTGCCGCTGCATTTACTAGCCTGTCAGACCAAATACGTTGAAATTCCATGTCATTTTTTAATGGTATATTGTGTTTTTTCCATTCCACTTCGTCTTGCATCCATTCATGTATTTGCAAAGCGTGCTTTCTATATTCATCCATGGACATTTTACGTAACACTTCTAAAGATTGATCTTCAGGTACATGGAGTTCGGTTTCTACATAGCCTCTCATATACAAAGAAGATGTATAAGGATAAAATACATCATGACTATTTAGTCCTAACTCTTTTAAGCTTTCATTCACTCTTTCAAGTCCTAATCTCTCTAATAAATATGTTGTATTTGCATTGGAGCTAAAATGAATCATTCCTCTAGCTACTTCTTCTAACGAAAGCTTGTCGTTTTGTACAGCATTTCTTATCTTTGCATTCTCTAACCACGCAGGATGCGCTCCACCATCTGTATTTGGTACATAATATTTGTCTAAATCTTGTACTGGAATTTGTTCCTGTGGATTTATTTTTCCTTCTGCAACTTGTTTTGCAAATTCCACTGCCACTACTATTTTTGCCATACTTGCTAATGGTAATTTTTTATTCTCATTCACAGCAGCTAGAATTTCCCCATTTCTTTTAATCATCAGTGAACATGTTTGATCATTCTTATGTTCTTTTATGTAATCTAACACGTAGTTTGGATCTTTTTTTGAATAGTAATATTCCATGATAACTAAAAATGTTATGATGATTGCTATAATAGTAAAAATACTCCACCCTACAACCTTTGACACTCTCACTATATTGCCTCCCCTAATAAAATACCAATTATCACTATATTCATTATATCAAATATATGAGGAGGTTTTATAAAAAATAGTAACCGATTCATTCTATCCCTCTTTTCCACTTCCTAACATTCCGTACTTCAGTGTATCGTATGAAACAGATATGCAACTATATCGTTTTTACTATTCTTTACATAACAAAAAAACATGCTCCACAATGCTAGCATGTTTTGTGATATTCTTCACATTATCTAATTAAAAAAGAAACCTCTTTACTTACCATGATGTAACATTAAATCGCCAAACTCTTCCTCAATATGATTTAACTTTGCAATACCTTCTTTCCATTTATGAATATAAAGTGAGACCCCAATAACAAATAAGCAAATAATAGTAGAAAGAATAATACCATATACGATAGTTACGGTACTCATAGTTACACTTCCTTGTAATAGGTTATAACTTTATTATAATCCTTTTTCTCGTGAAATATCGGAAATTCGACTTATTGTAACAAAATTAATTTTTCTGACTATAAGAACCAATTTAGGAGCGTATATATATCTATGTTAATTTTTCGACATCTAAATCCCTGCTATACAGAATAAAAAGTAACCTACACTCGTTTGCTCTTTCTGTTTTTACTTCGCATGTGGTAGAAAGAGGTCCTGACCGCTTCTATGCATGGCCAGATGCTCTCTTCCATTTAAAAAGAGGGGTTTTATGTCGATTTTTTAATTGAGGTATATAATAGAGAAGAAATCTTCTACCTGTTAAGATTTCTCCTCTATGTGAAATATTATTCTACACCAACAGAAACAGTTTCCGGCAATGTGCTTCCGCCATCAATTACAATGTGTGTACCTGTTATGTAACTTGATTCATCAGATGCAAGAAAACCCGCCAATTGTCCTACTTCTTCAATTTTTCCTAATCGCCCTAACGGAACACCTGAAGCGATTCCATCGATAACAGTGTCTGGCGCATTTGGATCAGATTCATTAGCAATTTGCTCTGCCATTGGCGTCATAATATACCCTGGACATATCGCATTTACAGTAATATGATGCTTGGCCACTTCACGTGCTAGTGCTTTTGTAAATCCCCAAATAGCCGCCTTTGTAGTCGCATAAGCAGTTTCTCCTTCATCTGCAACTAACGTCCCTGTTACAGAGGACATATTCACGATTTTTCCGTAATTTTTCTCAATCATATATGGCAGCACTGCTTTAGAAAAATTCCATACACCATTAATATTTACTTGAAATTGAAAATCACGCATTTCATCTGACATATCTAAAAAATTAGCAAGGCGAATCACCCCTGCGTTATTCACTAATATATCGACTTTTCCATATTTTTCGTATGCATCTTTTGCAATTTCTTTTACAGCTGCAAAATCAGTTACATCTACCTCATAACTTGCTGCTTCAAGCCCCTTACTCACAATTTCTTTTGCTGTTTCATGAACTTTTTCAGAAATATCAACAAGTAACACTTTCGCTCCCAATTCCGCAAATACATGGGCAATTCCAGCACCATTACCCATTGCAGCTCCAGTAACAAAAGCAACTTTTCCATCTAATTTTCCCATTTCATAGCCCCCTTATGATTTGTAGAAAACTTTTTCAACAACTTCATCATACCAAATATTCCCTTTGAAATTCGAAACATCTCAATTTGTTGAAAAAAGTTCAAAAAAAGTGGATTATTCCTTTTTATGTCACAAAATGTACAAATTTCAACTATTTTCCCTATTGTAATATGAGTTATATTAATTTATAATACAAAGGAGATGGTAAAATATGACGACTTGGTTTATAGTTACGCTAGTTATTTTAGGTGCTTTAAAAATAGCAGTAGCTAGCATTCCAAATTCTGTTGTAGAGTCGTTTATCAGCAAATTTGAATTACATCCAAAACTTAATGAAGCGGCTGTTACCGTAACTATTGACAGAAAGCGCTTACAAGAAGAGGATAAAACTCAAATTATTGATCATTTTAACCAAGCGATATTTCTAGAGCGATATTATTTTCCTCCACAGAGCAGTGGGACCCCATTGGTCATTAATACGAAGAGGGGAAAAAACGATGTTACATTTTCTGTGTACAGTTACAACGATCACGTTGATGTATTCAAACAATACAAGAAGAAAATAGTCGCGTATAGTCTGCGTTCAGATAGTCTTCAAAAGCGTTCTATGTTAGTAACAGGAGATCTAGCTTAAAAGAATTTTCAAAGAAACGGCCTTTTTTTAATCTCATTAATAAATTAATTTGAAAATAATTCCTAAGTAAAAAAGGCTGTCGAAAAAAAACGACAGCCTCATACATAACTTTCAAAATATCACTCTATTGATTTTTCTTCGCTTCTATTTTGTCTTTTTCTGTTTCAGCCTTATCTAATGATTCTCCGATCTTTTTCTGCTTTTCTCTTGCTTCATCAACACTATCTACAGCTTTAATGACTTTATCAATACCCTCTTCATCAGCCTTCTTTTGCTTCTCTACTCTCGTTTTTTCTTTCTCTTCAATATCTTTTGCCTTCTGCAACATCTCTTCTGCATTTGACTTTACAGCTTTCTCAAGGGACGCATCTTTTTTCTTTTGCAACACTTGATTTGCATCGTCTTTTACTTCTAAATATTTACCATCTTTTAACGCTGATGCACCGTGATCCATCAGCTTGGCAACTTCCTTATATGATTTCGCTTCTTCCGTAGATTTTTCTTTTTCTGCTTTTTCGAACCACATAATGGCATCACTATATTTTCCATCTTTTAATGCCTGCATGCCTGTTTCCATTTGGATATCATAATTACTACTACATCCAGCCATTACAAAAAACAAACAAAGCATAGCAAAACTTATTTTTCTCATGATGTTTTTCTCCTCTTTCTTTGTTACACATCTTACTCATTTAATCGAATTTGCTTCTATACATACTTTATTAAATGTATCACACCTAAAAAATACTTTCAAAAAGAAAAAATCATCCAGTAATTTTAATACAACAAAGAAAACTGGATGATAAATAGATGATGAGATTACAAATTTCCTTTTATCCCGCTATTTGCGGGCAGTAAGACCCCCGCCTCAAAATTCAGCAAAAGCAAAGAAGTTAGGTGGGGGATCAACTGCCCGTAAAAGCCCGATTCGTTCAACTAATAATGAGTGGAGGATGAAGAAAACCCCCACTCATTAAAGTTTCACCTTATACCTTACTTCAAAACGCCCTATATATGTTTTTCGTCTTCAGATTTACAGCATACCACCCCCATGTAGCTGTATGGCTTTCTTCTCCATTTGTTACAACTTCATACACGTGGATAACATAATCACCTTGCTCCTTACGCTGACACATCTACTTGTTTCTTCATACTCCATTGTCTTGTTCCTACTAATACAACGAAAAGCAATCCAGCCCCTGATGTTAACATGACAATACTAGTTGGAATCATATCTAATAAAAATCCGTACAGCATCATTCCAAGCGGTTGAATTGCTGTAGCAATGGTTTCAAGAAGCCCAAAAACGCGTCCTAAATACCCTGGATCTGTTGTTTTTTGCATATGTACTTGAAGAGGGACATTTATTGAAATCATTGTTGCCCCGCAAAGAAACATGAAAATGATATAGTAAATAAAACTTACTATCTTTGGAAGGGTAAATAATAATGGAAAAGCAGTACATAAAATTAACCCTGCAAATACAAACAAACCAATGCGAATAGAGCGGAACATATCATTCATTTCCTTACGAATGGATAAAATAATTGACGCTGCTAATACACCAACTGATAACATCCCTTCTACGATGCCAAGTTGCCTAGAAGATAAGTGTAAACTTTGAATAATAATATATGGAAGTGAAACAGAAAGTGCACTTAAGAAAAAGTTAATCCAAAAAGCCATCTTCAATAGCCCATAAATATCATGTTGCTGTTTCACATATAAGAAACCTTCTTTTACACTTGTTAAAAAATGCGTCTTCCCCTGTTCTGCCTCTACTTTGTACAAATCAAATACAATAAATAACTGCACGATTACAGCTAAGAAAAACGCAATCCCATTTAAGAGAAAAAAGAATGTAATTGAAAAGAAACCAAATACCATCCCACCAATAATCGGCGCTAAAATCGTCGATAAGGAAGCTGCTGTTTGATTTAAAGCACTTGCTTTTTGAATCCGCATATCATCAACTAAAGTTGGAATAGAAGCAGTGAAAGCAACCGAATAGAAACTCGCACAAATTGCTAACAGCGCTGCAGATATATAAATAAATAGAAGTGAAGGTCCAAATGTAGTAGAAAGAACAAACATTGTAAACATCGTTACACTACTTAATAAATCAGTGCCAATGACAAGCCATCTTCGGTTTACACGATCGGCTATTACCCCAGCAATTGGCCCGCATACCATTCTTGGAATTGAACCACAAATGAGCGTAGTCGCAAATCCGATACCTGATCCTGTTATTTTTAAAACATATAACCCCATTGCAAATGTATAAATTCCTGCACCTAATAAAGAAGTCATTTTTCCAATCATCATCAAAATGATATTTCTCGTTGCAATTTTGATTCTTGGATCATTTTGACTGATACTTACGTCTCCCATTATGTCACTCTCCCCTTAAAAGTTAAATTGTGTTAAACTTATTATATAATCATTTTTTAAAATTTGACAACAAAAAGTTTAACTGTATTTAACTTTTTTATAATAAAGGAGCAATTATATGGCTACTCTTGGTGAAAAAATTAAAGCACTGCGAAAAGAAAAGCGGCTTACTCAAACAGAATTAGCTGGTACAGAGTTAACGAAAAGTATGCTAAGTCAAATCGAAAATGGGAAAGCAACACCTTCCATGAAAACATTACAGTATCTTGCTGGTAAGCTTGAATGTGAAGCGAGTTTTTTACTAGAGGAAGACAACGAAGAAGTGACAGAGCTTATTCCAAAGATGGAACAAGCTATAAAAAATAATCAATTTGAAGAAGTGTATCGTACACTATTGCCTATTGTTCAAAAAGAACTACCACCTACTTTAAGTACAGCTCGTTTATATAAACAATTTATAAGCGTTGCATTTAATATGAAAGATTACAATATATATTCCTATATTGAAAAAGCTATTCCGATTTTCCAAAAATATACCTTATATCGTGAAAGTACACAAACCAAATTAATGCTTTATTATATATTATTTGTTGAAAAAAAATATGAAGAGTGCTTACAGCTTATCGCATCTATTCGAAAAGAATATGAAACGAAACAATTAGAAATGGATCTTATCATGCAAATACAGCTTTTCTTAAATGAAGCTATCGTCTTACTTGCATACGGTGATTATGAAGGGTGTGAAAAAATCATCTTACAAGCGCTTGATTTCTCTAAAAAAAATCAAGTGTATTATAAAACAGATGAATTTTATCGCATTCTCTCTTATCAAAAAGTAATCATAGCTGATGAAAACAAATACTTACACTATATAAAAAAATCTGAGCAATTTGCTATTTTCACAGAAGATTCTTTATCCATCGCGATTGTAGATATATTAAAAGCTTATTACTATAACACAATCACACATGAGTATACATTAGCCTTGCAGCACCTAGAGTTGTTTAAAGAAAAAATGCAAAACGAGCCAACCTTTGAAGATGACGGCATTTATTATCTTGAAAAAGGAAAAGCTTTATATGGTCTTAAGCAATATAAAGCGGCGTTAGAAATATTAGAACGAGCAACCATTCCAGATTATATGTTCCATCCATTGGATCAAGCATGGACGATAACAGCGGGGGCTTACCGCGCACTTTGCTATATGGAGCTCCAAAATAAACAAAAGGCGCTTCAAGAGGCAACAGAGGCCTTTCATGCTATACAAGAATTTCCTAATTCAACATTTACTTCGTTTATTAAAGAAACATTACAAATAATACAAAAACTTTAAATTCACTCCAAAATGGTATATTACTCCTCCTTTTTAGCAAAAATAATAAAGATGGGAGGAATGTAAGAATGAATGTACAACGTGCAAAAGAAATTTCCGAGTCATCAGAAGAAACTCATGTCAGCTTTCAAGGCATGCCAGTTATGATTCAACATGTTGATGAAAGCAATGAAACCGCCCGAATATACGATGCTACAAATCCAGATCGTGAATTAACTGTTCCAGTCAATAGCCTAGAAGAAATATAAGAAATCCCACTTCAGTTTTATTTGAAGTGGGTTTTTTCTTATTTTTGTTTCGTTTCATATGAAATGAAAGGCCACCAATTTGCCTCTCCAAATATTTTGACCATCACCGGCACAAATAGTGTCAACATGACAAAGGCGTAAAGCAGTAAACCACATAATATTCGGTAGTTACCTCTAGCATTGTTAACACACCCGATGGATATAAAGCCGCGAATGTACCGCTTAAATACAAATTCACCAGCCTTACCCCAAAATTGATTTTCTTTATGCTCTGCCGATGACTTAGAAGGCCAAAACAACTTATGCCCAAGGACTGCCATAAAGAATGGGACAAACGTGAGGAGAGCAAGTAGTAATATAGTAACGCCAACTGCTACCCCAACTGCTGATTGATATAGATTAAATTTTGGGAAACCAATCGCTGCGAACCCTACAAGAAACATTTGTGAAAATGTCGAAAGAGGAAAATTCAATTGATCTACTAAAAAAGCAATAATGGATTGTGTACTAATATAGCTAAGTCCCACTGTAACAAGTGGAATAAAAGCCGCAACAATAGAGCGGAATACAATAATAAGCACGACTAAAATGAAAACAACTGTAATCATTTCCGTCTTCTTTAATCCTTGCTCCGCATTTGCTGAAAAATCATTATCAATAAGCCAACTTCCCGTATAATAATGATCTACTTTTATATTATCAATTACTTTATATAACTGCTTACTAATTTCTTTTCCCTCACTATTTTTATATGCAATAGTTTCAGTTCTATATTAACAAAAGAAATACTTCATAAATACAAGTTGAATCCCCGCTGCTTTTTGGCAGAGGTATTACTGTCTGCCAATAGTCGAAACAACAAATTTCATCTAAAATCGGCAAGGATACTTGGTATGGTACAAAATCATAAGATTTTGTACCATACCAAGTATCTGAAACTTCCACCTTGCCTCCTCCTTTCTCAGTTTAGGTTATTTACTTTCACTAAAAATTTGTTGTAATTTAGTTAGTGAAAGGCGGTGAAAATAATGTCTACAATTACTGCAAAAATACAAATCTATGTTTCCGATAATCAAACTGAAAGTCTAAAGACAACAACTAACGCTTACCGCAAGGCTTGTAATTGGTTATCAAAACACATATTCGAAACAAAAAACCTTAATCAAGTAAACCTCAATAACTTATATTATTCTGATTTACGAAATCAATTTGGGTTAAAAAGTCAAATGGCTCAATCTGTGATGAAAACCGTAATCGCTCGTTACAAGTCGGCTAAATCAAATGGCCATGAATGGTCTTTGATTAAATTCAAACTTGCAGAATATGATTTAGTCTGGAATCGAGATTACTCACTAACCCAAAACCAATTTAGTGTAAACACACTTGACGGTCGCCTAAAACTAAATTTTGAGCGTAAGGCTATGAAGAAATACTTTGATGGCACTTGGAAACTTGGTACTGCCAAATTAGTGCATAATTACAAGAAGTGATTCTTACACATCCCGATGACAAAAGAGTACCAAGAATTAGATTTCGCAAATGTAAGCAATATCGTTGGTGTTGATTTAGGAATCAACTTTCTTGCTACCACTTATGATAGTCAAGGGGAAACTACTTTCTATAACGGAAATGTTGTTAAGCATAAGCGTGGTAAATTTAAAGCTACTCGTAAACAATTGCAAACGCGACAAACACCATCTTCTCGCAAGAAATTAAAACAAATTGGTTCAAGAGAAAACCGTTATGTAACTGATGTAAACCATCAAATTACAAAGGCACTCGTTGATAAATACCCTAGAGGTACTATGTTTGTTTTAGAAGACTTAAAAGGTGTTCGTTCTTCAACAGAAAAAGTACGAGTGAAAAACCGATATGTTTCTGTTTCTTGGGCTTTCTATCAATTCCGTCAAATGCTTGAATATAAAGCTGAAATGAATGGTCAAAAAGTAATTACAGTAGACCCAAAATATACCTCTCAAACTTGCCCAAAGTGCGGTCATATCGAGAAAGCTAATCGAAATAAAAAACTACACAGCTTTAAATGTAAAAACTGCCAATACCAATCAAATGATGACCGTATTGGTACAATGAACCTACACCGTAAAGGAATTGAACATATTGGTGTAGTTACCACAAGGGTATAACCCTTATGGTAGGGGCGAAGTCAACCGTCCTTATGTTCCACCACACTAAGGTAGGAGAGCATTGCTCGTTCGCACTACTGGATAGGAACAAGCGTAGTTGTTCTCTACGAGGGTAGGGGCACTGTCAAACTCCGACAGACGCAAGCCCCCACTTCAAACAGACCGCAAGGTCGTTAAGTGGTGGGTAGTTGACGATAAAATACAGTTCATATATATTGGAAGGGATATATTATGGATACGAAAAGACAAAGCAACGACACTTATTACGCAGTCATATTCACTTCTAAACTTTCAAAAGACACCACTGATTATAATGATGTTGCCGAAGAAATGGAGAAGCTTGCTAGAAAACAACCAGGGTTTATAGACGTGGAAAGTGTAAGAGATACATCAGGATTAGGCATTACTATTTCCTATTGGGAATCACTAGAAGCCATTCAGCATTGGAGAGACAACATAGTACATACTGCAGCAAGAAAAAGAGGCCGTGAGCAATGGTATGAAAGTTTTCATATGAAAATATGTGTTGTAGAAAAAGAATATGATTTTCAAAGGGAAGGTTTATAATCGATGCAAAATACAATAGCTCTTATTATTGTTCACGAAATATACGGCGTAAATAATCATATGCAGGATGTAATATCAAGGTTTTCTTCACCACAAATAGATGTCTTCTGTCCGAATTTTTTACAGCTAGATCCTCCTTTTCATTATGATGAGGAAAAAAAGCCTATTCTCATTTTATACAAAACGTTGGCTTCCATTATGGAAAAGAACAAGTTGAAGAAATGGTTACAAAACTTTCAAAAGACTATGAATACATAGGACTCATCGGGTTTAGTATCGGTGCAACAATCGCGTGGCTATGCAGTGACAATCCAAAGGTTCATTTTGTTATTGGCTGCTATGGCTCCCGCATACGAGATTATTTACAGGTTAAACCTACGTGTCCTACTCTTCTTATTTTCCCAGGAACGGAGGCAAGCTTCTCGGTATCTTCCCTTATCACAGTACTACAAAAACAGAACAATCCACTACTACAAATTGAGCAACTTCCCGGTGAACATGGATTTTTAAACTCTTATACTACAAAATATAACGCACCATCTACAAAACAAGCGTATAATAAAATAGACTCATTTCTTCTAGAAAATCTTCCTAAAAACATGTATTAGAGGAGTTTTTATATGTCATTTACACTACTCTTACTTGCTTTCGTTATTCTAGTTGTTATCATAGCGTTTACTTTCATTTTTATAACCATAAAAAAAGGAAAGTATCTACATCGTCCTTATCGACATTCTTTTATCGTTATTTCATTGTTTCTTGGGCATTGGATTTTAGTGTTAACTGGCTTTTACACCATACTCCCTGACTATATTAGTGACTTTATTTTCCTACCAATTTGGTATTTTCTTTGTATTTTAGGGTTTATGGTTTGTTTCAGGGAATGGAAAAATAACCGGATCATTTCTATATCTTTCGGAGCTTTTTCTTTCATTAGCTTACTCTTTGGAGTGCTATTGCAAATAATTTCTAACATGTAAGTGTTTAAAGGAGCTATTTCAAAGTAGCTCCTTTTTTCATTTGTATATATTCAAAAATTTCTACGTTCCATCCAAATCGGAATGAACAGATACAATGCATACGCAAAAACCATCCATATTGTGAAAGAGATTATTTGCTGTGATGAAAGCTGTGGAAAGATACTTGAGGAGTAATACAAGATGAATGCATCTAAAAATAAACCGATTCCAGTGCCGAATATTCCTAGTTTTATAACTGCATAGCGGGAAGAATCTATTTTTTGGTACAGCCACATGACAAGATACAATGCGACTGCCGTACCGATTTCAAGAAAAACAAGAATTTTGAGAAATGAATGTGATGTAATTTCTACTAGCACAACCGAACCAAATAAAAAGAAAAATGTTGCGGCTGCAAACCAAATACCGACAGAAAATAAAATGGTAATCCACAATTTACTGTTCATCCTTTTGCTCTCCCTCTTGTAAGAATACTAACTTTTGCACCAGTACTCGTAATCCATCATATGCTTCTTCTGTAGAAAACACTGGATTACATAATGCTTGCAGCGCTAATCCATCTATTAACGCATTACACATGATAGCCCAAGTTTCAGGTGAGATTCCTTCAACGGGTGATTCTTCCCATACTTCTTGTAATTTTTTATTTTCATAGTTTAGCAATTCACCAATCTTCTCTTTTATTGATTCATTATTCAATCCGCTTGCCACTAATTGAAAAAACAAATGATGATACATCGAATCTTTTGTACATCTACTTTTTGCTGACTGTAAAGCTTTTTCAACATGAAACTCTTTACCCATCTGCTCCCATGATGACTTACAAAATGAATAAAATTTATTATCATCCCTTTAAATATTTTAACATATATTACCTATCCCTTTTGAAATTTTCTAACAATATAAATAACAACCGAAATTGCACTCGAATATACCCAGTGACAATAACTATTGTCATCCTGTTAATCTATATGCTATTTTAATTGTTAATTTACTAAAAAAAGAGTGATAAACCCTCATATAACAACAAAAAATCGAATATAAAACCTTTGCGATCTCATATGCTATTTCTATTGTTTCTTTACGTTATCTGAACTACTTACTATAAAAGAGCTGGCTTTTACATCGTTTACAAAAGTAGTATTTGCTACAAAAATATTCATAAATTCAGCTTTCGAGATTTAAGTTAATATGCATAATTGCATATTTTATCTTTATATTAATATATTGTAATTAACATTTTAACCCTGTAAAATATAGGATGTTAAAATAATTAATATAGGAGATGTAAATATGAAAAAGCTATTTAGTTTACTAGCAATGGTATTTGCCATTGCGCTAACAGCTCTACCAACAAGTTCTCACGCTGCACCAGCACCGCCACTAGAATTTGTACGTATCCAAGCAATTGGTGAGGACCCGAATAACCTTAAGGCAGTTGACATAAATAAAGAAAGTATTAATATGCCTAGGCCACAAGGTGACAAAATGTATGTACAGGTACTTATAAAAGGAACACAATATTCTAGCTACGCAAAGATTATTAGTGGTGGTTTTGACTATATGGAAAATTCCTACAGAGAAGAAGATCGTATGAAAGTATATAAAGATATCTACTTGATGGAGTATGGTTCTACAGTAGGACATCTTATAACTTATGAAATACCTGTTGGTAACTTTGCTTATGGAGGGATGCAAGAGGTAATTTTTAAAGCTAAAGATATCAGAAACACTTCGATTGAGAAATCCCATAAAATTATTGCATGGGTAAAATAACTTTTTATTTTAAGAAGCTAACTTTTAAGCTAGCTTCTTTTTTATTTTACTTCACATACATAGAGTTCGTTTGCTGTTACATAGTATACTTCCCCTTGGTGATTTATTTACACTTATTTAATATACTCATAATACCAATTATTCCCATTTAACCATACCGTGAAGTTATCCATTTCTGGATTCTTCATTTTTTCAGTTAAGAGGTAAGGTGCCGTTCCTGCTCCTTCGAAAATAATTGAACTCTTAATACCTCTGCTGCATAAAACTTCAGACACTTCTTTGATTGCATTGAATCCTAAACCGCCTGTTTTAATCTTTCTTCTTCCGTCTTCATTTGCGACTAAATTCCCTCCTCCACTTTCTATTGATTTCCCAGTAATTGCTTCTACAATACCTGCTGCAACTGCATCGAAGTTATCCATTAGCTTTTTCATATCGGATGGATTATCGATGAAACAAATCTCAATAAGAATTGCTTCTGCTTTTGTAGAGCTGATATAACCAATTGATTTTCCGTCCTTAGGACCACGATCCATAATCCCTAATACACTAGCAATCTTTGCAGAAACTTTTGCTGCTAACCCTTGATTATTGTAATGAAGAACCTCCGTGCCTACCGCATTACTGTTTGCCGCATTTAAGTGAATCGATACAGATAAACCATTCGAACCGATTACGCGGTTGGTATTGCTTGCAGCATTGACTGCAGCTGTACTTCAAGTTTCGCAATACGTTCGTACTCCTTCTGATCCACCGCCATCACTCCTTTGAGCAAAATAAAAAAGGAAGAAAAGCCTACAATTAGCTTTTCTTCCTTCTATTTTTACCTTTATGGGACTGCATAGTTACAGAGTCACAAGGTGTGTAATATATTTGGGGAGTTGCTTTGTTAACAAGCATTGTAAAAGTGATCAAACCGATGAGAAAGAAAATAAACACTGTAAATAAAATAACACCTATCGTTAAAAGAATCATAACACCACCCCTATTATATTCGTGATATTACACTTTTCGATATAATATATGGTGAATCCTTGTTATAAGAACAATCGTAACAAAATAATCACAATCACTCCCGTTAATACTGTTCCTAGTAAACTACGTGTATAGATGGCCACAAGGAATGTTGGAATTGCCGCAATGACATAATCCCATTGCATCGTTTCGTGCATAAATAGGGCTTGTGCAAGAAGGGCCGCGAGTATCGCAATTGGTATATAGCTTAACCACTTTAATCCCCAATCTGGAATTTGTATTTTACTAAACACAACGAGAGGTACTACGCGTGGTATGAAAGTGACAACACCTGCCCCAATTAAAAGTAGCAATACATCTAATCTTACGTCCATTTCTCAATCACCACCCCGATTGTTGCTGCTGCAAGTGTTGCGATAATCACCGCTACGCTTGCTGGCATAAAAAAATGCGCCCCGTAGGCAATTATAATCGCTGCAATTGCGACGCTAAGATGAATCGCCAGTTTCGGTTTACTACTTATTAACTGGAGAACAAATAAGCCAATAAACATAGCAGGTAACGCATAGTCCATACCATATGTGTGAGGATCTGGTATCCACTCACCAAAAAGTCCACCAATAATTGTAGCTATAATCCAATTTACATATGCTGTTACATTTAATCCAAGCATCCAGCTTTCGCCTAAATATCCCTTTCTTGCCGCGTGCTGCACAGCAACACCGAAAGTTTCATCTGTAATTTGCGAACCGATTATCATATTTTTTAAAAAAGGAACTTTCATAAAATAGGGAGCAAGTGCAGCACTCATTAATAGATGGCGTAAATTCACAAAAAATACGGTAAAAATGATTGCGGAAGCAGGTGCTCCAGCTGCGTACATACCTGCTAGTATAAATTGCGCAGAACCGGCATAAATCAAAGTGGACATAAAAGCGATTTCTACAATTGAAAAACCGGCTGTTTTTGCGATAACACCAGCTGCAATACCGATACTTAAATACCCTAGTACCGTTGGCAAGCAGTCTTTCATGCCTTGCCTGAATGTTTCGTCACTATGCAATGTCATTTGTACCTCGGCTCTACTCATCACCCTTCCTCCTTCATTTCTTTCATACTTCGTTTTCCGGTTACAACATGCACTAAATCTATATTGCCTCGCCACAATTTATCTAACTTATCAGGGCCAAACTCCTTTGTAATTTCTTCGACCATAATATCGTGCCGAACATATTCCGTTGCGACAAGGACTAACGCCGGATCATACGTTGTCACAGCCCACGAGGTGCCATGATCTGAGAAATTAGCAATGAGTACTTCTTTGCCATCACGGGCAATCACTGTTAAATGACCACCCATTCGCTCTTTCACAACATCTGGCGTCATATAATTATGGTGAAATGTCGTCCCTATTTTTGTATTAGGTGCACCAAAGAGAATCGAAAATATATGTACGCCTTCTTGCTCTTTTCTCTGAATCGATGACTCTAACTCAGTTACCTGCTGTTCCCATACAGAAATCCATAGTTCTTCTTCAGCTCGCTCAATCATATTACGAATTTCTTTTATAATACGTTCATCTGTGCGAATATGAGAGATCACATCTACTTGGCGTTCTTGCTCTAAACTATTTAACTTCTGATCAAGAAAATCAAATGACTTTTCAAAATCCTTTCTCATTCGGTCCATTAACTCTGTTGCCGATACGGGAACATATTTAACGGGCTCTGATGGTACTAAGTGTACCGCCCCCTTATCCATCAATTTACCAAGTACTTCATAAATCATGGAACGCGGTACACCCGTTTGCTTACTAATCTCATACCCCGTTGCTGGATAATGCTTTAATAAGCCGATATATGCTTTACACTCATATTGAGAAAACCCTAATTTCTGCAATTCTTTCATAACTTCATCCATTGTAATCCCTCGCTTCGTTATTTAAACCGCTCGTACTTCAAAACGACGATTTTATTTTCCTTTATCTCTGTTTGACAGCTTCTTTTATATGCATCTTGTAAAAATAATGCTTCCGTCACGGTCCCACCCCTTTAGTAGTTATTGTTATACCTACTAATATAAAAACAAAATATGAGATAGTCAATAAAATTCTGAATTTTTAACAAAATTAAAAAAAGCCTCTATTAAAGGCTTTTCACACATTATTTCGATTTCCAATATTCTTTTAATGCATTTTGTAATGTTATCGTTAGCGGCGTTGGCAAACTTTCTAACGAAAACCAGCCTATCCGATCAATTGCATGCTCTTCTAAGTTTTCTGCTGTTCCGTTTATTACTTTCGCCATATAGGTCGGACATACCCAGTGCACATTTTTTTCACGCAAAATATGATTCGTTACACATAATAACGATGTAATTTGAATTTCTAATCCTACTTCTTCTTGGATCTCCCTAACGACTGTATCTTCTACTGTTTCCATCCACTCTACTTTTCCGCCAGGTAGGCTCCAATGACCTTGTTCTGGTGCTTTTTTCCTTAGCACGAGAAGCAATTCCTCTCGTTCATTTAAAATAAAGGCCCCGGCGCCAACTCGTGGATACAATTGCTCATCCATTCTTATTACACTCCTTCTTACTTTCCCTTTGTTTACAACATATATATCCATTTTGACTTTCCAACATATAAGTCACGGCTATGAAGAACAAAAGGTGATCGCTACTTATTTTCTCTCTTTGTTTTCACTTGGCA
>NZ_NVPR01000080.1 GCF_002551815.1 Bacillus sp. AFS098217
CGTTCAGTTTTCAGAGAACTCGTTTGTCGCTCATTTGCGACTTCCTTATGTTAACATTTCTATGTTTCAATGTCAACTAAGTTTTTTATTTCGTTTGTCGCGTTTTGCTTTGTTGCTATCAGCGACGTTTATTAATTTACCATACGTTAAACACTATAGTCAACACTTTTTAATAAAAAATTCTTTTTCTTACATAACTAATACATTCTTCTGCATTCGCTACTTTTCGAAACAAACAAAAAATGATTTTATATCGTTCTTCCATCGTCTTTTTCACAACATTATGTATACGTTCATCCTCAAAATCAAATAAAAGTTCATCAAGCTCTCTCTTTAATATACATTGCATTTCTTTCTGTTCTTCTCTTGTCATCATAATCCCAATCAAATAATCACCCCAACAATTACTTACATAAAAATAACACTCTCATCGATTTTAATCTTTATTATCCAAGACCGTTGAAAGCAATCTTTGTAGAATTTCAATCGTATTGTCTATTATATCCACTACTTACGATATTAATTCTTTAGTTCTCTTTTCAAATCTTCATGCATATAAGTAACTGAAAAGGATTGGACAAAGGGGCGGAATATTATGTTTTTCTTTTTTATCACGAGTAAGCGCAGATTTAAGCACATTAGTTTAATAATTGTACTTTCCTTATTTACAGCATGGTTGCTTTTCTTAAAAACGTATTCTCATGAATCTGCTTTCTCCACTGCTACTGGGCCAAAAGTTATTTATAAAGGCGATACCACTAAGAAACAAGTTGCATTAACGTTTGATATTAGTTGGGGAGACAAAAAAGCAATTCCAATCCTTGATACATTAAAAGAAAGAGAAATTAAGAACGCAACATTCTTCCTCTCTGCAGCATGGGCCGAAAGACATCCTGATATTGTCGAACGCATCCTAAAAGATGGCCATGAAATTGGCAGCATGGGCTACAATTACACATCCTACACTTCACTAGAAGCGAACGAAATGCGAAGGGATCTTTTACGTGCACAAGATGTATTCACAAAGCTTGGTGTGAAACAAGTCAAGCTCTTACGCCCTCCTAGTGGTGACTTTAATAAAACAACGCTCAAGGTGGCAGAATCTCTTGGTTACACCGTTGTTCACTGGAGCAATAATTCAAACGACTGGAAAAATCCTGGTGTAAATAAAATTGTATCAGCCATTTCTAACAATTTACGAGGCGGAGATATCGTTCTATTACACGCTTCTGACTCCGCACTTCAAACAAACAAAGCTCTACCATTGCTCCTGCAAAAATTAAAAAGCGATGGTTATGAACAGATATCCGTATCGCAACTAATCTCTAACACAAGTGCAAAGAGTAAAGATATCAATTAAACCACTCAACTCTCACTTATCCTGTATTAGCAATCATCAATAAGAACCCAAACCCATTGAATGAAGTTTCACGGTATGTTATCTAATATTTCTCTACACAAAAAGGATGTACCACCTCATATAAAAGGTGTTACATCCTTTTTTATTTTCCCCCTTAACTAGCTGCTTTACTTCTTTGTCCTATTAAACGATGTAATATAAGTAACTGATATGCATTGCACAATAAAAGTGGTATAACCATTAAATATAGCCAATCTGTATCATTAACCCGAAGCGCTGGCACCCATTCGAGAATCGTTACAACAACCATAAAGAATAAAGCAGGTATAAACGCCTTTTTATTCGTTTCTTTACTCTTTATATACGCTACAATGGCACCAAATATAAATAAAACCCCAGCCACAAGAATATTATTACCTAATGAAACATCTCCATTTGCAATAAGCACAGATCTTAAATAAACGAAGTCAAACAAGACAAACGCAATAAAAAAAAGCTGAACCGCGTTCCAAAGAGAAGACGAACGAAACATTCCTAACCCAAAACGATGAACTGTTAAATAAGCAAAGAAACCCATCTGACTTATAACACTAAAAATAAAACCGACACCCATTAACCAAAAAGAAACTGCTAAAATCTCTCTTCCGTCGAAATTTTGAAAAAATTTAGCGTACTTGTCCCAACCTAGAATAAAGCCGATAAAGATTGTGCTAATCCCACCAAGAAACAACGTCGTAAAAAATAATCGTACCCACTTTCGACTATTCACAACCCATCCCCCATTATTCATATATTTCTAATTAAATTGTATCAATGACAATTTCAAAAAGCTAGCCATGAACATGTATAAATTCCTTAAAGATATTTATATTAAAAAAGAGAACTGTGTTGAAAGGAGCTCCCACTTATGAAACGGATGCTGCTCGTTTTGGTTTCTTCGATTCTGTTTACTCTACTTGTCGCATGTGCACAAGGAAAAGAAGCGAAATCCGAATTAGATTACGATCAAACAAAAAAAATGATTGTCGATATTTTAAAAACTGATCAAGGGAAGAAAGCGATCCAAGATGTATTAACCGATGAAAAAATGAAACAAGCACTTATATTAGATGAAACTGTAGTAAAGAAAACAATTGAAGATGCAATGGTATCCGAAAAGGGACAACAGTTTTGGGGGAAATTATTTAAAGACCCTGAGTTTTCAGCGAAGTTCGCTAAAAGTATGGGGAAGGAACAAACAAGCTTAATGAAAACCCTATTAAAAGACCCTGAATACCAAGCAGGCGTTATAGAAATTATGAAAAATCCCGAAGTAGAAAAAATGATGCTGCAAACTATGAAAAGTAAAGAGTATCGCCAATATTTGCAGCAAGTATTAACCGAGACTACGGAAAGCCCACTCTTCCAAGCTAAGATGATTGATATCATTGGCAAAGGTGTTCAAAAAGCCGAAAAAGGTGGAGGTTCTGAGAAAAAAGAATCTGGTGGTGGCTCACAAGGTGGGGACAAAGGACAATAATAAGGAAAATGACTATATATTGTAAATTCCCCATCACTATATACTAGGATGGGGAATTTTCTACTTCTTTTATTTACCTCGCTATATGCAGCCAGTAATGCTCTCACCTCAAACTTCAGCGAAAATAATGAAGTTTGAGGTGAGAGTTAATAATCAGCGAGAGTTAAAAAAACTCCACTAATTAAAGTTTCACTTTATTTCTGTTTCACAGATGTTCTATCAATAACTTGTTCAGCTATTGTTCGATAGATAATTCCTGTTTTATGTGTATCTTCGTATACTGATGGTGCAAAGTCTTCTTTATTCCAATCCGGTTGCTGAAGTGGAATTCTGCCTAGCACATCAGTTTGTAGTTCTGTGGCTAATTTATCTCCTCCACCTTTTCCGAATACATATTCTTTTTCACCAGTTACTTTACTTTCGAAGTATGCCATATTTTCAATAACGCCAAGAATGCTATGTTCAGTGCGCAGTGCCATTGCACCCGCACGAGCCGCTACAAATGCAGCAGTTGGATGAGGCGTTGTTACAATAATCTCTTTACAAGATGGGAGCATTGAGTGAACATCTAATGCTACATCCCCTGTACCCGGTGGTAAATCTAATACTAAATAATCTAAATCACCCCACTCCACTTCTGTGAAAAAGTGATTTAGCATTTTACCAAGCATTGGTCCTCTCCAAATAACTGGTGCATTATCCTCAACAAAGAAGCCCATTGAAATTACTTTAACACCTAATCGCTCCACTGGGATAATTTTATCCCCTCTTACAATTGGACGTTTTTCTATGCCCATCATATCTGGCACACTAAAACCATAAATATCCGCATCAATAATACCGACTTTTTTCCCTAAACGAGCTAGTGAAATTGCAAGGTTAACCGAAACTGTTGATTTACCCACGCCGCCTTTTCCACTTGCAACCGCTAAAAATGTTGTTTTAGAATGCGAAGATAGTAGCGATTCACTTCCCTGCTCTTCTTGCGGTGGTGCAAACTGCGCTAGTTCTTCCTCCGTAAATTCAGCAAAACGTAAACCAACTGTTGCTGCTCCAAGTTCTTTTACAAGTTTAACAATAGCAGCCTGCAACTGCATTTGTTCAGCAGTCCCTGTTTTTACAATCGCAATTTTCACGCTCACATGCTCTTTCTCAGGCTTAACAGTTACCTCTTGAATTGCATTTGTTTCTTTTAATGTTTTATGTAGAAATGGATCAGTAATCCCTTCAAGTGCCTCGACCACTTGCTCTTTCGTTACCATAATTACCCCAGCCCCCTGTATGAAAAATAAAGTAATGTTAAATGAATTGGGTTTGTTCATTTTTATTTTCAAAATAAATGCGTTTACATTTCCAGTATAACATATTTTCCGAAAACTTCGTTAACGAGAGGTCCTCAAAAAAATCCTCCTTACTCAGGAGGATTTCCTTTTTCCGTAAAGTAACGCAGTATCCCCCGGTATATCGCAGCTGCAACCTTTTGCTGATACTTCTCTGAATTTAACATATATCGTTCATTTACATTCGATAAAAAGCCGGCTTCAACTAAAGCACCTGGTGTTTTTGCATACTTAAGTAAATAGACATGAGAGATTGTTTTAGCTGAACGATTTGTGTTTTCTAGACTCGTTCGCAATTCAGCTTGTATATACTTTGCTGCACGTTCATTCTCAATTAAAGAGCGATAATAAAACGTTTGTGCTCCCTTCGAGCTACTGCTAGGCAAAGCATTTAAGTGAATGCTCACAAAAAAATCTACATCAGGCTTATTAATGATCTCTACACGTTTTTTGAGATCCTCTGCTTTGCGCCTACTATATGACTTTGTGTCTTTATCAGCTAAATCATAATCTCCCTCTCGCGTTAAAATAACTAAAGCACCTTGTTCTTGTAAATAATCTTGTACCATTTTGGTAATTTCCAGTGTAATGTTTTTTTCTACAATATCTTCCCCACCAACCGCCCCTCCATCTGGTCCCCCATGCCCAGCATCTAGCACAATTACTTTCCCAGATAAGGGTAAATTCCAAGCTCGCCACGATTTTGTAATTTGAAATTCTTGTTTCACCAGGAAAAACAATACAATAGCAGCCAGCACAAAAGAGATAATTCGAATTCTCTTCATACCTTTCCTCCTCCAGCTAGTCCCTCTAATTACTTATATGGGACAAGAGGAAAGTTTATGCTTCTCTTAATGCAGCTTTAAACGATATCTTCTTTCACCCTTTTCGTATCCTTCGCGCCACCATACGCTAATAAATTGCTGGCATGATTCATAAAGTTGTTCCTCATCTTTTGATCCTATCTCTCGCGCGGTCATACTCGTTAAAAAATGAAATAACATTTCCGTTAATTGTTGCTCTTCTTCTAAAGCTCTATATTTCACATCGAAAAAAGATTCGCCATAATAGCCAAATTTACTATATCTTGCTCCTAGTAAGTACGATTCAATTCCTAGTTCAATACAATAATCTTCGTACTGACGATGCAATTCCTTCATATCAAAAGCATCACGGATATTTGAACGCAATGTTTTTAATGACAATTCACGGAGCATCTTCCGTTCATACTTCAATTGCTTTTCTTTTTGTTTTTCTTGTAAGGTGACAATGACATTCATAGTACTTATAAACCTCCCTAATACGTATTAGTCTAAACTTCTAAAGACGAAGCATACGTAAGAAGATGGCACTAAAATATTCCAAGCTATAATACAAAAAATAAAAAAAACGGTGCAAAACCTTTCTTTTTAGATGAGAGAGCGCATCCGGCCATGCAAGAAGCGGTCAGACCTTTTTTCTGCTCCATGCCGTGTGAAAACAAAAGGAATATACAGATAGATGCAGGTTGTCTTTTATTCTTCGTAGCAGCAACCTAGATAGTGAAAAGTCAAAATAGATTTATCCTGTAAACTCACGGTCGATGATGAAAGGTTTAATTTATATAGTTCCATTAATTAAGACATAATAAAAAACCCCAGCCGAGTGGCTGGGGTTTGAAGTTCGCAAAAATTAACGTTTTGAGAACTGAGGTGCACGACGTGCGCCTTTAAGACCGTATTTTTTACGCTCTTTCATACGTGCGTCACGAGTTAATAGACCTGCACGTTTTAATGTTAGACGGTATTCTGGGTCAGCTTTTAATAAAGCGCGAGAGATACCGTGACGAATAGCACCAGCTTGACCAGTGTATCCACCACCATTTACGTTTACAAGTACATCGTAGTTACCTAAAGTTTCTGTTGCAACTAGAGGTTGTTTCACTACTTCACGTAATGCAGCAAATGGGATATAGTTTTCAAAATCACGACCGTTAATGATAACGCGTCCTTCGCCTGGAACTAGGCGTACGCGTGCTACTGAACTCTTACGACGTCCAGTACCATAGTATTGTACCTGTGCCAAAGTAAGCCCTCCTTTAATTAATTATCCGCGAAGTTCGTAAACTTCTGGTTTTTGTGCTTGGTGTGGATGCTCAGCTCCAGCATACACATTTAATTTTTTAGACACTTGACGTCCTAAACGTCCTTTTGGAAGCATGCCTTTAATTGCAAGCTCTAACATTTGTACAGGGTAGTTTGTACGCATTTCTAGAGCTGTTCTTTGTTTAAGACCACCTGGGTGGTTAGTGTGACGGTAGTAAATTTTATCGTTTAATTTATTACCTGTTAAATGAATTTTCTCAGCGTTAATAATAATTACATGATCACCCGTGTCAACGTGTGGTGTAAATGTTGGTTTGTTTTTACCACGTAAAATGGATGCTACTTCACTAGCAAGGCGACCTAAAGTTTGACCTTCAGCGTCAACCACATACCATTTACGCTCAACTTCGTTAGCTTTTGCCATAAAAGTCGTACGCATTTGTTTCCCTCCTCGTTATCTTTTCCATAGAAAAAATCTATTGTTTATCTTAAACACGATTTCCTTCCGGGGCTAATCGTGGTTTTAGAAACAATACCATATGTTATGATATCCTTTTGAGATTCTAATGTCAAGCAAATGTTACACCAGGATTAGTTGTTATAGTTTACCTGCCATAAATAAAGCCCTTGCCCTGGCACCATCTTCCCAGCAAAACGACGATCTTGTTTTTCTAAAATCTCTGGAATGCTGTCAGGAGCTATCTTTCCTTGTCCTACGCTAAGTAGCGTACCGACAATAATTCTAACCATATTATATAAAAATCCATTGCCTACAAAACGAAAAATTAATTCATCATCTTGTTCAATTACATCTATTTCATAAATTGTTCGCACTTTATCTTTTTTATCAGTTTTTGCCGAACAAAATGAAGTGAAATCATGTGTTCCCATAAAATAAGGGATTGCTTTTCTTATAGATTCTATCTCTAGTGGATACGGATACTGATATACATAATTTCTACGGAATACATCAGCTGTTTTAGATAATAATACACGGTAACGATACTCTTTTCTCTCCACACCGTAGCGTGCATGAAAATCTTCTGTTTTTTTCTCTACTTGCAAGACAACAATATCATCTGGCAACATTGTATTTAAAGCATTCATCCATTGCCATTCTTCAAGAGATAACGGTGTATCAAAATGAATCACCTGTCCTCTTGCATGAACAGTAGAATCTGTTCGCCCTGATGCCTGAACACGAACAAGCTCTCCTTTATGCAATTTTTGCAGAGCTTTCTCTATTTCTTGTTGAACAGTACGATGCTGTGGTTGAATTTGATACCCACAAAAATTGATGCCATCATATGCAACTGTACATTTTATTCTTTCCATCTCTCTATTCTCCATTACGATCGCACCCATGCTAGAATACACGCTAAACAAAGTAAACTCACTATTGTTAACGTATCGCTTGTTTTCCAGCGTAGCTGCCTAAATTTAGTACGTCCTTCACCGCTTTGATACCCGCGTGCTTCCATTGCAATTGCTAAGTCCTCAGCACGCTTAAAAGCACTAATAAACAGAGGGACGAGTAAAGAGATAACAGCTTTCAGCCGATCCTTTATCGGTCCACCAGCAAAATCAATACCACGGGATGCTTGTGCTTTCATAATTTTACTTGTCTCATCCATTAATGTTGGAATAAAACGAAGAGAAATAGACATCATTAATGCGATTTCGTGAACAGGAACTTTTAAACGCTTTAATGGTTTTAATAACGTTTCCATACCATCCGTAATCTCGATTGGTGTTGTCGTTAACGTTAATAATGTTGTCATTAAAATAATGACAAAGAAGCGTATTGAAATATATATCCCTTGCTCTAATCCTTTTTCATGTATCGAAAACCAACCAAGCTGGAACAGTACATCCCCTTCTTTATTCGTAAAAATATGCAGGAAAAATGTAAAAAGGAAAATCCATAAAATTGGTTTTAAGCCCGAAAGTACATAACGAATCGGCACTTTTGCAAAAAATAAAGCAATGAGTGCATATAAAAATAAAAATCCATATGAAATCGCATTATTTGCTAAAAAGACAACAAATACATATAAAAAGACAATCAACAGCTTCGTACGAGGATCAAGTTGATGAATGAGTGACTGACCTGGAATATATCTCCCAATAATCAACTGCTGCATGATTCATGACCACCTTTTCGTAACACCTGTACAACTTCATGAGTAAGGTCCTCTAAAGATAAGGTAGCCTTTGGAATCGAAATACCAAACTTCTCTTCAATTGCACGTTTATACTTTAAAGACATTGGAAGATCCACACCGATTTGTTCTAGCTCATCCGCATGTGAAAATACTTCCTCTGCTGTTCCTTGCAAAAAGACCGTTCCTTTATGCATAACCACAATTTGATCCGCATATTTAGCAGCATCCTCCATATTATGGGTAACAAGGATTACTGTAAGCCCCTGCTCCTTATGAAGCTTATAAAACATCTCCATAAGCTCATGGTGTCCCTTTGGATCAAGCCCTGCTGTGGGTTCATCTAATACAAGCACTTCCGGTTCCATCGCAAGTACGCCTGCTATTGCAACACGTCTCATTTGTCCACCGCTTAACTCGAACGGAGAACGTGATAATAATTCTGGATCCAATCCAACAAGCCTGATTGCATCTCTCGCCTTTTGCTTTGCCTTTTCTTCAGGTACACCGAAATTCGAGGGTCCAAAACAAATATCCTTCTCAACTGTTTCTTCAAATAGCTGATGTTCTGGAAATTGAAAGACAACCCCTACCTTTTTTCGCAGCGGCTTTAACTTCTTCGCTTTCTTTTGTGCGGAAATTAAATGTTCTCCAATTTGGACTGTACCATGTGTTGGCTGCAATAAGCCATTTAAATGTTGAATCATCGTCGATTTGCCGGAACCAGTATGACCGATAATGGCATAATAGCCCCCACTTGGAAACGACACGTCTACATCATAAAGCGCGCGTCTTTCAAATGGAGTCTTATATTGATAACGATGCTCTACCTTTTGGAATGTAATCTCCAAAGTTCGTTCACCAAGCTTTCCATTGTAAGATGCGTATTTTGCAGCGGAATTTCATTTCTTTTTAATAATTCTGCTATTTTCACTGAAAAAGGTACATCTAAACCAATTTCTCTGAGCATATGAGAGGACTTAAAAATTTGCTGTGGTGTCCCTTCCTCTAATATTTCTCCCTTATTCAAAATAATGATGCGATCTGACTGCGCAGCTTCTTCTAGATCATGCGTAATTGATAAGACAGTAATCCCTTTCTTACCAACAAGCTGTCTAACTGTTTCAACTACTTCACGTCTTCCCTGTGGATCTAACATTGATGTTGCCTCATCCAATATTAAAATAGATGGTTGGAGAGCTAAAACACCCGCTATCGCAACACGTTGCTTTTGTCCACCAGATAATGAATGCGGTTCTTCATTTAAAAACTCCTCCATCCGAACAAGCTGCAACGCTTGATTCAGCCGTTCTACCATCTGTTCCCGGGGCATTCCAATATTCTCAAGCCCAAATACAACGTCGTCTTGTACTGTTGTACCTACAAATTGATTATCTGGATTTTGAAATACCATACCAATTTGCTTTCGAATATCCCATACCGTTTCCTCAGATAGAATCATTGTGTCGTTTACAGTAATCGTACCTGATTCTGGTAGAAATAAACCATTTAATAATTTTGCAAGGGTAGACTTTCCTGAACCATTTTGTCCAATAACAGATATCCACTCTCCCTCATATAAAGAGAATGATACATCTTTTAACGCATAAGAAGTTGCCCCGGGATATTGAAATGATATATTTTGTGTGCGAAGCTTCTCTTTTTTCAATACAAGGCACCCTCTCTCGTTACTTCGCCAAGTTAGCCTATTTTCTTATATTAAAAAAAAGGGCCATGACCAGTTACTTGAAAAGAACTGTCCTGCCCTTTTAATTATCATTATACTAACTCGATAATTACCATTGGTGCTGCGTCTCCGCGACGTGGACCAATTTTTGCAATACGAGTGTATCCGCCTTGACGCTCAGCATAGCGTGGAGCTACATCAGCGAATAATTTTTGAAGTGCATCTTGACCAGTCTCAGCGTTAGCAACTTCATTGCGGATGAAAGATGCTGCTTGACGACGAGCATGAAGATCTCCGCGTTTACCTAAAGTGATCATTTTTTCCACTACAGAACGAAGTTCTTTTGCACGAGTTTCTGTCGTTTGAATGCGCTCGTTGATAATTAAATCAGTAGCTAAGTCACGTAACATAGCTTTACGTTGCGCACTTGTACGGCCTAATTTTCTGTATGCCATTCGTAGTTCCCTCCTTTGTTGATGAATTTAAATCCTCAGTCGTCTTTGCGTAAACCTAAGCCTAATTCCTCAAGCTTATGTTTAACTTCTTCTAAAGATTTACGTCCTAAGTTACGAACTTTCATCATATCTTCTTCTGTTTTGTTCGCAAGCTCTTGTACAGTATTAATTCCTGCACGTTTTAAGCAATTATAAGAACGAACAGAAAGATCAAGTTCTTCAATAGTCATCTCTAGAACTTTTTCTTTTTGATCTTCTTCCTTCTCGACCATAATCTCAGCATTTTGTGCTTCATCAGTTAAACCAACGAAGATGTTTAAATGCTCAGTTAAGATTTTGGCACCCAAAGAGATAGCTTCTTTTGGCCCGATGCTTCCATCCGTCCATACATCAAGCGTAAGCTTATCATAATTTGCCACTTGTCCGACACGTGTCTTTTCCACTTGGTAAGTGACACGTGATACTGGAGTATAAATAGAATCAATAGGAATAACTCCTATTGGTTGATCCTCGCTTTTATTTGCATCAGCTGGCGTATACCCACGGCCACGCTTTGCAGTTAAACGCACGCGGAAATGCGCATCTTTTGCTAACGTCGCAATGTATAAATCTGGATTTAAGATTTCAACATCACTATCGTGAGTAATATCACCAGCTGTGACAATACCTTCGCCCTGTACATCGATTTCCAACGTCTTCTCTTCTTCAGAGTAGATTTTAAGAGCTAACTTTTTCAAGTTTAAGATGATCGTTGTAACGTCCTCTACTACGCCCTCTACTGTTGAAAATTCGTGTAATACGCCATCGATTTGGATGGCAGTTACAGCGGCACCAGGGAGTGAGGATAAAAGAATACGACGTAAGGAGTTACCCAAAGTAGTACCATATCCACGCTCAAGCGGTTCAATCACGAATTTACCATACTTAGCATCTTCGTTAAGTTCAACCGTTTCGATTTTCGGTTTTTCAATCTCAATCATTAACTAAACCCTCCTTCAAAACGTCGAAACCCCGGCTAAACAAAGGAAAAACCTCTGTCTAACCGAAAGTCCCCCTTAGGCAGTTCCCGATTGTGCACAACAAGCGATGTTTCTGTACGAAATTTCTCGATAATGCATCATATCCATTATAGACAAAAGGGAAAATTCTATACAGAAAAATTACACACGACGACGTTTTGGTGGACGACATCCATTATGAGGAACTGGAGTAACATCTCTAATTGCTGTTACTTCTAGACCTGCAGCTTGAAGAGCACGAATTGCAGCTTCACGACCAGCACCAGGACCTTTTACAGTAACCTCTAAAGTTTTTAAACCGTGCTCCATTGCAGCTTTAGCAGCAGTTTCAGCAGCCATTTGCGCAGCGAATGGAGTAGATTTACGAGATCCACGGAAACCAAGTGCACCAGCACTAGACCAAGAAAGCGCGTTACCGTGAGTATCTGTAAGTGTTACGATTGTGTTGTTGAAAGTAGAACGAATATGAGCTACACCAGCTTCAATATTCTTTTTCACACGTTTTTTACGAGTGTTTGTTTTACGTGCCATTGTTAGTTCAACCTCCTTTACTTATTATTTCTTTTTATTTGCTACTGTACGACGTGGACCTTTACGCGTACGAGCATTGTTTTTAGAGTTTTGACCACGAACTGGTAAACCACGACGGTGACGAAGACCACGGTAAGAACCGATCTCCATTAGACGTTTAATGTTAAGAGATACTTCACGACGAAGGTCTCCCTCAACTTTAATACGATCGATGATATCACGGATACGTCCTAATTCGTCTTCCGTTAAATCACGAACTCGTGTTTCTTCAGAAACACCAGCTTCAGCAAGAATTTTTTCAGCAGTAGTACGACCAATGCCGAATACGTAAGTTAAAGAAATAACAACGCGTTTGTCACGAGGAATATCTACACCTGCGATACGTGCCATTACGAATGCACCTCCTTCTGATTAACCTTGTTTTTGTTTATGTTTAGGGTTTTCACAAATAACCATTACTTTTCCACGTCTACGAATAACTTTACATTTTTCGCAGATTGGTTTAACTGACGGTCTTACTTTCATGTCTCGAACCTCCTTAAAGATTACGGAGTGCTATATTATTTAAAACGGTACGTAATACGACCACGATTTAAATCGTACGGAGATAATTCTACCGTAACTTTGTCTCCTGGTAAAATACGAATGAAGTTCATACGGATTTTACCAGAAACGTGAGCCAATACGACATGCCCATTCTCTAATTCTACTTTGAACATAGCATTTGGCAACGTTTCAAGAACGGTACCTTCGACTTCAATTACATCATCTTTAGCCATTCAATAGTTCTCCCTTCTTCAAATCAGTAACATTTTACACTGTTCTGAAATCCCGGAGAGCCAGCTACTTATAAAGTGGTAAGGATTTCGTATCCTGCTTCTGTAAGAGCAATCGTGTGCTCAAAGTGGGCACACCATTTACCATCTACCGTTACCACTGTCCAGTCATCAGATAGTGTTTTTACATATCGTCTTCCTTGGTTCACCATCGGCTCAACACAGATGACCATTCCCGGCTTTAATCTAGGACCTTTATTTGGTGGACCATAGTGCGGGATTTGTGGGTCTTCATGTAAGTCTTGCCCGATTCCGTGACCAACATACTCCCTAACGATCGAGAACCCATTATCTTCAGCATACGTTTGAACCGCATGTGAGATATTTGATAATCTCTCGCCTGGTTTTACTTGTTCTAGACCAAGATACAACGATTTTTCTGTGACATCAAGTAGCTTTTGAACAGATTCAGAAATGTTTCCTACTGGATACGTCCATGCAGAATCTCCATGGTACCCATTGTATTTCGCACCAATATCGATACTGATGATATCGCCTTCTTGGAGCTTGCGCTTTCCTGGAATCCCATGTACAAGCTCTTCATTTACAGAAGCACAGATGCTTCCCGGAAATCCGTTGTATCCTTTAAAAGATGGCGTGGCACCATATTTTCGAATCGTCTTTTCCGCTATTTGATCGAGCTCTTTCGTTGTAATTCCTGGAGCAATATGCTTTTTCAACTCTTGATGAGTTAAAGCAACGATCTTGCCAGCTTCTCGCATGATTTCTATCTCGCGAGGAGTTTTGCAAATGATCATTACGCTAAGCCTCCGATGAGAACATCGATATCAGCAAATACTTTATTGATATCTTGCTCACCATTAATGCTTTGTAAGTAACCAAGCTCCTCGTAGAAATCAAGCAAAGGTTTTGTTTGCTTAATATTTACTTCTAAACGATTTGCTACAGTCTCTTCATTGTCATCAGAGCGTTGATATAATTCGCCACCACATTTATCACACACGTCAGCTTTTGCTGGCGGATTGAATTCTAAATGGTAAGTCGCACCGCACTCTTTACAAATGCGACGGCCTGTAAGACGTTTTAATAGCAATCCTGAATCCACATTAATGTTTAAAACATAGTCGATTTTTTTGCCAAGATCTTTCATAATCTCTTCAAGCGCAGATGCTTGTGCAACTGTTCGTGGGAAACCATCTAGTAAGAAGCCTTTAACGCAGTCTTCTTGACTTAGACGTTCACGAACGATTCCGATTGTAACTTCATCTGGAACAAGCGCACCTTTATCAATAAAGGACTTAGCTTGTAAACCAAGTTCAGTTTCAGCCTTCATAGCTGCACGGAACATATCACCTGTTGAGATGTGAGGGATGTTATACTTGGCAACAATCTGCTCGGCTTGTGTACCTTTACCGGCACCAGGAAGCCCCATTAAAATTAAGTTCATCTTTGTTCCCCCTCATAATGAGCATGTAGGGAAGACACCTCTTCCCACTTACTCACTGCTTGATAAACCCTTTGTAATGGCGTTTTACCAGTTGGCTTTCTAGCTGCTTCATTGTTTCTAAAGCAACGCCGACAACGATTAACATACTCGTTCCACCAATCTGTGCAGATGGAGGAAGGTTCCCCAGCTTGGTAAATATAACTGGAAGAATTGCAATCGCTGCTAGGAAAATAGATCCTACAAAGGTCAAACGATACAAGATTTTTGTTAGATATTGTTCTGTATTCTTACCCGGACGAATACCAGGAACATATCCACCTTGTTTGTTTAGATTCTCTGCCATTTGCTCTGGATTAACCTGAACAAATGCATAGAAATATGCGAAAGCTACAATGAGCGCTACATATATAATCATTCCCACAGGGTGAGAATAGTTAAAGTTTTTGATAATCCACTGCGATATATCATGATTCGGGAAGAACTGTGCAATAGTTGGAGGTGTAATTAAGAATGAAACAGCAAAAATTACTGGAATAACACCCGCACTATTTACCTTAAGCGGTAAATGTGTGTTTTGTGCTCCAGTATAACTACCATTTCCTCCTGTTACACGCTTCGCATATTGAATTGGGATCTTTCTAACAGCTTGTTGGATGAAAATAACACCCACTACAACTGCTAGCACAGCTAGTAAAACCAATACGACTTTAACGATACTCATGAACAGTTGATCTCCGACATTTTGAAACTGTTGTAAGTATACTTGATGTAATACATTTGGGATCGCCGCGGCAATACCACCAAAGATAATAATAGAAATACCATTTCCTACACCTTTAGCGGTAATCTGTTCACCTAACCACATTAAAAATGCAGTACCAGCAGTCAGTACCGTTGCAATGTATAAATAAGTGCTCCAACCTGGATTCAAAATTAACTGGCCACCTGCCATACCGTTAAAACCGATTGACATACCAAACGCCTGAATAAACGCAAGAACAATCGTAAAGTAACGCGTGAATTGTGTTAACTTACGACGGCCCATTTCGCCTTGCTTCGACCATTCCGAAAATTTAGGAACAACATCCATCTGCAATAATTGCACGATGATGGATGCTGTAATATACGGCATGATTCCCATCGCGAAGATGGAGAAGTTTTTCAAAGCGCCACCGCCAAATGTATTTAGGATTCCTAATGCATTTAACTGATCTTGTGCTTTCAGTACATCTCCATTTGTAAATGGCACTGGGATAAACGTGCCAATCCTGAATACGATTAACATCGCTAAAGTGAATAATATTTTACGTCTTATCTCAGCAACGCGCATAAAGTTGGAGATTGTACGAAACATTAGATCACCTCAACTGTTCCGCCAGCTGCTTCAATTGCTTCTTTAGCACTTGAAGAGAACTTGTGCGCTTTAACAGTAAGTTTTTTCTCAACTGCTCCGCTTGCAAGAACTTTAACACCGTCGTTTAATTTGCTGATAACGCCAGTTTCCAGCAATAATTCAGGTGTTACTTCTGTACCATCTTCAAAACGATTTAACGTTGCTAAGTTTACGATAGCAAACTCTTTACGGTTAATGTTTGTGAAGCCGCGTTTTGGTAAACGACGGAATAGTGGAGTTTGACCACCTTCAAAGCCAAGACGAACACCGCCGCCAGAACGTGCGTTTTGTCCTTTATGACCTTTACCAGCAGTTTTACCGTTACCAGAACCGATACCGCGACCGACACGGTTACGTACTTTACGAGAACCTTCTGCAGGTTTTAATTCATGAAGTTTCATTCCCAGGCACCTCCTTATATTAATGAGTTATCCTTAAGCTTCTTTTACAGTTACAAGGTGAGAAACTTTGTTGATCATACCAAGAATAGCAGGAGTTTCTTCCTTAACTACAGTTGAATTCAACTTTTTAAGACCTAAAGCTTCTACCGTCGCACGTTGATCTTGTGGACGACCAATTACACTACGAGTGAGGGTAATTTCTAACTTTTTCGCCATTTGTTTTCCCTCCTTCTTAACCTAGTAGCTCTTCTACAGATTTACCGCGTAATTTTGCAACATCTTCAGCACGCTTAAGTTCGCTTAATCCGTTCACAGTAGCGCGAATCATGTTAATTGGTGTGTTAGAACCAAGAGATTTCGAAAGAATATCTTGTACACCAGCTAATTCAAGAACCGCACGAACTGGTCCACCAGCAATAACTCCAGTACCTTCAGCAGCAGGTTTTAAGAATACTTCACCAGCTCCAAAATGACCGTTGATTGTGTGTGGAATTGTTGTACCAACTAATGGTACTGTGATTAAGTTTTTCTTAGCGTCTTCGATAGCTTTGCGAATTGCGTCTGGTACCTCTTGTGCTTTACCCGTACCGAATCCAACATGACCGTTTTTATCGCCAACTACAACTAGTGCAGCAAAGCGGAAACGACGACCACCCTTAACAACTTTCGCGACACGATTTATCGTAACTACACGTTCTTCAAGTTCTAATTTACTTGGGTCAATGCGATGCATCAATTTTCCCTCCTTTGACCATTAAAATTGTAATCCAGCCTCACGAGCAGCTTCAGCTAGAGCTTTAACACGGCCATGGTATAAGTAACCACCGCGATCAAATACTACTTCTTTAACGCCTTTCTCTACAGCACGCTTAGCAACTGATTCTCCAACTTTCGTAGCAGCCTCAATATTGCTAGTACCGTTAAGAGCAAGGTCTTTATCAAGAGTAGATGCACTTACTAATGTTACACCATTTACATCATCAATAACTTGAGCGTAAATATGTTGATTAGAACGAAATACGTTTAAACGTGGACGTTCTGCAGTACCAGTAAGTTTAGCACGTACGCGTGCATGTCTTTTCTTACGAGTCGCATTTTTATCAGCTTTAGTGATCATTCTTGTCACTCCTTTCTCTCACCTAACGGGTTTACTTAGCAGTTTTACCTTCTTTACGACGAACAACTTCGCCTTCGTAACGAATACCTTTGCCTTTATATGGCTCTGGAGCACGTACAGCACGGATGTTAGCAGCAAATTCGCCAACACGTTGCTTGTCGATACCTTTAATTACGATTTTAGTTGGTGCAGGTACTTCAACTTCAAGTCCTGCTTCCGGAGTCATTTCTACTGGATGAGAATAACCTACGCTTAATACAAGTTTATCACCTTGTTTTTGAGCACGGTAACCAACACCGACTAATTCAAGTCCGCGTGCGAAACCTGTAGTTACACCTTCAACCATGTTTCCGATTAAAGCACGAGTTGTACCGTGTAATGCACGGTGTTCCTTCTGTTCAGATGGACGCTCAACTGTTAGTGTATTTTCTTCAATTTTGATAGACATATCAGCATTGAAAGTACGAGTTAATTCACCTTTAGGGCCTTTTACTGTTACAGTATTGTCTTCTGCAACTGTGATAGTAACACCTGCAGGGATTTCAAGAATCTTTTTACCAATACGAGACATGTGGTCACACCTCCGTTCGTTTTAAATATATATTACCAAACGTATGCTACTACTTCTCCACCAGTTTGTAATTGACGAGCATCTTTGTCTGTCATTACTCCCTTAGATGTAGAAACAAGAGCGATACCTAATCCGTTAAGTACACGTGGTACTTCGTCAGCTTTAGCGTAAACGCGTAAGCCAGGTTTACTGATACGTTTTAATCCAGTGATTACACGTTCATTGTTTGCACCATATTTCAGGAAAATACGAAGGATACCTTGTTTGTTATCCTCGATGTATTCTACATCACGAATGAAACCTTCACGTTTTAAAAGTTCAGCGATCTCTTTTTTGATTTTAGAAGCAGGAACCTCTAATTTCTCATGACGTACCATGTTCGCATTACGGATGCGAGTAAGCATATCTGCAATTGGATCTGTCATCACCATGTGTTTTACCTCCTTCCCATTTGTGGGTTTTACCAACTAGCTTTTTTAACACCAGGAATTTGACCTTTATATGCAAGTTCACGGAAACAAATACGGCAAAGTTTAAATTTGCGGTATACAGAATGCGGACGACCGCAGCGTTCGCAACGTGTATACTCTTGTACTTTAAACTTAGGAGTACGCTTTTGTTTCGCAATCATAGATTTTTTAGCCACGTTTTCGCCTCCTCTACTTAGCGTTGGCTTCCATTATTTTTGGAATGGCATACCGAATTGTGTTAAAAGTTCACGAGCTTCTTCATCAGTTTTCGCTGTAGTAACGATTACGATGTCCATACCGCGGACTTTGCTTACTTTATCATAATCAATCTCAGGGAAGATAAGTTGCTCTTTAACACCTAACGTATAGTTACCACGACCATCAAAAGATTTCTTAGATACACCACGGAAATCACGTACACGTGGTAAAGAAACAGCTACTAATTTGTCGAAGAACTCATACATTTGCTCACCGCGTAAAGTAACTTTCGCACCGATAGGCATACCTTCACGAAGACGGAAACCTGCGATAGATTTCTTCGCGCGAGTGATAACAGGTTTTTGACCTGTGATTTGAGTTAATTCCTCTACAGCATTGTCTAATGCTTTAGAGTTTGCTACCGCATCACCAACACCAGTGTTGATAACGATCTTTTCGATCTTCGGTACTTGCATTACAGATTTATAGTTAAACTTGCTCACTAGAGCAGGAGTAATTTCCTTTTGGAACTTCTCTTTAAGGCGATTCAATGAAGTGACCTCCTTTCTTAAGAAAATTATTTATCTAATAATTCACCAGATTTTTTTGCAATACGAACTTTTTTACCATCTTCCACTTTGAAGCCTACGCGAGTAGGTTCACCTGTTTTCGGATCTAATGGCATAACATTAGATACGTGAATAGGTGCTTCTTTCGTGATGATTCCACCTTGTGGATTTAATTGAGATGGCTTAGAGTGTTTCTTTACGATGTTAACACCCTCAACGATAACACGGTTTTCTTTTGGGAAAGCTACTAGGATAACACCTTGTTTTCCTTTGTCTTTACCAGTGATTACCTGTACTTTATCACCTTTTTTTACATGCATCTTAATTCTGCACCTCCTTAGCAAGGCAATACCTTAAATTATAGAACTTCTGGAGCTAAAGAAACGATCTTCATGAAATTGCTATCACGTAATTCACGAGCTACTGGTCCGAAGATACGAGTACCACGTGGGCTCTTATCGTCTTTAATGATAACCGCTGCGTTTTCATCAAATTTAATGTAAGAACCGTCCGTACGACGAGCTCCGCTCTTCGTACGTACCACTACTGCTTTAACAACGTCACCTTTTTTAACAACGCCACCTGGTGTTGCTTGTTTTACCGTAGCAACGATAATATCACCGATGTTAGCATATTTACGACCAGAGCCGCCTAATACTTTAATTGTTAAAAGTTCACGTGCACCAGAGTTGTCAGCAACTTTCAAACGAGATTCTTGTTGGATCATGTTATGAAACCTCCCTTCGGACTAAAAATTCCGATTCGTCTATTTAGATAATAACCGCTTCTTCAACGATTTCAACTAAACGGAAACGCTTAGTAGCAGAAAGCGGGCGAGTTTCCATGATTTTAACGATATCGCCAACTTTTGCTTGGTTTTGCTCATCATGCGCTTTGTACTTCTTAGAATACTTAACGCGTTTTCCGTACAAGGAATGAGTTTTGTAAGTTTCAACTAAAACTGTAATCGTTTTGTCCATTTTGTCAGATACAACACGACCAGTATAAACTTTGCGTTGGTTACGTTCGCTCACTTTGCAAACCTCCCCTCAATTTATCGATTAATTCCGATCTCTCTTTCACGAACTACAGTTTTCATACGAGCGATTGCTTTACGCACTTCACGAATGCGAGTTGGATTCTCTAATTGTCCTGTAGCAAGTTGGAAGCGAAGATTAAACAACTCTTCCTTTAAAGCTTTAACTTTTGTTTCGATTTCGGCAGTGGTTAATTCACGAATATCATTAGTTTTCATTAGATTCACCACCATTTTCTTCACGTTTTACGAATTTACATTTCACTGGTAATTTGTGAGCTGCAAGACGTAATGCTTCGCGTGCTACCTCTTCAGATACACCCGCGATTTCGAACATAATTTTCCCAGGTTTTACTACTGCTACCCAGCCTTCTGGTGCCCCTTTACCGGAACCCATACGTACTTCAAGAGGTTTTGCAGTGTAAGGTTTAGAAGGGAAAATTTTAATCCATACTTTACCGCCACGTTTCATATAACGAGTCATTGCACGACGAGCTGCTTCGATTTGACGGTTAGTGATCCATGAAGCGTTTTGCGCTTGAAGACCGAATTCACCGAAAGCAATTTCAGCTCCACCTTTTGCACGACCACGCATTTTACCACGATGCTCTCTACGATATTTTACGCGTTTAGGCATTAACATATTATTTTCCTCCTTCCTCAGAAGCTTTCTTTTTTGTAGGAAGGACTTCTCCACGGTAGATCCATACTTTTACGCCTAATTTACCGTATGTTGTATCAGCTTCAACTGCTGCATAGTCAATATCAGCGCGAAGTGTATGAAGTGGAACAGTTCCTTCACTGTAAGATTCTGCACGAGCGATATCAGCTCCGCCAAGACGACCAGAAACCTGTGTTTTGATACCTTTAGCTCCTGCACGCATAGCACGTTGAATTACTTGCTTCTGTGCACGACGGAAAGATACACGGTTTTCTAATTGACGAGCGATGTTTTCCCCTACTAATTTAGCGTTAAGATCAGCTCTCTTAACTTCTAAAATGTTGATGTGTACACGCTTGCCTGTAAGTTGGTTAAGAGCTTTACGAAGTGCTTCAACTTCAGTACCACCTTTACCAATTACCATACCAGGTTTTGCAGTGTGAATTGTAACATTTACACGATTTGCTGCACGTTCGATTTCTACTTTAGCAACAGCAGAATCTTTTAAGCGAGCTGTGATGTATTCACGGATTTTGATGTCTTCATGTAAAAGTGTAGCGTAATCTTTTTCAGCGAACCAACGAGATTCCCAGTCACGAATAACACCGACACGAAGACCAATTGGATTAACCTTCTGACCCATCGATTATCCCTCCTTTTTTTCTGATACCACAACTGTAATGTGGCTTGTGCGTTTGTTAATTTGGCTTGCACGACCCATTGCACGTGGACGGAAACGTTTTAACGTAGGACCTTCGTCAACGAAAACTGTTTCAACAACTAGGTTGTTAACATCCATTTCATAATTATGTTCTGCATTTGCGATTGCAGATTTTAAAACTTTCTCTACAACTGGAGAAGCAGTTTTTGGTGTGTGGTTAAGGATAGCAATCGCTTCACCCACTTGCTTACCTCGGATTAAGTCTACTACTAAACGAACTTTACGAGGGGCAATACGAACTGTTCTCGCTACTGCTTTAGCTTGCATTGAAATGCCTCCTCTCATTATCTTCTAGTTTTCTTATCGTCAGCAAGGTGACCTTTGTACGTACGAGTTGGTGCGAATTCACCTAACTTATGGCCAACCATATCCTCAGTGATGTACACAGGTACGTGTTTACGACCGTCATATACAGCAATTGTATGACCGATGAACTGAGGGAAGATTGTTGAACGGCGAGACCAAGTTTTAACAACTTGTTTTTGCTCAGATGCAACTAATTTTTCCATTTTACTCATTAAGTGATCATCGACAAATGGTCCTTTTTTTAAGCTACGAGCCATTTTGGTGCCTCCCTTCGTGATTGGCGTACGGTTCTAGAAATGAACCGTACTACAATCCCATTATTTTTTACGACGACGAACGATAAATTTATCAGACGCTTTATTTTTCTTACGAGTCTTGAATCCAAGAGTTGGTTTACCCCATGGAGACATTGGAGACTTACGTCCGATTGGTGAGCGACCTTCACCACCACCGTGTGGGTGATCAACTGGGTTCATTACAGAACCACGAACAGTTGGGCGCTTGCCTAACCAGCGAGAGCGACCTGCTTTACCGATTTTGATAAGTTCATGTTGTTCGTTACCTACTTGACCTACTGTAGCACGACAAGCAGATAATACTAGACGTACTTCACCAGAAGTTAAACGTACAAGTACGTATTTTCCTTCTTTACCAAGTACTTGAGCAGAAGTTCCTGCAGAACGAACTAATTGTCCGCCGCGTCCAGGCTTAAGCTCGATATTATGAACAACAGTACCTACTGGAATGTTGATTAATGGTAATGCGTTACCGATTTTAATGTCAGCATCAGCGCCAGACATAATTTCCATACCTACTTCTAAGTTCTTAGGAGCAAGAATGTAACGTTTTTCACCGTCAACGTAGTTAATTAATGCGATATTCGCAGAGCGGTTTGGATCGTATTCGATCGTAGCAACGCGTCCTGGAATTCCATCTTTGTTACGTTTGAAGTCGATGATACGGTATTGACGCTTATGTCCGCCACCTTGGTGACGTACAGTGATTTTACCTTGGTTATTACGACCAGCCTTTTTGCTTAAAGGCGCAAGTAAAGATTTTTCCGGTCTGTCAGTCGTAATTTCAGCGAAATCATTCGTTGTCATGTTACGACGACCATTAGTAGTTGGATTATACTTTTTAATTGCCATCTCAATTTCCCTCCTTCTTTAGTAAGAATTAAACGCCTTGGAAGATTTCGATTTCTTTGCTGTCAGCAGTTAGCTTAACGATTGCTTTACGACGACGGTTAGTAAAACCAGCGTGACGACCAACGCGTTTTGCTTTCGGCTTGTAGTTCATGATGTTCACTTTTTCTACTTTAACACCAAAGATCGCTTCTACAGCATCTTTAACTTCTGTTTTATTAGATTTAACGTCCACATCGAACGTGTATTTTTTTTCAGCCATCATTTCCATAGAACGTTCAGTGATAACTGGGCGCTTAATGATATCACGAGGATCTCTCATTATGCAAGCACCTCCTCTACTTTTTCCACTGCCGCTTTTGTCATGATTAGCTTATCATGATGAAGCACGTCTAAAACGTTTACGCCATCAGCAGTGATTACTGTTACTCCAGGAATATTGCGAGCAGATAACTCTACAGATTCGTTTGCATCAGCAGTTACGATAAGAGCTTTCTTTTCAACAGTTAATCCTTTAAGTACTGCTACCATGTCTTTTGTTTTTGGTGCATTTAACACTAGGTCTTCAAGAACTACAATGTTGTTCTCTACTACTTTAGTAGCTAATGCAGATTTAATAGCTAAGCGACGAACTTTCTTAGGAAGTTTGTAAGCATAGCTTCTTGGTGTAGGTCCGAATACCGTACCACCACCACGCCATTGAGGAGAGCGGATAGAACCTTGACGAGCACGTCCAGTTCCTTTTTGACGCCATGGTTTACGACCTCCACCGCGCACTTCAGAGCGAGTTTTTACTTTGTGTGTACCTTGACGTAAAGACGCACGTTGCATCATTACAGCTTCAAAAAGTACAGCTTCATTTGGTTCGATACCGAAAATAGCTTCAGCTAATTCGATTTCACCAACCTGTGAACCAGTTTGGTTATATAAAGTAACTTTTGGCATTGGAATTCCTCCTTCCTATTGTGAATTATTTGCTAGCCTTCACAGCGCCTTGAACAACTACAAGAGATTTCTTAGCACCTGGAACGTTACCTTTTACTAACAATAAGTTGCGCTCAGCGTCAACTTGAACGATTTCTAAGTTTTGAACCGTAACTTGGTCTCCACCCATACGTCCAGCAAGTTTTTTGCCTTTGAATACGCGGTTCGGAGCAACTGGGCCCATTGAACCTGGACGACGGTGATAACGAGAACCGTGAGACATAGGTCCGCGAGATTGTCCGTGGCGTTTAATAGCACCTTGGAAACCTTTACCTTTAGAAATTCCTGTTACGTCAACGATTTCACCTGCAGTGAAAACTTCAACTTTTACCTCTTGACCAACCTCTAATCCGTCCACGTCTGCATCGCGGATTTCGCGAATGAAGCGCTTAGGAGCAGTAGTTGCTTTAGCAACGTGACCTTGTTCAGGCTTGTTAGCTAATTTTTCACGTTTATCGTCAAATCCTAACTGGATCGCATTGTAGCCATCAGTTTCAGTTGTTTTCTTTTGAAGAACAACGTTTGGAGTTGATTCGATTACTGTTACAGGGATTAGCTCACCGTTTTCAGCAAATACTTGAGTCATACCGATCTTTCTTCCTAAGATTCCTTTGGTCATGAGTTACACCTCCTACATTTTTAAGTTATATAAATTATAGTTTGATTTCGATATCTACACCAGATGGTAAGTCTAAACGCATTAATGAGTCTACTGTTTGTGGAGTAGGGCTCACGATGTCGATTAGACGTTTGTGCGTGCGCATTTCGAATTGCTCACGAGAATCTTTGTACTTATGAACAGCACGAAGAATTGTGTAAACAGTTTTCTCAGTTGGTAATGGGATCGGACCAGAAACTGTTGCCCCAGAACGCTTAGCTGTTTCTACAATTTTCTCAGCTGACTGATCAAGAATACGGTGATCGTAAGCTTTTAAACGGATACGAATTTTTTCTTTTGCCATTATTTTCCCTCCTTCGTTCGCCTATTTCTAAAATAGACCTTCTCCATGGAAATTTCCTCACACCATGCCATGGCAAAGCGGCCGGGTGTGTCAGCAACCTTCCACTTCATCGCAGTCAAAGACCAACATTGTCTATTATACAATGTTATTCGTCTAGATGCAAGCATCTTTTTGTTTGCATCTGCTTTTCTCTACTTTTGCTATTATACATGGCACTTTAAAGAATTTCAAGTTTTCATCTATCGTAATTCTTTTTACAGTTTTTGGATTATCTATTTTTACGATTTATATACTATAGAAGAAACTCATCAAAATTAAAAAAACCTTTCTTCTATATAAATAAACATAAAAAGACCCAAGGGAAAATCCCTTGGGTCTTATATATCAGTTAAGATTACTCAACGATAGTTGCAACTACGCCGTAACCTACTGTACGTCCACCTTCACGAATAGAGAACTTAGTTCCCTCTTCGATTGCGATTGGAGCGATAAGTTCGATAGTCATTTCAACGTTGTCACCAGGCATTACCATTTCAGTACCTTCTGGTAATTGGATGATACCAGTTACGTCAGTTGTACGGAAATAGAATTGCGGACGGTAGTTAGCGAAGAATGGAGTGTGACGTCCACCTTCTTCTTTAGATAATACGAAAACTTCAGCTTTGAATTTAGCGTGAGCTTTTACAGAGCCAGTTTTAGCAAGAACTTGTCCACGTTGGATATCTTCACGAGCAACCCCACGAAGTAAAGCACCGATGTTGTCTCCAGCTTCAGCTTGGTCAAGAAGCTTACGGAACATTTCTACACCAGTTACAGTTGTAGTAGCATTCTCTTCAGCAAGACCGATGATTTCTACTACGTCACCAACTTTAACTACACCGCGCTCTACGCGACCAGTAGCAACTGTACCACGACCTGTGATAGAGAATACATCCTCTACAGGCATTAAGAATGGTTTGTCAGTTTCACGTTCTGGAGTTGGGATGTAAGCATCAACTTCAGCCATTAACTCAACGATTTTAGCTTCCCACTCAGCATCTCCTTGAAGAGCTTTAAGAGCAGAACCTTTAACTACAGGAATGTCGTCGCCTGGGAATCCGTATTCAGATAATAGGTCGCGAACTTCCATTTCTACTAATTCTAATAGTTCTTCGTCGTCTACCATGTCGCATTTGTTTAAGAATACAACGATGTAAGGTACACCTACTTGACGAGAAAGAAGGATGTGCTCACGTGTTTGAGGCATTGGGCCATCAGCAGCAGATACTACTAAGATACCGCCGTCCATTTGAGCAGCACCAGTGATCATGTTTTTAACATAGTCAGCATGTCCTGGGCAGTCAACGTGTGCATAGTGACGAGTTTCAGTTTCGTACTCAACGTGTGCAGTTGAGATTGTGATACCGCGCTCTCTTTCTTCTGGAGCAGCATCGATTTGGTCGTATCCGCGTGCTTCAGCACCACCAGCTTTTGCAAGAACTGTAGTGATCGCAGCAGTTAATGTAGTTTTACCATGGTCAACGTGGCCAATTGTACCGATGTTAACATGGGGTTTAGAACGTTCGAATTTAGCTTTAGCCATTCTAAATTCCTCCTTAGTTTATATAGGTTATTTTATATTTAGACTAGAAAGCGAGACTTAAGCCTCACTTTCTAAGCTTACATAAGTAGTTATACTTGAACAATCGATAAAAATCAATTATTCACCTTTATTTTTTTTAATAATTTCTTCTGAAACAGACTTCGGTACTTCTTCATAATGATCAAATGTCATTGAGAATGTTCCGCGTCCTTGAGTGTTAGAACGTAATGACGTTGCATAACCGAACATTTCAGAAAGTGGAACCATAGCGCGAACAACTTGTGCGTTACCGCGAGCTTCCATACCTTCTACACGTCCACGACGAGATGTTACGTCACCCATAATGTCACCCATGTACTCTTCAGGAATTACAACTTCAACTTTCATCATTGGCTCAAGAATTACTGGGCTACATTTAGAAACCGCAGCTTTAAGCGCCATAGATGCAGCGATTTTGAACGCCATCTCAGAGGAGTCAACATCATGGTAAGATCCGTCAACTAATGCAGCTTTAATGTCAACTAGTGGATAACCCGCTAGTACACCATTTTTAAGTGCATCTTCAAGACCTGCTCCAACAGCTGGGATGTATTCACGTGGAACTACACCACCGACGATCTTGTTTTCGAATTCGAATCCTTTACCTTCTTCGTTAGGTTCAAACTCAATCCAAACGTGACCAAATTGTCCACGACCACCAGATTGACGAGCGAACTTACCTTCAACTTTCGCAGCAGCGCGGAAAGTCTCACGGTATGCTACCTGAGGAGCACCAACGTTTGCTTCTACTTTGAATTCACGGCGCATACGGTCAACGATGATATCAAGGTGAAGTTCACCCATACCAGCGATGATTGTTTGGCCAGTTTCTTGGTCAGTGTGAGCACGGAATGTTGGATCTTCTTCAGAAAGCTTAGATAATGCTGTACCCATTTTATCTTGGTCAGCTTTAGATTTTGGTTCGATAGCTACAGAAATTACTGGCTCTGGGAATTCCATAGACTCAAGGATAACAAGGCTCTTCTCGTCACAAAGAGTATCACCAGTAGTAGTATCTTTTAAACCTACAGCAGCAGCGATGTCACCAGCGTAAACTGTTGAAATCTCTTCACGGCTGTTTGCGTGCATTTGTAGGATACGACCTACACGCTCACGCTTACCTTTAGTTGAGTTTTTCACGTATGATCCAGAGTTTAACACACCAGAGTACACACGGAAGAATGTTAACTTACCAACATAAGGGTCAGTCATGATTTTGAATGCTAATGCTGCGAAAGGCTCTTCATCGCTAGAATGACGTTCTACTTCTTCGTCTGTATCTGGAAGAGTACCTTTAATAGCAGGTACGTCTAATGGAGACGGTAGGTAGTCGATAACTGCATCTAACAGAATTTGAACACCTTTATTTTTGAATGCAGAACCACAGATTACTGGGAAGAATTCTACAGAAGTTGTAGCCTTACGGATACCAGCTTTAAGCTCTTCTACAGTGATTTCTTCACCTTCTAGGTACTTCATCATCATTTCTTCATCAAGCTCAGCTACCGCTTCAATAAGTTTTCCACGGTATTCTTCAGCTAGCTCTTTATGTTCTTCAGGAATTTCGATACGTTGAATATCCGTTCCTAAATCGTTACCGTACATGTAAGCACACTCTTCAACAAGATCAATGATACCATTGAACTCATCTTCAGCACCGATTGGTAACTGAATTGGGTGTGCGTTTGCTTGTAAACGGTCATGGATTGTACCTACAGAGTATAAGAAGTCTGCACCGATTTTATCCATTTTGTTAACGAATACGATACGAGGTACGCCGTAAGTAGTAGCCTGACGCCAAACAGTTTCTGTTTGTGGTTCTACACCAGATTGTGCATCAAGTACTGCTACTGCGCCATCAAGTACGCGTAAAGAACGTTCTACTTCTACTGTGAAGTCTACGTGTCCTGGAGTGTCAATGATGTTTACACGGTGACCTTTCCATTGAGCTGTAGTTGCAGCAGAAGTAATTGTGATACCACGCTCTTGCTCTTGCTCCATCCAGTCCATCTGAGATGCACCTTCGTGAGTTTCACCGATTTTATGAATACGGCCTGTATAGTACAGGATACGTTCAGTTGCTGTTGTTTTACCAGCATCGATGTGAGCCATGATACCAATATTACGAGTGTTTTCTAAAGAGAACTCTCTTGCCATTTGGTGTCTTGCTCCTTCCATATATGGATTGGATTATTTTTATTTTAAGTAGCAAAAAAGCCACTTTATTTTGTTACATATGTCAGTATGTTCAGTACCCTCATTATGTAAAACGAGCGCCCATTGAAAGGGAGAGGCATTCTCCCTCTCCACACTTCCATAAGCGACAAATAAAGCGGTTTATGCTTACAATTTATTTTACGTTGAATCCTACCAACGGTAATGAGCAAATGCTTTGTTAGCTTCTGCCATTTTATGAGTGTCTTCACGTTTCTTAACAGATGCACCAGCATTGTTAGCTGCATCTAAGATTTCGTAAGCTAAACGCTCTTCCATAGTTTTTTCACCACGAAGACGAGCATAGTTTACTAACCAGCGAAGACCTAAAGTTGTACGGCGTTCTGGACGAACCTCAACTGGAACTTGGTAGTTAGCACCACCAACACGACGAGCGCGTACTTCAAGAACAGGCATGATGTTCTTAAGAGCTTGCTCGAATACTTCCATTGGTTCTTTACCAGCACGTTCACGAACGATATCGAACGCGTTATAAAGAATTGTTTGAGATTTACCTTTTTTACCGTCAACCATCATTTTGTTGATTAGGCGTGTTACAAGTTTAGAATTGTACATTGGATCTGGTAACACGTCACGTTTCGCAACAGGTCCTTTACGAGGCATATTGAGTTCCTCCTTTCATTTTAAGTTTATTATTTTTTAGCAGGTTTTGGTCTCTTAGTACCATATTTAGAACGTCCTTGCATACGTTTGTCAACACCAGCTGTGTCAAGCGCACCACGAACGATGTGGTAACGTACCCCCGGTAAATCCTTTACACGACCACCGCGAATTAATACTACGCTATGCTCTTGTAGATTATGACCGATACCTGGGATGTAAGCAGTAACCTCGATACCGTTTGTTAAACGTACACGAGCGTATTTACGTAACGCTGAGTTCGGTTTCTTTGGAGTCATTGTACCAACACGAGTACATACACCACGTTTTTGAGGTGCAGAGATATCAGTTGATTTTTTCTTTAAAGAGTTGAAACCTTTGTTTAACGCAGGTGATTTAGATTTCCATACTTTATCAGTACGACCATTTCTCACTAATTGGTTAATAGTAGGCATTTGATTTATCCTCCCTTCGCATGTTTGTATGACCACATATCCAGGTGGTTCATTATTAGTTGAAAACAAAGTTTTTGCAAGGGAGAGCAAATGCTCTCTCCTCACAAAAACAGTTTTAACTTATTATTCCTATTGCTGAAGCTCCTACTTGAATCCCCGAAGCTTTTCCAAGCTTACGAACTGATTCAACTTTGGTTATGGGCACGTTATGTTGTAACGCAGTGCGAGCAATAATATGGGTTAACCGCATATCAGCATCTTCTGCAATGACAACTTCTTTAACTGTACCATTTTTGATTGCTTCCAATGTCCGTTTATGACCAACGACTACATTTTCAGCATTTGATACTTTTTGATAAGACATATACATATCCTCCAAAGCATCGTTCAGGAGCAACCTTGCTTATAGTAACATTTTGACTCATACAATGTCAACTAGGATTATCTGTTTTTATACAAAATTTACGACGGAAAATTTTACTGTTCCACGTAAACTTCATCGTTTTCTACATTCATGTCGTCTTGTGTTGTTTTAACAAGATCGACTTTACGATAACGATTCATACCAGTTCCAGCAGGAACAAGTTTACCGATAATAACATTCTCTTTCAATCCTAGAAGTTCATCGCGCTTGCCTTTAATTGCTGCATCTGTTAGAACGCGAGTTGTTTCTTGGAACGACGCTGCAGATAAGAATGAATCTGTTTCAAGTGAAGCTTTTGTAATACCAAGAAGTACTGGTCTTGCTGTTGCTGGTTGTTTACCAGATAGTAACACCTTCGCATTCGCATCAGTAAACTGATGGATATCCAGTAATGTTCCTGGTAATACGTCTGTTTCACCCGCATCGCTTACACGAACTTTGCGAAGCATTTGACGTACCATTACCTCTACGTGCTTGTCACCAATTTCTACCCCTTGCATACGGTATACTTTTTGAACTTCACGTAGTAAGTATTCTTGAACTGATGTAATGTCTGTTACTTTTAGTAATTCTTTCGGATCAATAGAACCTTCTGTTAACTCTTTTCCGTGACTAATTTGTTGTCCTGGAGCTACTTTCAGACGAGCACCGTAAGGAATTGCATACGTGCGAGCTTCAACCTCACCCTGTACAACAACCTCTTGACGATCTTTAACATCGTTGATCGCCGCGATAACACCGTCGATTTCACTGATAACTGCCTGACCTTTCGGATTACGAGCTTCGAAGATCTCTTGGATACGAGGTAAACCTTGTGTGATATCATCTCCGGCAACCCCACCTGTATGGAATGTACGCATCGTTAACTGTGTACCTGGCTCACCGATAGATTGAGCCGCGATAATACCTACCGCTTCCCCTACTTCTACGTCTGTTCCAGTTGCTAAGTTACGACCGTAACATTTCTTACATACACCATGGCGAGTGTTACATGTAAACGCTGAACGGATGTTTACTGTTTCCACACCTGAGTTTTCAACGATGTGAGCGATATCTTCAGTAATTAATTCATTTTCACGAACTAATACTTCACCTGTTTCAGGATGTTTTACAGTTTTTCTTGCAAAACGTCCAACAAGACGATCATATAATGACTCGATAACTTCATTACCCTCTTTAATCGCACCAATTAGTAAACCACGATCTGTTCCACAATCATCTTCACGGACGATTACATCTTGTGCAACGTCTACAAGACGACGTGTTAAATAACCAGAATCGGCAGTCTTAAGTGCTGTATCAGCAAGACCTTTACGCGCACCATGCGTAGAGATGAAGTACTCAAGTACTGTTAAACCTTCACGGAAACTTGATTTGATTGGAAGTTCGATGATACGACCAGATGGGTTAGCCATCAAACCACGCATACCAGCAAGCTGAGTGAAGTTCGATGCGTTACCACGGGCACCAGAGTCACTCATCATAAAGATTGGGTTGCGCTTATTCAAGGATTTCATCAGTTTTCCTTGGATAACATCTTTCGCATTACTCCAAATAGAGATAACACGATCATAACGTTCTTCTTCCGTGATTAAACCGCGACGGAATTGTTTAATTACTTTATCTACTTTTGCTTGTGCTTCGTGGAGAATTTCATCTTTTTCACCTAATACAAGAATATCTGCTACCCCAACTGTAATACCAGCTTTTGTAGAATGTTTAAATCCTAAGTTTTTCATACGGTCAAGCATGCGAGACGTTTCTGTAATTTGGAAACGTTTAAACACTTCCGCAATGATGTTACCAAGGATTTTCTTGCTAAATGGTGCCACTTCTTCGCGACTAGCAATAATCTCTTTAATGTTCGCACCTTTTTCAACGAAATACTTCGCTGGTGTTTCTTTTTCAAGGTTTGAATTTGTTGGCTCGTTAATATAAGGGAACGACTTCGGTAAGATTTCGTTAAATATTAATTTACCAACTGTTGTTAATAGAAGCTTGCTCTTTTGCTCTTCAGTAAATGTTTCATTGTTATTCACTGAGCTTGCAGCAACTGCGACACGAGTATGAAGATGTACATATCCATTTTGGTACGCAAGCAATGCTTCATTTGTATCTTTGAACACCATACCTTCACCAATTGCACCCTCACGCTCAAGTGTTAGGTAGTAGTTACCTAATACCATATCCTGAGATGGTGTAACAACTGGTTTTCCGTCTTTCGGGTTCAAGATGTTTTGTGCCGCTAACATAAGAAGACGCGCTTCAGCTTGTGCTTCTGATGATAACGGAACGTGAACCGCCATTTGGTCACCGTCAAAGTCCGCGTTGTATGCAGTACATACAAGTGGATGAAGACGGATTGCACGTCCTTCTACTAATGTAGGTTCGAACGCTTGGATACCAAGACGGTGAAGTGTTGGAGCACGGTTTAGAAGTACTGGATGCTCTTTAATCACAGATTCTAAAACATCCCAAACTTCAGGTTGTACACGCTCGATTTTACGTTTCGCACTCTTAATGTTGTGTGCTAACCCTTTTTCCACTAACTCTTTCATAACGAAAGGTTTGAACAGTTCAAGCGCCATTTCTTTTGGTAATCCACATTGGTACATCTTTAAGTTCGGTCCTACAACGATTACAGAACGACCAGAGTAGTCAACACGTTTACCTAATAAGTTTTGACGGAAACGTCCTTGTTTACCTTTCAGCATGTGAGATAGTGATTTTAACGGACGGTTACCTGGTCCAGTAACTGGACGACCACGGCGGCCGTTATCGATTAACGCATCTACAGCTTCTTGTAACATACGTTTTTCGTTTTGAACGATAATGCTTGGTGCACCTAAGTCCAATAGACGTTTTAAACGGTTGTTACGATTAATTACACGACGGTATAGGTCGTTTAAGTCAGAAGTTGCAAAACGTCCACCATCTAACTGTACCATTGGGCGTAGTTCTGGTGGGATAACTGGAAGAACATCTAAGATCATCCAAGATGGCTCATTTCCAGAGTTACGGAATGCTTCTAATACTTCTAGACGTTTAATAGCACGAGTACGACGTTGTCCTTGTGCTGTTTTTAATTCTTCTTTTAAGAAGTCTACTTCTTTATCTAAATCGATGTCTTGTAATAGCTTCTTAATCGCTTCTGCGCCCATAGCAGCTTGGAATGTGCTGCCATATCGATCACGATATGCACGGTATTCTTTTTCAGAAAGCAATTGCTTCTTATCAAGTGGTGTATCGCCACTTTCTGTTACAACATAAGAAGCGAAATAAATTACTTCTTCAAGCGCGCGAGGGGACATGTCTAAGACAAGTCCCATGCGGCTCGGGATACCTTTGAAATACCAAATATGAGATACAGGAGCAGCTAATTCGATATGACCCATACGTTCACGACGTACTTTCGCACGCGTTACTTCAACACCACATCGATCACAAACTACACCTTTATAACGTACACGTTTATATTTTCCGCAATGACATTCCCAGTCCTTTTGTGGTCCGAAAATACGCTCACAGAACAAGCCGTCTTTTTCAGGCTTCAACGTACGATAGTTAATTGTTTCTGGTTTCTTAACTTCACCATATGACCAAGAGCGAATCTTGTCAGGTGAAGCAAGTCCAATCTTCATATATTCAAAGTTATTTACATCTATCAAGGGGCCTACCTCCCTTTTAGTCTACAGGTTATCCCAATTATTCCTTAGTTGCCTCAACTTCGATATTTAATTTGTCTGCGGATTGCTGTTCATCATCTTCCGTATCACGCATTTCAATTTCTGTATCGTCGCTAGACATCATTTTAACGTCCATACCTAAACTTTGCAGTTCTTTAATCAATACTTTGAATGATTCTGGAACGCCTGGTTCTGGAACATTTTCGCCTTTAACAATTGCTTCGTATGTCTTAACGCGGCCGACAACATCGTCAGACTTCACTGTTAAGATTTCTTGAAGAGTATAAGCAGCACCGTAAGCTTCAAGTGCCCAAACCTCCATCTCACCGAAACGTTGTCCACCGAACTGTGCTTTACCTCCAAGAGGTTGTTGCGTTACAAGTGAGTATGGTCCAGTAGAACGAGCATGAAGTTTATCGTCAACCATGTGCGCAAGTTTAATCATGTACATGACACCAACTGATACACGGTTGTCGAATGGTTCACCAGAACGTCCATCATATAGAATCGTCTTCGCGTCATTCGCCATACCAGCTTCCTCAATTGTGCCCCATACATCTTCCTCACGAGCACCATCGAATACTGGTGTTGCAACATGGATGCCAAGGTATCTTGCTGCCATACCAAGGTGAAGCTCTAATACCTGACCGATATTCATACGAGATGGTACCCCTAATGGGTTCAACATGATATCGATTGGTGTGCCATCTGGTAAGTACGGCATATCTTCTTCCGGTAAAATACGGGAGATAACACCTTTGTTACCGTGACGACCGGCCATCTTGTCACCTTCAGAAATTTTACGTTTTTGAACGATATATGCACGTACAAGTTGATTTACACCTGGTGGCAACTCATCGCCATCTTCACGGTTAAATACTTTTACGTCTAAGATAATACCGCCACCACCATGTGGTACACGTAGTGATGTATCACGTACTTCACGCGCTTTCTCACCGAAGATTGCATGTAATAAACGTTCTTCTGCTGTTAATTCTGTTACACCTTTTGGTGTTACTTTACCAACAAGTAGATCCCCGTCTTTTACTTCAGCACCGACACGAATAATACCGCGCTCGTCAAGGTTGCGAAGTGCATCTTCCCCAACGTTCGGAATATCACGTGTGATTTCTTCTGGTCCAAGCTTCGTATCACGAGCTTCTGATTCATATTCTTCAATATGGATAGAAGTGTACACATCATCCTTTACAAGGCGCTCACTCATAATGATCGCATCCTCGTAGTTATAACCGTCCCATGTCATAAAGCCAACAAGCACGTTACGTCCAAGTGCTAGTTCACCTTTTTCCATAGAAGGACCATCCGCAAGGATTTCACCTTTTACAACTTGATCGCCAACACTTACGATTGGACGTTGGTTGTAACATGTTCCTTGGTTAGAACGAATGAATTTCAACATTTTGTAACGATCTAAATCGCCTTTTACTTTTTGACCGTCAACTTCTACATAGCGACGTACCCAAACTTCACGTGCTTCTACGCGTTCAACAACACCAGGGTGTTTACAAATTACTGCAGCACCTGAGTCTTTTGCTGATACGTACTCCATACCTGTACCTACAATCGGAGATTCCGGATTCATTAACGGAACCGCCTGACGTTGCATGTTCGCACCCATAAGTGCACGGTTGGAGTCATCGTTTTCTAAGAACGGAATACAAGCTGTCGCTGCGGACACTACTTGTTTTGGAGATACATCCATGTAGTCGATACGTTCTTTATTTGTGACAATGTTTTCACCACGGAAACGAGCTACGATATCTTCATCAAGGAATTCTCCTTCTTCAGATAACTTCATGTTCGCTTGGGCTACAACATAATTATCTTCTTCATCTGCTGTTAAGTAATCAACATGGCCCGTTACACGACCAGTTTCTGGATCAACACGACGGTATGGTGTTTCAATGAAACCAAACTCATTTACTTTCGCGAAGGAAGATAACGAGTTAATCAAACCGATGTTTGGTCCCTCTGGCGTTTCAATCGGACACATACGACCATAGTGAGAATAGTGAACGTCACGTACTTCAAAGCCTGCACGCTCACGTGTTAAACCACCGGGTCCTAATGCAGATAGTCTTCGTTTATGTGTTAACTCTGCTAATGGATTCGTTTGATCCATGAACTGAGATAACTGAGAACTTCCGAAGAACTCTTTAATAGATGCAATAACCGGACGAATGTTAATTAACGCCTGCGGTGTAATTGCATTTGTATCCTGGATCGACATTCTCTCACGAACAACACGTTCCATACGAGAAAGACCGATACGGAATTGGTTTTGTAATAGTTCCCCTACAGAACGCAGACGACGATTTCCTAAATGGTCAATATCATCTGTATCCCCTACTTTGTATAGCAGGTTAAAGAAGTAACTAATAGAAGCAAGAATATCACCTGGTGTGATGTGTTTTATGTCACGAGTGATGTTTGCATTCCCAATTACATTGATAGAACGTTCACCGTCTGACTCTGGAGCATAAATCTTAATAGATTGCAGCTCAACATCGCCTTCTACCACTCCACCCATTGGTTTCGCTGTTTTGAATCCAATGTTTTTCTCTAAGTAAGGTAAAATGCGATCTAGTGTACGGCGATCTAAGACTGTTCCTTCTGCCGCTAAAATCTCTCCAGTTTCTGGATCTACTAATGTTTCAGCTAAGCGTTGGTTAAACAATCTGTTTTTAATGTGTAGCTTTTTGTTGATCTTATAGCGACCTACATTTGCTAAATCATAGCGCTTTGGATCAAAGAAACGCGAAACAAGCAAGCTTTTTGCATTTTCTACTGTTGGTGGTTCACCTGGACGTAGACGCTCATAAATTTCAAGCAATGCTTTTTCTGTGCTGTCTGTGTTGTCTTTTTCTAGCGTATTGCTTAAGTATTCGTTATCACCTAAAAGCTCGGTGATTTCTTGATCAGAGCCAAACCCTAATGCGCGTAACAAAACAGTTACAGGAAGTTTACGCGTACGGTCGATACGCACATATACAACATCCTTAGCATCTGTTTCATACTCTAACCAAGCTCCGCGGTTTGGAATTACAGTAGCAGTAAAACCACGCTTTCCGTTTTTATCCACTTTGCCACTATAGTATACGCTTGGAGAGCGAACTAACTGGGAAACGATAACACGTTCTGCACCGTTAATTACGAATGTTCCAGTCTCTGTCATGAGTGGGAAATCTCCCATGAACACATCTTGTTCTTTTACTTCACCAGTTTCTTTGTTGATTAGACGAACTTTCACACGAAGTGGTGCTGCGTACGTCACATCACGCTCTTTGCATTCTTCTACAGAGTATTTCGGTTCACCTAAACTGTAGTCGATAAATTCAAGCGATAGATTTCCCGTAAAGTCTTCAATCGGAGAAATGTCTTGGAACATTTCTCGCAAACCCTCATCAAGAAACCACTGATAAGAAGAGGTTTGAATTTCGATAAGATTTGGTAACTCTAATACTTCACTAATACGGGCATAACTTCTTCGTTGGCGGTGGCGTCCGTATTGAACTAGTTGACCTGTCAACTGCTTCACCCCTCAAATCATGAGTATTATAAATGCACAAAAAAATTGTGCAAAATCACAAATAAATACAGCTAACGCTAGTAGCGTAGCTTTTTCTCTCAAAGATAGATACGTTGAGTCTTTCTACCTGTTCAAAAAAGAAAAATGGCTTCTATAAGAAAACCATCATTCTGTTTCATAATCTGCTGATTTTACTATCTTTTCCAAGAGAAGCAAAAATATACATCTTTCTCAACGCAGAAAATCATATATTGGCATTTTATAATGGTAACATAGCCAAAAAAAACCGTCAACGTTTTTTTGATTTTATGATATAATATCCTTTTTTCTTTTCTACAACTTCGACTTCAGAAAATGTTTCCTCTAGTTTTTTAAGTGCAGATGGTGCACCTTGTTTCTTTTGAATAACAATCCAAAGTTCTCCACCCGGTACTAGATGATGGGCAGCTTCTTCTAAAATCTCATGTACGATATGCTTACCAGCACGAATCGGCGGATTAGATAGAATAGCAGCATACTTGCCATCTACATTTTCATAGACGCTACTTTGAAAAATACGAACGTTTTCAACTTTGTTATTAACCGCATTTTCTTTCGCAAGCCCAAGTGCCCTTTCATTCACATCCACCATGTGAACACTACGCTCCTGAAACTCTTTCGCCAATGATAAGCCGATTGGACCGTATCCACATCCGACATCTAATACATCGCCTTTGATATCCGGCATTTGAAACGCTTCAATTAAAAGACGAGAACCAAAGTCCACCTCGTTTTTCGAAAACACCCCATGGTCAGATAAAAAAACAAACCGCGATCCTCTCAATGTATATTCCCACCGTTTACGATCACTTTTGCTCGAAGGGTCGTTAGAAAAATAATGGTCTGCCATATGGCCACCTCTTTTCTTTACAGTTAAAAAAAAAGCTCGCATGAGAGCGAGCTTTTTTTAAAGCATCAAAAGTTAATTACTTAACTTCTACAGCAGCGCCAACTTCTTCAAGTTTAGCTTTGATTTCTTCAGCTTCTTCTTTAGCAGCAGCTTCTTTGATTACTTTTGGAGTGTTGTCAACTAATTCTTTAGCTTCTTTTAAGCCAAGACCAGTGATTTCACGAACAACTTTGATAACTTTGATTTTTTGTGCACCAGCGCTAGTTAGTTCCACATCAAATTCAGTTTTCTCAGCAGCAGCTTCTCCAGCGCCACCAGCAACAGCTACAGGAGCAGCAGCAGTTACGCCGAATTCTTCCTCGATAGCTTTTACTAAGTCGTTAAGTTCTAATACAGTCATAGATTTAACTGCTTCAATGATTTGTTCTTTAGTCATTGTAAATATCCTCCCTTAAATAGGTTTGTATTGTTTTATCGATAACACGTAATTATCTTTTAAAAAATTAAGCGCCTTGCTCTTCCTTTTGATCTGCAACTGCTTTAGTAGCAAGTGCCAGGTTACGGATTGGAGCTTGAAGAACGCTAAGAAGCATAGAAAGTAAGCCTTCACGAGATGGAAGAGTAGCGATAGCTTTAACTTCATCAAGTGTTACAAGTTTACCTTCGATTACGCCCGCTTTAATTTCTAAAGCTTCATGATCTTTAGCGAAGTCATTTAATACTTTCGCAGGAGCAACTACATCCTCGTTACTGAACGCGATTGCGTTTGGTCCTGTTAAGAATTCGTTTAACTCAGCCATTTCAACAGATTCTGCAGCACGACGAGTTAAAGAGTTTTTGTAAACTTTGAACTCAACGCCAGCTTCACGTAAGTTTTTACGTAATTCTGTTGCTTCAGATACTGTTAAACCACGGTAGTCAACAACGATTGTAGATTTACTTTCGCGAAGTTTTTCAGCGATTTCAGTCACAACTTGTTGTTTAGTTTCGATTGCTTTGCTCATGTTATTACACCTCCTGTAGATTATATAGAAGATGTACCGAAAGTGCACTAAAAAACCTCCATGCCCAGTTGTAGACATGGAGGCATATAGTCACAGAAAAAAATTCCGTTTCGTATATTAACACCTAGGTAGGAAATTAAGCCAAATTGGCACCTACTGTCTACGGTACACTATTTAAATTCACAACATAAATGATTATATTAAAACTTCTTTATGAAGTCAACTTCCAATTTTTACGCGATTGTAGAAACGTCTACACGTACGCCAGGTCCCATTGTAGAAGCAACAGTTGCGTTCTTCATGTAAGTACCTTTTGCAGCAGCTGGCTTAGCTTTTAATAGCGTGTCAGCAATTGTTTTGAAGTTTTCTACTAATTTTGCATCTTCGAAAGATACTTTACCGATTGGAACATGGATGTTACCAGCTTTATCAACGCGGTATTCAACTTTACCAGCTTTGATTTCGTTAACAGCTTTTGTTACATCGAAAGTAACTGTTCCAGTTTTAGGGTTTGGCATTAAACCTTTAGGTCCTAATACGCGACCAAGTTTACCAACTTCACCCATCATGTCTGGAGTTGCTACTACTACATCGAAATCGAACCAACCTTGTTGGATTTTACCGATGTAATCAGTATCGCCTACGAAGTCAGCACCAGCAGCTTCAGCTTCTTTTGCTTTTTCACCTTTAGCGAATACTAATACACGTTGTACTTTACCAGTACCGTGCGGAAGAACAACTGCACCACGAATTTGTTGGTCAGCTTTCTTAGGATCAACACCTAAACGGAATGCAGCTTCTACAGTTGCATCAAATTTAGCTGTGTTTGTTTTCTTTACTAATTCTACTGCTTCTGTTGCAGAGTAAGCAGTTGCACGATCAACAAGCTTCGCAGCTTCTACGTACTTTTTACCTCTTTTAGCCATGTTTATTTCCTCCTTGAATGTGGTTTTAGCGGAATAACCTCCCACGTTTACGCCTTCATTCCGGGAAAACCCCGAGGATGCGCGCCCATCCATTTATTTAAAAACGATACTCATTTACGATAATAAAGGTTGCGAATTGGAATTCCAGACCCGCAACCTTCTTTACAAAAAACAAATCGAATTAGTCTTCGATAACGATGCCCATACTGCGTGCAGTACCTTCAACCATACGCATTGCAGCTTCTACGCTAGCAGCGTTAAGGTCAGGCATTTTAGTTTCAGCGATTTCGCGTACTTTATCACGCTTAACAGTTGCCACTTTATTACGATTTGGTTCACCAGAACCAGACTCGATACCAGCTACTTTCTTAAGAAGAACAGCAGCAGGAGGAGTTTTAGTAATGAAAGTGAATGAACGGTCTTCGAATACCGTAATTTCAACAGGAATGATAAGACCAGCTTGATCTGCTGTACGAGCGTTGAACTCTTTACAGAAGCCCATGATGTTAACACCCGCTTGTCCTAATGCTGGACCAACTGGTGGAGCTGGGTTAGCTTTACCTGCAGGAATTTGAAGTTTTACCATTTTAATTACCTTTTTAGCCACGAGACACACCTCCTTAAGTCCGTGATGTGGTCAATTGGACAATGATTTGTCCTCCCACTTCATATTTTATCTATAACGATAAAATCTTTTTCAAAAAACGTCTCCGTTACCGAAGACGTACTGACTTAAAAGATATTATCACTTTTTACAATTCATTTCAAGTTTCATTTTATAATTTTTCAATTTGATGGAAGTCCAGCTCGACCGGTGTTTCACGACCAAACATATCTACAAGCACTCGTACTTTTTGTTTTTCCATATCAATTTCTTCGATTGCACCTGTATAGTTTGCGAACGGACCTTCATTTACACGCACTGTTTCATGAAGTTCAAAGTCAAAATCAACAACTTCATTGTCCATTCCCATATGCTTCATAATGGTAACAACTTCCTCTTCTAATAGAGGAGATGGTTTTGAACCTGATCCAGAAGATCCAACAAAACCTGTCACGCCTGGTGTATTACGGACAACATACCAAGAATCGTCAGTCATAATTAGTTCAACTAACACATAACCTGGGAATACTTTTCTTTTTGTTAATTTTTCTTTTCCGTTTTTCATTTCTACTTCTACTTCTTCTGGGACAACAACACGGAAAATTTTATCTTGCATTCCCATTGATTCTACACGTTTCTCTAGGTTTGCTTTTACTTTATTTTCATATCCAGAATAAGTATGGACAACATACCAACTTTTTTCCATTCATTTAGGACGAGCGTCCTTCCCTCCCTGACGTACATTTTTTTGTGCAAATGAAAAAACCCGTTCACCGGGCTTTTACACAGTTCGTATAAATAACATTATATCATGGATAAGTACTTCTTATTCAAGAATTAACCGAATTAAAGAAGAAATACCCATATCAACCACTGCGAAGAAAATCGCAAAGAATACAACTGTTGCAATAACAGTAGTTGTTGAACGGAGTAATTCGTCTTTCTTAGGCCAACTTACTTTTTTCATTTCGCGACCTACATCGCCGAAAAAGTTCGTCAAACGCATTTACGGGACCTCCAGTGTATTATTTCGATTATTTATTTTGTTTCCTTATGAACTGTATGCTGATTGCATGTTTTACAAAACTTCTTTATCTCAAGTCGCTCCACTGAGCTCGTATCTTTCATTGTAGAGTAGTTTCGATTTTTACACTCTTCACATGAGAGTACAACTTTTTTTCTCATTTGTTACACCAACCTTGTAACGTTATGTCCCTAAAAATGTATCATACAATAAAAGGTAATGTCAATGACATGCCGCTTACTCTCTTACAAAAAGAAAGCAGGAGATTCACTTCACTCCTGCAGCATATACTATGAGTTTAAAGTTGTATTTTCTCTCATTTCCATATATCGTTCCAATTTTCTTTTTACACGTTGCAGAGCATTATCAATCGATTTCACATGCCTATTTAGTTGCTCTGAGATTTCTTGATAAGAACGACCATCCAAATATAAAGAAAGAACTTTTCTTTCTAAATCGCTTAATAATTCAGATATTTTTAGTTCTATGTCGGTATATTCTTCCTGACTGATGATCATCTCTTCAGGATCAGTCACCTTTGCTTCCGAAATAACATCTAATAGCGTACGATCAGATTCCTCATCGTAAATCGGTTTATCTAAAGAAACATACGAATTTAAAGGAATATGTTTTTGTCTCGTTGCTGTCTTAATAGCAGTAATAATTTGACGAGTAATACACAATTCAGCAAATGCTTTAAAAGAAGATAGCTTGTCCTCTTTATAATCACGAATTGCTTTAAACAATCCAATCATACCCTCTTGAACAATATCCTCTCGATCGGCCCCTACTAAAAAATACGATCTTGATTTTGCACGAACAAAGTTCTTATACTTGTGAATTAAATATTCAAGAGCATCAATATTACCTTTTCGAACTAACTCAACTATCGCCTCATCCTCTAAATCGCGAAACGTAACGTTGTTGGTACTTACGAAGCCTGCTTCCACTCTGATCCCTCCGACCGCTATTTATTTAGAAATATTATACAGTAAGCGTTTGAAGAGCGTCAATGTTTCAACGCTCTCCTCGCCTTAATTTTTCTAATTTTTCTGTAATATCTTTACTAAATATCGTTCGCATAGTAGGCTGTTTCTCTTTTGTAACTTGCGTCTGCTGGCGCACTTGTTGTTCCATCGCCTGCACTTCTATCTCTAGTTCGCGAGCTGATTTCCTAAGTGCTCCTTGCGCAAAGATGACCCACTGCTCCGTATAATCAGAAGTCGCAACATAAATTTGTGTATTAATGTTACGAAGCTCAATCGCGAGCTGTTCAATTTTTTCATCGGCCGTTTGATTTTTCCTTGTGAAAATAACTTCAACACGCGATTGTTTCATCTTCTTCTCAATACCGTGAACTGTATAAGCATCAAATACAATTATTACTCTCGTTCCTGTGTAACCTTGATAATCCGCCATTTTATCAATTAGCGCGTCCCTTGATGCCTGTAAATCTACATCCTTCAATTTTTTTAAGTCTCTCCAAGCCCCAATAATGTTGTAACCATCAACGATTAAAATATCGTTCATTTTCACTCACCGATTTGTTGACGTTTACGATATACCTCATACATTAACAGACTTGCAGCTACCGAAGCATTTAAGGATGTAACTTTACCAACCATCGGTAAGTGAATTAGGAAATCACATTTTTCGCCAATAATACGGCTCATACCTTTCCCTTCGCTACCAATTACTAATCCGATTGGCATATTACCATCTAGGTTACGGTAATCCGTTTTTCCTTTTGCATCTGTACCCGCAATCCAAAGACCGCGTTCCTTCAATTCATCAATTGTACGAGATAAATTTGTCACACGCACAACAGGAATGTATTCAATTGCTCCTGTAGAAGCTTTTGCAACTGATGCTGTAAGACCTACAGCCCTTCTTTTCGGAATAATAATCCCATGAGCCCCAGTCGCATCCGCCGTACGCATAATAGAGCCTAAATTATGTGGATCCTCAATTTCATCTAAGATTAAGAAGAAAGGATCCTCATTACGCTTAGCAGCCACGTCAAATAAATCCTCTAACTCTGCATATTGATATGCCGCCACTTGCGCAATTACACCTTGATGGTTCCCTTCAACAAGTTGATCTAACTTTTTCTTTGGTGCATGCTGCAAAATAATTTTATTTTCTTTTGCTAACGCTAATACAATTTGTACTTGTCCTTTGGCAGCACCTTCTGCAATCCAAATCTTATTAATATCTCTTCCAGATCGTAACGCTTCAATTACAGGGTTACGTCCAATAATGTATTCACTACTCATGATGATGTGCCCCCTTCCTTCGCTTCTAAAACATCAATTGCCTTATATACAAGTTCTTCTAATCTTTCTCGATTGTTCAATAAATAATGATAACCAAGCAGTGCCTCAAAGGCCGTGCTATAACGATATGTTTGTACATCCGTATTTTTCGGCACAGTACCCGAATTTGCATTACGCCCTCTTCTTAGTACCGCTTCTTCTTCCTCTGTTAAGAATGCCGTTTCTAATAAATGATAAACCACTTTCGCCTGCGCTTTCGCTGAAACAAAGCTTGTCCCTAAACGATGTAGCTGGTTAGGACGAACCGTTCCTTTTTGAAGAAGGTGATAGCGGATATATTGTTCATATACCGCATCACCCATATATGCTAACGCCAAGCTATTTAATTGCTTTGCATCGATCATACTTATCCTCTTTTCCATCTTGTACCTTGAGCGGTATCTTCTAAAATAATATTACGCTCTTTTAAATTATCACGAATTTGATCAGATAATGCAAAATCACGATTTTTACGAGCCTCGATACGTTTTTGGATGAGTGCTTCAATCTCTTCATCAAGCAACTCTTCTTTTGCTAATTCTAAACCTAAAATGCCAAACAATGTTTCAAATTGTTTTACATATGCTTCAATGACAATTTTTGACGTATGCTCTTCTAATAAATATTGATTCGCATGATTTGCTAAATTATATAACTCAGTTATCGCATTTGCTGTATTGAAGTCATCATCCATCGCTTCTTCAAATGCCACTTGGAATTTATCCATTTCAGCTAACCATTTCTCATTATGGTCCGTTAAATCCGCACTGCTTTCCATGCGATGTTTTAAGTTTCCATAAGCCGTTTTAATTCTCTCTAATCCATTATTCGTACTTTGCAATAACTCTTCACTAAAGTTGATTGGATGACGATAATGTACAGATAACATAAAGAATCGGATTAACTGTGGATCATACTGTTTAATAATATCGTGAACTAAAATGAAGTTTCCTAATGACTTAGACATCTTTTCATTGTTAATATTAATATATCCATTATGCATCCAGTAACGTGCAAATGTTTTTCCAGTCAAAGCTTCTGATTGTGCAATCTCATTTTCATGATGTGGGAATGTTAAATCTTGACCACCAGCATGAATATCGATTGTATCCCCTAAATATTTACGTGCCATTGCCGAGCATTCGATATGCCATCCTGGACGACCTTTCCCCCAAGGGCTCTCCCAGAAGATTTCTCCTTCTTTCGCTGCTTTCCATAATGCAAAGTCAAGTGGATCGTGTTTCTTTTCTCCAACTTCAATACGCGCCCCATGACGCAGGTCTGCAATTGGTTGATGTGATAATTTACCGTAACCTTCAAATTCCTTTGTTCTGTAATAAACATCACCTTCAGATTCATATGCATAACCTTTATTCACAAGTTCCTGAATAAACTCAATAATGATATCCATATTTTCTGTTACACGAGGATGAACTGTCGCATGTTTGCAACCTAGCGCCGTTACATCTTCAAAGTACGCTTCAACAAAGCGATCTGCAATTGTTGGAACATCTTCTCCTAGCTCATTCGCCGCTTTAATTAATTTATCATCTACATCAGTAAAGTTAGAAACATATTGTACATCGTACCCTTTATATTCTAAATAACGACGTACTGTATCGAATACCATAGGTGGTCTTGCATTCCCAATATGGATATAGTTGTATACTGTAGGACCGCACACATACATTTTCACCTTATTTTCTTCCAATGGAACAAACGCTTCCTTTTGACGCGTTAACGTATTATAAATGTGAATAGTCATTTTTATCCTTCCTCTCTACTTTTAATGCAAGTTGCTTCTTTAATGCCTCAAGCTCTGCTTCCATCACTTTCAATTTATCAAAAATTGGATCTGGAAGATCTGAATGATTTAATTCCTGACCAATCTTTACTCCATTTTGAATTACGACACGACCAGGTATACCTACAACTGTAGAATGTGCAGGAACTTCTTTTAATACGACAGACCCTGCCCCAATTTTAGAATTTTCTCCAACGGTAATGGATCCAAGTACTTTTGCACCTGTTGCAATTAATACATTATCTTGAATTGTTGGGTGCCTTTTCCCTTTTTCTTTCCCCGTACCACCAAGAGTAACTCCTTGATAAATTGTTACATTATCTCCAATTTCACATGTCTCGCCAATAACAACTCCCATACCATGGTCAATGAAAAAGCGTCGACCAATTGTTGCTCCTGGATGAATCTCAATACCAGTAAAAAAACGACTAACTTGTGAAATCCAACGTGCAATAAAGAAAAAATTCTTTTTATAAAAAGCATGTGCAATTCGATGTGCCCAAACTGCATGTAATCCAGAATACGTTAAAATGACTTCGAAATAACCTCTTGCCGCTGGATCTTGTTCAAAAACGACTTCAATATCTTCTCGAAGCCTCTTAAACATCGATGTCCCCTCCCCTTTATGGGTTGCTTTTCCGAGTGAACTGATTTCTCCCTCACTTATCCCCCAGTCTTTATTCAAATACATAAAGACTTATAATCATTTACATGGTATAAAAAAAGACGCCTCTGTCAAATTGACAGAGACGCCTTATAAGCGCGGTTCCACTCTGTTTAGGCTAAAAAAAGCCTCAAACTCATCCATGATAACGGTTTACACCGCTTCTGCTTACTTTGCGTCATTAGACGTTTCCCGAAATGATTCGTTGTTGGGCAGAAGACTCGAAGGGGCATTTCGAAAATCCGCTTATAAACCACTTCCAGCCAAAAGGTGGTTCTCTCTGTAAAAAGCCTGACTTTCTACTTCTCCTTCTCGTCGCTTTTCCTTATTCGTTTTTTAGTACTCTTATTATATTTCTAAATTCGTTAAATGTTAACCAATTACTTTACGAATACGATTTAAAACTGTCTCTTTTCCAAGAAGCGCAATTGCATTTGGAAGTTCTGGGCCATGTGTTTGTCCAGTTGTTGCAACACGAATTGGCATAAATAAGTTTTTACCTTTATGGCCTGTTTCCTTTTGAACAACCTTAATTGCCTTTTTAATTGCTGCCGGCTCTACTTCTTCTAAAGCTTCTAATTCCGCTGCGAATGCACGAAGTACTTCAGGTACTTGTTCACCTTTCAATACTTCTTGTCCTTCTTCTTCATAGTCTACATGATCTTTGAAGAACATTTCAGAAAGCTCTACAATTTCAGCTCCAAAGCTCATTTGTTCATGGTATAAAGCAATTACATCACGAACCCAAGCTTGTTCTTGTTCGCTTAAGCTTTCACTTACACGACCAGCTTTCACTAAATGCGGTAAGCTTAATGCCACAACAGCATCTAAATCTTGCTTTTTCATATATTGGTTGTTCATCCATTTTAGTTTTTGAGAATCGAATAATGCAGGCGATTTTGATAAACGAGCTGCATCAAACATTTCAATAAATTCATCTTTAGAGAAAATTTCTTCTTCTCCTACTGGTGACCAACCTAATAATGCGATAAAGTTAAAGATTGCTTCTGGAAGATATCCAAGCGCTTGATATTGTTCAATAAATTGAATAATAGATTCATCGCGTTTACTTAATTTTTTACGACTTTCATTTACGATTAATGTCATATGACCAAACTGCGGGATATCCCATCCTAGCGCTTCATAAATCATCATTTGTTTTGGTGTGTTAGAAATATGATCATCACCGCGAAGAACGTGCGTAATTTCCATTAAATGATCGTCTACTGCTACCGCAAAGTTATAAGTTGGAATGCCATCTTTTTTCACAATAACAAAGTCACCAAAGTCATTTGAATGGAAAGCAACTTCATCTTTTACGATGTCTTTAAATGTGTAGTCGCGATCAGCTGGTACACGGAAACGAATACTTGGAATGCGGCCTTCCGCTTCAAATTGTTTGATTTGTTCTTCTGTTAAATCACGGTGATTACCTGCATAACGAGGTGTTTCACCACGAGCAATTTGTCCCTCACGTTCTGCTTCTAATTCTTCTTCTGTCATATAACATTTATAAGCTAAACCACGCTCTAATAAATCTTCATATAACTTTTTATAAATATCTAAACGTTCTGTTTGACGATACGGTCCATATTCACCGCCAACATCAACACCCTCATCCCAGTCCATGCCGAGCCATTTCAAGTATTTTAATTGGCTTTCTTCACCACCAGCAACGTTACGTTTTACATCAGTATCTTCAATACGAATAATAAACTTGCCATCTTGATGACGAGCAAATAAATAATTAAATAATGCCGTACGCGCATTTCCGATATGTAAGTGTCCTGTTGGACTTGGCGCATAGCGCACTCTCACTTGCTTTTCCATAATTGGTACACCTTCCATTCTTAATGTCAACACATTCTATAATTGTACACCAAAAAAATACGATTATCCATCTTGCAAATCAAAAACCATTATTTTTCTGCAATAAGACCACTGCTTGAGAAGCAATTCCTTCTTCTCTACCTGTAAAACCTAATTTTTCTGTTGTTGTTGCCTTTACATTAATATTGTCAATAGAAGTTTCTAGCAACTCACTAATACGCTTTCGCATACTTTCAATATGTGGTGCCATCTTTGGCTTCTGTGCAATAATTGTACAGTCTAAGTTACCTAATTCATAGCCTTGTTCATGCACAAATTCCCAAACCTTTTGTAATAATACCGCCGAATCAGCATCCTTAAAGGCAGGATCTGTATCCGGAAAATGTTTTCCGATGTCACCTGCAGCAATCGCTCCTAAACATGCATCAGCAATTGTATGCAAAAGTACATCTGCGTCTGAGTGACCTAACAAACCTTTCTCATATGGAATTGTAATCCCACCGATAATCAGCGGTCTACCTTCTGCAAATTCATGTACATCAAAACCTTGCCCAATTCGAAACATTGTTTACATCCTCCTCAAGCTAAACTACTAAGCTTTATGACTCTATATTATATCGCTGTCCCTATAAAGAAAAGCCCGGCAGTGACCGAGCTTTTCTTTATATTATACCACTGCCGCTATCCCTTCTGAACCTGCAAGAAACTTTCAGCGATTAATAAATCTTCTGGTGTCGTTACTTTAATATTATAATAACTACCCTCTACTACGCCTACTTCCTTGCCAATGCGTTCTACAAGACTTGCATCATCTGTGCCAAGAAAACATCCCTGTTTTGCACTTTGATGCGCTTCTAGTAAAAGTGCAACAGAAAATCCTTGCGGTGTTTGTACAGCTCTAAGGTGAGAACGCTCAACTGTTTCAACAACTGTATTTTGTTCTACCCTCTTTACTGTATCCTTTACAGGTACTGCACAAATGGAAGCACCTTTTTGCTTCGCTGCATTTAAGACATCATGGGTCATTTTATTTGTTACAAATGGACGCGCTCCATCATGTACGAGAACATACTCAGTTTGCTTCACATGCTGAAGTGCATTATATACACTATCTTGTCTTTCAGCCCCACCTTGAATAAACTGCACACTTTTTTGAATCGGATATCTCTGCATTAACTCTTCAAAATAGGAACGTTCTTCTTCATTAATTGCCATAATAATACTTTCACATGCTTCATCTTTCTCAAAAGCACGTAATGTATGCACAATAATAGGCACTTCATCAATAAGCAAAAATAATTTATTTTTACCAGCACCCATTCGTTTCCCTTGGCCCGCTGCCGGAATAATTAATGTATACATGCTAATAATCCTCTACTTATAATGCTTTTTCTAATAATTTACGCTTTGCAAAAATCATGCGGCCAGCAGATGTTTGTAATACACTCGTAACAAGCACATCAAGTTGTGAACCGACATACTCCCTACCGTCTTCTACTACAATCATCGTACCATCATCTAAGTAAGCAACACCTTGATTTTGCTCTTTTCCATCTTTAACAACGTAAACACTTAATTCTTCACCAGGTAGCACAACCGGTTTAATCGCATTTGCTAAATCATTAATGTTCAGAACTGTTACTCCTTGTAGTTCGGAAACTTTATTTAAATTAAAATCATTTGTGACAACAGTACCACCAGTTACTTTCGCTAATTTCACAAGCTTGCTGTCCACTTCCTGAATGTCTTCGAAATCGCCTTCATAAATCTCTACCGGAATTGGTATCTCTTTTTGAATACGGTTTAAAATATCTAATCCTCTGCGACCTCGATTACGCTTTAATGCATCCGAAGAATCAGCAATATGTTGCAATTCCTCTAATACAAACTGCGGAATGACAATTGTTCCTTCTAAAAACTTAGTTTGGCAAATATCAGCAATGCGTCCATCAATAATTACACTTGTATCAAGGATTTTCCAATGTGAAGAAGATTCTTCTGTTTCTATTTCTTCACTTTCGCTATTATTATTTTTCTTCTTACCACCGCGCTGTGGTAATGTAAATAATCCTAACAGTTCATTTCTCTTTTTAAATCCTACTTGGAAACCTAAATAGCCAAGTAAAAGTGTAAAGAAGATTTGTAATACAGTGCTAATGACTGGAATTGTAAATTCACGAATTGGTATCAAAATTAAATATGCAACAATAAGACCAGAGATTAACCCTAACGTACCAAATAAAACATCTGCTACGGGCGCCTTTACAAGGGCTTCTTCAATGTGTTTAATAAGCTGAACAATATAATCTACAAGCCAAAATGTTGTTAAAAATAAAATAATTGCACCAATAATTGCACGAACATATGAACCTTCAAGAAAAGGGACTGCACCAATATCCAATACATCAATAATTTTTGGGATTAGAAAAATCCCCAACGCTCCCCCGATTACTAAAAAGAAGAGCTGTACGATCCGTTTTAACATCCAACCACCTCCTACTCATTATTAACCATTGTTTTGCTATTCAAAACGCCGAATGCAAAAGCGGACGTGTTTTTTCATAAATAGTTTTATTTACCAATATACCATATCATATACCAAAAATGTTCTAGTGTCGTTATATTGTAGAATCAATGTAATATTCTTAATTGTGTCTACTCATATAAAGATGCTCTTGAATTCGTTTTAAACCTTCTCGTATTTTCTTCGCTCGAACTTCTCCAATTCCTTCCACATCATCTAATTCATTAATCGTTGCACGGCAAACACCTTGCAATGTTTTAAATCGATTAATTAAATTTTCAATAATAAGGGGTGGTACTCTAGAAATTTTACTTGTAATTCGATACCCTCTCGGTGTCACACTTTCTTCTAAGTTCGTTTGTCCTGGGTAACCAAGCAATTTAACTAAATCGCTGTCTTCTAAAAGCTGTGCATTAGCAAGTTCCTGTAATTTTTTTAAAATTTGATAATGATCTTGCGTCTTCTCTTGATAATAGTCTTTAATTAACAATGCCGCTTCTGCTTCCAAATCTGCCAGTAATTCTGTCAGTTGTAAACGAATGAGTCTACCTTCTGTTCCTAGTTCATGAATATAACTTAGGATTTCATTCTTAATGCGAAGTACCATTTCAGCGCTATGTAAAACATGAACTACTTCGGACAACGTAACAACCTCTTCAAATTCTAGAATGCCCAAATTCGTAATACCATCATTCCATACTGCCTTATATTTTTCTAAAGTTTGAATTGCTTGATTGGCTTTTGTTAAAATAACACCTATATCCTTTAATGTATAACGTAGACTTCCCTGATATAGCGTAATTACATTACGTCTTTGTGAAATAGCAATAACAAGGCTACCCGTTTGTTTTGCTACACGTTCTGCCGTACGGTGACGCATCCCTGTTTCAATAGAATCAATAGATGATTCAGGAACTAATTGCGCATTTGCAATTAAAATTTTGCTTCCTGTCTCATTTAAAATAAGCGCCCCATCCATTTTCGCCAATTCATATAAACTAGCGGGTGAAAACGCACAATTAATGTGAAATCCTCCATCAACAATACTTTTAATTTGTTCATTATATCCAAGAACAATTAAGCCACCTGTCTGTGCACGAAGTACATTATCTATTCCATCACGCAGCGGTGTTCCTGGTGCAACAAGCTGTAAAATATTAATCATACTTTTGACACGTTGCTTGTTTTCCTCCATAGCCTAGCCTCCTAATGTCAAGCGAAGCGCCTCTCCTAAATTGGAAACACCAACTACTTCAATCCCATCAGGAATTGTCCATCCCCCCAAATTTTTTCGTGGGATAATAGCACGTTGAAATCCTAATTTAGCTGCTTCTTGTACACGTTGTTCAATTCTTGATACCCTTCTTACTTCTCCAGTTAACCCCACTTCTCCTATCACCACGTCAGTCGGTGCAGTTGATTTATCTCGAAAACTTGAAGCGATACTTAAAGCAACCGCTAAATCAATTGCTGGTTCGTCTAATTTCAAACCACCAGCAACCTTTAAATACGCATCTTGGTTTTGTAATAATAAACCAGACCTTTTTTCTAGCACTGCCATAATCAGTGATACTCGATTATGATCAATTCCTGTAGCCATTCTCCGAGGATTTCCAAAACTAGTAGGAGAGATTAATGCTTGTATTTCTACTAAAACAGGTCTTGTTCCTTCCATCGAAGCAACAACTGTAGATCCTGCAACTCCAACAGGCCTTTCTTCTAGAAAAATTTCAGAAGGATTCAATACTTCTGCAAGACCAAGTTCCTTCATTTCAAAAATACCCATTTCATTTGTAGAGCCAAACCGGTTTTTTACCGCTCGCAAAATACGATATGTATGATGACGATCCCCTTCAAAATAAAGGACCGCATCTACCATGTGTTCTAACATACGTGGCCCTGCAATGGCACCTTCTTTCGTCACATGCCCTACAATAAAAATTGGAATCCCTTTCGTTTTCGCAAGCTTCATCAGTTCTGCTGTACATTCACGTACTTGTGCCACACTTCCAGGTGCTGAAGTCACTTCTGGTAAATAAATCGTTTGAATGGAATCAATCACAACGAAGGACGGATTCATTTCCTCAATATGCGCTGCGATTCGCTGCAAATCTGTTTCCGACACAACAAATAAATTACCTCCATTTACATGGAGACGATCTGCGCGAAGTTTAATTTGCTTCGCTGATTCTTCACCCGATATATATAGTACATCATACGAAGAGTCTGCTAATTGTGATGATATTTGTAGTAACAACGTTGATTTCCCAATCCCAGGGTCTCCACCAATCAGTACAAGAGAACCATCAACAATCCCTCCACCTAGTACACGATTAAACTCTTGGAATTTCGTTTCAATACGGGCTTCAGACTTTGTTTCCACTTCTGTAAGACGCCGCGGCTTTGTTACTTCTGTTTGAATTGCATTTGCATAGTTAAGACGCCGTGATGATACAACTTGTTCCATTTCTTCAACAAGTGTATTCCATTGTCCGCACCCAGGGCATTTCCCCATATATTTTGGTGATTGATATCCGCATTCTTGACATATAAATTTTGTTTTCTTTTTAGCCATTTTGTTTTATACTTCACTTCACTTTCATCTATAGACATAAATTCTTCTCGTACAACAAAGAGGGCTACCTGATAGCCCTCTTTGTTTGTCTATACTTATTTTACCTTTTCTGCACTGTGAATGACAAATGATTCTCCTTCTGCATCAAAGATAACTTTTTGACCTTTCTCAATTGCTCCTTTTAGAAGTTCTTCTGATAATCGATCTTCCACATGCTTCTGGATTGCCCTACGAAGTGGTCGAGCACCATATTCACGATCAAATCCTTTATCAGCAATCGCTGCAATTGCTGCACTTGTTAATTCTAAGTCGATTTCTTGCTCTTTTAATCGTTTCACTAATTGATTTACCATGAGTGTTACAATTTCTTGAATATGTTTTTTCTCAAGCATATGAAACACAATGATTTCATCGATGCGGTTTAAGAATTCTGGACGGAATGCCTTTTTCAATTCATCCATTACTTTACCTTTCATATCTGAATAGTCGCGACTCTCATCTTGCACGTTAAATCCAAGATGCTTATTACGTTTTAATGCCTCAGCACCAACGTTAGAAGTCATAATAACAATTGTATTTCGGAAATCAACTGTGCGGCCTTTAGAATCTGTTAAACGACCGTCTTCTAACACTTGTAATAAAATGTTAAATACGTCTGGATGTGCTTTCTCTACTTCATCTAATAGAACAACAGAGTATGGTTTGCGACGAACTTTTTCTGTTAATTGACCACCTTCTTCGTACCCAACATATCCTGGAGGAGATCCAACTAAACGAGATGTAGAATGTTTCTCCATATACTCAGACATATCGATACGAATCATTGCATCCTCATCACCGAACATAGATTCTGCTAATGCTCGCGCTAGCTCTGTCTTACCTACACCAGTCGGTCCTAAGAAAATAAATGAACCAATTGGACGTTTTGGATCTTTTAACCCCGCTCTTGCACGTCGCACTGCTTTTGCTACAGCAACAACCGCTTCATCTTGACCAATTACACGATCATGTAAAATAGACTCTAAGTTCAGCAATTTATCTGTTTCTGTTTGTGCAAGTTTAGAAACCGGAATACGTGTCCATGTAGAAACAACATTTGCAATATCTTCTACTGTTACTTCTGAGTTTTCTTTTCCTTGCTGTTCTTTCCATTGACGTTTTGTATCTTCTAATTTTTCACGTAAACGTTGTTCCATATCTCGTAAAGAAGCGGCCTTTTCAAATTCTTGGCTTTGTACAGCTGCATCTTTTTCTTTACGAATTTCCTCAAGCTTCACTTCAAGTTCTTTTAAATTTGGTGGTGTTGTATATGAACGCAAACGAACTTTTGATGCAGCTTCGTCAATTAAATCAATTGCCTTATCAGGTAAGAAACGATCTGTAATATAGCGATCTGAAAGTTTTACCGCTGCGTCAATTGCATCGTCTGTAATGGATACGCGATGATGTGCCTCGTAGCGGTCACGGAGACCTTTTAAAATTTGAATAGACTCTTCTAGACTCGGTTCATCAACCTGGATTGGTTGGAAACGTCTTTCTAACGCTGCATCTTTTTCAATATACTTACGATACTCATCTAGCGTTGTAGCTCCAATACATTGTAATTCACCACGTGCTAAAGATGGTTTTAAAATATTAGATGCATCGATTGCACCCTCTGCACCACCTGCACCAATTAATGTATGAAGTTCATCAATAAATAAAATGATATTACCCGCTTGGCGAATCTCATCCATTACTTTCTTTAAACGATCTTCAAACTCACCGCGATATTTTGTACCAGCAACAACAGTACCCATATCTAATGTCATAACACGCTTATCACGTAATGTTTCCGGAACTTCATTATTTACGATTTGCTGCGCTAATCCTTCTGCGATTGCTGTTTTACCTACACCTGGTTCTCCAATTAACACTGGATTATTTTTCGTTCGACGGCTCAGTACTTCAATAACACGTTGTATTTCCTTACTACGGCCGATAACAGGGTCTAATCGATTTTCACGTGCAACAACTGTTAAATCACGCGCTAAGCTATCAAGTGTTGGTGTATTCGCATTTGTTGAAGAACCACCTTGGTGACCTGAAGTAGCTTCATTACTTCCAAGAAGCTGTAGTACTTGTTGTCTTGCTTTATTTAAACTTACGCCTAAGTTATTTAAAACACGTGCTGCAACGCCTTCACCTTCACGAATCAAACCTAGTAAAATATGTTCTGTTCCAACATAGGAATGACCTAATTTACGCGCTTCGTCCATAGATAATTCGATTACCTTTTTGGCACGAGGTGTATAATGAACCGTTTGAGATACCTCTGTTCCACGACCAATTAATGCTTCTACTTCCTTTTGTACCTTTTCTGGACTTAATCCAAGAGCAATTAACGCTTTAGCTGCAATTCCTTCCCCTTCGCGTACAAGCCCAAGTAAAATATGTTCTGTTCCAATATTATTATGCCCAATGCGAATTGCTTCTTCTTGAGATAAAGCTAATACTTTCTGTGCTCGCTCTGTAAATCTTCCAAACATCATAGAAATCGCCTCCTACTTGCGCTCAATTTTGTTCAATTCGTAATCGTTCACGGATTAACGTTGCTCTTCGATAATCTCTTTCCTCTGGCCCTAAAGGACCACCTGCATATTGCTGTAAAATCCCTGGCTGGGTCAGGACCATTATCTCTGTTAAAATATTTCTCGATATATTTTTTATATAACCAAGATCAATGCCAAGTCGTACATCGGATAAGCAAGTAGCTGCCTCCGCTGATTCAATTAAACGACTATTGGCCAAAACACCGTAAGAACGATACACCTTATCTTCAAGCTCAATACTTGAATTTTTCACAATTAATTCTCGGGCTAATCTTTCTTGCTGTATAAGTTGATGAATGACACTCTTTAAATCTGCTATAATATCTTCTTCTGACTTTCCTAGTGTCATCTGATTAGAGACTTGAAATATATTCCCTAACGCTTCGCTACCTTCACCATATATTCCCCTTACTACCAATCCTAATTTTTGAATTGCCTGTATAATACGGTTTATTTGCTTCGTTAAAACAAGTGCAGGTAAATGAATCATTACAGAAGCTCTTAACCCCGTACCTACATTTGTAGGACAACTGGTAATATAGCCAAGTGATTCATCAAAAGCATACTCAACCACTTCTTCAATCTTATTATCCATTTGATTTGCACTTTGAAGCGCCTCAGATAATTGTAGTCCAGGGAATAGACATTGAATTCGCACATGATCTTCTTCATTAAGCATTACACTCATATGTTCACTTTCTGATAATAGACAAGCTCCAAATTCTGTCCCTGCAAGGTTAGGACTAATTAAATGTTTTTCTACTAAAACTCTCCGCTGCAAGGGCTTTAGATCACTCATCTTCAATAACTCAAAACCAACAAAAGTTTCCGTTGTTTCATTAGCAAACTTTTGTTGAAATAACTCAGTAATCTGCTTAGCTTCTTCATCCGTCTGCATAGTAGGGAAATGATAATTTTTTAAATTACGAGCCAAACGAATACGACTGCTTAAAACAATGTCAGAATCAGGGCCATCTCCCTTCATCCAAGGGCTAATTGCTTCATTCATAATACGATCCAGTGACATAGAATTATTCCCCCTTTCTATGCTCACTAAGCTGATTTTCGATACTTCGAATTTGATCACGGACTTGAGCCGCTTTTTCAAATTCTTCTTTCTGTACATATTGCTTCAAACTTAGTTTTAGTTCATCTAATTCTTTCTTTAAGTGGATATTTCCTCCCATATATTCTGGAATTTTTCCACAATGATGCGTATGACCACCATGAAGACGCTTCAACATTGGCTTTATTTGTTCTCCAAATGCCTCATAGCAAGAAGAACAGCCAAAACGCCCCACCTTTGCAAATTGTTCATATGTCATCTTACAATCTGGGCATTTTAAAACCTTTGAATCTGTAAAATGATTCTCTTGTTGTTCAAACATCGACGGTTCACCATGTAGCAATCCCGCTAATAAGTCATGAAAGGAAAAATTAGATTGTGATGATTGAAAGAAAGACGTATAGCCACTTTGTTCTGCACATTGCTCGCAAAGATGAACTTCCGTCTTTTTTCCATTTACTACTTTTGTATAATGTAAGGCCGCTGGTCTTATATTACAGTTTTGACAAGTCATCTCTATCCCCACCTTTACAACAGGAACGATCTATTTCATAACACTTTTCATACATTACTAAAATTTCCCCTTCACTTAATCAGTTTTGCAGAAATACATGTTGTCTGTAAAAAACTATTATGAATTGTATACTCTCAAAAACATTTCTTAACAAAAGTTATATTTATTTATATTTCAGTGTCCTTAACATTGCGCATAATATGCGAGCCCTAAGTTGATCTCGAGAAGATGCATCCATTAATAATACAGAGCGATCTAATACACTTAACATAAGTTTAGCTTCCCTCTTTGTTACAATACCTTCTTCTATTAAGCGTATAATAATACTTTCTGCATTTCCTTGTGCAATACTATGCTCAATCATATGAAACATTTGATCAATAATGTCTATATCGTCATGCAATTTGACTTTGATAATGCGAATGTAACCTCCTCCACCTCGTTTACTTTCCACTACAAATCCTCTTTCCAATGTAAAGCGGGTATTGATTACATAATTAATTTGAGACGGAACACAATCAAATCGATCTGCGATCTCACTTCTCTTAATTTCAATCACATTATTGTTGCTTAAGCCAATAACTTGCTTTAGATATTGCTCAATGATATCAGATATATTTCTCATTTATCCGCCACCTTTATTGACTTTGACTATCTTTGACTTTAATTATATACGTATTAAAAAAATTTGCAACTCTTTTGCCTCCTCATTATCCTAGCCATAATTTTCATTGTTTAATCACAAGATTTATTGTTTATAAAAGAATACAAAAAAGCACGAGTCAATTGACTCGTGCTTTAATTGATTGGCGACGTCCTACTCTCA
>NZ_NVPR01000081.1 GCF_002551815.1 Bacillus sp. AFS098217
TTTACGATTGGGCGTCGTGGATTAGGGTGTAAAGAAAAAGTACCTCAAGTGCTTCAGCCTTATATTCTAAAGAAAGAAGCACACCACTGGAGTCATTGGCATCAATTACACAATCGACTGGATATTCGTACCCATCATTTCTATCAGTTATATGATGTGAATCAGCCGAAAGAGGCATTACAAATCGAGCGATTAGACTTACTTGAAGATGAAAAGAAAAAACTAGCAAAAATGTTTGTATCATGAAAAAAGAACTCCTTGTCCCAGTCTCTTACGTTTGTTACCAGAGCAGATAACAGGTCTAGAAACTGGATGCATGACAAGGTGGTCTTCTCCTCGATATAGGAAGAAAGTGGCTATACCTTTTCTGTTTTCCTCAGAAGACAGAAAGAGGTCGTCTTGCCTAAGGACACTACTGAATTTCTAAATCGTTGTATCCTTTTTGTTGAACGAGAGGAAGTGTTTTTGCAGTAGAATCCCCCACCTACCTCAAGCTCATGTAGAGGTAGGTGGGGGTAGTTCAATGTTATCTGCATTCACCTGTAAATTCTCCATAATAAACATAGCACTTTCGGTCTTCATCAATCTCTCTTGAGTCTAAGGTGAATTCCCGGAAAATTCCGCCCTTTTGAACGTACAAAATATCTGAATGGAGATACGTTAAGATTTCGTCATGATTCCATACATCTTTACTTTCTATCAAAATCGAATTTGCTCCTTGGAGTTCTCTAATCTCAAAACCTATATGAGAATATGTAGTTTCAGACGAATCATCGAAGAATTTTTCTTTTTGGACATATAATACTGCTGTTCCGTCAGGGTCCATCGCGGTCGCTGTTACGACATACGAATCCCCCTCTTTAATGAAATACTCACAAGTCATCCTTGCGACAGTTTCAGCGATAGAAATATCCGGATAGTTCCATAAAGCAGGATATTGTTTAGCTTCATCATTGAGCCGATATTCTAACCGCAATAGTAATCCCTCTTCCTTTTTCTTCTACTTTATCATTAATTCTTTTATAATAAAAATATAATCTATAAGGAGTGTGGGAAGGTGACAAAAACGAAATGGTTAGTAACAGGTGTTCTTACTTCTTTAATGGCCAGCACTTTATCCGGCTGTACAAAAGATCTCCCTCCAAAACCGAATGATAAGAGCTGTTCTGATTGGGATTGGGATGATGAACTTGGGGTGTGGCGATGTGATGACAACCATTCAAGTTATCATGGACATTATTATTACAGTGGTAACTATTATCAAAATAAATCAACTTTCAAAAATTCATCTGAATTTAAGTCCTATCAAGCTTCGTCTAATTTTAAAGGGGGAATTGGAAGCGGTTCAAAGGGCGGATCCGGAGGTTAAATCATGTCTTTTTACATAAAGGAACGAAGTCAATTTTATTCAAGATTTCCTCACTTTTGGCCTGACTTATACGGGAGTGAGTATAGCCTTTTTCATGTTTTTGAAATAACAAAGCAAACGATTAAGCATTTGCAATTAGCAACAGAACGAATGGGAAAAGTATTTTTTAAGACTGCTAGGCTTCTTAGGACTTTGCCGGATAATCAGCTTCTTGAACTTGGTTTTCCATCTTCAAGTCTGCCTTTTATCAGAATGAAATCTCTGTTTCCTGAATCCGTTATTTCACGGTTTGATTTTGCTTTGACGGATGGCGGTATCAAAATGCTTGAATTTAATAGTGATACCCCAACATTCATCATGGAATGCTTTCAAATGAATGGAAAAGTATGCAAAGAATTAAATTATCATGACCCAAACGAGAATCAGGAACGTCTTCTTTCTTCTGGTATCACAAAAGCTGTAATGGAGGCTGCTAAAGGAATAGAAATGCCAAACGTTGTCTTCACGGCCCATCATGAACATATAGAAGATTGGAATACTACTATGTATTTGAGTCAGCTATGTCAGGTTAAAAGTAAAATGGTGTCAATGTCAGAACTTAGAATTACTGACGATGCCTTGGTCGATAGTGACGGTGTGCCAATTGATATTTTGTATCGCCAAACATATCCTATTGAAGATTTGGTTGAGGACTGGGATCCTAAAACCGGAGATTTTGTAGGGATTGAGTTACTGCAACTTGTAAAGGAAGGAAAACTTTTTATTATAAATCCTGTTTCATCCTTTTTACTTCAGCCGAAATCGATTCAATGTTTGATTTGGGGATTAGCTGAGATAGGCGCTTTTTATACAAATGAGGAAAGACAATGGATTAAGGAATATATGCTTCCTACTTACTTAGAACCAGATCTATTTTTAGGAAAAAGTTCTTTTGTTCAAAAACCTTCGTTCGGCAGAGAAGGTGACACGGTTACAATTCGTGACAAAGACACGAATATTGTAATGCAAAATTCATATCAAACGTATAAAAAAGAACTGCCTGTCTTTCAAAAGTATATAAAGCTGCCAGTTGTTTCTCTTGAGACTGAAAAAGGAAACGAGGAGCTGTCGTATGTGTTTGGATCGTTTTTAATTGCTGGAAAACCAAGTAGTATCGGTATACGTGCTGGCGAAAAAATTACGGGGAATGAATCTTATTATTTACCTGTAGGGATTAAGAAGGAGGATTATAAATGATGAATTTTTTACTTTATTTAGCGGTTTCACTCGGTCTTCTATGTATCGGTCTGTTTCTTATGGAAGTGACAACAAAAGTGAAAGAATTTTCGTTAATGGCTAAAGGGAATCGAGCAGCAAGCTACGCACTTGGAGGAAGACTTCTTGGTCTTGCTATCGTCTTGTATTCGACTGCTGCTCATTCTGTTTCACTAATGGATATGGTTTTATGGGGAGTGATTGGAGTTTTAGCACAAATTGTTGTGTTTTATTTAGCCGAATGGTTCACACCGCGTTTTAACATCAATCAAAGCATCGAAGAAGATAACCAGGCCGTCGGACTTTTCCTAATGTTTTTATCAATTTCTATCGGAATTGTGATCGCTGGATGTTTAACATATTGAAAAACCTCACGTTTTATATGTAAGGTTTTTATTAGGTGAATGAGTTTATTTCAAGTCTCACCAGAGCGGATCAAGCCTATGTTAGAAGTTCGCTTTGAATATTTAGATGAAGTTTATGATGAAATTATAGAAAAGTATGGAGATGTTGAAGCGTATCTTCTTCAAGCTTGTCACCTTGAGAAAAAGAACATACGAAACCTTAAACAATTAGTATTAGAATAAGAGTGTTCCTGGTCTATATAAATCCATTTTAATTTTTCGACATCTAAATCCCTGCTATGCAGAATGCAAAGTGACCTACACTCGTTTGCTCTTTCTGTTTTCACTCCGCATGTGGTAGAAAAAAGCCCTGACCGCTTCTATGCATGAATAGATGCTCTCTCCCACCTAAAAAGAGGGATTTTATGTCGGTTTTTAATTGATGTATATATAAATCATTTTCTAGGAAATACTTGCTGTAATAAGGAAAAGTTTGAATTCAAAGTGTTGACATCTATTTTAAATAAGAGTAACATTTTCTATATAATAAAAAAATAAGTCTCTGTTAGGTGAGGCTCCTGTATAGAGAAATGCTACTGCCCAAAAATGTCGAGAGACGCCAATGGGTCAACAGGAATGATCGAATTAAGGTTTTTCTTAACGTAGCTGGTAACACACCTATGCTATACAGTGCTAAAACTCGGCGAGGGAGAGGTTCGTAGATTCCTATGTTTATTAGGAATCGTTTATTTATGTATGTAATGACCTTTACTCGTTTAGGAGTAGAGGTCTTTTTATTAACAAGCTTTGAGAATTCTCATAGTATAAATATTGACTAAAAAATGAAAGAGGAGGTGAGGAGCATGTCAAATTCTGACTCGGTTCCGTTACCCATATACTTCGAAACAAAAATATATGATGTAGGCAGGAAACGACTTGTTCCTCCCTCTATATTTATCATAAGATAACGTTCAATTTTATAGTGATAAATTGAACGTGGAACACTTTAACAGGACATAGAAATACATAAAGTGTTAAAGTGAGATAAATTGAGAAACAAAGCGTTTCTTCCTATGTTGTAAAGGAGGAGACGATAATATGTTATATGTAAACAAACTTGTGGGTAACATGTCTCATAAACAAAATAAAAAAGTGATGAAAGAACAATCTATGTTAAAACAAAATAAAGACTTGTTAATTGAAATTGCAACAAGAGATGTAAAATCTGTATTTGCTTATTTTAAAACAACAAGAGATGGTCTTTCTATGAAAGAAGCGCAAAAACGCATTCATGTGTACGGAAAAAATGAATTATCTTCAAAACGAGCAATCCTTTCTGATGTAATGATGAAACTAGGCGGAATGATTCCTGGATTTGCAAAGCAACGTGTTCATAATGAAAATCAGTGTGAGATTGTAACGGTAACTGTTTCTAGAGTAGAAGGATGTACAACTGCAGGGATGAATAATGAAGCGAAAATAATGAAACTCCCAGTTGAAGAACTTGTTCCCGGAGATATGGTTTTTCTTTCAGCAGGTGATATCGTTCCAGCTGATGTACGTATTATTTATGCAGAAGATTTGTTAGTAAATGAGTCGATGCTAACAGGAGAAGAAACGAATGTTGAGAAATTCGAAAGCTGTTATCATCTGGAACGCAAGCGTTTTATGCCATTAAAACGCATGAAAGATTACAATCCACTTCAACTTGAAAATGTATGTTTTCAAGGCACACATATTGTAAATGGAACTGCGAAGGCTGTGGTCGTTTCAACAGGTAAAAATACGTATTCTGGATTACTTCATACGTGCTGTGGCCAAACACATTGAACCGTTAATGGTGCTAAATATATTAAAACATTGTATAATAGATAAAGTTGAACAGAGACGTAGAATGGTAATCTATTCATATAACCTTACGTGATGACGTGAGGTTATTATTTTTTGTTAGTAGGAGAGGAATTATGAAAAAAGTATTGTTAGTTGATGGTATGGCACTATTATTTCGTGCTTTTTACGCAACAAGTGTGTATGGACAATTTATGAAACGACAAGATGGTACCCCAACAAATGGGATTCATGGTTATATGAAACACTTATTAACAGCAGCGCAAGCAATTGAACCGACGCATATTGTAACGTGCTGGGATATGGGAAGTACCACATTTCGAACGGAATCGTTCTCAAATTATAAAGCAAACCGCCCAGCACCACCAGAAGAGCTAATTCCACAATTTGATTTAGTGCAAGACATGACATCAAAGCTATCTATTCCTGTAATTGGTATGAAAGGCTATGAGGCTGATGACTGCATTGGTACGTTAGCAGAAGAATATTGTAATGAAGCGGAAGTATATATCTTAACAGGGGATACTGATTTACTACAACTTGTCGATACAAATGTTACGGTCATGCTTCTTCGTAAGGGAATCGGAAACTATGAGTATTATACTCCTGAGAAGATTATGGAAGAAAAAGGAGTGGAACCTTGGCAAATCGTCCATGCGAAAGCGTTTATGGGAGACACAAGTGATAACTATCCAGGTGTAAAAGGAATTGGTGAAAAGACGGCATATAAGCTCATTCAAGAACACGGAACAGTATCGGCAGTATTAGAAAACATAGCATCATTAACAAAAGCACAACGTACAAAAATTGAAAGTGATTTAGAGAACTTAAATGTATCATTACAATTGGCGAAAATTCATTGTGAAGTTCCAATTTCATGTTTACTAGAAGAGGGTCTGCATACAATTGATGAAGAGAAAATACGATTTGTTTGTGCGCAAATGAACTGGGGAAGACCTGAAATATTTATAAATATGTTATAAAAAAATATATACATTTATTAAAAAACATAAAACCCCTCTTTTAGGTGGAAGAGAGTATCTATTCATGCATAGAAGCGGCCACAGCCTTTTTCTGCCACATGC
>NZ_NVPR01000082.1 GCF_002551815.1 Bacillus sp. AFS098217
TTTCTTTACCATTTCTTTACTATTTCTTATTATCTTTTTAAGAACTTTGTAATAATATATTCATATATTTAAATGTAATGCGTGAATGAGTAAGGTTCACACATTAAGGAATACAAATTTTAAAAGTTTTTCAATTTATTATCTTGAATCGAGTTATCGATATGTATATAAATCCATTTTCANNAGATGCTCTCTCCCATCTAAAAAAGGGGGTTATGTCGGTTTTTTAATTGATGTATATATAGCGATTGGAAACTGAAAATTTTATCTTTTCATTCTTTTTGGAATAATATAGAATTCTATATATATCATATAAATAAATATAATGACTACTAATTCATTTATCCCGCATGAATTAGTAGGATCACTCCTACCTCAAAATTTAACAAAGGCAAGGAAGTTGGATGAGGATGAATAATCAGTGGCAAGAAAATTTCTACTGATTAAAGTTTTATTTTATAAGCTTCAGTTATGTCTAGTGAACTTGTTTTTTAGACTGTAAAGAAAATGAATAGAATAAAGGGGGGAAGCTGAATGAAAAAGAAGAAGCAGAAAAAGAAGAAAAACCATATTCCGTTTCGTCTAAATGTACTATTTTTTTGCGTATTTCTTATGTTTTCAGCGATTATTGTTCAGTTAGGAAAAGTTCAAATTGTAGATGGTGAAACATATAAAAATGTAGTAGAAAAACAGGAAGATTTAACAGTGAGTGCGCCAGTTCCTAGGGGGAAAATTTTTGATCGAGAAGGAAAGGCGATTGTGGATAATAAACCGCTTCGGACAGTTACATATACAAAAATGAAAGGTGTAGACGCTAAGGAGATTTTGAAAACGGCAAGGGAATTAGCAAAGTTAATTGAAATGCCACAGGAATCAATGGACAAGCTAACCGATACAGATAAAAAAGATTTTTGGATGCAATTAAATAAGAAGCGTGCAGATGCAAAAGTAACAAAAGAGGATGAAAATAAATTAAGAGAAAAGAAAATAGAGGGAAAAGAATTAGATAAAAAAGTGGAAGAGCTTAGACGCGAAAGAATTACAGCAGAAGAGTTAAAAGAGCTAACACCAGAGGATATAGAGGTATTAGCAATTAAAAGTAAAATGAATGCTGGATACAAAATGACGCCTCAAATTATAAAAAAGGATGTAAGTCCTAATGAATATGCAATCATTAGTGAGAGTTTAGCGCTTCTTCCTGGGGTGGATACTACAGTGGATTGGGAACGCGAGTATCCTAATGATAAAATACTTCGTTCTGTACTTGGAAGTGTTTCTAGTGCCGATGAGGGATTACCAAAGGAGCAATTAGATTATTATTTGGTCCGTGATTATACCCGTAATGATCGAGTCGGTAAAAGTTATATTGAAAAACAATATGAAGATGCGTTGCATGGTGCAAAGGGGCAGTTTAAACATATTACTGATAAAGAAGGGAATCTTCTTCGGACGGAAGAGATTACGAAAGGGAAAAGCGGAAATAATTTAATGTTAACAATTGATATGGATTTGCAGAAGAAGGTAGAAGAAAGTCTTGAAAAAAACTTAAGGGCATTTAAACCGGCGGAACCAATGTTGGATCGTGCTTTTGTTATAATGATGAATCCGAAAAATGGACAAATTTTATCAATAGCAGGAAAGAAACTTGTAAATAAAGATGGAGAAATACAAGTAGAAGATTATGCACTTGGTACAATGACAAGTTCTTATGAGCTTGGTTCAACTGTTAAAGGTGCTACATTACTAACTGGATATCAAACGGGTGCGATCAAACCATTTACTCATTTTGTTGATGCACCAATGAGTTTTAAAGGAACAAAAGATAAAAAGTCATGGAAAGAGTTTGGTGATATTGATGATTTAAGAGCTTTACAAGTATCTTCTAACGTATACATGTTTAACACTGCTTTAAAGATTGCAGAGGTTGATTATGTACCTAATAGTACACTAAACATTAAGCAGGAAGCGTTTAATAAAATGCGATATCATTTTACACAATTTGGTTTAGGGGTTCCAACTGGTATTGATTTACCGAATGAATCGGCAGGACAAAAGGGGAAAACGGATCAAATCCCGGGTTTTTTACTTGACTATTCGATCGGCCAATACGATACATATACACCACTTCAACTTGTGCAATACATGTCGACAATTGCAAATGGTGGTTATCGAATGAAACCGCAAATTGTACAAGAAATTAGAGAACAACCAACTAAACCAGAAGACATTGGAAAAGTAGTACAAGTAATGGAACCGGTTGTCTTAAACCGTATAGATATGGACAAAAATTATATCGATCAAGTGAAGGAAGGATTCAGAAGGGTATTTCAAGAAGGAGACGGAACGGGTGTAGCAACTTTTAAAAATCTTCCTTATAAACCAGCTGGGAAAACAGGAACAGCAGAAACTGTTTATGGTGGCGATAACGACATTGGAAGAGATGAAAATGGAAACCGAAAAAAATGCTATAATTTAACTTTAGCTGGCTATGCGCCATATGATGCTGATCCAGAAGTGGCATTTTCAGTTGTTGTGCCGTGGGTAAATGATGATAAATCTGGAGTGAATTCTAAAATTGGTAAAGATATTTTAGATGCATATTTTGATTTGAAAGTTAAGAGAGTGAATGGAAATCCAGTTCCTGTAGAGCAGTCTAATAAAGCACAATAAAAAAATCTATAAATATAGCTGGAATAGTCGCACTTCACTGTACCGAGTATGAAATATATTGTACAGTGAAGTGTTTTTTAGATTAGGAGTGTTGGTGGAATGGGGGATACATATGGAGCGGCAAATTAAGAATCAATGGGGGGAATTTGTTCTATTCATATTTGCTATGTTAGTCATCATAAATTCTTTTACTTTGTGTAAAGTAGAAGGGAAATCCATGCAACCAACTTTACAAGACGAAGATTATGTTTTTGTAAATACAGCCGTTACACGTTTCAATTCTCTACATCATGGAGAAATCGTTGTGATTAAAGATAGGGATAACTCTAAATATTATGTGAAGCGAGTCATTGGACTTCCAGGTGAAACAATACAGATCGTAAACGGCACCCTTTATTTAAATGATAAACAACAAACAGAACAATATATTAATAGAGAGTTACCAAATGAACTACAAATATTTTCGGAGTATAAAAGGACAAAAATTCCACCAAATAAATTATTTGTAATGGGAGATAATCGCTCTCAAAGTAAAGATAGCCGAAATGGTCTTGGATATATTGAGGAAGCTAGTATTATTGGTAAAGTAGAATTTGTCTATTATCCTTTTTCAAAAGCGAGATTAATAGATTGAACGAGATAAAAACAGCCGTGTTTCATATAGAAACACGGCTGTTTTTATTGATATCTAGCTTGTATTAAGAATCGGTGCTGTTTTACATCAAAATACCCTTTTTGTAAGATCAATTGATGTATATTATATAACTTGTTGTAATATTTTTTAGTAGTAAACTCAGGGATTTGCCAAGGTATTGCTTTTAGATAGTAGATGAAAGCACCGATGTCATAAAATCTTTGAAGTGGGAACTCTTCTTTTGATTTTAAAATGGTAAAACCGTTTTGCTGTAACGCGTTACAGGCTGTTTCTAAAGTCCAATCTGCATATTCTTGATTAAGTGGTACGCTCAAGTGTTCATTGATTTCAGCACAGTCAAGCCCGCCTACTTGTTGGGTAAGAAATATGCCGTTTGGAGATAGAATTCTTTTTACCTCTGATGCTACATAGGATTCATGTTGATTTAAAATTAAATCGAATTGTTTATCAGCAAATGGTAAAGCATTATCACTAGCTACTTCTACAACTTTTACACCTAAAGGTTCTAATTTGTTTTTTGCTATCGGGATATTTGGGGTATAGCCTTCAGTCGCATAAACAGAAGGGGGAAAGGGTTTTAACATTGATAAAAACTCTCCGCCACCTGTTCCCATATCCAGCATAGCATTTGCATTTTGTATAAGCTGAAAGGCCATACTACCATATGACCAAGATAGTAACTGACTCTTCATGCGACCAGTTTCTGTAATAAAGGAAAAATCCCACCCACTAAATCTTGTATTTGCGTTTTCTAAAAGTGCTAAAAATAATTTATCATGTTTCATGTTACATCCTCCTGCTCGTTATGTTAAAAATAGAGTAAACGAACATAAATGGAGGACCTCTAATTAAAATATATCGTTGTTATGTTTCATGTTCTAGTATTTTCATAAGGAACCACTCCTGATAAAGGCATGTTATTTTATTTTCTAGATTTACAAGTATAATACCTGCTGAAAGTGGATTTAATAGGAAATAAGAAATACCCTTGCTTCAAAGAAGAAACAAGGGTATTTCTTATTTTTTAATTGAAAGGCCATATACAAGTGTTTCACTAGGGCTCGTAATACTAAATCCAGTCGTTTTATAATCGAGAACAGGACAAGCGAAATAACTTGTCCTATTAGTAGTAATATAATTCATGAGGATTTTTGAATTTTTCAAATGATTTATATTGGTAAACTGACTCATTGATAGTATGTGGAAAAAGTCGGTATTCTGGATGTTAATAATAGTTAACAAAAAGAAATTGGGTTTGCTTACTGTTATATAAGATACGGGAAACTTGTTATTTGTTGATTTATTACCTGCAGAAAAAGAGCAAAATTAAATCATCTCTTTTCAGTTAGCTTAAAAAAGTATAAATACTTTCTAGATATATACAACTAACCATGAAACGGTCTCTACAAAAAATCTGAAGATTACTGCGTTTTATTGATTATACTGAGGCTCATCTTGTTGAATTTCCTGAACACGTGGTTCTAAAGAATCAATAATTGTCTGCGTTTGCTGAGCTGCATTTTGATACAGTTGTTTTGCTTGCTGATTGTCAGTATCAAGAACAAATCCTTCTAAACATGCTTGAGCACTTTTTAATCCAGAAATAGTTTGTTTAAGCTTAGTAATTACTGTCATAATTAAATTCCTCCTTATAATTATGAATTCACTATTTAGAATAGCTATTTTCTACTAAAAATATGATTTCTAAATTTTGGTTATCTTTATAGAATGAATACATTGACGAAGATTAAAAAATACTAAACGAATCGTACAGAAAAAGCCATGTTAGATGGATATTAAATACGAAGAGAAGTTGCGCAGTTAAAAATGATTAAACAGTTTGTTTTTATCCATACCGAGATACATTAAATAGGGAAGAAGCTTTTTCTTTACCAGTAAAAAAGTAGATGCTTCGAGAATAAAGTGGAACTTCCAACAATAGGATTCGCCCCTGTTGGTGTTCAGCACAAATAGGAGCAGTTATGCTCCAACCTCTCTTATTTGATTCCTCTGTATTTGCTCTTTTATTAATTATCTTTTAATAGCCGGTCATGTAATGCTGAAAGGGTAAATAACGCTGGCACTGTAAAGGTTTGTGTTAAGCACAAATCATCTTCATCCATTTTCTCAATTTCTTGATATTCAATCTCGTTTTTTTGATAGAATTTTTTCCAGAAAGCCACGGCTCTCGAATTGCTTTTTAATTGGGCCACGTAATATGTTCCCATATGTTGTTTGAAAATCTCTAAAATGGCTTGATCAACTATTTGTTTTCCTCTATACGGCTTTAATAAGAAAAAATCGTTAATACAAAAGTCTGTTTTAGGGGCCGTAAATGGTACTTTAGCGAATAGGATAAAACCAACATATTTTTCCTCGTATTTAATGAAATACGGGATAAGCTCCTCACGAGTACAAATAAGTTTAAACGCATCAAATTCAAAAAATCCATTTTCATTTGGATGAAGGGTAGGGGAGAATTCGGATAAATCATGTAAGTATAGGGCGTAGAAATTCTTTAATATTTCTAGTTGTTCTGTGGCTACAGCTTCTAATGTGACGTTCATTTTAATCCCATCCTTTGTAAGAATAATTTTTTTGTAATTGTAATTTTTCTGTTTCGGTTTTGGTATTTACAAACATGTCACACCTTCTTTATGTAAAAATTACACATGTAATACAATATTCGACATACATGAAATATGTCCTTTGCAAAATTTCATTGTACTAAAAAAGACAGCAAATATGAGATATTTGCTGTCTCTAATCATTTATAGTTCACATTTATCAAGAGGAACTACTTTTGTTTTCTTTGTGAATTTATAACCTAACCAAAGTACAAGGAAGAGTGGTAAACCAATATAGGAAACGAGTACACCATTCCAATCGATCGACTTACCCATAAATGCGCCGTAGTTTTGTCCTAAGATGACAATTACACAAAGTGTAAATGCGAAGATTGGACCAAATGGGAACCATTTTGCTTTATACGGTAGGTCATTCAAATCTTTTCCTTGTGCAATGTATGCTTTTCGGAAACGATAATGACTAATAGCGATTCCTACCCATGCAATAAATCCGGACATTCCAGATGCATTTAATAACCATACATATACAACACCGTCGCCAAATAAGGAAGCTAAGAATGCGGCACAGCCAACTACTGAAGTTGCGATTAACGCGTTAACAGGTACGCCGCGGCTATTTAATTTACCTAAAAATTTCGGTGCTTTTCCTTGTCTTGCTAAATCCCAAAGCATACGGGTTGATGCGTACATGCCTGAGTTACCAGCGGATAGAACAGCAGTTAAAATAACAGCATTCATAACAGACGCAGCAAATGCAATCCCCGCTTTTTCAAATACAAGTGTAAATGGACTTACTGTTACATCACTCGCTGCAAGACTATCAGTCGTATAAGGAATCAATAGACCGATAACAAGAATTGCAAAGATGTAGAATAATAGGATGCGCCAAAAGATTGAACGAATGGCTTTTGGAATACTACGCTCTGGATCGGCAGTTTCGCCAGCAGCTACACCTAATAATTCAGTTCCTTGGAATGAAAAACCAGCAGCCATAAATACACCGATAATTGCCATGATGCCGCCGTTAAATGGTGCATCTGCAATAGTAAAGTTTTTGAATCCTACAGGTTCACCACCCATAATACCAAAGATCATCATAAATCCAACGATTAAAAAGATAATAACAGTAACTACTTTAATAAGTGCAAACCAATATTCTGCTTCACCAAATCCTTTAACTGATAAGTAATTTAAAAGAAACATAATGACTAAACAAAGACCACTCCAGATAAGGGAAGGGGTATTTGGGAACCAAAATTTCATAATTAATGTTACTGCTGACAGTTCAGCGGCAATTGTAATGGCCCAGTTGTACCAATAGTTCCACCCAAGTGCGAATCCAAGCGATGGATCAACAAATCTTGTTGCGTATGTGCTAAAGGATCCAGCGACAGGCATGTATGCTGCTAATTCAGCTAAGCTTGTCATTAAAAAATAAACCATAATTCCAATTGCGGCGTATGCTACAAGAGCTCCGCCAGGGCCAGCTGTGTGAATGACACCACCGCTGGCAAGAAATAGTCCGGTACCAATTGTACCACCGAGAGAAATCATTGTAAGATGGCGAGATTTCAATCCGCGCCTAAGTTCACCTTGTCCTTGCGTAGATTGAGTTTTAGAGGTAGCTTGATTTGTTGCGCTATTCATGTTCAACACTCCTTTTCTTGTAAGATAGGAAGGAGCGGGGGAGAAAAATACAAAAAACCGCCAAAGGAATTTGGCGGAACGTTTCACAAATAACCACCCCATCATACCCTTCCGTTAAGATAGCACCCCACGTTTACACGGTATTTTGTAAACGTGACAGTTCTGTTCCTATTCGGAGACAGCCCCAGCTTATATTTCCAGAGAAGAAATATAAACTTCGGCAACTTTTCCTTTCAAACGGAGTCATTGACATTCTCTGTGTCTAATCCGCCTTACTTATAAAAGTCGCAACCTCTACCTCATCGGATTGATGAGGATTTGTTTATTGTTATGATTTTTAATATATGGCAATTGTAATGACTTTCTGAAAATATTGCAAGGAATTATTGAAGAAAAAATCGAAAAATATCGGTTATTGTATAGGAAACGCTTTCAAAACTCCACCCGAACCTATTTGATATGTAAACAGAACAATGAAAAAATTGTTATACAAATGTTTCGCAAAAAGTAACAGAAAACCCTTTAAAATTAAGAGAAAATTCAGAAAATAATTTTCGACAGCGTTGCTTAGAATCATTTTCTGTAGCAAAAATGCTGTTATATAAATCCATTTTAATTTTTCAACATCTAAATCCCTACTATGCAGAATAAAAAGTAACCTACACTCGTTTGCTCTTTCTGTTTTTACTTCGNNCTCTCTCCCACCTAAAAATAGGGGGGGGTATGTCGGTTTTTTAATTGATGTATATATAATTGACATGAAAAATAGAGAAGAAAAGTTATCCTCAGTGATTGAAGTTTTGTCTTTGGATTAGGGTGAGTTGCTAAATGAAAGTAATCGTATTTATGAGTAGTTTTAAAATATTGAATATTCTTTGTTCTGAGTGTATGATTAAGGAATCTTAGTTACGAAAGGGGATCGTTCTATGTTTTGTACATCCATTTTTGCCGGGGTGATTACAGTTAACCAAAAGGAGAAATAATAATGAAATTAGAAACGAAAAGACTACATATTATACCATGTACGGAAGAAACAGTTAAAATTGCTATTCAGCAAGGGTACGATAATGGACCGCATATCGCAAATTATGTACAAAAATTAAAAGAAGATTCTTCTTTACTGTATTGGGGCGTTTGGCTCGTTGTTCGAAAAAAGGATGGTATGGTCCTTGGTGATATAGGTTTTAAGGGGAAACCAAATGGGAATAAAGAGGTAGAAGTGGGATATGGGTTCCTTGAGAAATATTGGAATAAAGGTTATGCAACAGAAGCTGTAGGGGCATTAATTCAGTGGGCTTTTCTTACATCAAAAGTTGATAGGATAGTAGCTGAAACACTTCATGATAACCATGGTTCTATTCGTGTGTTAGAAAAATTAAACATGAAAAAAATAAGTGTAACAGACACAATGATTCATTGGAGAATAGAGAAAATGTCATGATTTAGTTGTGAATGATTTCGACAGACAAGAAAATGGAATTTATAATGATAAGACCTACGGCAATGTAGGAAAGCGTAATAATAAATGAAAAAGTGCTCTTTTCCCGTGTGAGAAAAGAGCCTTTGTTTTTTTCAATCAGCATGATATTAAATTTTTATAATACTTATTAACCTCATAAATAAACTACGTCTTGTGATTTTTTTGGAATTGAATGAAATAACAGGAAAATTATATAATAAAGGGTATAAAGAAGGGGGAAGGGATATGTTAGCATTTGATCACCTTGTTCATGCTGTTAGGTGTACACCAAAGGAAGCGGAAAAGAGAATGAAGGAGCTTGGATTCCATACGGTACAAGGCGGAGAACATACAAACTGGGGAACATGGAATAGCTTATGTTATTTTGATTTATCATACATTGAATTTTTAGCAGTACAAGATGAAAATAAAGCTAAGCAAGCAGACAATCCACTAGTTCAGGAAACAGTTGTTAAATTAAAAGATAGAGAAGGTATGTTACAAATTGCGATTCGTACGGATCGGATTGAAGAACTTGCAGTTAAGTTTGTAGAAAAAGGATTGAAAATGATTGGCCCATTTGAAGGGAAAAGAGTGAGAAATGACGGTCATCTTTTAGAATGGAGAATGTTATTTATTGAGCAGCAAGAAAACGGACCGAAATTTCCTTTCTTTATACAGTGGGAAGAATCTGATGAAAGTAGAAAGTTGGATTTACAAAAAGTAGGTATGATTGCCTCTCATAGCAATGAAACAAAAGAAATTGAGACGATATTTTATGCGGTGAAGAATGTTCGTGAAACAACAGAGAAATGGAAAGAAATGATGGAAGTACAGGTGGATTCTTCTGAAGTTCATCAAGAATGGAATGCAATGTGCCAAAGTGTGTTATTTGAAAATGTAAATGTTCAATTTTGCGAACCGATCGGTGAAGGGTTTGTACAAGAACAGTTATTAAAATATGGAGAAGTTCCTTTTGCGATTGAATTTCAAGGATTAGATAAGCAGAAGAGAAAAAAACAAATTTTAGGTAGTTTATACATATATTAATCGGGGGGTTCTATGTGGAAGAAGTGCTAAGTATCGCAGATTAAAAGAGAATCAGAAAAAACATATTTCATCAATCAACAATGTATATATGTGTAAATACGTAAAAAGTAAGGGGTACAATAAATTGAAACGTCAAAAACTTATTTGTGAAATAGTCAATCATATTTTAACATTTAAACGAGATCATCCGTTAAGAATCGGCATTAGTGGTATTACAGCTTCTGGAAAAACAACATTTGCAAATGAATTAGCGGAAGAAATGACAAAGCACGGAAAAAAGATAATACGAACTAGCATAGATGAATTTCATAACCCAAGAGCGATTCGTTATCTACAAGGAAAAGAGTCAGCAAAAGGATATTATGAGGATGCCCATGATTACAAGTCTTTTCGGGAAAGATTACTAGTCCCTTTAGGGCCTGGAGGAAGTTTACATTATGAAATAACATCCCATCATTTAAAAACGGATATTCCTGTATATAATCCGCCTATACTAGCTTCGAATGATATGGTGTTAGTAGTGGACGGGACTTTTTTATTTAAAAAAGAGATGGAGCATCTATTTGATTATAAAATTTTTGTAGATACAGACTTTGATATTGCTAGAAAACGTGGTTCAAAACGAGAAGAAGAGACCTTTGGAAGCTACGAAAAAGCGGAGGAAATGTTTTTGATACGATATCACGCTGCTTGTCAAATGTACATAAATGAGCATAATCCGAAAGAATGTGCGGATATTGTTATTATTAATAATGATATAGAGGAGCCTGTAGCTGTTTTTAAAAATATGAAAAATAAATAACAATTAATATCTATTCAAAAGAATTACGTGAATGAAAAAGATTCCTTCTGTAGCCATTGAATAAAGTTTAATTAAAAATGTCCACTAAACTTATGTTCCACAAAATGGATTTTCTTCTTAGAAAATAAAATTTAATTTTCATAAAAAAATTTAATAAAAATTCTATTTATTTATATCCTTTTCATCATTAGGTAAGAGATGTTAAGTAACAATAAAGTTTCTTAAAAAACACCAGTTATGCTATTCCACAGTCGGGCTATTTAATAGAATGAAATTTTTGAAAAATTAGATATTTATGTTAATTTTGGTGTGAGATTGTAAAGAAATATACTTAAGCTGAAGGTACAATTTAGTGACAGAAGAATTAATAGTTAAGGAGGGGAATTATAGATGAATATAAGACTTGCTGAAGTAAAAGACATTCAGCAATTAATAAGAATGAGATGGGATTTTACAATCGAATATGATGAAAGTAGAAAAATCGAACAAACTCCATTTAATGATTTTGAAAAGAAATGTCAATCTTTTTTAGAGAATGCCCTTAATAGTGATCAATGGTTTATTTGGGTTGCGGAGGAAAATGGAGAAATTGTATCACACATATATATAACATTAATACAAAAAGTACCCCGTCCTGGTAGAATAACACATCCATTTGCTTATATGACGAACGTATTTACTATTAAAGAATATAGAAATAAGGGTATTGGGAGTAAGCTCCTTACCACAATAAATGAGTGGACTAAAGAAAATAGATACGAATTTATTATTGTGTGGCCAAGTGATGATAGCATTAATTATTATAAGAAAAATGGTTACATCCATTGTACAGAACCTATGGAATATTTTCCTTCTTAAAGTAAACAGGTGCTTAAGTACAAGAACAGAGCAAAGATTAAACAACCAAGCATACCCCCGTCCTAAATTTAGAACGGGGTTATGCTTGGTTGAAATTTTAAAATTATATTACTTTATAGTCACTTTTCAAGAGTGTAGCTTTTGAATAAAGTTTGATTAAAAATAGTACGCAAGCCCTTATTTTACAGCTAATAAATTGAAGCCATTTTGAAAAAAATTAATCAAAATGGCTTGTTCATTTTTGTATACAGCTTATGTGTTTATAAAAAGCATTCCTGTATTAA
>NZ_NVPR01000083.1 GCF_002551815.1 Bacillus sp. AFS098217
TTTGTTTTACCATATTCAATATAGGCTAACTTGCGCCTGTCTTGTAAAGTTATGATGTGATCTTTCATATGATTCACTCCCATAATAAATTATAAACCGACTGTTCAGTCTGATTTTACACTATATAAGTCCATTTTAATTTTTCGACNNTGCTCTTTCTGTTTTTACTTCGCATGTGGCAGAAAAAGGCCCTAACCGCTTCTATGCATGGCCAGATGCTCTATCCCACCCAAAAAGAGTGGTTTTTTAATTGATGTATATAATACTGGAATTTTTATTATATAATATAGCTTATTGATAAAATGAAATACTGAAATCACATTATTTTTATTCACAATCTAAAGAAAAGGCTTCCATTGAGATGGATTCCACCCCCACCATTATAACTTTATACTGTCTGTGAAAAAGTTCACAAATAGGTCATAATTTGTGAATGAATTCACAATAACTTATGCTACAATATAAATGTAAGGAAGTTAAACAACATTAAATTAGTACTTTAATTAATTACTTAAACAACATTAATAATAATAATAAATGTAAACAATAGAGAGGGGAATTATCATGAAAAAAGGTATCAATCGTGTAGTATTAGTAGGAACAGGTGCTGTAGGTTGTAGTTATGCTTACTCAATGATTAACCAAGGTGTAGCTGAGGAATTTGTACTTGTCGATGTAAACGAAGCAAAAGCAGAAGGGGAAGCAATGGACTTAAGCCATGCGGTACCATTTGCTCCAGCGCCAACAAAGGTTTGGAAAGGTAGTTATGCAGATTGTAAAGATGCAGATCTTGTTGTTATTACTGCTGGATTACCACAAAAGCCAGGTGAGACTCGTTTAGATTTAGTTGAGAAAAATACAAAAATCTTTAAACAAATCGTACGCGGTATTATGGACAGCGGATTTGATGGGATTTTCTTAATCGCAACTAACCCAGTTGATATTTTAACTTATGTAACTTGGAAAGAATCTGGATTACCAAAAGAACGTGTAATCGGTTCTGGTACAACTTTAGATTCTGCTCGTTTCCGCTATATGTTAGGTGACTACCTAGATGTAGATCCACGTAACGTTCATGCATACATCATTGGTGAACACGGTGATACTGAACTTCCAGTATGGAGCCACGCTACTGTAGGTGTACAAAAGCTAGAAACAATTTTAGCGAATAACGAACAGTATAACAAAGAAGATTTAGATAAAATCTTTATCAATGTACGCGATGCTGCTTACCACATTATCGAGCGTAAAGGTGCAACTTACTACGGAATCGGTATGTCACTACTTCGTGTAACAAAAGCAATCTTAAACAACGAGAACAGCGTACTAACTGTATCTGCATACCTTGAAGGTCAATACGGTGAGAAAGATGCTTATGTAGGTGTTCCAGCTGTTATTAACCGCGAAGGTGTACGTGAAATCGTTGAGCTTGAGTTAAATGAAGAAGAAAAAGCGAAATTCGCTCACTCTGTAAAAGTATTAAAAGAAACAATGGCACCAGTACTATAAGATAACTGATAAGTCATTCAGAGGTAGGAAACTGCTTCCTGCTTCTGAATCTTTATATAAATTCATATAAATTCCTTTTCCAGTTCCCTTGTATATCCCCAAATATACACCCCCTTTTCTTGGAGAAGGATTGTTTATAGGAAAACCACTCTATTCAAACATAGAGTGGTTTTTTATTATATGGTTACAAATAAATTTATTATGTGAAAATAAACCGTTTTCAATGAATATTCGTCAAAATTCGATATATTTTATCAAAATTTTAAGTATTACCTTTAATTTCCGTGGAAAAACGTATATTTATTTAAAATGTCACAAGGATATTTTAGTTATTTAGCGAAAGTTTAAAGGTATTAAAAATTCTGTCATCTTAGTGAGGTGAACATATTGGGTGTAACAAATTGCATAGAAGAAAGAATGTCTGAATTTCATACAGAAGGATGTTATGAGAGCTATAACATATTTGGAGCACACCTTGTAAGAGAGAGAGAGGTACAAGGCGTGCGTTTTACTGTATGGGCTCCTCATGCAAAAAATATAAGTGTTGTTGGAGATTTCAATAATTGGAATAATGGGCAACATAAGATGCGAAAAATGACAGAAGAGGGTATTTGGTCGTTGTTTATCCCACAGTTAGGGGAGCAAGAAATATATAAGTATGCGATTGAGACTTTAGATGGTGAGATTATTTTGAAAGCAGATCCTTACGGTACATATGCAGAAGTGAGACCAAATACGGCATCGGCTATTTTTGATATAAGAGGATATGAATGGAATGATCAGAATTGGTTTCGGAAGAAGAAGCGGAAGCCGATTTATAAGGAAGCAATGGCTGTTTATGAATTACATTTTGGTTCATGGAAAAAGAAAGAAGACGGCTCTCTGTACTCGTATCGAGAGATGGCAGATGAGTTTATTCCTTATGTGGCGGAGCATCAATTTACTCATATTGAAATTATGCCGCTTGTTGAACATCCGTATGATCGTTCCTGGGGATATCAGGGAACTGGATATTATGCGGTCACAAGCCGATTTGGTACGCCTCATGATTTTATGTATTTTGTCGATAAATGTCATAAATATGGAATCGGTGTCATTTTAGATTGGGTACCGGGGCACTTTTGCAAAGATGCTCACGGTTTGTATTTATTTGATGGAGCGCCGACCTATGAATATAAAGATTTGGATGTACAGGAAAATCGCGTGTGGGGAACAGTGAACTTTGATTTGGGAAAGCGAGAAGTTCGAAACTTTTTAATTTCAAATGCACTGTTTTGGATGAAATATTACCATATTGACGGTTTTCGTGTCGATGCGGTTGCTAATATGTTGTATTGGGAGAAGGAAGGAAAGCAGCAAAGTAATGAATATGCAGTTTCTTTTTTGCGAGAGTTAAATGAGGCAGTATTTGCAGAGGATGCAGAATTTTTAATGACTGCAGAAGATTCGACAGCTTGGCCGCTTGTAACGGCTCCAACGTATGAGGGCGGACTAGGATTTAATTATAAGTGGAATATGGGCTGGATGAATGATGTATTGAAATATATGGAGTGCGCACCAGAATACCGGAAATATATTCATGAGAAAATGACATTTTCTTTGCTGTATGCTTACTCCGAAAACTTTATATTGCCACTATCTCACGATGAAGTTGTTCATGGAAAAAAATCATTGTTAAATAAAATGCCAGGAGACTACTGGGAAAAGTTTGCACAGCTGCGTTTATTATATGGATATTTCTTTACGCATCCAGGCAAGAAGCTGCTCTTTATGGGTGGTGAATTTGGTCAATTTGATGAGTGGAAAGATCTTGAGGATTTAGATTGGAATTTACATGAATTTGAAATGCATCGTTATATGCATGATTACTTTAAAGAGCTCATAGCATTGTATAAGCGCTCTAAACCACTTTGGCAGCTCGATCATTCGCAGGAGGGATTTCAGTGGATTGATGCTAATAATAAAGAGCAAAGTATTTTCTCATTTATTCGGAAAGGAGATAAGGAAGAAGATATCCTTGTCGTGGTATGTAATTTTACCAATGTGGTGTACGAAAACTATAAAGTAGGTGTACCAGAGTTTACGTATTATAACGAGATTTTAAATAGTGATGCAGCAATGTATGGCGGTTCAGGAAAGGTAAATAAAAAGCGTCTAAAAACAATGCTAGAGCCATATCATAGTCAGTCTGCTCATGTAGAAATCACAATTCCACCATTTGGCTTATCCATTTTACGGCCAGTGAAGACGAGAAAGGGGAGTAAAAAACAAGATGGTTCAAAAGCAGACGTGCGTAGCAATGTTACTAGCAGGGGGAAAAGGTAGTCGTTTGAGTGCTTTAACAAAAAATTTAGCAAAGCCAGCTGTTCCTTTTGGCGGTAAGTATAGAATCATTGATTTTACATTAAGTAACTGCTCGAATTCTGGGATTGAAACAGTGGGGATTTTAACGCAGTATCAGCCATTAGAGCTCCATAATTATATTGGGATTGGGAATGCGTGGGATTTAGACCGTGTGAACGGGGGAGTAACCGTACTACCTCCTTATGCAGAGTCCTCTGGGGTGAAATGGTATACGGGAACAGCGAGTGCAATTTATCAAAATTTAAACTTCTTACGGCAATATGATCCAGAATATGTTCTGATTTTGTCAGGAGATCACATATATAAAATGGATTACAGTAAAATGCTAGATTTCCATATTGAAAAAGAGGCAGATGTTTCAATTTCGGTTATTGAAGTACCTTGGGAAGAAGCAAGTCGATTTGGTATTATGAATACGAATGAAGAGATGGAAATTGTTGAATTTGAAGAGAAGCCACAGTTTCCAAAAAGTAATTTAGCTTCAATGGGAATTTATATTTTTAATTGGGAAATTTTAAAAGAATATTTAGAGATGGATGCGCGAAATCCAGAGTCTAGTAATGATTTTGGAAAAGATGTCCTCCCTCTTTTATTAGATGAAGGAAAGAAATTAATTGCTTATCCATTCCAAGGGTATTGGAAAGATGTTGGAACGGTCAAGAGCCTATGGGAAGCAAATATGGATTTGCTTCGTGATGAGTCTTTACTACGGTTAAATGATCATGAATGGCGCGTTTATTCTGTCAATCCAAATGAGCCACCACAGTTTATTTCTGAAGCGGCGAAAGTGGAGGAATCATTAATAAATGAGGGATGTGTTATTGAAGGGGAAGTGAAGCATTCCGTTTTATTCCAAGGTGTAACAGTAGGAGAAGGAAGTAAAGTAATAGATTCAGTCGTTATGCCAGGAGCTCACATTGGTAAAAATGTTGTAATTGAAAAAGCAATTGTTGGATCAGGTATGGTAATTGAAGATGACATGGTTATTCGGTCAGAGAAAAATACGGATGATATCGTATTAATTGCAGAGGGAAAATAGACGAAGGGGATGAAATGAATGGGAGAAACAATGTTAGGAATTATTAATGCAACAGGGAGTTTTCCTTCCTTAAAGAAAGTAACTGGGCATCGTTCACTGGCGGCACTGCCATTTGGAGGGCGGTATCGTCTCATTGATTTCATGCTTTCTAATATGGTTCATTCCCATATTCATAGTGTAGCGATTTTTACAAGTCATAAAAATCGCTCCTTGATGGATCATCTCGGATCAGGGAAACAATGGGATTTGGATAGAAAACGTGACGGTTTATTTTTATTTCCTCCAAATTGCCAATGCGATCAAGATGAGTTTGGCTCCTTTGCTCACTTTCGAAGACATATTGATTATTTCCTGCGCAGCAGAGAGGAGTATGTAGTCATTACAAATAGCCATCTTGTTACCGCCTTGAATTTTCAAAAGGTGTTAGAGAGACATATACATACGAAAGCAGATGTCACTGAGGTATGTCATAAAGGTGTTTCACTGCAAACTTATGTACTTAAGAAACAATTATTATTAGATTTATTTGAAACATATAAAGATATGGAACACTATAGTTTATTTGATGTAGTCAAGGAGAAACGAGGAGAATCGCTATGTATTACTACATATGAACATACGGGATATGTAGCGGTAATCGATTCAATTGAAAGTTATTATAAACATAGCTTAGAAATTTTGCATCCTTCAATTTGGAAACAATTATTTACGAAGGAAGCCCCTATTTTTACAAAAGTAAAAGATGAACCACCAACGCGCTATATGAAAGGTGCTAGGGTGACAAATACAATGATTGCAAACGGTAGTATGATTGCAGGACAAGTAGACAATAGTGTTGTATTTCGCTCTGTAAAGGTTGGAAAAGGTTCTGTCATTCGAAACAGTATTATTATGCAAAAGAGCCAAATTGGAGATAATTGTATACTAGACGGCGTTATTATTGATAAGGATGTTAAAATTGAGGATGGTGTGATTTTAACAGGAACACCTGATAAACCGTACGTTGTGGAAAAAGGTAGTGTCCAAAATCACACAATCAATAGTTATTCTCAAATATTCTAAAAGATGAATCCCTATTTGATAGGGATTCATCTACTCATAAATATAACGAATCAAAAACTCGAAGGGAGGAAGCTGTTAGAAGGGCGGCTATCGGCGTATACGCTTTTCAGGCAGTGGAATAACACGTGAATATTTTATTTGCAGTATCAGAATGCGTACCGTTTATTAAATCCGGAGGTTTAGCAGATGTAACAGGTGCACTTCCAAAAGAGTTGAAGAAATTAGGAGTAAACGTTCGCATTATACTTCCAAACTATAGTCTTATCCCTGCGCATTTACGAGAAGCATGTACGCTTCATAAAGTAATCAATGTTCAGCTCGGTTGGCGAAATCAATACTGCGGAATTTTGAAAGGTGAGCAGGACGGGATTACGTATTATTTAATCGACAACGAATACTATTTTAAAAGAGATTCGCTCTATGGTCATTATGATGATGGAGAACGCTTTTCTTTCTTTTCGAGAGCTGTATTAGAATGTATCCCGCATCTTGATTTTGAAGTGGATATTTTACACAGCCATGATTGGCATACCGCAATGGCAAATTTCTTACTGCGTGAAAAGTATGGGGACAACCCGTTATATAAACATATTAAAACGGTTTATACCATTCATAATTTGCAGTTCCAAGGTGTATTTCCCCGCGAGGTTATGCATGATTTACTTGAGCTTGGTGATGAATATTTCCATAGCGAACAGCTTGAGTTCTATGGAAATGTTAATTTTATGAAAGGCGGTATCATCGCTTCAGATCGTATTACAGCGGTCAGTCCGACGTATAAAGAAGAAATTCAATATGAATTTTTTGGTGAAAAGCTAGATGGCTTATTACGCAAATATAATGATAAGCTGAGCGGCATTGTAAATGGGATTGATACGAGCGTGTACAACCCGCTAACAGACCCTTATATTACTGCTCAGTATGATGCAGAGTCATTATATGAAAAACAAGATAATAAGCGTGCCTTACAGCGTTATTTTGGTTTGCCGGAAAAAGAAGATACACCAATTATTTCGATGGTAACGCGATTAACAAAGCAAAAGGGGCTGGATCTAGTACGTGCTGTCTTCCGTGAAATCATGGAAGAGGATGTACAATGCATCATTTTAGGATCAGGGGATTCTGATTATGAGCAATTTTTTGAATGGATGGCATATGAATATCCAGAAAAAGTAAAGGTATACATTGGATTTAATGAAGAGTTGGCGCATCAAGTATATGCGGGCAGTGATTTATTTTTAATGCCATCATTGTTTGAACCATGCGGACTCGGACAACTCATTGCATTAGCATACGGCGCAATCCCAATCGTAAGAGAAACAGGGGGATTGAATGACACGGTGCAGTCTTATAATGAGGAGACTGCATCTGGAAATGGCTTCACCTTTACAAATTTTAATGCGCATGACATGTTACATACGATTCGTCGTGCACTTCATTATTATCATAATGAGCCAGTATGGAATCAGCTTGTAAAACAAGCGATGACAGCAGATTACAGCTGGAAAACGTCCGCGCTTGCATATAAGGAGCTATATAGCAGTTTGCTGAAACACTCTTAGGTGGTGAAAAAATGTTTACTCATGTGGAAAGCTTTAAAGCAGCTTTTTTAGAAAAACTAGAAACGATGTATGGGAAGAGTTTCAAAGATTCTACAAGTCGAGATCAGTATAATACACTCGGTCATATGGTACGTGAGTATATAAATCAGGATTGGATTGCAACGAATGAAAGGTACCGAGCTGGAAATCAAAAGCAAATGTATTATTTATCAATTGAATTTTTACTTGGGCGTTTACTTGGAAGTAACATGCTCAATTTAGGAATTCGAGATGTATGTGAACAAGGGCTTTCTGAGCTTGGTATTTCATTAAAAGAATTAGAAGAAAGTGAAGCGGATGCAGGTCTTGGAAACGGAGGGCTAGGTCGCTTAGCGGCTTGTTTTCTCGATTCACTTGCATCTTTAAATCTTCCTGGACATGGATATGGCATTCGGTATAAGCATGGCTTATTTGATCAAAAAATTGTTGATGGATATCAAGTAGAACTACCAGAACAATGGCTCCTTCATGAAAATGTATGGGAAGTAAGAAGGTATGATCAAGCGGTAGAAGTGAGCTACTTTGGAGATGTAGAGCCAATAGAAATAAATGGCCGCCTCGAATTTCGTCATACGGATGCAGAAGTGATCATGGCAGTTCCATATGACGTTCCAGTTATTGGGTATGAAACAGATACCGTGAATACACTCAGACTTTGGAATGCAGAGCCAGTTCCTTTCCCGCAAAACTGTAAAAATGTTTTGAAGTATAAACGCGATACAGAAGTGGTTTCAGAATTTTTATACCCAGATGATACACATGATGAAGGGAAAATACTACGTTTAAAGCAGCAGTATTTTCTTGTATCGGCAAGTTTACAAAATATTGTTCGTATGCAGAGAGAGCGAAATGGAACGCTTCGCAATTTACATGAGAAAATTGCGATTCATATTAACGATACGCATCCGGTTCTAGCAATTCCAGAGCTTATGCGTATTTTACTAGATGAAGAAAAGCTCGCTTGGGAAGAGGCATGGAATATTACAACTCAGACGATTTCTTATACGAATCATACGACATTATCAGAGGCGCTTGAGAAGTGGCCTATTCACATTTTTAGACCGTTATTACCACGCATTTATATGATTATTGAAGAGATTAATGAGCGTTTTTGTCACGAGCTTTGGGAGCGGTATCCGTATGAGTGGAAGCGAATTGAAGACATGGCTATTATCGCGCATGATCTTGTGAAAATGGCGCATTTAGCAATCGTCGGAAGTTATAGTGTAAATGGTGTCGCTAAAATTCATACGGAAATTTTGAAACAACGTGAAATGCGATTATTTTACGAGTTTTACCCAGACAAATTTAATAATAAAACAAATGGGATTGCCCATCGGCGCTGGCTTATGAAGGCAAATCCGCAGCTTACGAATCTCATCTCAGAAGCAATTGGAACGGAGTGGAAGAAGCAGCCGATTCAGTTGCAATTACTGCAAAATTTTAAACAGGATGCGGCGTTTCTTGACAAGTTGCAGGCTGTAAAGCAGGAGCGTAAACAGATTTTGACAGAGCGCATTCACAATAAAATGGGGATTATTGTTGACCCAAATTCCATTTTTGATGTACAAGTAAAACGATTGCATGCCTACAAAAGGCAGCTATTAAACGTGTTACATATTTTGTATTTGTATAATCGTTTAAAAGAGGATTCTAGCTTTTCGTTTTATCCACGTACATTTATTTTCGGGGCGAAAGCATCGCCGGGTTATTATTACGCGAAAAAGATTATTAAATTAATAAGCGAACTTGCTAGAAAGGTAAATGATGATCCGTATGTAAGTCAATATATGAAGGTTATCTTTCTAGAAAACTATCGGGTTTCCCTAGCGGAGGATATTTTCCCAGCGGCAGATGTAAGTGAGCAAATCTCAACAGCGAGTAAGGAAGCGTCGGGAACAGGAAATATGAAATTTATGATGAACGGTGCAGTTACACTTGGAACGCTAGACGGTGCAAATATTGAAATAAAGGACAGGGTAGGCGATGATGCCTGCTTCATTTTCGGGTTAACAGCAGAAGAAGTGCTTCATTATTACCAAAATGGTGGCTATCATGCAAATGATTACTACCATCATAATATGTACATTAAAAAAGTGGTTGATCAGTTAACGAATGGATTTTTTACAAATGCTGGGGCTGAATTTGAGGTTATTTACGACTCTCTTGTCATTCAAAATGACGAGTACTTTGTCCTTCGTGATTTTAGCCCATATGCAGAAAGGCAAGAAGATGTAGGAAGAGCATATGAAAACAGAAGAAAGTGGCTAGAAATGTCTATTTTAAACATTGCACAATCAGGCCATTTTGCGAGCGATCGTACGATTTTACAATATAGTAACGAAATTTGGGGTATTGGTGATAGAGTTAAGCTTTCGTGATTAATAAAATAGGAACACAGAGAGGTCCTTTATGAAGATTGTTTAAGAAAAATGGATGAAAATCCGAACTATATAAATCTCTGCTATGCAGAATACAAAGTCACCTACACTCGTTTGCTCTTTCTGCTTTTACTTCGCATGTGGCATGACCGCTTCTATGCATGGCCAGATGCTCTCTCCCACCTAAAAAGAGGGGTTTTATGTTGGTTTTTTAATTGATGTATATGTATTATCTTAAAAAATAGTTTAAATGAATTGAATGAAACAGTATGCAAAGTCAAAACAGCTTGGAAAGTTTCCAAGCTGTTTTTGTTTAGTTCGCTATCGAGATATAAGGATTTACTAAATATAACATACCAGTTCCATCATATTCCTCTGTAGCAAAGTATAAGAATGTACAGAAACCTGTAACTGCAAAAACTATAACAAGAAAAAATGTAAAGAAGTATTTTAGCATGTATGGTCCCCTCATCCAAAAGTATATAAATCCATTTTGATTTTCCAACATATAAGTCACGGCTATGAAGAACAAAAGGTAATCTACACTCGTTTTCTCTCTTTGTTTCCACTTGGCATGGGGCAGGAAAAGGATCTGACCGCTTCTATGAATGGCCGGCTTCTCTCTCCCATCTAAAAAGAAAGGTTTTATGTCGATTTTTCAATTTGTGCTTATATAGGTACAAAAAATATTATAGTATACTAGTATGCATTTTCCGAATGTTTCCATTTCAAAAATGAGAAGTCAGACATGCCTTATATGTTGTAATAGCGTGATTGTTGGTAATGGATTTTGTATTTTTTGTAAATGTCATGTTGTGATGAACGTGTGTATATTCCCAGTCTTGTTCATTAAAATGTACTTTACGCGGGGGAAGAAGCGGAACGACATCAAATAAATTAACGAAGCGAAAGCTACTGGCTACTTGGAGTTTATAGTAGTTTCGAAAAGCGATATCTCCAACCTTTGGAGAAGCGAAGCTATAGAGACCGTATTGTGCAAACGCAGTGTTAACGCGTGCATCTAATATGTGCAGTGTAGCAAGTGCCCCGCCTAAACTATGCCCTGTAGCAAGAAGCTTTTTATGAGATGGTAAAGAGACAAGTATATCCATAATTGTATCGCGGCAAGACTCATAGATAGAGAGAAAGCCGTTATGAACGTTCCCGCTATTTAAGGCGTATGGATACGGTTTTTGGTTTACAAGTGAATCGATAATCCAATCTGGATCTGTTTGTGTTCCGCGAAAGGCGACAATGATGGTATCGTCAGATTCTAAGATGAAGCCAAACCATTCTGTTGTTTGAATCGCTTTTCCTTGAAAGCCTTGTACATATTGAAACCCATCAGGTATTTGGAAAACTCCATTTTGTTTATATTGTTCATATGTTAACTCGCAGCAAGAAGCTAACAATATGGCAGTATCTTTGTCAAAGGACAAAGGAGCACGCATCTAGGAAGCCCTCCTCAAGAAAAAAGTATAGTTCAATATATGAGTTAAAGGGGGGAATCATTCTTTGAGGAGCTGTAAAACAAAGTAAGATAAATGGAGTATTATATAATTCAGAACGGTATGTACAGTTTTAAAATAGAAAAAGATAAAGTGAAACTTTGATCAGTGGGGGGTTCTTCATCCCCCACTGATTATCAGCTCTCACCAATCGGGCTTTTACGGGCAGTTTATCTCCTACCTTACTTCTTTAGAAAAGCGGAAGCGGCTTGCTCAGAATCGCAGGACGCCCGTGCCAAGGGCAGAGAGGCGCTTTTTGCCTCGTCCGAGGGGGCGAAACGACCGGAGATTCTAGCCGCTAGAGCTGACCAATGTTTTCGCTGAATTTTGAGGTGGGAGTATTACTGCCCGCAAATAGCGGGATAAATAAAAAAATCGCTACGTCATCATACGTAGCGATTTGCCTTGATCGATTTTACTCTTTCCCATCTAGAAGGCGACCAAGTCCTCCTAAAACACTGCCTTCACCGCTGCTTTGAGCTGCTGGGCTTGCAATACGCGCTGCTAAACGACTAAGTGTTAAAGATTGGATCCAAACTGTTCCTGGACCTTCTAATGTTGCGAAGAATAAGCCTTCACCACCAAATAACGCAGTTTTTACGTTACCTACGAATTGAATATCATAGTTAATATCTTTCGTCATCGCAACAAGACACCCTGTATCAATGCGGAGTTTTTCACCAGGCTTAAGTTCACGTTTATATACTGTGCCGCCTGCGTGCATGAAAGCAAGTCCATCACCTTCAAGTTTTTGCATAATGAAGCCTTCACCGCCAAAGAAGCCGCTGCCTATTTTTTTCGTGAATTCAATTCCGATAGAAACACCTTTTGCAGCGCAAAGAAATGCATCTTTTTGACAAACTACTTTACCTTGATATTCTGTTAAATCAACTGGAACGATTTTTCCAGGGTACGGTGCAGCAAATGATACGTGACGTTTGCCATGACCTGTGTTTGTAAATACAGTCATAAACATGCTTTCACCTGTAACAAGACGCTTACCAGCACCCATTAATTTACCGAAAAGGCCGCTAGATTGACTAGCTCCATCACCAAAAATTGTTTCCATTTCGATATGGTCTTCCATCATCATCATGGCTCCAGCTTCTGCAATCACGCTTTCTTCTGGATCTAATTCGATTTCAACGAACTGCATATCATCCCCGTATAATTTATACTCAATTTCATGTGCTTTCATTATTTCACCTCATATGTAATAGATACTAATATTGTACAGAAATTAAAGGAATTAGAAAACTATCGTTTTGTTAATTTTCAAATAAAAAATAATAAATAGGAATGAACGCACATACCCATCGACTTAAAAAAGTATTCTGCCCGCAAATAGCGGAATAAAAAACGCCATTATTTCTAAACAAGTTAGCTGAGGAAGGATGAAATTTTCTTCTGAATTTATCAATCTAATATCAGAAGGCCTATATTTTTTTATTATTTTAACCGAGAACACCCCTTCCTCTAAACGAAGTGAAGATGGGGGTAGTTCAATTACTGTATTGACATTAAAGTAACTTGAAAGTTTACACTACTTATTAGTACGATACAAAATCCATTAACTATAGAATGAGGGAAGTAACATGGTTGCAGGTAACAGAAAAAATTATCTTTAGCCTTAGGATGATTCAATTTATTTATTGTATTTTTAGGTATTGGTCTTGTTGTTCCCATAATGCCATCTTATATGAAGGAATTACAATTAGGTACTAATATTATGGGATATTTAATTACTACATTTGCATTTGTTCAACTACTAACATCTCCTATTGCTGGAGTACGGGTAGATACATTTGGTCGAAAGAAATTGTAACCACAACATATAGCGTGGTGAAAAGCTATATACACATATATTTTTCATTATGATATTTAAATAACAATATATTCGTTTGGAATTTGAGGTGAACAGTATGGAAAGTTTAAAAATATTGAAAGTTAGCATATGCATTTTTGGCATATTATTTGTTACGAATGGCATTGACTTTATTGCTGAATTGCTAAAAGACCACACATTCAATTGGTTAGAGTTTCTATGTACAATTGGATTTTTATTTGTATTGATAAAAGATTCGTTAGATCTTAAAAATAAAAATTATGAAAAATGATGAAAAATAATGAAGTGACAGTGTTCGCATTTGACGTTTTTGATATAGCGTGATATAGTGAAATCACTAATGAGCTACATAATGTGGTACGGAAATAAAGCACGTTGAATTCAAGGCCTTAAGCTTGTGATGCATTCATGTCCTTTATATCCACCTTTTCATGTGGATTCATAGTTTCATTTTATTTAGGAGGTACATGACATGCAAACAGGTAAAGTTAAATGGTTTAACAGCGAAAAAGGTTTCGGTTTCATCGAAGTTGAAGGTGGAGACGATGTATTCGTTCACTTCTCAGCTATCCAAGGCGACGGCTTCAAAACTTTAGAAGAAGGTCAAGAAGTTTCTTTCGAAATCGTTGAAGGTAACCGTGGACCACAAGCTGCTAACGTTACAAAAAACTAATTAGCTAGCGAAAAAAAGCATTCCGAATTTCGGAATGCTTTTTTTATGCCTTCGAACCAGACTCATCAGAAGACAATTCTCCATTAAAGGCACGTTTTTCAAAATCATCCAGCATTTGCTCATATTCTTCATGTGCTTCTGTCGCATACACTTGCGGATTCTTTCCATATATATCCGTTCCGATGAAGTTTTCAAAGTCTTCTACGTAACCACGTGGCTCTTCAGCATCGATATACATCTCGTTAAAGTTTTTAGAATCGCGGCGTTCTAAATCAGCTGGTGTTTCTGATGTTCCGTATAAGGCGACGTCTTGCCAAGCATCCTCAGCATCGTATGCAACAGCACTGTCTAAATCATATTTGCCAAATCCCTCTAGTAGTTCTTCTTCAACGGGACGTACTTCTAGATTTAATTTATTTGTTGTATGTTCAATACAAGTTGTTGCAGTTGGCATTGCTTCCAATCTTTCCAGTGGAATTTCTTCACCAGACACTTCACAAATACCGTATGTGCCAGCTTCAATTTTTTCCAGGGCGTGCTTTGTATCTTGCAGCTGTTTATTCCATAATTCAATCAGCCCGAAATCTTTTTCTCGTTCGTATAATTCGGTAGCCATATCACCAGGGTGGTTATCATAAGCAGATAATTCCCCAACAGATTCCCGTTCAGAAGCACGATCTTCACTCTCATGATTTTGCAGCGTTTGTTCAAGTTCTTGCTGTTGCTGTTCTAACATGGATTTAAAATGATTGATTTGTTGTGGAGTTAACATAGTAGTATCCACCTTCCTACAATTCGGTTTCTTTATGTAGTATGGGCTGGATTGTGGGAATTATCCCGCTATTTGCGGGCGGTAGTACTCCGACTGCAAAATTTAATGAAAAACAAAGAAGTGAAGTGGGAGATAAGCTACCTGTAAAAGCCTGATTCGTTCAACTATATATATCAATTAAAAAAAGACATAAAACCCCTCTTTCTAGGTAGGAGAGAGCATCTATTCATGTATAGAAGCGGTCAGGGCCTGTTTCTGCCCTATGCGAAGTAAAAGCAGAAAGAACAAACGAGTGTAAGTTGCTTTTTATTCTGCATAGTAGGGATGTAGATGTCGAAAAATGAAAATGAATTTATATAACCATAAAATTCCACTGAGGAAAGTTTCACGTTATGAGAAGGAACTAGAGGGAATCTATTATGTCGTAAATCATTGAATGGTCGATGTGCTGTGTTGAATCGCCGATATATTTGAAAAAATGCCTATAAAAAAGGAACTGCCCAGGCAGTCCCTTTTTTATAAGAAATATCCAAGTAATAAACCAATTCCCATTAAAAATCCAAAGATTGTATTTGTTTTTGCTGTCGCGATCATCGCAGGTACCATTTCCATCGGGATGCTTTTTCCGATAAATCCTTTTGTTGCTTTAAATGCTTTCGGTGCACTTAGGAAAACGATAAGCATCCATGGCGATACGATTCCGACAATGATTAATGCAATCGTCCAAATATAGGAAACGATAAACATAGAAGCAAGGACACCAACTGCATTCTCACGTCCAACGATAATTGCTAATGTGTTACGACCGTTTTCTTTGTCTCCATCTAAGTCACGAATATTATTAGAAAGTAAAATAGCCCCGATTAAAATTGCGTTAGGAATGGAGAGTAAGACAACTTCCGATGTTACCGTTCCAGTTTGAATGAAAAATGAAATACCAATAATAATAACACCCATAAACAACCCTGCTGTTAATTCTCCAAAAGGCGTATAGGCAATTGGAAGTGGGCCGCCTGTATAAAGGTAGGCAACAGCCATACAAACAAGACCGATTGCAGCAAGCCACCAGCTAGAGTTCATACAAATATAAACGCCTAATAGCATGGCGATACCAAAAAATCCAAATGCTAAATTCAGTACAGTTTTTGGCTGAATTCCGTCACGGACGATTGCACCGCCAATTCCAACTGAACCTTCATGATCTAACCCTCTTTTATAATCAAAGTATTCATTAAACATGTTTGTTGCTGCTTGAATGAGAAGACAAGCAAGAAGCATGATAAAGAAAAGAGGGAAATGTATTTGATTAATACCCCCTACTTGCATTGCATAAGCTGTTCCGATAAAAACAGGAACAAAAGCGGCTGTTAATGTATGAGGACGTAATAAACTCCACCAAATGCGCCAACCCGTTTGTTTACTTAGCTTTGGCGGCATAGGAGAGGAATTCGTTTCGACTTTCATTTCCATATTGAATCCTCCTTTGTCACGTAATGTACACAATTAAGTGTAGGAAAAGCATCTTTTAGTGTCAATGTTTATTTTCTAGGAAGAGAAGGTGAATTTCTCAGAAATGCTAAACGTTGACAGGGCTTTCGTTTGAGGTGTATCTTAAAATCAAGCGTATTTATGACTATTTTTCGCCCATAGGGGGGAGACTTTGTGATTCAGACGAAACAAAAAGATTTACAAGAAGTATTGGTTACAGCTATTGAACATGCGACTGATGAAAAAACATTGGTTAGTTTTGTAAAACAAATAGATTGGGTAGATCCGCTTCTTTTTTATGCAGCAGGAAGAAGGGTTGCATCCGAACATAGATGTTATTTTACAGACCCGGCTCAGCATGTCATATTTGCTGGAATTGGTTCTGTTTTTACTATAGCAAATTCTTCTGACAAGCGCTTTCAAAATGCTCGCGCGGAGTGGAGTAAAGTGCAGGAGAAGGCAATTGTTCAAAGAGAAGAGTATGAATTTGGGACTGGCCCACTTTTATTTGGCGGTTTTTCATTCGATCCAGAAAAAGAACAAACGGGTCTTTGGAAAGAATTTAAAGATACAACATTGTCGTTACCAGCTTTTCTATTAACAGTAAAAAATGAAAAAGCATGGTTAACGATGAATACATTTGTTACAGCTGAAGATTCTGCAGAGAAGATTTATGAAGAGATTGTCTCTTTAGAAAAAAGGATTTTACAAGAGAGTGAGCGCCCGCTTGTGGATGCGAGATTGGCGGTTACTTCTAAGGTAGAAGTTGATCCAAAGGGCTGGATGAATGCAATTGTAAAAGTGCAGGATGAAATGAGAAAAGGAAGCGTACAGAAAGTTGTATTAGCAAGAGAACTAAAGTTAGTGATGGATCAAGAGGTTGATTCCGCTCGGGTTTTAGAAGCGCTCCGTATCGGACAACCGGATTGCTACGTATTTTCTTTTGATTATAAAGGAGCATGTTTCTTAGGGGCGACACCTGAGAGATTGATCCGAAAAGAAGGCGAGAAATTTACATCGATGTGCCTTGCTGGTTCGATTGGTCATGGTAATTCTATAGAAGAAAATAAGCAAAATGGCGCGATGCTTCTTCATGATGAAAAGAATTTAGCAGAGCACGGCTATGTAGTAAACATGATTCGGGACGTATTAAATGAGCATTGTGAGTCTGTTAATATTCCGCAGCATCCAGGTTTATTAACAACGAAAAATTTACTGCATTTGTATACACCGGTTGAAGCGAAAGGTGATGCATCTCTTTTAAAAATGGTAGAAGAATTACATCCAACGCCAGCTCTTGGCGGGACACCTCGTCTCGAAGCAATGAAGCTGATTCGTGATGTTGAATTATTAGATAGAGGGTTGTACGGAGCACCGATCGGCTGGATAGATGACAAAGGGAACGGTGAATTTGCGGTAGCGCTGCGCTGCGGATTACTAAGCGGTGAGAAGGCATCCTTATTTGCGGGGTGCGGAATTGTAATTGATTCAGTGCCGCAACTTGAATATGAAGAAACAAGTTTGAAGTTTAGACCGATGCTTGGTGCTTTGGAGGAATTAATGAAATGAATAATCATATAGAAGCATTATCATATTATTTAGGTGCGTTTGTAGACGAACTAGCGCGTCTAAATGTATATGATGTTGTCATTAGTCCAGGGTCACGGTCAACGCCGTTAGCCTTGCTAATGGAGCAACATGAACAAATAAAAACGTATTTGCATGTAGATGAGCGATCAGCTGCTTTTTTCGCACTTGGTATTGCGAAAGCGAAGAAGCGTCCTGTAGCGATTTTGTGTACATCAGGAACAGCGGCAGCGAACTATTATCCAGCCATTTGTGAAGCATTTCATTCAAGAGTGCCGATGCTTGTATTAACAGCGGATAGACCGCACGAGCTAAGAGATGTGGGCGCACCGCAGGCGATGAATCAATTGAATTTATATGGTTCTTTTGTGAAACAGTTTATGGAGATGGCACTTCCAGAGGCTTCAGAGTCAATGTATCATTATGCACGTATGACAGCAGGGCGTGCTGTGGCAAGTGCATGCTTTGCGCCAAAGGGGCCTGTTCATATTAATTTTCCGCTTCGGGAGCCGCTCATTCCTGATTTCTCTTTAGAGAATTTATGGGAAAAGGGCCGTGGTGAATATACAGGAGCAGTCTATCAAGGAAACATGACAATGACGAGTGAATACGGAAGTTCTCTTATAGAGCGCCTTTCAAGTATGGAAAAGGGGCTTATTATTTGTGGAGATGATAGTCATCAAGATCTTGCGGAAGTGATTACGCAGTTTGCTGAGAAAACTGGATATCCTATTTTAGCAGATCCACTTTCAAACCTTCGCTCTGGACAACATGATAAAACAATGGTAATTGATTGTTACGATACATTTTTACGAAATGAATTGCTAAAGGATACATGGAAGCCAGATGTTATGATTCGTTTCGGCGGTATGCCTGTATCAAAAGCTTTAACGCAGTATATAAAGAAACAAAAGATGGCTGTTCATATCGTTGTAGATGAATCTGGAAAATGGAGAGATCCAGCTCTTGCAGCAACTGAAGTTGTATGTGCAAGTGATATCGATTTTTGTAAAGAACTGATAGGGAATATGCAAAAGCGAGAACAGAATGATTGGTGTAAGATGTGGAAACATATCAATGATAAAACGAAAGCACATCTTCGCGAAATTGAAACATATGAAACAGCATTTGAAGGAAAAGTAATTACAGACATGATGCATGTATTGCCAGAAGACGCAACGTTATTTATTAGCAACAGTATGCCAATTCGTGATACAGATACGTTTTTCTTTACAACAGATAAAAAGGTCCATGTTATGGCAAACCGTGGTGTGAATGGTATTGACGGGATTATTTCAACGGCATTAGGAGCAAGTACAGTTTGTGATCCACTCGTATTAGTAATTGGTGACTTATCATTTTATCATGATTTAAATGGGCTCTTAGCAGCAAAATTACATGATTTAAACATAACAATTGTTGTTGTGAATAATGACGGCGGCGGTATTTTCTCATTCTTACCGCAATATGAGTCAAAGGAACATTTCGAATCATTATTTGGAACGCCGCTTGGGCTGGATTATGAACACGTTGTTAAAATGTATGGTGGTTCATTTACCCGTGTAAATGGCTGGGAAGTATTTCGTAAAGAAGTACAAAAAGGAACAGCGGAAAAAGGCTTACACGTTGTGGAAATTTGTACAAATCGAGAAGAGAACTTGCAGCTGCATCGTGAATTATGGACAAAGACATCAAACACAGTTACAACATTCGTACAAGGTGAAGTGGAATGAAAGTAGCGCTGCAAGGTGTGACGTATGAATATGAAGTAGTCGGAAGCGGAGAGCCGCTTCTACTTCTTCATGGTTTTACGGGTAGTATGGAGACGTGGCGTACGTTTATTCCTTCATGGAGCAAACAGTTTCGAGTGATTGCAGTCGACCTTATTGGTCATGGGAAGACGGAAAGTCCTAAGGAACTTGCGCAGTATGATATTCAAAATGTAGCACTCCAAATGACGACGTTACTTGATCATTTGCGTATTGAAAAGGCGCATATACTTGGATACTCAATGGGCGGAAGGCTTGCGATTACAATGGCATGTTTGTATCCAAACCGCGTGTGCTCTTTGCTGTTAGAAAATTGTACAGCTGGACTGAAGCAAGAGGCGGACCAGAAAGAACGCCGTGAAAAAGATGAACAGCTTGCAGATCGAATTGAATTAGAAGGAATGGAATCCTTTGTAAACCGTTGGGAAAATATCCCGCTATTTGCAACGCAAAAAAAGTTGCCACGAGAAGTACAAGAAGCAGTGCGGAAAGAGAGACTTGCCAATAATCCAAGAGGACTCGCAAATAGTCTCAGAGGCATGGGGACAGGGGCGCAGCCATCATGGTGGAATCGGCTTGAAGAGCTGAAAATGCCTGTCTTGTTAATAAACGGAGAGAGAGATCAAAAGTTCTTTCACATCTTAAAAAACATACAAAAAAGCATCCCTCACGCGAATTTTGTCAAAATTGATGGGGCTGGCCATGCAATTCATGTGGAACAACCGCAAAAGTTTGATACAATAGTAAAGGGATTTCTAAAAACTATGCAGTGATACTTTTTTCTTACTTGAAGAGAGTAGAACTTATAGAGTGGCTAGTGGGCAACCATTAGCACAATAAAAAGGAGGTAAGAGTAATGGCTATTGAATGGGTAAAAGAAGGCAATTACGAAGATATTATTTATTCTACATACAATGGTATCGCAAAGATTTCGATTAACCGCCCTGAAGTACATAACGCATTCCGTCCTAAAACGGTAATGGAGTTAATCGATGCTTTTGCACACGCACGTGATGATGCAAATGTTGGCGTTATCATTTTAACTGGTGAAGGTGGACGTGCATTCTGTTCTGGCGGCGACCAAAAAGTTCGCGGTCATGGCGGATATGTAGGTGAGGACCAAATCCCACGCTTAAACGTACTAGACTTACAACGTTTAATTCGCGCAATCCCTAAACCAGTTATCGCAATGGTAGCAGGTTATGCAATTGGTGGAGGACACGTACTTCATATCGTATGTGACTTAACAATTGCAGCTGACAACGCTGTATTCGGACAAACTGGTCCTAAAGTAGGTAGCTTTGACGGCGGATATGGAGCTGGCTATTTAGCTCGTATGGTAGGTCATAAGAAAGCGCGTGAAATTTGGTACCTATGCCGTCAATACAGTGCACAAGAAGCACTTGATATGGGCTTAGTAAACACAGTTGTATCATTAGAAGAGCTTGAAGCAGAAACAGTACAATGGGCAGAAGAAATCTTAGCAAACAGCCCAATGGCACTTCGTTTCTTAAAAGCTGCATTTAACGCAGATACAGATGGTTTAGCTGGCATCCAGCAACTAGCAGGAGACGCGACGTTATTGTACTACACAACTGATGAAGCAAAAGAAGGCCGCGACGCATTCAAAGAAAAACGTCGTCCAGACTTCGGACAATTCCCTCGTTTCCCGTGATAAAAGCGGAAGCAGCTCGTTCAGAATAGGAGGGGGATGGAGCTTCTGACGAAGAGGCGCAGTTTGCCTCGTAGGAAGAAGCGAAGCCACCGAACATTCTAGCCGCTATAGCTAGATAAATTAAAAGCGGAAGCAAAAAACAAGAGACTTGATTCTACATCAAGTCTCTTTCTTTCATGAAAGGAGAATGTGTAATGGAGACGATGCCCAATTGGTTAATGCAACGTGCTTTTTTAACACCAGAGCGCACTGCGATTGAAACGAAAGAGGAGACAATTCTTTTTTTAGAGCTGCATGAAAAAGTAGTATCTGTTTGTGAACACCTTTCACACTTACAGGTGAAGAAAGGGCAAAAAGTAGCTGTTCTGATGAAAAATGGCATCCAGATGATCACAGTCATTCACGCTTTATCTTATATAGGAGCGGTAGCTGTACTTCTGAATACACGTCTTTCAAGAGAAGAGCTACTTTGGCAAATGGAAGATGCTGAAGTTATTTGCTTAGTAACAGATCAACAATTTGAAACGGAGCAAGTACCAGTATATGCATTTGAAGAGGTAGTGAACGGACCGAAGCAAACTGCAGTTGTTCAAGAGGAGTTCTCTTTAGAAGAAGCGATGACAATTATTTATACGTCAGGAACAACAGGAAAGCCGAAAGGTGTTATTTTAACATACGGTAATCACTGGGCGAGTGCAGTTGGATCATCATTGAACTTAGGGCTTCGTGATGATGATTGTTGGTTAGCATGCATGCCGATGTTTCATGTAGGCGGGTTATCTCTGTTAATGAAAAATATTATGTACGGTATGCGCATTTTACTCGTTCCGAAATATGATCCTGATTTCATTCATGAGGCAATAAAAACACGGGGGGTAACAATTATATCGGTCGTTTCTAAGATGTTGACAGACTTATTAGAGAGACTTGGAGAGGGAACTTATCCTAACTCTTTACGCTGCATGTTATTAGGCGGGGGACCAGCACCGAAGCCTCTATTAGAAGCATGTGTGAGAAAAGGAATTCCTGTGTACCAAACATACGGAATGACGGAAACTTCTTCTCAAATTTGTACGCTATCAGCTGATTACATGTTAACGAAAGTCGGTTCAGCGGGTAAACCACTTTTCCCATGTCAGCTTCGAATTGAGAAGGATGGCATGGTAGCAGCACCTCATGTTGAAGGGGAAATTGTTGTAAAAGGTCCGAATGTGACACATGGTTACTTTAAGCGTGAAGAAGCAACGCGTGAAACAATACAGAATGGTTGGCTGCATACTGGAGACCTTGGATATTTGGATGAAGAAGGGTTCTTATATGTATTAGATCGGCGCAGTGATTTAATTATTTCGGGAGGAGAAAACATTTATCCAGCGCAAATTGAGGAAGTACTGCTTGCGCATCCTAAAGTGGCGGAAGCTGGTGTTGTTGGAAAAATAGATGAACAGTGGGGACAAATGCCTGCCGCTTTTATTGTACGAGCAGACTATGTAACAGAGGAAGAAATCATTCATTTTTGTGAAGAAAAATTAGCAAAGTATAAAGTACCAAAGGAAGTGCATTTCTTACCTGAGTTACCACGAAATGCTTCGAAAAAATTGTTAAGACGGGAACTAAGGCACATGCTGGAGGAAATGTAGATGAAAATCAAAAAGGCAACGCTTTATGTAACGGAAATGCCGCTTGTGATTCCTTTTGCAGCAAGTTACGGAACATATGAAACACGTGAAAGTATCGTTATTGAACTAGAAGATACGGGCGGATATACCGGTTTTGGAGAAGTTGTTGCTTTCTCAGAGCCGTGGTATACAGAAGAAACCGTAACAACGGCACTTCATATGCTTCAAGATTTTTTATTGCCAAATTTATTGAAAGCAGAGATTACACATCCGAGTGAAATTCCTAATCTTTTTCAACATATAAAACGGAATCGTATGGCAAAGGCGGGAATAGAAGGTGCTGTATGGGATTTGTATGCGAAACATGAAAATCAATCATTAGCGGCTTTACTTGGGGGAACACAACCAGAAATTGAAGTCGGCGTTGTAATTGGAATAGATACTATTTCTAATATGTTAAAGCGAATTGAAATGTATGCAAAAGAAGGATATGGCCGTTTTAAAGTGAAAATAAAACCAGGCCTTGATTATGAACTGCTGAAGGAAATTCGAAATGCCTTTCCAAAGGTCCCGTTAATGGCCGATGCAAACTCAGCGTATACGTTAGCGGATACTGAGCAATTAAAGAGGTTAGATGAGTTTCAGTTAATGATGATTGAGCAACCTTTAGCAGATAATGATTTTCTTGATCACGCCGAGTTACAAAAACAAATAGAGACACCGATTTGCTTAGATGAGAGTATTCATAGCTTAGAGGATGCAAGGGTAGCAATTACACTTGGAAGTTGCCGTATTGTGAATATTAAACCGGGAAGAGTTGGGGGATTGACCGAGTCGATTCAAATTCATGATTATTGTAAGGAACATGGTATTCCTGTTTGGTGCGGCGGCATGGTTGAGATGGGAATTTCACGCGCGCAAAATATTGCGTTAGCATCGCTTCCGAATTTTACGATTCCAGGTGATATTTCAGCTTCTAGCAGGCATTGGGAGCGAGATATTATTTCACCAGAGGTAACGCTGCAAGGCGGAAAGGTAATTGTCTCGAAAGAAGTTGGATTTGGGTATAAAGTAGACCGAGAAAGATTAGGAGAAATAACGAAGCAGCGTATTGTATGCGGGAGATGAGCGGATAGAAAAAGAGGATGTGAATTCACATCCTCTTTTTTCTATCGTCTATCCCTTTTCTTCACTACATTGTGGCCTTCTAAAGGAAACAAGCCTGTTTTTTGGAAAAACAAGCTGCCGATTTGCCCGTAAAACATAATATAAATTGAATCCCCTCATTTAGAGCAAGATTAAGATCTTGTTACGAATGATACTAAAGGAGGAATAGGGTAATGAGTGAAAATTGTGATATTAGACATGACCACCATGACCATCATGGCTTTGGCGGAGGCGGCTTTGCGCTTCTAATTGTATTGTTTATCCTACTGATTATCATCGGTGCTGCCTGCTTCGGCGGTGGTTGCGGTTACGGCGGCGGTTATGGCTATGGTGGATATGGCGGTGGCTTTGGCGGTTGCTGCTAACAAAAACTATTGAAAATAGCCTTGTGCACGACGCATAAGGCTATTTTATTCATAGTTTGATGTGTTGCGATAATTTTTTAATGTGTAATAGTTCTTCCATAAAAAAAGATCACCCTTCTATTTCTTAAAGCTTAATATGCTGCGATAGCTTTTGCATATATAGCGAACGGATTAATAAGAAAAAGAGAATTTCAACTGTCCCAAAAATCGTAAGAACTACTGTAATTTCAGCAAATAACGATAGTCCTAGGACGCCCTGTAACATTTTTGTGGCAAACATCGTATGAATGGAAGCCATAATGTACGGAACGAAGAATAAGATTGCGAGCTGAATGGTAGCGGATCGCTTCATTTCAGATTCCGTTAAACCAATTTTTGTAATCGTAATATATTTTTCTTGCTCATTTGTTAAATCCGTATACATACGGAAGTAAAGGACACTTCCAGCACCAATGAAGAAAATGACACCAAGGAACGTTCCAATTAAGAAGAATGAAGCAACACCTAGTTTTGTTTGATAGAGTGAATCGCTTGCTTCAGCAGCATGAAATGCAGGATGTTCGGATTGAAACTCTTTACTTTCATTGCTGATTTTTTCCATAAACTTTGCCCCGATTACATGCGCCTTTTCCCAATTCTGAACTTGAAAACTGTGCAGCGTCATATGTTTCGTGTTAGCTGGGAATGCAGATACGTCCTGATCAGATAGTACAATTAATTGTGGTACTAAACGAAATGGTGTAACGCTATAATTTTTGTAACCTTTTACTTGTAATTGTAGTGAATTTTGCATAAGTGTAATTGTTTTTTGTTTTGAATTCTCATCAATTGTACCAAAGAAACCTTGATTTAAATGTCCTAGAAATACATAAGTTTCATTTTTATTTACAAAGAGATTTTCTCGTTGTAACGCAGTAGCAAGTGTATTATAGTCGCTTTGTTTGATGACATAATACGGAGATGAATTTTGTTCTGCCCCTGATACTTCGTATAAGTCTACTTTGAACTGTTGATATGTAAATTGTTCCTCGGTTAACCGCTGCTCTAACCAGTCTATATGCTCAGCAGCTAATGTGTTCTCATCGTGTGAGAGATAGGTAAATGGGAATGGGTTTTCCTGTGCAACATCAAATTTTGTGAATTTCCCAAATCCATATAAAAAGGTAATCATTGTAAATGCAAGAGTGGATAACATTGCCACAATAAAGAGCATATTAATGTTTGTCCGAATGCGACTTGCTAAATCTGAAATCCAGAGCATATTAATTCGTTTCATATAAAATTTCCGTCTCTTTTTTAAGATCCGAATGAGTAAAAAACTAATTTGAGAAAAGAAAAAGTACGTTCCAACTGCTACAAGTGATGGAATCAAGAAAATACTAAAGAGAACGTATAGAACGGCTATTACATCCCCTAGTGATATGAAAAATTTCGGATTCCCTGCTAATGTATATCCGGATAGCAAGCATACAGCACCAAACAAGGAAATGAGTATAGATGGTTTTTTTTCTTTTTGTTTGACATTTCCTTCTTTTAAAAGGCGTACAGCCTTTCTTGTTCGAATGAGCATAGGCGTAAAAGATGATACAAAGATAAAGAGTCCAAGAAAGATGGTTATTGTTAAAATGATAGCCCCTGTTGGCCAATATAAATATAGTCCTGGTACATGAGTGATTTTCGCAGTAACTAATAAAAAGAATTGTGAAAACACAAGTCCAAATTGAATGCCTACAAAAATAGATAGAATACCAATTAACATATTTTCCATAAATACGAGGCGTTTTAATTGTTTTTGAGATATACCTAATACTGTTAAAATCCCAAACTGTTTTTTTCGTACTTTTAAAAAAGTACCGATAGAATATAGTAAAAAGAACAATGAAAAGATTACGATTACAACTTCGGAAATTGTCATTAAGATGTCAAGAGCATGATTTAAGCCGTTGTTTTTTAATTTAGGATGAAATAAATACACTGCAAACGAAAAGAAAATGGCAATAGAAAACGCACTGCTCACAAAATAGGCAAAATAAGCCCTTGAGTTTCGCGTTACGTTTTTAAATGCAAACTGCCAAAACGTCATCTGCGTCTTCCCCCTAGTAGTGCTAATACATCTAATATTTCTTGATAGAATTTTTCACGATATAATCCGCGGTGTAGTTCATTGTAAAGCTCACCATCTTTAATAAAAATAACACGATTGCAATAGCTAGCAGCAAATGGATCATGCGTTACCATTAAGATGGTTGCTTGTTCTTCTTTATTTAGTTTTGTAAATAGCTCCATGACATCGATTGCTGCTTTAGAATCTAAATTTCCTGTCGGTTCATCAGCGAGCAAGAGAGACGGGTTATGAACAACAGCGCGTGCAACGGCTGTACGCTGCGCTTGACCGCCAGAAACCTCAAAAATTCGTTTATCTAAAATGTGATCAATTCCAAGTTTCTTTGAAATAATATCTAATCTCGTATCCATTTCTTTTAATGGAACATTATCTAATGTTAATGGGAGTACAATATTTTCTCCAATTGTTAATGTATCTAGTAGATTAAAGTTTTGAAAGACAAATCCTAATTCTTGGCGACGGAAAACGGCTAGTTTTTCCCTGCGGAATGTGTGCGGCTGTTTTCCATTAATAAAAACTTCGCCCGCAGTGGGAGAATCAATGGTCGAAATTACATTTAAGAAAGTGGATTTCCCGCTTCCTGAAGGTCCCATAATTGCGACAAATTCTCCTTTATCTACATGTAAATTAATATTTTTTAAAGCGGTATGAGGGACTTTGCCCTCATACACTTTAGAGACATTTTTTATGTGTAAGACTTCTTCCATAAAGAATCACCTTTCTATATAAATCCATTTTCATTTTTCGACATCTAAATCCCAGTTATGCAGAATAAAAAGTAACCTACACTTATCTGCTCTTTCTATTTTTACTTCGCATGTGGCAGGAAAAGGCCCTAACCGCTTCNNCCCACTTAAAAAGAGGGGTTTTATGTCGTTTTTTTTTTATTGATGTATATATTTTTTTTAAAGACTAATATGCCGAGATAGCTTTTGCATATATAAGGAACGAATTAACAAGAAAAAGATAATTTCAACCGTTCCGAAAATCGTAAGGACAACTGTAACTTCAGCAAATAATGATATATTTATGACTTCTTGCAGCATTTTTGTGGCAAACATCGTATGAATGGAAGCCATAATGTACGGAACGAAGAATAAGATCGCGAGCTGAATGGTAGCGGATCGCTTCATTTCAGATTCTGTTAACCCAATTTTTGTAATTGTAATATATTTTTCTTGTTCATTTGTTAAGTCCGTATACATACGAAAGTAAAGAACACTCCCGGCACCAATGAAGAAAATGACACCAAGGAAAGTACCAATAAAGAAGAATGAAGCGGCACCTAATTTAATTTGGTATAGCGTATCACTCGCTTCCCACATCCTATATAAAGGTTCTTCAGATGGGATGCTTTTTCGCTCTTTTTCTAATTTATCAAGATACTCTGCAGCGATTTCATGTGTCTTTTCCCAGTCTTTTACTTGAAAATTATAAAGCGTCATATGTTTCATGTTATTCGATAAGGAGCGTACGGTATCATCAGATAAAATAAGTAATTGATACGTCATTCCAGTTGGGATGACGCTAAAATTTTCATATCCCTTTACATGTAAGGGAAAGGAATTCTGAGAAAGTGTAACGTTTTTTTGTTCGAACTGTTCCTCTATAGGACCCAGTAGGTTTATATATCCATATCCAGGGAGTATGTATGTTTCATTCCCCTTTACAGAAAGGTGTTTGAGATTTAAAGCAGTAGCAAGCTTGTTATAGTCACTTTGCTTTAATACATACGCTTCTCTTTCATCGGCAGTCATGTCATCTACTTTCAATGACACTGCATATAAATCGGTTTTAACCGTTTTATATGTAAAACCTTCTTTGCTTAGTTGCTGTTCTAACCAGTCTATATGTTGAGTGGCCATGGGATCCGCATCGTATGAAAGATAGGTAAACGGGAATGGATTATTTTTTGCTACATCCAATTTTATAAACTTCCCAAATCCGTATATGAATGTAATCATTGTAAAAGCGAGAGTAGATAGCATAGCTACAATAAAAAGCATATTAATATTTGTTCGAATACGGCTTGCCAAATCTGAAATCCACAACATATTAATTCGCTTCATGTAAAATTTTCGTCTTGTTTTCAAAATCCGAATGAACAGGAAGCAAATTTGTGAAAAGAAAAAGTATGTTCCAATTGCTACAAGTGACGGAATGACGAAAATACTAGAAAACATGTAAATTGATGCAATGTCTGGACCTAACGATAGAAAGAACATTGGATTTCCAGCTAGCATATATCCCGATAGTAAACATAGAGCACCAAATAAAGAAATAAGTATAGATGGTTTGCGTTCTTTTTGCTTTATTTTTCCTTCTTTTAAAAGGCGTACTGCTTTTCGTGTACGAATGAGCATAGGAGTAAAAGCAGAAACAATGATAAAGAGTCCAAGAAAGATTGTTGCTGTTAAAATAATGGCCCCTGAAGGCCAATATAAATACAATCCTGGAACGTGTGTGATTTTTCCTGTTACTAATAAGAAAAATTGTGAGAATACGAGTCCAAGTTGAATGCCAACAAAGATGGATAATATCCCAATCAACATATTTTCCATAAAAACAAGACGTTTCAATTGCTTTCTTGATATTCCTAAAACGGTTAAAATTCCAAATTGTTTTTTACGAACTTTTAAGAAAGTGCCGATGGAATAAAACAGAAAGAAAAAGGAAAAGCACACAATGACTACTTCTGAAAATATCATTAGCCCTGTAATTCCCTCAACTGTACTAAAAGTTTTTAGACGAGGATGAAATAAATACACTGCAAATGAAAAGAAAATCGCAATGGAAAACGCACTGCTTAAAAAGTAGGCAAAATAAGCACGGGAATTTCGCGTTACGTTTTTAAATGCAAACTGCCAAAAAGTCATGCTGTATACCTCCAACTAGAAGAGAAAGATGTAGTCATGTTGTAAAAAATGTATGAGAATGAGCTCTCATACATTTTGCTGAAATATGCTATTTTCATTCATTTATCACCTTTTCTTGTTTATCTGCCTCATTGTTTGCAGCGTTATGGAAGATGATTTTAATGCTAGTTCCTTTGCCTACTTCAGAGTCTAGCTTTACGGAATGGCCTAAATAAGAGCAAATTTTACTCACAATATAAAGTCCCATACCAGTAGATTCTCCAAATGCACGGCCATTTTTCCCTGTATAAAATGGTTCAAATACTCTTCGAATATCTTCCTGCGGGATACCGACACCTTCATCACGAACTTCTAGAATAATATCTCTGCCGTTACGATAAGCAGATAAGAAGACTTTCTTTCCGCGCTCACCAGAATAACGAACGGCATTCGTCATTAATTGATAAATGATGAATTTAAGCCACTTCGCATCAGAAGCAACCATAAGGTCGGAATGAACTTCTAAAACGGGGAAGACGCCATTACGAATAAAGAGTTCTTTTAAGCCATTAATATTTTTCGTTACAGTATCTTTTAGTGAAATGGTTTCTACATGGAAGTCTTCATGGAAGTTATTTAATCTTGCCATATATAACGCCATATCAAGCCCTTGATTCAATCTTTCTAGTTCTTTCTTAAACTTCGGAATGAGATGCTCATCTTCCATCTCTAATACCATCAGCTGCATAATAGAAACTGGCGTCTTCATTTGATGTACCCAGTGGTTAATAAACAATTGGTGTTCTTGTTGTTTTACTTCATATGATTGCAGTTCTTTTTGGAATAGACGATATTGCGTGCGAACAAGCTCATTTACACCGTGCGGCATAGGGGCAGTTGCTCTTTCAATAAATGCATCTTCCATTTTCTCTGGCGGCTCACTTAATCTGTGATACATTCTACGATTACGAACATAACGATAAGCGAGGAAGCAAATAAATAAATATAAACTTAATACAATAAAGTAGAACTTATTGTTTTGGAATCCATCTACCGCATCATATAGAATAAAAATGATACCGAAGTTTAATGCATACAATAGAAAAAACGCAAAATGATCACGTAAAAATAACTTCATGCTTATTCACTCCAAGTTGCGTTTAAACGATACCCTAATCCGCGTACAGTCTCAACTGCATTTTCAATACCAAGCTCATTGAATTTCTTACGAAGGCGTGTAATGTTTACGTTTAGTGTATTTTCTTCAACGAAGCTTTCGTCATCCCAAAGTGCAGCTAATAAATCTTCACGGCTCGCTGTACGTGGAAATTTAGATAAAAGCATTTCAGCTAAGATTGCTTCTTTCTTTGTTAGAAGAACTTGCTCAGTGCCAAAATGGATTTCTGGTCGTTCAGGGAATAATTTTAAACCTTCCACTTCAACAATACGCTCTGAAATATTTGGTGCATAATCACCGTAAATGCGGCGTAATTGACCTTTAATTTTCGCCATGACAACATCATAATGGAATGGTTTTGTAATATAATCATCCGCACCGCTCTCAATCGCCATAATTTGTTCCATTTCACCTGCACGTGCTGAAATGAAAATAATTGGACAAGTAGATTCATGACGAATTTGACGGCACCAGTAGAAACCATCGAATTTCGGTAAATTGACATCAAGCAATACAAGATGTGGTTTCACAGTGTTAAACGATTCCATAATATCATCAAAGTTTTCGGCAACAACTGCATCGTAACCGTATTTTTGAATATGAGATTGTAGTAAAGATGAGATATTTGGATCGTCTTCAACGATTAAAATTTTATACATATGTATTCCTCCTAAAAACAATTGTAGTTATAGTGTACCATGTGTTTTCTGTCTTTTCATTATGTTGCAGCGAGCGCTAGTAAACAGTATAGGTCAAAAGTGAAAAAGTAAAAAGGGCTGTGTATATAATTGACAATTTGTAGTTTTTATTTTAACATTTAGATAAATATCTAAATGTCTAATTGGTGAAAGGAAGAAAGACATTGAATCAAGCATTTAAAGCATTAGCAGACCCAACAAGGCGAAAGATTTTAGACTTATTAAAAGAGGGCGATTTAACGGCTGGTGAAATTGCCGAACAGTTCAATATGACAAAGCCGAGTATTTCTCATCATTTAAATGCGCTCAAAAACGCTGAGCTCATTCAAGATGAAAAAAGAGGGCAATTTGTTGTATATTCCTTAAACACCACTGTTTTTCAAGATTTATTAACTTGGGTGTTTACGTTTACGAATAAAGGGGGAGAGGGGAAATGAAAAAACATCTTTTTGCAATCATACTAATTCTTATAACATGTGTAGCATGGGCGGTTTCCTGGCCACACCTACCAGAGACAATGGCAATTCATTGGAGCGGTGAAGAAGCAAATGGATTTGCTACAAAGTTTAATGCAATGCTTTTAACATTAGGTATTATGATTGTTAGTTATGGATTACTAATCGTTATTCCAAAGGTGGATCCAAGGAAAACGAATTATGATAAATTTTCTAAGAGTTTTACAATGATAAGTTACAGTATATTATTTGTTTTATTTTTGGTGAATATCCTTGTACTTGCAACGGCATTAGGCTACAAAATTCCAATGAATAGTGCACCAAATATAATTGTAGGTATTTTATTTTTAGTAATCGGCAACTATTTACCACAATGTAAACCAAATTTCTTCATTGGGATTCGGAATGCTTGGACATTAAGTAATGAAGAAGTATGGCGGAAAACACATCGCTTTAGCGGAAAAGTATTTGTAATAGTAGGGCTTATGATGATTATAAGTATTTTTGCACCAGCAGCTTTGAAATCATTTTTGATGCTTGGAATTATTATAGGAGCAGTAGCATTAACGATGCTGTATTCTTATTTTGTTTATAAAAAAGAAATGGGGATATAAGCGAGTATTTGTATTCTGGACAGTTAGTTATTAGTTATATATTTTAATAAGAATGCTCAGTGAGGAAAAGAAAAAACCTCACTGAGTGAAATTTAATAACGAAAGTCTGAATATTCAGATTAATATTGATGTAATCCTAATATTTTTTTATTAAGTAACAAAAATAATGATGGAATGGAGAAAAGATGATGAAAAAGAAAATGGATGTAACGTGTATCATAAGCTCGTTAGTTTGTTTAGTGCCAATGATATTATCAATTGCTTTATATAGTGATTTGCCAGAACAAATGCCTATTCATTGGAGTGCTACAGGTGCCGCTGATCATTATGTAAGTAAAAATATAGTAGTTTTTGGAATGCCACTGCTTATGTTTGTTACTAATGTGATCGTTCATTTTACAATCAATTATTCTCAAAAAAATATACCGAAAGCAGAGCAAGTATTAAAAAAATGGTCAATTCCTGCATTATCGTTAATCATTATTCCGATATGTCTATTCATTTCTAAGTAATGCTTCAATGTGAACGATTGATTATGCAACTAAAATACATTCAGTTGATTCGACACGATACGAGTTTAAATCGTTTGGGGGAGAGAATATGTTAGAAATCATAAATTTTAGCAAGACATACAAAGGTGGCAAAAAAGCGGTAGATGATTTGAATCTGACTGTTCAAGCAGGAGATATTTTTGGATTTATCGGACATAACGGTGCGGGGAAAAGTACGACAATTAAATCATTAGTAGGTGTTATAGATTTCGAAGAGGGCGAAATTTTTATTGATGGGCATTCAGTAAAAAAAGACCCGATTACGTGTAAGAAAGTAATGGCATATATTCCTGATAATCCAGATTTATATGAGCAATTAACAGGAATTCAATATTTGAACTTTGTTGCTGATGTTTTTGGAGTGTCTGCAAAAGACAGAGAGGAACGGATACAAAAATATGGGGATGCTTTTGAGATTACACCATATTTGGGAGATTTAATATCTTCCTACTCACACGGTATGAAACAAAAAGTGGCGATTATATCAGCAGTTTTACATCATCCGAAATTATTAGTTTTAGATGAGCCTTTTGTTGGACTTGATCCAAAGGCGGCTATTGTACTTAAGGGGATTATGAGGGAACTTTGCGAATCAGGCAGTGCGATTTTCTTTTCTACTCATGTATTAGATGTAGCAGAAAAGTTATGTAATAAGATAGCGATGATTCATAAAGGGAAACTAGCAATTTCAGGGGAAGTAAAGTCTTTAATAAAGGAAAACTCATTAGAAGAGCTCTTTATGAAGGTGCTTGCCGATGAGAAGTAATACGCTAGCTCTTTTAAAAATTCGTCTAATAACGCAGCTTGGCCTCAATACTTTTAAATATGAAAAAGATAAGAAAAAGAAGCAGAACAAAATTTTAATTTCAGTCTCAATTGCATTAGTTGCTGCCCTTTTGATACTGTATTGTGGAAGCGCGGCATATGGATTGATCAAACTTGGGATAGGTGAAGTCATTCCGGTTTATGCATTTGTGATTAGCAGTGTATTAGTTTTAGTTTTCACGATGTTTAAGGCGAATGGCGAGATTTTCGCTTTTAAGGATTATGATTTTGTTATGTCTTTACCGATTCGTGTAGATACGATTATTGCTAGTAGATTTTTGTATTTGTACGTATTAAATACGGTCTTTTCAATGATCATCATGCTGCCGATGGGCGTTGTTTATTGTATATATGAGAAGCCATTAGCGTCTTTCTATTTAATGTGGATTATCACTCTGTTTACAGTATCTTTAATTCCAACAACAATTGCGGCAGTTTTTGGAGCATGTATTACAGCGATAGCCTCTAAATTTAGATATGCAAATAGAATCACCACCATTTTAAGCTTTATAGCAATCATTATTTTTGGATACTTTATGTTCAAGCAAGGAAATACGAAATATAGCTTTACTGATTTAGAAGGGATTGGGGCAACTGTTTCAGAGGGATTAACTAAAGTGTATCCATTAGCTACCATTTTTCAAAAAGCAATTGTCGATGCGAATATAGGGGCTTTCATCCTTTTTGTTGGCATATCTGTTATTTGGTATTATCTTTTTGTGAAAATACTCGCTCTTAAATATAAGCAAATCAACACAGGCATTTCTACGTATCATATGTGTTCGGATTACAAGATCAATCGTATGAAGAAAGAAACAGTATTGATTGCATTATATAAAAAAGAATTAAAGCGTTTCTTTTCTTCTACAGTATATGTGATAAATATTGGTATGGGAGTTGTCATAGCAGTCATTTTCTCACTTGCAGTAGTTGTAGTAGGACCAAGCCAATTAATCGGATATCCAGGGGTTGAAACAATTCTCCAAAAAATTGCACCGTTTGCTATTTCAGCGATGATTTCCATGACATGTACAACTTGTGTGTCATTGTCGTTAGAGGGGAAAAACGTATGGATTATCAAGTCACTACCTCTTACCCCTAAAATGATTTATGATAGTAAAATTCTAATGAATCTTTCATTAAGCATTCCGGCATCGATTATTAGCACTATACTGATGATAATAGGTTTAAAGCCGGATATTTGGACTTCCATTTTAATCATAATAACTCCTATCACATATTCATTTTTTTCAGCAGTATGGGGTATTTTTATTAATAATCGATTCGCTTATTACGACTGGGTTTCCGAAACACAAGTGGTGAAACAAAGTGTGGGATCTGCTCTTGGCATGCTTGGAGGTATGATTATAGCGGGCATTCCTGCTTTGCTAGTAGGTACGGCTGTGATATCAAACTATAGGGTGTTTACTTTTGTAGTTGTTGTAATGATTTCGATTATGACTGCAGTATTGTATAACAATGAATCTAAAAGAAGTATAAAGTGAAATGTTAGTGTAAAAAGCTGTCTCCAAATTCAAATTTATAAAAGAAACGAAAAGCCGTTTTTCCATTTGGAAGAACGGCTTTTCGTTTTTTCAAGAATTGAAGGACTTTATCCTTTTAAACAATTAACACGATTTTAAAGTTTTCATTTTATTTTCAGTTTCATTCTTTATATTCAAGTTATCGATAAGGTAGAGGAGAGAGAAATATGAAAAGGAACAATAAATTACTAACGTTTTTGTTGCTCTTTGTTTTTATATTCATACCTCAACAAGGAAGCTATGCGGATGACGATAAGGACCATGAAAAACACGAGAAACATGAGAAACACAAGAAAAAGGAAGGTCATGAATCGGAGGAAGGCTATGAAAAACAAACAGTAAATACACAGAAAGAAGTTTGGCATACATGGTCAAAATTATCTGCTCTTAGTATTGCTTACGAACAAAGTCCTATAACGACTCAGCAACAAATAAGGATGCAAAAAGAGAATGAAAAAGAATGTTTGTTAGAGGTGTTGCCCTATCAGGGGCAAATACTTGTCCCCGTACAAGAAGTAGCTGTTTATTTAGGAGCCGAGGTTTATGAATACCGCCGAATCTCTACAGTTGAGGTTATTCAGCAGAAAAAGCATTTGATTTTTAAAGAAGGCTCACGGGCTGTGTATGAAGATATGTATAAAACACCGATGCCAACGGCTGCTATTACATACAATAGCAAAATATACGTGCCGGTTAGTGTTATAGCGAATGCATTAGGGTGGGATATAACATGGAATGAAAATCAGACGATTTTGCTGAAGGCAAGGGTGAATCAAAATGGCTAAACAAAAATGGTTGAAATGGGTAGTAGGGATTGGTAGTATCAGTTCTCTTGCGGTTTTCTTAAATGTTGTACAAGAGGAAAATTCGACTAATCAAAAGGAAGATCCTTCAGTAAATACGAGAAGAGACAACTATTCCATATCCAATATTAAGGAATTAAAAGAAACAGAAAAGACCGAGAGAGAACAATGGATTTCTACTTTGGATTGGGAAGAAGGGAATTGGGAAATAGATACCTCTAATACAGCGGCCACATTGACTCCAAAAGGTAAAAATACTAGGAAACAGCAGGCGGAAACTCGTACAAGGAGGTCTTAACGATGGATGGTGAATATTCATTTTCCTTTCGAGCTATGAACACCGAAGTACAGGTTAAGGGAGATGCCCCTTGGAATAGCAGTTGGAGCAGAAAATTAAAAGAATGCTTTTTTGCATTTGAATCTATTTGTTCGCGTTTTCTCAATTTCAATGAGTTAGCAATGGTCAATCGTGCTCCGATCGGTGCAAAAATTAAAGTGAGCCCTATTCTTTTTGATGTTCTGAAAGAAGCCATTCGTTATGCTGAAATGACGGATTATTATTTCAATCCCTTAATGGCGAGAAGAATGGAACGAATGGGATATGACCGATCTTTTGATCAAATAACAGATGTTGGGAGCACTATAGACAATGACATAGGAAAGGGAGATTGCAATTCCTTTCAGTTTGACCATCATGCAAGTGCAATCGTGAAACAAACTTCAGAAAAAGTTGACTTAGGAGGGATTGGAAAGGGCTGGGTGGTTGATAGAGGTGCAAGATTAATGAGGCAAGCAGGGGTTGTAAACGGAATTCTCAATGCAGGAGGCGATCTTACCGTTTGGGGGAATCAGGAGAAAGTCATAGGGATTGCAGATCCGGAAAAAGAAGAGAGAGATATTGCTCAATTTTATTTTTTGCAAGGGTGCATGGCTACTTCTAATAAAAAACATCGATCATGGAAACAAGGTTCTTTCGTTCGCCATCACTTATTAGATGGACAGACCGGTTTACAGGCCGAAAGTGATGTTATACAGGCAACAGTCTTTGCAAAAAGTACAGCTGAATCAGAAGTGATTGCTAAAGTATTATGCATCCTTTCCTTTCATGAAGGAATTCTATGGATGCTGGAGCACTTTCCTCACGCTGCAGCCGTCATTATTGATGAAAACGGAAAAGTGAAAGTTAGTGCTACAATTAAACGATATACGAAGAAGATGATGTTTTAATGGGAACCTTATATTCGACGTGGGAGTGGATACGGTCAGCAGGGATCACAGCCTATTTGCTGCTGTTCATCTCAAATGTAGCTGGATTAATGTATAAAGGAAAAATAGCTACGAAAACGCGGCAACCGATGCTATTAATCATTCATCAAACGGCTGGCTGGTTCAGCTTACTTTTCGCCTTTTTTCATGCGCTCATGCTGTTGTTTGATCAGTATGTTTCATATACTCTAAGTGAAATTGTTATTCCATTTACGGCCAATTACAAAACAGTCGCATCTGGAGTAGGAACGATTGCGTTGTATATACTGTTGTTTCTTTTTATCTCCTCAGATGTCATGAAAAAAATAGGAAGGAAGTGGTGGCGAGCGATTCATTATCTTGCTATTCCTGGATATTTACTCGCTTTCATTCATGGAATCATGATTGGAACGGATACAGGCGCATTATGGATGGTGATTTTTTATTCAGCTACTTTCGTAGTGGTAGTTGCGTTATTCGTAATTAGAATATTCAATGAAATATAATAAATCTCTTTCTTTTTTCTACCTATTTGTGTGTATAATAAAAAGAAAAAGGAAGATGTTGGGATAATGTATATTTTATTAGCAGAAGATGACAAGAAGCTTGGTCGTTTAATTGTTCATATGTTGGGTAAGGAAAAGCATACTGTCGATTGGGTAACAGATGGGGCTAGTGCGCTTGATTATATATTTTCTACTCTATATGACTTGGTACTTCTTGATTGGATGATGCCAGAGGTCAGCGGAATTGATGTATGCAAACAACTACGGAATAATCATTTTCAGGGACTGATTTTAATGTTAACAGCAAAAGATGATGTATTAAATCGAGTAGAAGGACTAGATGCAGGGGCGGATGATTATATTGTGAAGCCATTTCAGTTTGAAGAGTTATTTGCGAGAGTTCGAGCTTTAGAACGAAGAGGGAACATCCCCTTTATAAATAATGTATTGAAAGTTGGTGAACTCACACTAGACCGTGTGAATCATAAAGTTTGCCGCAAAGAGCAGGAAATTCAATTATCACCAAAAGAATATCAACTGCTCAACATTTTAATGTCGAATCCTGAACAAATATTACCGCGGGATGTATTATTGGATAAAATATGGGGAATTGAGGCTGATGTGTCAGACAATAATCTTGATGCACTCGTTCGGTTATTGAGAAAAAAGGTGGAGACTCCTGAAGGAGAGCGCCTCATTCATAATATCCGCGGAGTAGGATACAGACTGGTAAAGCATCATGTTTTTTAAAACAAGGCGGCGTTTAACCATTTTATTTACGGGGTTAATGATGATTTTTCTGCTTTCTTTTATTTTCATTGCATATATGCTTGTATCATCTTCCATCATTAAATATCAGCGGGAGGCAGTGATACAGCTCGTCAAGGAAGAATGGGCAGAACATAAGAACGATTTACTAAATCAGCAAAATTACATAGATAACGACAATGAAAGAGACAAACACCCTTATACAGATATGCAAACATTTTATTATATTCTTTCGAAAGATGGACAAATCATGGATGCCGATAACAGTTTACCGTACGTAACAGCTGCTTTAGGTGATGAAATGAAAGAGTGGAAGCCTCGTCATGTGGAAGTGCGCAAGGAGATGATAGTAGATCAAACTGGTACTAAAAAAGACATTTTATTTGCTGGTCTTTCTGTTGAAGAGCAAGGTAAGCATTTTGGAACCATCATTGCAGGAACGAATGTAACAGCTCAACAACAAGTCTTGGATCAATTTCTCTTAGTATTATCTTGTCTTTCCATCTTGTTCCTTATCTTATCCTTATGGCTCGGTTACTTCATGGCTGGAAAAGCGATGATTCCAATTTTGCATTCCTTTCAACGTCAGAAAGAATTTGTCAGTGATGCATCTCATGAACTGCGGACGCCACTGTCGATTATGCAATCGTCATTAGAAGTGATTGAGGTCGAGGAGAAAGAACGATTATCCCCTTTTTCACAGCAAATTTTTCATGATATGAAAGATGAAGTGAAAAGAATGACGAAGTTGATAGCGGATTTATTGACGATTGCTCGTTCGGATTCAGGAATATTAGACATTCGGTTGAGTTCCTTTGATTTGTATACAGTGTTAGAACAGCTAGTTCGCTCTTTTCAACTATTGGCCGATCAAAGAGAAGTAACGATTGTTCTTGTGACATCTTCGTCATGTCCTGTTATAGGAGATAAAGAAAGAATTACACAATTGTTATACATTTTGATAGATAACGCTGTAAAATACAACAAACAAGGCGGCTCTGTCTATCTAAAAGTTCACCAAAAAGGAAAAACAGTAGAAATGATCGTAGAGGATACAGGAATAGGCATCCCAAAAGAGCAATTGCCACGTATTTTTGATCGGTTTTATCGGATAGATAAAGCAAGATCAAGGGATTTAGGCAGCAATGGAATCGGTTTGTCGATAGCAAAATGGATTGCTGAGTCACACGGTGGAACCATTCATGTGGAAAGTGAAGTAGGTAGGGGAACCACGTTTCGATTACAATTACCAATTAAAGAATGATAGAGTGAAAGTCATGATGCTGAAAAAGGATCCTTTCCATATGTAATGCTATAACAGTTATGTTTCTCGTTTCTTTTTTCATTCATATTGCTCTTTCGCAAGGAAATCGGTGCTGAATCATCAGCACCGATTTTTTTACCTTACAGAAATGTAATATTCATGTAAGGAGAATGAATAGCTGGCTATTTATCCCAGTGTTATAGTAACAAAGTAGTTATTTCATAAAGTTAAATTTATGTTTCTTCTGCTAAATGGCCTTACATAACTGTCATGTTTGTGTAAGAAACATCCATAGTGGCAAGAGTAGAAGTTAGATATAGTGAAAATAGAGAATAGATGAAGAGAGGGATATAGAGATGAAAACAGTATTAGAAGCGAAAAATATTAAAAAAGTATATGATACAGGCGGAAATAAATTTGAAGCATTAAAAGGTATTAACTTACAAGTTCGAGAAGGTGAGTTCGTTGGAATTATGGGGCCTTCTGGATCTGGTAAAACAACACTTTTAAATGTTCTTTCTACAATTGATAATGCAACGAGCGGTGAGATCTTAATTGATGGAAAAGACATTTTGAAAATGAATGATGATAAATTGGCATTATTCCGCCGTGATCATTTAGGATTCATTTTCCAAGATTATAACTTATTAGATACGCTAACGGTGAAAGAGAATATTGCATTGCCACTTGCACTATCAAAAGTGAAAACAAGTGAAATTGATCGCCGTGTTCTTGAAATAGCGAAGAAGTTCGGTATTGATCATATTTTAAGCCAATTTCCATATCAAGTGTCAGGCGGCCAGAAGCAGCGCTGCGCAGCATCGCGTGCAATCGTTACAAATCCAAGTATGATTTTTGGAGACGAGCCAACAGGAGCACTCGATTCCAAATCAGCAACAGATTTATTAGAAAGTATGAAGTCATTAAATGAATATGATAATTCAACAATTTTAATGGTAACGCATGATGCATTTGCCGCAAGTTATTGTAAACGCGTTATCTTCATTAAAGACGGCGAGTTATATAAAGAATTACACCGCGGGGAATTAACTCGCAAACAATTCTTCCAACAAGTAGTCGACGTAATGTCCGCAATTTCCGGAGGTGCAATGGATGACGTTATCTAGCATTGCCCTCCGCAACATACAGCGGAACTTTAAGGATTACTTTTTATATTTTACATCTATGATTTTTAGCATCGTTATTTATTTTACATTTAAGGCGCTAGAGTATAACTCACAAATGGAAAAAGCGGCGGAAGGTTCTAAGAAAATTAGTGGAGCCTTCCAAGTATCAAGTGTGATGCTTATTATTTTCGTAGCAGTATTTATTATATATTCTAACGGCTTCTTTACACGTAAGCGTAAAAAAGAGGTTGGATTATATTCATTACTAGGAATTCGTAAAAGACAAATTGGGAAAATGTTATTTTATGAAAATATGCTAATGGGATTCATATCATTAGTAATTGGGATTGCAATTGGTAGTGTACTTTCGAAGTTATTCCTTGAATTGTTAATAAGCATGATGGGATTAAACTTACATGTTCATTTTGAAGTACCAATGTCCGCAATTATTGATACAGCAATCATTTTCTTCGTAATTATATTGTATACATCACTTCAAGGATATCGATTAATTTATCGCTTTAAATTAATCGAACTTTTCCGTGCAGAACGTGAAGGAGAAACGATGCCAAAAGGTTCGTTTATTATGGCATTGATTTCAGTCTTCTTAATTGGTTCTGGTTATTTCTTATCACTAACATTTATGAAGGCCGCTAAATATGCTGACTTTATGATGGTTGCATTTTATATTTTACTTGCAACAGTACTTGGCACATATTTATTGTTTATGTTCTTTACAGTATTCGTTTTAAAAAGAGCGAGAAACAAAAAATCGTCATTCTATAATGGAATGAATATGATAACAACGTCGCAGCTGTTGTACCGTATTAAAGGAAATGCAAAGTCATTAGCAACAATTGCAGTATTAAGTGCGGTAACATTAACAGCGGTTGGTACATCTGTAACGATGTATTACAATACATTTAAACAAACGAAAGATTATGCGCCGCACAGTTATTCTTACGAGAAAAAGGATGCAGCACTTGATAATAAAGTAAATGCAATTTTAAATGAAGAGAAGGAAAATCATCCCGTAACGAACCAATTCGAAATAGAAATGGTTCCTGTTAAAGGTAAGTTTGAAGGCGAAAAAGTAGATATGGGTATGAATGCGAATTATTTAGTTACTGAGAAATATCAGCTTGTATCGCAATCAGCATTTAATAAATTGGCGAAGAAAATGGATATAGATGAGGTTAGTTTAGCTGCCGATGAAGCTTTTGTATACGATGGCATGTATATGGAAGGCTATGAATTTAGTACGGTATATAAGGGGAACAAAGCAGTATTTCCAATTGGAAATAGGGCGGAAACATTAACGATTCAAGGTGCTGAAGGGCGTAATATAACAAACTTAGGTGAATTATTCGTCATTGTACCAGATGAAGTATATAACAGTGCGAAAGCAGTGGCCGAGACACGTATTGTTAAAAATATTGATGTGAAAGATGAAAAGAATAGTAAAGTGCTGACAGAGAAATTAAAGAAAGTGATGCCAATCGGAGAGTCAGAAGTTGCGTTACCTTTCAATGATTTTTACACTGGTTTCCACAGTATGCTGGAAGCAACAGGATTAATGATGTTTATCGGTTTGTTCTTAGGTTTAGTCTTTTTACTAGCAACAGGTTCTATCATTTACTTCAAGCAATTAACAGAAGCGAATGCAGACCGTGATCGATACATTGTACTTCGCAAAGTCGGAGTTACAAAACGAGAAATGAAAAAGGCAATTGCAAAACAAGTAAGCTTTATCTTTGCAATTCCATTAGTAGTAGGGATTTGTCACAGTTTATTTGCATTAAAAGGTTTATCAACGTTAATGCCATATGAAATCCTAATTCCATTATTCATGAGTATCGGTGTGTATAGCGTGATTTATATTGGATATTATTTCTTAACAGTTCGTTCTTATTACAAGATCGTGAGTGCGAAGTAATGAAAGCAGCAGCTATTGTGATGAGCAATAGCTGTTTTATTTATTCGTAAATAGAGAAAAAGCTTTGTGTAAATGCACAAAGCTTTTTTACATTTCTTCATAAAATATTAAGAAAATCCCATGATATTTCTTAAAAAATAATAGTTATATTTGGAGGCGTATTAGACAATACCGAATGAACGGAGAGAGGTTAGATGCAACTTATTACGTTTTTAACCGAATTTATTAAACATCCGAAAAAAACTGGGGCTATCGCACCTAGTTCTCACATATTAGCGAAAAAGATGGTTGATGCGATTAATTTTGAGGAAGCACGGTACATTGTAGAATTAGGACCTGGAACAGGAGTATTCACAAGAGAAATTATAAAAAGAAAAAAAGAACATACAATATTTATTCTGATTGAAATTAATGAAGTTTTTTTCAAAAAGTTACAGAAGCAGTTCGCGGACGATCCAAATGTTTTGGTTATACATGGATCAGCTGAAAACATAAAGAAATATATAAAGGCATTACAAATAGAGAAGGTTGATTATGTATTATCGGGATTACCATTTACTTCATTACCACAAGAAGTATCGTTACGAATTTTAAATAATGTGATGGAGGCATTACAAGAGAATGGTGAGTTTATCACATTCCAATATTCGCTTGTAAAAAAAGGATTTATACAAACCTTTTTCCCAGAAATTTTATTGAAAAGGGTTTGGTTTAATTTTCCGCCAGCCTATGTTCTTAGTTGTAGAAAAAAGGCTGGGAGGATATATGCGTAATGGAATTGCATAAATACGTGTTTATAAGATGCTTTTAATCAAACTTTATTTCAAAGCAACAGGATAATATGAATAAACTTCCATCAAAATTTGATGGAAGTTATATATGGTTTCATTTTTCTGTTACAACTGAAGCGATGTATGGTAAGTTACGATATTTTTCTGCACAGTCAATGCCGTAACCAACGATAAACTCATCTGGAATTTGGAAGCCTACATATTCTGCTTTTAAATCGACTTTACGACGTTCTGGTTTATCAAGTAATGTACAGAACTTTAGTGTTTTTGGCTTATGCATAAAGAAGTGGTCTTTTAAGAAGTGAAGTGTTAAGCCAGAATCGATAATGTCTTCTACAACAATTACGTTTTTATCTGTAATATTTACATCGATATCTTTTAATAATTTCACTTTTCCAGTTGTTTCTGTTTGGTTACCATAGCTAGATGCAGAGATAAAATCGATTGTTACTTCATTTTTAATGTGACGAATTAAATCAGCCGCAAATACGAAAGAACCTTTCAATACAGCAATAACAACGAGTTCTTCTCCTTCAAAATCACGCTCAATTTGAAGTGCTAGTTCTTTAACCTTTGCTTGCAATGCTTCTTCAGAGATTAAAGTGTCTTTTATTTCGATTTTCATTATAATCCTCCTACAATGTAAAACTCATGAATATTTCGACTGTAAAGGATAGTGAAGGAAAAGTCAAAAAAGATAGAGGTTTTTTCATTTCTTACAAAAGTGTAAGGTAATTTGTAAGATAAATCGATAGTTGAGTAGTAGTTTTTTGGATAAACTCATAAGTGTAAGGGAAAAGGCAAATACATTTTAGGTAAAGTAAGCTTTAGGCACTATATGTGAAAAGGAGTAGGAGGGAATGGAGAGACGTTGGATGACCTTTGCTTTCTTATTAACTAGTAACACCCTGATACTAGATGAAGAGATGAGCCTTTCGCACTTGTTTGATCGAGAAGACGATCATTTTTCTTCACAGTTTACAATGAAGTGGTGTAAATGGAGCGAAAGTTGTAAATTTGAGGAAGAGACCCCTAATAAAGAGCAAAGAATCATCTTCACAAACCCGATTAAAGCATGGGCCTTTCAACATCGTAAGTGTAACGTCATAAATCACTTAAAGAAAACTGAGACAAGACAGTTAGTTACCGCTTTGGACTCTCCTATTCTGAAATCACAGGAAAGTAACAATTAGACACTGAGACACTTAAAAAGCATTGTAGAGAAAATCTACGATGCTTTTTGCATGTATGGATATTACTTATCTAATTCGTTATTAGAAAAATAAGAGCACCATTTAGGCGCTCTTATTTTTGGAATTCATATAATATGCACCAGCGTTTTTGAATAAGTGTGGTGAAGTTGTAAATAAAAGGATTAGTAGTACTGTACATAGCGTGAAAGAAGCAAGCATTGTACTACCGTTCACGATCAATGAATATAGGACAGCAGATTGACCTTTCGGTGCATATTGTCCCCAGAAGATAATCCCGGCAATAAAGTGACAGAAGTAACGTGCAAAGCTACCAACGAATGTAGCAAGGATCATATAACCAAGTACTTTTTTCCCTTGGTTACTTTTTGATGAAGGTTTGTCTTTGCGGCTGCCAAGATCAGATTGTTCATTACTAGTGCTATATGTTCCGAGTGCTTTTTGAATTGGACGATGGAATAAACCAGCAAAACCGATAAAAGCAAATGCAATGAAGTATTCAATGAATGCTTGCGTAGGCGTTAAAATAGAAGCATCGCCGACTACGATTTGTAATAGTCCCCAAATTAAGCCGCCTAAGAAAGCCATTTTGAATCCCCAGCGGTAAGCGATAATAAAAATAGGAATCATAGCAAATGAAATGGAACCGCCTGTTGGAATTTTAATTGATAGTGGTAAGATATCGATGATCAAGGCGAAGGCTGCAAGGATTGCAGATTCAATCATCGCTTGTAAATTGGTGTTACGCATTTTGTTATTCCCCCTAAATCTAAATTGCACAAAAAAGAATAATGTACCATAGGGAGAGATGAAATACGTGAATAGAAAATAATGAGGTATATGTATTTCGACGTTTGCACAATTCCTACGTTAGCATTAACTAACAGGTTCTAAGGGTCGGAACGAAGTGTTCCCTCTCAGCAACGAGGCTCCCCCTGTGATAACGAGATTCTTTATTTGCTAGGTTCATTGTAATCGAAATGGATAAGAATGACAAATGTATATTAAAAAACCGACATACCCCCCCCTCTTTTAGATGGGAGAGAGCATCTGGCCATGCATAGAAGCGGTCAGTGCCTTTTTCCGCCCCATGCGAAGTGAAAACAGAA
>NZ_NVPR01000084.1 GCF_002551815.1 Bacillus sp. AFS098217
TTTATATATACCAATTAAAAAAATGACATTAAAACCCCTCTTTTTAGGTGGGAGAGAGCATCTGGCCATGCATAGAAGCGGTTAGGGCCTTTTTCTGCCACATGCGAAGTAAAAACAGAATGAGCAAACGAGTGTAGGTTACTTTTTATTTTGCATAGCAAGGATGTAGATGCCGAAAAATTAAAATGGATCTATATATTTCACAATTTTTTTTATACGATACGCCTTCAGAAAATTCCTCACCATGTTTTCCTACCCAATAAACTATTAATCAGAATATACATTAATAGAGATGTTAATTGTTTGTAACTACCAAACAGTTGAATTGATCCCTATTTATCTCGTTAACTGCCCACACAATGTCACATCATTTTTCTGTTCATTCATAAACCTATTAATTAGTATATCTAAATCTCGACTAAATAATACAACTTTATCATGAGCTAATCCATATTTAGCAACAAGTACACTTAACTCTTGTTTTTGATCTTCTATTTTATCTTGTAATTGTCTCATCTCCATCTCTATACAAAAACTCCCTTTTCCCATATTATTACTTTTTAAAGTATAATTCATCTTTACATATAAAAAAATAGAAAAATGAATATTTCTTAAAAAATTCATAAATTGTAATTTACTGTTATTGAAATACACTATTTTTTCATACTTTTGTATGAGACAATCCCATTCTTTTTCATGATTTAAATTGGCAATATATCGTTTAACATTAAAAACAAAAGATGTAATTTAATGGTTCATTACCAAAAGACGGGGGTGACATATAGATAGATGTACACTCCACTCCGAGTGGACGCTTTCCGCGGGCGAGAGCGAGCCTCCTCGGCAAGCCTGCCTTTTGAATTAGCAAATATGAATAAGATATATTTAAGTGAATGGAAAAGACAAGTACAACCATTGTTAGGAAAAGAGAGCTGATCCCTATGTCATCGCAAACTATCACATATCGTAATCTCCTAAAACAAAATAGTGATTTTACAAAACTCTTTTATGGGCAAACATTAAGTGTACTTGGAGATTGGTTTCACACCATTGCATTATTAACACTCGTGTATAGTGTAACGCAATCTTCTTTCATGCTTGCGTTAACCTTTATGAGCAAAAGTTTGCCACAGCTGCTCCTCAGCCCTTTCATCGGTGTAATTGTAGATCGTTTTTCAAAAAAGAAAATCATGATCGTAACCGATATTTTACGCGGAGTGATTGTCCTTACTTATTTGTTAGCAATCTACCGAATTGAAATCATTTTTATTGCTAATATCATATTGGCAGTGCTTTCCTGCTTATTCGAACCAGCCAAACAATCTTCTATGAAAAGAGTTGTAAAGCAAAACCATTTAGTAACCGCAAACTCTCTTTCTAGTACAATGAATGGTTTTATGGCTATCATTGGTGCTTCACTGGGCGGAATTACCGCTCAGATCCTAAGTGTAGAAGCTGCTTTTTTTATCAATAGTATTTCTTTCTTACTTTCTGCCTTTTTTATTTTTAAGACAACCATTCCTTTTACTGAAACATCTAAAACGAAGGCACCATTTTTTACAGATATAAAAGAAGGCTATACATACATATTACGGCAAAAGGTTATCATGGCTTTAATTCTCGTTGGGATTTCATGGGGCATTATTGGCGGCGCCTATCAGCTGCTTTTAACAATCTACGCCGAAAGTATCTTTCATGCAGGGAATACTGGAATTGGCGTTTTATATACTGTCCAGGGTGCTGGACTTATGGTTGGAAGTTTACTTGTCAATCTTTATATTGGCTCAAATGAGAAAGTAATGAAAAAAGCATTTGGCTGGGCTTATTTGTGGCAAGGAATTTTCTTTCTCGGTTTCGTTCTTTCCGATCAACTTATTATTGGCATCTTTACACTACTAGGTATGAGAATTGCTGGAGGAATAATAGTTCCACTCGATACAACATTATTACAAACCTATACGAAAGAAGAGATGGTCGGCAAAGTATTTGCATTTCATTACTCAATTTACGGCTCACTTATACAGCTCTCTATGTTTATTACGGGATTACTTCTAGAAAGAATTTCTCCTCAAGTAATCGGTAGTGTTCTAGCTGTATGTTGTATTTTTGTTAGTTTTATATGGCTGTTTCTATTTTATAGCGGAAAGCTATACGACAATTCTTCCTCTATTCGATAGCATGTGTATAAGCATGCTTTTTACAACATCGCTTTTTCACAACAGGCGAACCTCATATATTTGAAAATATTGCTTCTGCATGGCTCGAGTGTTCTATTCGTGCTGAACATGTCAATTTAGAAAAATCTCTGCTACATACAATACATTCATAAAGAAAAGCGGCTCTAAATAAGCCGCTTTTCTTCATGAATCAAAACCGATATTCATATACAACATAATCAAAAAGATTTACAAATCCTACACTCTCTGTGACAGCAATCGAAGGCAGATCTGCTTTTCAAACTTTATTTTTTATTAAACCCTTTTTTACTCAAAAATTCCTTCATGTGTAATCGCTTCTCTTTTGACATGAAAGCACTCATTGATCCTGTCCATGTTACATCCTTTTGATTGGTAGATCTTCCCTTATAGTATTCATTCGTTGTTTGGTCATATTCTGCTAGTAATTCATCATATTTATTTTCGTCATATGCGTTTTCATGTAAAATTGCTTCAACTGGCAAGCGTGGCTTTACTGCATGGCTTTCATCTGGTACTCCAACTGTCATCCCAAATACCGGATATACTTTATCTGGCAAATGAAGTATATCACTAACTTCTTCTGGATTGTTCCGAATTCCACCAATATAACAAATACCATACCCTAGTGATTCTGCAGCGAGCGCTAAATTTTGCGCAAACAATGATACATCTACTGTAGCTACAATAAAGTTTTCTGTAGTATCATGTTTAATCTCTGTCCCGTGTTTCTCACAAGCTATTTCTAAACGCTTTAAATCTGCGCAGCAAACAAAGAAAGCCGCACAATCTTTCACATGACGATTTCCAGATAGCTCTGCTAATTGTGCCTTTAATGATTCATCTGTTACATAAACAACCGAATACGCTTGAACAAAATGTGATGATGCGGCATGTTGAGCTACTTGTACCATTCTTTCAGCTATATTTCTTGGAATCGGTTCATTTTTATATTTACGGACTGAAACGTGTTGTTCCATCTTATGTATTATCTCATTCATCAAAATCACTCCCTTTTCTTCTTCATACTGAAAAATTAACACATCTGTTTCAATATTCACAACTTATATGCCCAGCAAACTGTTTCGATCTGTCACTTCTATATTCCAATCATCCATATCACCTATGTTAAAACAAACTTCCCCCCCTAAACAAAAAGGGCAAATTCTTACCGAATCGCCCTTTTTCAACTCTATCATATTAAGCTGCACTCAAAACTTTAATGCCTTTAGCAATATTCAAAACGAAATAATAAATCCCTACAATTGTAAAGTTTTATCGCTATATTCGATTGGTTAGCCAATATTGTGTAATCGCAAAGTATTCTCGCACATTCGACTGAATGATAATTGGTTTTGGTGTTTTTGCAGGAAGTCCCTCTACTTTTAAACCTTGTTTTTCAGCAATTTTTTTTGCACGAAACATATGAAAGTCATTCGTAACAATCATTCCTTTTTTCTTATTTGCTGGAATAAGAGACTTTGAGAATTTAATATTTTCATCTGTATTTGTCGAACGATCTTCTATTATAATTCTGTCTTCCGCTATGCTTTGTTTTATTAACCCTTTTTTCATAGCTAATGCTTCTGAAATATCTTCGCCTTTTCCTTTACCACCGGACACAATTACAATTGTTTGCTCATGTGTTTTTAAATACTCCGCCGCTTGATCAATGCGATATTGTAAAGAATAAGAAGGCTCTGTTCCTTTCACCTTTGCACCTAACAGAATCATATAATCTGCATCATCTGGTGCCTTCATATGACCATGCTTATAAATGTTATATTGTAAGAACCCCATATAACCTACTATAATCATCATTACAATTAAGCTATACTTAATCATTTTTTTCTTCTTTAACATTTACGTATACTCCTATTTTTTTCTATTTTCTCATCATAATATTCCTCTAGTTATTTGTATAGATTCGATTTCCAATTCAATCTATACAAATTATTTTAATTTTCTGACATCTAACTCCCTGCTAGGCAGAATACAAAGTACCCTATACTCGTTTGCTCGTTCTGTTTTTACTTCGCATATGGCAGAAAAAGGCCCTAACCGCTTCTACGCATGAATAGATGCTCTCTCCCACCTAAAAGAGGGGGTTTATATCTTTTTTTTAATTGATGTATATATAATTCAACCTTAAAAAGTAATATTTATAATAAATAAGGGCATAGTGAATAAAGTATATTTTGTAATGGGAGCTTTATATGAAGGGGTGTAAACATTGTTTGTTTTTTTATGTAATGTAACATTCTTCTTTTTATTATTTCTCATATCACTTAAATTGCTAGGAAAATCCGCACTCGCACAGCTTACACCACATGATTTTGGAGCCATTATCTTTTTATCCTATTTTGCTTTTCAAGCAATGCCGGTTGATGGTGCTTTGCAAGCTATTGTCGGTATGAGTGTCATTACATGCCTCCATCTTTTGATCACAAAGCTAAGTCTACTCAATAAACTCAATCGTTTCATCCTGGGGCATCCCATTATTTTAATTAAACATGGAGATATTATTTTTGAAAATTTAAAGAAAAGCAGATATCCAATCGCCGAATTACTTTCTAATCTTCGCGTAGCAGGATATCCTAGCGTGCATGAAATTGAATATGCTATTTTAGAAGCAAATGGTGCCATTAGTATTTTACCTAAAAGAGAGCTTGTTCCTCTTACTCCAAAAGATATGCATATTGATGTCAAATATGCTGGGTTACCAATTGCCCTTATCGTTGATGCACAGATCCAACACGATAATTTAAAACTAATCCACAAAAATGAAAAATGGCTCCATAAAGAGTTACTCGATAAAGGCGTGAAAGATATACAAAATATCGCTTTTGCTTCCGTTCAAGAAACAGATGGCTCCTTTACGATTACGCTGAAAAATGAGAAATCCCCTTAAACGGTTAAGGGGATTTCTTCATTATGATGCTTGTTTTTCCTCCATGATTCGTAATGGTACAGGATGCTTCATACGGTTCATCCCAAATACAATAATCGCTGTTAATAGCTCTGCAACTGGCATGACAAGCCAAATTCCATTTACTCCGAACAACTTTGGCATCATCCATAGTAGCGGAATAATGAACAATAAACCACGACTCAAAATAATAAAGACTGATTTCTTCGTTTGTCTTACCGACTGAAAATACTCTCCATACACGATGTTATAACCTAAAAATACATATTGAATAAAGAAAAGGCTAATTCCCGTTATCGTTAATTGAAATAATTCTGTTGATTGAACATCAAATAAACCAATCAGATATTTCCCAAAGAATAAACCAATCACAATTGCTGCACACCCAAGTGCAACTGCTATTTTTACGGCAAGGCTTAATCCTTCCCTTAATCTTTCAGATAAATTTGCACCATAATGAAAACTTGCAATTGGTTGTAATGCTGCTCCAACACCAAAGAACAATAACAATGTCATGGAATGAATGCTATTTACCATCGCATAGGAGGCAACTCCTAATTCTCCTGCATATTGAATAAAGGCTATATTGAAACCAATTGTTACAATCGCTACTGTTATTTCAGTTGTAAAACTTGGAAAACCAATCACCATAATTTGTTTGACTGTCTCCCATTCAAAATGAAATTTCGTCCATTTTAAAATACTACTTTTTCTAAAGAAATGACTTAATAAAACAAGAAAACCAATTGCTGCTGAGAGGATAGTCGCTGCCGCTGCTCCTGTTACACCCCAGCCAAATATAAAGATAAAGACATAATCAAATACGATATTTAATAAAGCTGTTATAACAAGACCAGCCATTGCTAAATTTGGATTCCCATCGTTACGGATAAACGTACTCAAAACATTTTCTAAAACATATATCATCCCAAATGTTAACAATACTTGTAAATAATCTAAAGCATACGGCAAGATTACATCATTTGCTCCAAATAAATAAGCTAAATCTTCTATTTTCCATAAACAAATAGCCATTAAAATACCTACAATTATAACTGCTACTGTCATGGATTGTGTAAAAATAGATCTCGCTCGCTCTATTTTATTTTCACCTAATGCAATGGAATACAGTGTTGCCCCGCCCATACCAATCCATAATGAGATAGAAAAAAAGATTGAAAAGGCTGGAACGGCAACGTTTACTCCGGCCAAGCCATTCGCTCCTACTCCCCTACTAATCATCACTGCATCAATCATAATATTAACTGACATTAATACCATTCCAAGAACAGCTGGTATTAAATACGAAATAAACAAACGTTTTATTGGTTCTTCTCTTAATCTCTCTGTTGTTTCCATTTTAAATTGCTCCTTTACGACTCTCTGCTCACATTTTAAACCTTAAAGTAACTTGAAGGTCAAGAGAGAAGTAAAAAATGCAATTTTTCTTAGCTACTGCATTCTATTTCTTTTTTACGACAGGAATTTGTATTTCCGTTACTTGATCTTCTGGATTTTCTGTCACAGACCAATCAATTAAAGCAAGTTCAATTGCATCTCCGGATACTTCATATCCTTCCTTTTCAATGCCTCTTAATAACTCCTTGTAAGTTTCATCCGTTTTTTCATACGGCCCATGATGATAAGAGCAAGCATACATCCCCTCTTTAATAGCATCTGAAGTCGTCACTTGAAACGGCATATAATCAAGCAAAATAAAAACACGATTATATGATTGGAATTCATTTTGAAACAATGCTTCTTTTGATACTGTCACCCCAAGATCTCCTGAAAATACACTATCATCTATTTGCTTCATATTTTTTTGAAGTGAATGTATATAATACTCAAACATATCATCTGTTATATTCGGTGCAATAGCTAGCGCCGTAATTTTTCTCTTTGGCAATTTTTTAAATATGACATGATTTGCTTTTGACCCTGTAGCTTCTTTCATCATCTCAATTTTACGCTTCATTTTCGCCAATGCATATTCGATTTCCCTTTGTTTCTTTAACATCATCTCTTGCTGTTTTTCAAGTAGATTTAAAGCATAAGTTGGATTTCTTTCATCAATATACTTCTTTATTTCTTTTAAAGAAATATTTAACTGACGTAAAAATTTGATTGTATCTAAAAGTGAAAACTGATCAATGGTGTAATACCGATAATTTGTTTGCGGATCGACAATGGATGGATGAAAAATACCTTTTTCATCGTAATAACGTAATGTTGATTCTGGAATATTATGCATTTTTGCCATTTCTCCAATTGTAAAACGTTGATTGAATAACATGTTTCCTGCTCCGTTTCTTTCAAATAGATTTATTCCTAAAAAATCTAGCTTCTTTCTTCTTACCCTTCATTATATAGGCATATATTCCTTATTCAAAATGAATCATCTAACAAAAAAACTGCCAATTTAACATTGATTTTTTCTGAAACTTATTATATATTTATTACAAGTTCAAATTACAAGTTCAAAAGAACCTGTATAAAGACCTCTTGTTTAATGTTTGTTACATATTGTTTTACATTAAGCACACTCCGAGAAATCGTATGATAAAAACAAAAAATGAAAAGGAGAGATGAGATGGAATTTTTCTTTCAAATTGCGTTAATTTTATTAAGTACAAAAATTGCTGGTGACATTAGTGTTAGGCTTGGTCAACCGTCTGTACTTGGAAAATTGATCGTCGGTATTATTATTGGGCCTGCTGTATTGGGGTGGGTTAACAATTCAGATTTGCTCACACAGTTAAGTGAGGTAGGGGTTATTCTCCTTATGTTTATGGCTGGACTTGAAACAGACTTAAAAGAACTAAATGAAAACCGTAATTCCTCTTTAGCGGTTGCAGTTGGGGGCATCGTTCTGCCATTTGTGGGTGGTTATGTTGCAGGACTTGTAATTGGCATGGAACAAGCTAATGCAGTCTTTTTAGGATTACTTCTATGTGCAACAAGTGTTAGTATCTCCGTACAAACACTTCGCGACTTAGGTAAAATGAAAACAAAAGAAAGTACAACTATGTTAGGTGCAGCTGTATTTGATGATATTCTTGTAGTTATTTTACTAGCCTTTGCGATGAGTTTCCTAGGCACAGGTGATGTGAATTTAACAGTGATTATCTTGAAAAAAGTTGTCTTCTTCGCAGCTATTATCTTAATTGGCTGGAAAGGTGTTCCAATGATTATGCGCTGGTTATCACCACTGCGTGTATCAGAATCTATTATTAGTGCAGCTCTTATCATTTGTTTTGCTTTCGCATATTTTGGTGAACTATTAGGAATCGCTGGAATTATCGGTGCATTTGCAGCAGGTATTGCCATTTCTCAGACAGATTACAAACATGAAGTTGAAAAGAAAGTAGAACCAATTGCTTATGCAATGTTCGTTCCAATCTTCTTTGTCAGCATTGGTATGAACATTACGTTTGCAGGTATTGGAGATAAAGTATGGTTTATCTTAGCATTAACTATCATCGCTGTCTTAACAAAACTAATTGGTTGCGGATTTGGGGCACGAATCACAGGCTTTGATTTACAGTCTTCTACAATTATCGGATCTGGCATGATTTCCCGTGGTGAAGTTGCTCTTATCATTGCAGGACAGGGACTTGCTTCTGGTCTACTAGCAAAAGACTACTTTACAGCAATTGTTATTGTCGTTATTTTAACAACAATGATTACACCACCAATGCTGAAATATTCTTTCGGTGTAAAAGACAAGCAATTAAAACTAGGTAAATCGTAACTATATATACATCAATTAAAAAAACGACATAAAACCCCTTTTTTCAGGTGGGAGAGAGCATCTGGCTATACATAGAAGCGGTCAGGGCCCTTTTCTACCATATGCGAAGTAAAAACAGAACGAGCAAACGAGTGTAGGTTACTTTGTATTCTGCATAGCATGGATTTAGATCTCGAAAAATGAAAATGGATTTATATAGTATAATGTCGTATAT
>NZ_NVPR01000085.1 GCF_002551815.1 Bacillus sp. AFS098217
TTTATTCTGCATAGCAAGGATTTAATTTAGTATCGAAAAATTAAAATGGATTTATATATATTGTGTAGTTTTTTAATATTCATGAAACTACGTTGAAAAGAAATTGCATTTAACGAAAAATTACATGTCTTTCCAAACGGAACCGGCCTGTCCAGATTACATATATTCTTTTCGTATCACAAAGCTGATGTTAAATGAATAGGAGAAATAATAGAATAAAATGGGTTCATCACCGTAACAGGGGGTTGATTTTTTGAAAAAGAATCATTTTTCATACATGGAACGGAGAGTGGCGACTCCAGCGGGAATAGCGAGGAAAGTGAGACCCCGCAGGCTTGCCGAGGAGGCTCGCTCTCGCCCGCGGAAAGCGTCCACTCGGAGTGGAGTGTACATTTATCTATATGTCACCCCCGTCTTTTGGTGATGAACCATAAAATGACAATTATAGAATTTAATTTCAAAAAGTTATGTATGTAAATTACATTTTTTCACGTATAAAGGACGCAGTAAGAAGAAATTTTCTCAGAATGAATAAATTAGTAGCAACAAATTCAATTGGTAATTTTGGAAATAAGAATGTTTGCGAAGTGAAGAATAAAAGTTTATAGTGGGGAGTGTCCTAGTAACCGGACGGATTTTTAGAAAGTTAGATAGAAATAAAAAATGTTACAAATGCATTTTATTAAATATATATCAAGGTCAAAAATGTTTGGTAAGAAATAGTTGAATAAATAAAGACTTCAACTTATAATTACTAATATTCTTCATATGGTTAAAGAAGAGAACGAGCTGTATGAAGAAGTAAACATAGAGATGGACTTATCAAAAAATAAGCCTTGGATGATTAAAAGAGGTGGAGAGATGAAACAATTATTGTTAAAGAGCAAGCGTGTGTTAAGTAATCATTTTGGGTTCTTTATTTTTGCAGTTGTTTTATTCTGGCTAAAAACATATGCAGCATATGTTACAGAATTCGACTTAGGAATATCGAACACAATCCAAAAATTCTTGCTATTTTTTAACCCGCTAAGCTCAGCTGTCCTATTTTTAGGACTTGCATTATTTGCAAAAGGGAAACGATCTTATATTTGGTTAATTATTATTAATTTGTTACTGTCAATTCTTTTATACTCAAACGTGGTATATTACCGCTTTTTCAGCGATTTTATTACGTTCCCGACATTAACACAAACAAATAACTTTGGAGATTTAGGTGGTAGTATTTTAGCGTTATTACACCTATATGATCCATTGTATTTCTTAGATACAATTATCCTATTTGTATTAGTAAAAACAAAGTTTGCAGATCCAAAACCAATTCGTGTTGCAAAACATAAATTGTCACTTGTATTTATTACAGGAATTTTGATTTTTAGCATTAACTTAGGTTTAGCAGAAATGGATCGTCCGCAATTACTAACAAGAACGTTTGACCGCAACTACATTGTGAAATACTTAGGTGCGTACAACTATACAATTTACGATGGCATTCAAAGTTTGAAAGCATCGACAGAACGTGCTTTAGCAGATGGAGATAACATGACAGGTGTAAGAAACTATATTACATCGAACTATGCAAGCCCTAACCCAGAGTATTTTGGTAAGGGGAAAGGTATGAACGTTATCTATATTCATTTAGAGTCGTTCCAAAACTTTTTAATTAATTACAAGTTGAACGGACAAGAAGTTACACCATTCTTAAATTCATTTACGCATGATGCAAATACACTGTATTTTGATAACTTCTTCCATCAAACAGGACAAGGTAAAACATCTGATGCGGAGTTTATGTTAGAGAACTCACTATTCGGTTTACCACAAGGATCTGTATTTACAAATAAAGCTCATAATACGTATCAAGCAGCACCAGCTATTTTAGGACAGCAGGGCTATACATCTGCAGTGTTCCATGGTAACTATAAAACATTTTGGAACCGTGATGATATTTATAAATCATTTGGATTTAATAAATTCTTTGATGCATCATATTATGATATGAATGAAAAAGATGTTGTAAACTATGGTCTGAAAGATAAACCATTCTTTAATGAGTCTATTCCAATGTTACAAACATTAAAACAACCGTTCTATGCGAAGTTTATTACGTTATCAAATCACTTCCCTTATCCAATTAATAAGGATGAAGCGACAATTGAACCAGCAAAAACGGGTGATTCATCTGTAGATACGTATTTCCAAACAGCACGTTATTTAGATGAAGCTGTAAAAAGCTTTATGGATTACTTGAAGCAATCTGGTTTATATGACAATTCAATCATTGTGATGTATGGAGACCATTATGGTATTTCAGATAACCATAATGCAGCGATGTCACAAATCATGGGTAAAGAAATTAATTCATTTGAAAATGCACAATTACAACGTGTACCTTTAATCATTCATGTTCCAGGAATGAAGGGCGGAGTTCAACACCAATATGGCGGAGAAATCGATGTTCTTCCAACGCTGTTACATTTATTAGGTACTGATACAAAGAATTATATCCAATTTGGTACAGATTTATTATCACCAGAGCATCAACAAGTTGTTCCTTTCCGTAATGGTAACTATGTAAGTCCGGCCGTTACTGCGCTTAATGGAAAGTATTATGACACAACCACTGGAAAACCAGTAGAAGCAACGGATGAAATCAAACAAAATGAAAAAATGGTCCAACAGAAACTTAAATTTTCTGATGAAGTTGTAAACGGAGATTTATTACGATTCTACACACCAGAAGGATTTACACCAGTAGATCGCACTAAGTACAACTATAACCATCAGGATAAAAATAAAAAGAAAGTAAAAACTACGCAAGAAGGTTAAAGTGAATAACATATTGTGATAAAATCCTACTCGTATGGAATACTATCCATACGAGTAGGATTTTTTGTTTTACTAGTTAAAGAGAATTTCTAAAGAATAAAAGCAAAACTGTCTTCAATTAAGTATGTATGTTGTAATTTCATATACCATATTGATACTATATAATGGGCGTATAAAAAAGGTACAATCATTGCACAATACATAAACGATAATTTGGACTTAATTTTATATGAAATACGAGCTACTATATTAGTAGAAAGTGATTTCAATAATCTAATTTTGCAAAGTTAGTATCTATACTTGCAAGGCTACTAAAAAACAAGTATAGAAAGGATGTACATCATATATGATATTAGATCACCGCAGTACTGCAATTTTACAGCAAATTATTCAAGCAGATGGTTATACTTCTGTAGATCAACTTATGGAACTACTACAAGTTTCGAAAAGAACAATTTATTACGATATGAAAAAGGTAGGTGATTGGTTAGCTGCAGAGCATTTAGAACCAATCAAATACATTCGATCATTAGGATACTGTTTAAATGATGAAACAAAACGAACAGTGATTCAAAAATTACATGGATTTACAATGGTTCAATACGATTATTCTCCACACGAGCGAAAAGCTTGGATAGCTTTGTATTTATTAACGAAAGAAAAAAGAATCTTACTAGAAGATTTAATAGACCTTGTACAAGTAAGTCGTAATACTACACTTGCTGATTTGAAAAAATTGAAAGTAGGGCTAGTGAAGTTTAAGCTTTCCTTACAATTTGATCGTAAACGAGGTTATTATATCGAAGGAACTGAGCAAGGAAAGCGAAGTTTGTTAACCTTTTATCTTTCACAGTTGATTGCAAAGCATGGATGGGAATATTTAATATCACACGTAAAATACATTGTAAACCGTGGAGAAAATGAAAAGGATAGAAAAGAACAAGAGGAACTTCTCCTTATAAAAAACATTCTATCGAATTGTGAAGGATTTTTAGGTGTTCAATATACGGATGAGGTACTTGAAAATTTAAGCGTTTACATGTATTTGTTTCGTAATCGAATTGTTAAAGGGCAATGTGTTGAAATGGAAGATGCTGAAAAAGATGTTCTTCGAGAAACAAAACATTTTGAAGCAGCTAAGTATATCGGAAAACAGTTTGAGAACGTTTTACATGTGAAATTTCCAAAAGATGAAATTTATTATATTACCACTCATCTGTTGGGGGCGAAAGTAAATGCTCAGCAAAAAGAGTATGAAAAAAATGATGTTCAAGGCATCCGTTATATTGTAGATCGTATGATAAAGGATTTTCAGCATTATGCTTGTGTTATATTTCAAGATTTTACAGGACTGGCTTCAGACTTATATTTACATATAAAACCAGCGTTCTATCGTGTGAAATATGGGATTGAAATAGAAAATCCATTACTACATACGATTCAAAAAAATTATGAAGAAGTATATATCCTTACAAGAAAAGTTGTTCATCATTTTGAAGAATACGTTGGAAAACAAATTTCGGAAGATGAAATGGCGTATATTACGATGCATTTTGGTGCTTGGATGAGAAAAGAAGGAATCGTTCCCAACTCAAGAAAAACAGCATTACTCGTTTGTCCAAATGGTATTGGTACATCGCGTATGCTGCAATATCAATTGGAACAATTATTTTCCAGTATCAATATTTTAAAGGCAATCTCAAAGCGAGAATATGAATCGAATACATTTGAAGTAGATTGTATTATTACGACAACTGAGTTGGAGAAGGGGACAGTACCTATTTTTATGGTAAATCCTATTTTGACAGATTCTGAAAAAGCATCATTACTCCGAAAAGTAAATGCAGCCTTATTTGGTGAAGATCAAAATGATTCAGTTGATATTATGATGCAGATCATTCAAAAATATGCGGAGGTTATAGATGAACAGTCTTTAAAAAAAGAACTGAGAGAATTTATAAGTGGTCCAGTGCATTTGAATAGGGAGGAGAAATGCAAACCTAATTAGTTGGATTGTTTGCAATGTGTGGGTTACTCTTACAGAAGAAAAACTTTGCAGATACAGTTTCTGGAAGATTAAAAACGATTATGGGCTTCGTCGTATTAGGAGGAGGGGCCACAATATTAATTGGAGCTTTAGATGTTTTTGGTAAAATGTTTGATAAGACATTCCATATTAAAGGAATTATTCCGAACAATGAAGCAGTCGTTGCGATTGCACAGCAAACATTGGGGAAAGAAACAGCATTTATTATGGTATTTGGGATGCTTGTTAATTTACTTATCGCCCGATTTACAAAATTTAAATATGTATTTTTAACGGGGCATCATACGCTCTTTATGGCATGTTTAATTTCAGCTGTATTTTCTACAACAGGGATGAAAGGATTTTCTCTTGTTATGATAGGATCCATAGTCTTAGGGTCACTCATGGTAATTTTCCCAGCATTACTACAGCCATATGTAAGAAAAATTACGGGAATGGATGACATTGCGATTGGACATTTTGGTTCTGTTGGATATTTAGCAGCTGTGTTTGGGAATGCAACAGGGGGGAAGAAGGGGAGCTATATTAGGATCATTTGTAAATGGCTTATTGATTTCGTTCCTTCCAGCTCTATTATTACCAGTATTGGGCGGATTAGGATTCGAAAATACAACATTTGGTGATTCTGATTTTGCAGTAGTTGGTATTTTGATTAGTGAAATTGCAAAATTATTAGGTTCAATTTTCTAAACAATAAAGAAAAAAGACTTGAGTTTCTCTTTGAGAAAATCAAGTCTTTTTCAATTACATACGATTATCGTGCCAGAAGTTTAATGGGAAGTGGTCATCTTCATGATAGCTTTCTAGCTCATAACCTTTTTCTTTTAGACCTTTAATAATAGCTGGTACTGCTTTTACTGATTGTGGATGAATATCGTGCATAAGAATAACTTCTGTTGGTTTTGTTGCACCAGCAAGAACATTTTGAACAATTTGTGCAGATGCCGCATCGACTGGCATCTTATTATATTTCCAGTCTAAAGAGTCAATTGTCCAGTCCCAAACTTTCAAGCCGCCTTCTACAACTTTGTTACGTAAAGCCTCATTTAATCCTGGCATTGAGCCGTAAGGTGGACGAGTTAATACAGGTGATTTTCCAATAATCCCAGCAATTAAGCTTTGGTCTTCTTTCATCTCATCTACATAATGTCCTTCTGTATAAAGCTTTTTGAAGTTATGTGTCATACTGTGCATACCAACGTAATGACCTTCAGCTAATTCACGTTTTACAAGATCCGGAAATGATTTAACGTTTGCTCCAATTAGGAAAAATGTAGCTTTCGCATCTTCTTTTTTCAACATTTCTAAAAGTTCAGCAGTATATTTCCCTGGACCATCGTCAAATGTTAAGTAAGCAACTTTTCTAACTTGCCCGTTATATTGCTTAGGTGCTTCCTTTGGAGTAAGAGCTGTTTGAACTTCACTTACAAGTTGAACAGGTTTTGTGTCATCTTCCGTACTTGCTCGAGCAATACTTGTTGATCCGTAAATTGCTTCATATAAAAATAATACCCCGACGCAAATCAACAGAGCCCTTTTTACTAGAGTTGTCATTCGAATTCCATTGCGCATAATTTTCCTTCTCTCTATAAAAGTTCTACTCTATTATATTAGCAACTTTAGGTAGGGAAATGCAAAAAAAGATTGTTACAAATGCAAAAAAGTTTGTAAAAAGTATGCAAGATTTTGTCGGTCTTATAGTTATTATTCTTTTTATATAGCAGGTTTTTAAAACGTGAATAAAGAAGTTGATAAAAAACAGCAATTCATTGATTACACGAATTTAAACTTCATGATTTTACATTGTATCATTGAATTAAAAAAGGTGTGATGAAAATGAAAAAATTAGCTTGTTTACATGCTCACCATTCAAATATTGCATACATTGAGAAAGCACTTGCATTATTTGAAGTAGAGTTGATCCATTTTGTGGATCCAATACTGCCAATGAGAATACAGGAGGGTGGTGAGCTGGAGACGAATTACATTCAAAATAAAATGAGAGATCAATTGCAATGGGTAGCAGAAAGTAAAGTTGATGCGATTCTTATAACATGTACATACTTTATAACACTTTTACAAGATATGCATGTTCCGATAGAAATACCAATATTAAAAATCGATGAACCATTCTTTGAAGTGATTTGTAATGTACAAGAACCACAAACGATATTATTTACAAATCCTAGTACTGTCCCAGGAACAGTAGAGCGTTTGAAACAATATGCGCAGCAAAAACAGAAATCGATTGATATTCAAATCATAATTGTAGAAGATACTTTTGTGCTCATCATGCAAGGACGGAAGGAAGAGTATGATGATAGCGTGAGTCAATGTATATATCGAATGCTGAAATGTGGAAATCAGGTTATTTCAGTTGCACAATTATCAATGGTAGATGCTGCTAGGAAAGTAGAGAATAGAGTAAATAGAGTAATTGTGAATCCACTGGATGCTTTGGTTGAATACAGTGTAGATCAATTGAGTTTAAGGAAAAGAAATGAGAGAACGGATAAAAAAGTAAAATGATAGTAACGCTAAAAACTAGGTAATGTGTAGATCAGTTCCATAATGAATCAACTTTAATTTTTTGCAATTACTTGTGAAGCAAAATTGTCCCAGGAAGTGCTATACAGGGAAAGACGTTTTTCTTTTTTAATTAGGTAAAGAGTTTCAGTGAATCATTTCATAAGAAGTATATGTAAATGATTCTTGTATGTGAATTTTTTATAATTTCACATACCGTAATGAAAAAATAAAAATAGGAAAACAGGAGATAGTGTCGAATATATCGTAAGGACATATATTAAAAAGGCACGAGATAGAGAAAGAAAACAAGAAAATGAAAGAAGGGGAACAGCATGAAGGCAATTGACGCTGTACAAAAAATTATCGAATCTCAATTTCCAAATTGTGATGTTGCTTTACTAGGTGGCAGTGTTGCAAGGGGAGAAGAAACAAAAACATCGGATCTTGATATCGTTATATTAGATCAAAACCTTTCATCTTGTTACCGGGAATCTTTTTTCAGTAACGGCTGGCCAGTGGAAGTGTTTGTACATAATTTTGAAACATATAAAACTTTTTTTGAAAATGATTGTAAGCGAGGAAGACCTTCTTTACCACAACTAGTTTCGGAGGGAATTATCTTAAAAGGAACTATGCAAATTGTAACAAGTTTAAAGCAGGAGGCAGAGCAATTATTAAATAAAGGTCCCGAAAAATGGACAGAAGAACTTATGAGACAAAAACGTTACTTTATTACAGATGCACTAGATGATTTTATTGGTGCGACAAAGAGAGAAGAAGAATTATTTATTGCGAATCATTTGGCTGATTTAGTGCATGAATATGTCCTTAGAGTAAACGGACAATGGGTTGGTAACTCTAAATGGTTTATTAGGGTACTAAGGAAGTATGATTCATTATTTGCTGAACAATTTGTTGAAGCTTTTGATCATTTTTATAGAACTGGGGAAAAGGTAGGACTTATTGATTTTGTCGAGAAAACATTAGAAAACTATGGAGGCAGGTTGTTTGAAGGTTTTTCTGTAGGAAAATAAGAAAGGAGTGAAAATATGAATGTACCAATTGTCCAATTAAGAGAACTTTCATTAGAAGATGTAGAAGATCGATCTATCCTTAATGAAAATGGTTTACATATTGGCTGGGTGGATTTAAAGAATTTTGATAAAACGAATAAAAATGCTGAGTTAGGCATTGCAATTGGTAACAAAGAATGTTGGGGACGCGGATATGGTGTTGCGGCATTATACAACATGTTACAACTTGGATTTTATGAATTTGGTTTAGAAAAAGTGTGGCTACGTGTTGATACGGATAACATAAAAGCGATAAGAAGTTATGAAAAAGCTGGATTTGTTTGTGAAGGAATTATGAGAAATGATAGATTACGAGAAGGAATATTTATTAATCGATATCGCTATAGTATGTTGAAAGAAGAATATGAAATTATTAATAAAAAAGAATTAATTACATAATATTATTATGTAAACAAAAATGTGACATGGTATAAATTAACGAATTCATAGAAATTTAATGATGAGAGGATGCATAGAAATGATTCGAGTTTTATCAGGCTTAGATGCAGTACAATATTGGGATTTACGTTTACAAGCATTACGAGTAAATCCAGACGCATTTGTGACAACTTATGAAGAAGCGATGCAAAAAGAAAATCCTGTGGAGGAAGTTGCTCAAAATTTAAATTCAAAAACTAGTTACACATTTGGGGCTTTCAATGACGAAAATCGACTGTTGGGTGTAGTAACGTTACTTACAGAGCAAAAAGCAGCCTATAAACATAAAGGACATCTTGTTGCTATGTATGTGGATGCTCAAAGTAGAGGGGAAGGGATTGCAAAAGCTTTAATAGGAGCATTGGTTGAAAAATCAAGAGAACTAAAAATAGAGCAAATTAATTTAGGAGTTGTTTCAGATAATGAAGTAGCGAAAAAACTGTATCAATCAATGGGTTTTACAACGTATGGGACAGAAAAAAGGGCGTTAAAAATGAACAATATATATCGCGATGACGAACATATGGTTTTATTTCTTTAAGAGAATGTTTAGAAGGAGCAAAATAAAATGAAAGATCTGTGTTTAGAAAAAGGGATGAACCCTCACGTTGCAATATTATATGCCACTGTAAGTGACACATTCAAGAGATTAAGAGATTTAGTAGAAGATGTGGGGAAGGAGGAATTGAATTATAAAGGTCCTGCTAATGATGAGAATAGCATTGGGCAATTGCTTCAGCATTTAGCAGTTGTGGATTTACACTGGGTGTATCGTTTGAAAGATGAACAAATTTCAGTATTCTTACAAGAAAAATATGGACCTATGCTTGATAGAAAAGGAGAGTTACCTAAAATAACAAAAGGTTCTTTACAAGAACTTATGCAAGACTATCAAGATGTTCAAAGTATGTTTTACAACGAATGTATGAAGCTAACAGAAGCAGATTTGATGCGGGAAGTATATTATGAAAAAGGTGAAACAGCTACGATTAGATGGGGAATTTGGCATATAGCTGACCATAATCGGTATCATCAAGCTCATATAAGGCGATTACGGAAATTGTACCAGTATGATAGGAAGTAATAAAGATACTATTTGTAGTGTGAAATTGTAGAGAGATTCCAGTTTGAAGTTCTAAGATTGTTGCATTTTTTTTATTTTTTTGGTTCCAAAAATACAACTAATAATTGCAATCAATGCACTTGAGGAAATGAATTTTACGGCCCAATAGATTCCTGTTCCAGTAATTAAGTCGATGATTACAAACTTTTTAATTGTCGAACTTTTTATTGTATGAAAAACAAATTGATTGCTTTTGTTATCCAATGTTGTCACGTCCCTTATCCCTTTTATAAAAGTATATGACAAGGTATGCTTGTTCTAGTCTTTTAATTTCAAGAAAATGATAAAGAATCATAAAAAGAGTAGCTAGCAAAAGCTAACTGCTCTCCCAAAAGGAATTGAAGAGATATTCTCATTAAGGAAATGGGATTGTATTTAATATTTACGGAATATTAAGTTTTATTCACTGTAAGATTTATATGTAAATTAAATTAAAATCTCTGTTATTAACACTATCATTCCTACAAGAAGAAAGAATTCAATTGAAATCAAGAATACATTTTTCTGTGGCCTTTTACATTCTTTTATTAAAGTGAAAATGGCACTAATTGCTACAAAGGTGAAAAGAATGAGTCGTATCATATCTGGCATTTTAACCACTTCTAATGTTAGATTGAATACATTATATTGAGATGTTTAAATGTTAAGGTGGTTATTAATATAAATTAAGTGAAAAATAAGTAGAATTTAAACGAAATAATCCTTTTAGTAAATAGAGTTTAATTTGAACGGAGGGGAAGCGTATCGTATGAACCAATTGTCATTCTTTGAAAACATCGATGAAAAAGAAATGCGTAAACTTGTAGTGAAAGAGTTGAAGAATTACAAAGCATTACGTGTCTGGATGAGAAATCAAGAAGAACAAATGCAAGCAGAATGCGCCGTTATCTTCCCGAAAATGAAGACCATGCAGTGGATTATTTAAATACAAAACGTGGATTGATTGCAGGTGCTGCGACAGTCCTTTTTTATTTTGATGAGATGGGTGAGATTAGGTACAAGTCATATCCGATTAATATATGCTTGCAGCTATCCATCGACATAAAGATAAAGTCGGTGATAAAGAAGTTGAGTATGTGGAAATGTTTTCGAGGATAGCAATTTTTGAATATATATTTTGTCTGCATATAAAGTTTATAGCCTGTCAATAATAGTTTTGATTTTTAAATAAAGCTATAGGAGGTTTTTTTATGCCGTGGAATGATATTTGGCAGGCTGATATGGATGATAGTGGATTACTGCCCTTAATTAAGGGCGAAAATGAAAATGAAGTGGAGCAATCTAATGGATATTTAGTTGTAGACTTAGATCCTTATGGTCCTTCGGATAGAAATCATGATCCAAGTTCACGTAATGAAGTACATGTTCTTACAAATGTTCATATTAAGAAGAAAAAATCATATGAACTAGTTGAAAAATTATTTGATAAATATATTGCGACAGCCAATGAAAAGGAAGTTTTTGATACGAAAAAAATTAGTGAAATAGAGGATTTTTTAAATTATGCAATTAATACTGAACCTATGAAAGTGGCTAGGAATTATTTGAAAAATGTTTATAACATTAGTAATTCAGATGAGGAATGGATAAAAGAATTATATAATATTTGGTTTGAACCGCGTAGACATGGAAGTACATCAGTATTTGAACATGTATTTTTAGGCGAACAATCAATGAAACATCGAGATGTACTAGATGGTCATCACTTTTGGTATAATTATTATTTAAATGATGGACCGTATGAAGTTACACATCATGAAGAGAGAATATTTTTCCTTCATACTGTAGAAGTTGAAGCGCCTGAAATTAGCCATTATGCAGAAGTAATTACGATAAGTTATAACTATTTGGAAAAGGATAGGGAGAACCAGGATGGATTAGAACTGCACAAAGAAACTGGCGGTTTTTTTGTTGGTATAAGTGCAGAGTGTTTATTGGCTTTTGGTACTGTGGCGTATTTTATGGCGCTCCCGGAACGAAATGATAGCTGTAACTCTGTCGCAAAAAATATTCCAGTGACTATTAATGGCGAAACATATAATTTAAAAGTAATTTTTGAATGTGATGAAGATAACATCTTTTTTAGAACTTTCTACCCTATGATTAATAAAAACGGTAGTGGAGGAAGAGCTCCAAGAGGAAGAAGGGACGGGAGAGATAGAAATCATTAATATAATACTGGGGAATTAAATCTATATAATTGAATAGGTAGGGAAAACTATTTCTATTTTTCGGAAGACTAGCTTACAACGCTAGTCTTTTGTTTTTTTGTATATTTTTATATAGATAAATAAGTATATATATAATATATTAAATGAGAAAATTGCTGCTGGTAAAGAGATTTTACGTGATAGTGTTGGATTGAAACCAATCACAGTTACATTGGATCACACTAAAATAGATATAAAATATCGCTGATATGTCACCAAAAAATATGGATTTTCTATTAAGTTATAGCCTATAATAACTTAATAGAAAGAATTATCAGTAAAATAAAAACTGTATAAGGGGTTTTAGGATGAAAGCAATTGCAGCGGGGATAGTAGCATCTTTTTTCTTTGCCTTTACATTTATTTTAAACCGGGCTATGGATTTACAAGGGGGAAGCTGGATTTGGAGTGCTTCGTTACGATACTATTTTATGGTTCCGTTACTTTTAATCATTGTCATTTATAGGGGGAATTTAAAGCAACTCTTTCAATATATGAAAAGCAATCCGAAAGAGTGGTTGTTATGGAGTACGGTTGGTTTCGGTCTTTTTTACGCACCGCTTAGCTTTGCAGGTGCATTTGGGCCAGGATGGCTCGTTGCCTCTACATGGCAAATTACGATTATAGCAGGGATTTTATTAACACCATTATTTACAACAAATTCACTACATAAAAAAGTTCCAATGAAAGAACTAATGATGTCTGCTGTTATATTATTAGGTGTTCTTCTTATGCAAGTAGAACATGCTTCCTCTTTAGGGATTCGTGAAACCATTTTATGTGTGGCTCCGGTAATAGTCGCAGCATTTGCTTACCCACTTGGAAATCGAAAAATGATGCAAGTATGTAAAGGTGAGTTAGATGTTTTTCAACGAGTGCTTGGAATGACACTAGCAAGCTTACCATTTTGGTTTTTATTGTCGGGCTATGAAGTTTCAACAAATGGATTACCATCAAGTGATCAAGTCTTTCAATGTTTTATCGTAGCAATTAGTTCCGGTTTAATTGCTACAGTATTATTCTTCTTCGCAACAGATCTTGTAAAGGATGATCCACAGAAACTAGCTACTGTAGAAGCAACGCAATCCGGTGAAGTTTTATTCGCATTACTAGGGGAATTAATATGGCTAGCTGCTCCAATTCCGTCATCTTTATCTTGGATTGGAATGAGCTTAGTGGTTGTTGGAATGATTTTACATAGTTACGTTGCGGTAGTTATGAAGAAAGAAGAAAAAATAACAGTGTGAATAAACATTATCTCTTTGAAAATAAAGAACTAATATTTTGATAAGAAGAAAATTTGATTAAGAAAAAGACTTAGGATAGATAACAACAAAATATATCTGAGTTGTCTCTCCTTTTGTATGAAGTGACAAGGTGGCGTACATAATGTTAGAACGTATTCAAAACATAGAGGAAGATTCTGTTGTAAATGTATTAAGATATGCAGTTGGGCCTCAGGAATCAAGTTTGCAAAAAGCAATAAGTTTTTACGCGAAAAATAAAAATGCATCATTATACAAATATCAAGAACATGGTTGTGTAGGTATTGAATTCATTGGTAAAAACAAAGCAAGAGTGTGTCATATAGCCGTCTCACCAGATAGTCGTAATAAAGGAGTAGCTTCCGACATGATAAAGAAAATAATTCATGTGCACGGGTTAACGTATATAGAAGTAGAAACAGACTGTGAAGCAGTAGAATTTTATAGAAAGTGCGGATTTATGATTACAAGTTTAGGGGAGAAGTATCCAGGTGTAGAAAGGTTTTATTGCTATTGGGGACAAGAATAGGTATTACTATATAAGAGTAAGATCTTTTATGGCACGCTATACTATATGCTTGATTTCATTTATATATCAACAATATGTAGAGATGTCTGATTATACAATTGATACTCGGGATGGATCCATACATTGGTAAACTATTCATTGGTTCTCATTGTTTAGGTGGGAGAACATCAGGTTCATTTTTACGTGCTGGTGAAAAGATATTAAAGCTATATATAGGAGGATAACTATGTCAAAAGAAAAAACTATTAGATTTAATAGCATTGAAGCAGAAAATCTAAAAATTGTTGATCAAAACGGAACAGTGCGACTGAGTTTGTATAATAATGAAAATATTCCACCACTATTAATGAACGGAGAAGATATATTGCCTGGACATAGACAAAATGATCCTATTGCTGGAATTATGTTTTACAACAGTGAGGGTGATGAGTGCGGTGGGCTAATTTATGGTAGTGAAAAAGATGATAAAGGGAATTATAATGCGGGTGCTTCTTTAACACTTGATCAATATAAGCAAGATCAAGTTATGCAAATGTACTATAGTGAGGAGAATGGAGAAAGGGAATATGGATTTAGTGTATATGATAGAGCAGATACACCACTTCCGGAATTAAATAATAAAACAGAGGAAATAAAGAAATCTATTACAAATGAAGAACTTCAAAAGGTCGAAATAGATAAAGTATGGGCCGGAAATACACAAAGAATATTTATGGGGAAAAATAAGCAAGGGGCAGTATCTGTTCGTTTAATGGATAGTAAAGGAAATCAGCGTATTCGTATGGTAGTTGATGAAAACGATGTTCCGCGAATGGAGTTTTTAGATGCTGATGGAACTGTGATATATAAACTTCCGCCGGAGTAATAGCTATAATAGACTGATGATAACTACATGAGTAGAAATGATTGATAGTAGTAAAACAAAAATCGGGGTAGAAAATGCAAGTGTGACTAAAATTCTTTATAAAGATGGGGAATATAAAGTCGAGTCTGTTGGCGATATGAGTTATGCTGAAAAAGGAAGAGAAATTGTGGAATTATAAAAATGCAAGCATACAGTATTATCAAGACTGTATGCTCGTTTTTATTATATTTTGTATATAATAATAAAATGATAAAACAATGTTCAAGTATTATTTGGAAATTAACTCCTCTATATGAAAAGTATGATAATTCTCCTGTATTCCAACATCCGTTTATTGTTTCTATCGTAATTCGCGCTTGCCTCCATCGGCTTTTAATCTATATGTAAAGAATTACCTATATCCCAGGCTCATAAGAGAATAGTTTACAATGTTACATATTTACAGTATTCGTTTTAGCATTCCCTAGTTTTTTACGATACCACAGTTCACAAGGATACAATAATAGGTGAAAAAGCATATGAACAATGATAGCGGAAATTAAACCATTCGACCAGAATTGCCAGCCACAAAAAATACCTACCCACAAATTTCCTAATACAGCATAAGAATATAGCCATCTTGATTTTTTCATTCCTTTTACACCTAGAAAGTGAGTGATTGCAAATAGAATACTAGATAGGATAATCCCAAGAATCACAATAATCTGAGTCACATCATGAAAAAGGCTCATCAACGTGATGAAAAGCGGCATAAGACCCCATCGGAAGATGATTTCTTCAACAACTCCACCATATAGGACTCTAGCTCCTAATCCTACACCATGGCGCTGATGTTCAATTTGTAGAAACGTTTCTTTATCAATAACTTTTCTAAAGAATCCATAATACATAATAACATGTCCGAGAGAGCAAATTACTCCAATTAAAACTGCTTCACCAATGTTGCTCGGTAAAATAATATTTCCATTTTGGATCTTTGACAAGAAAAATACACCCATTCCGGAAAAAAGTAAAACGAGTAGAGTATGGAGAAGAAAACTTAGGTAGATAGAAGGTGTTTCAGGAGTGTTTTCTAACTTTTTGTTTATTTTTTGCTCAGCTAAGCTCATTGTAACAATTCCTGGTATAGCAATGCTGAATACAAAGATCCAGTTGAACATATGCTGTCATCTCCCTTGAAAATAGACTAAGAAAGACCTTTTATGTATGTTGACGCTATGCAAGGTTGTGATAGTCCTTCATATTTTTTTGTAGACCGACTAGTCGGTTTCATTGTATAATATTTACCATAATAATACAAGTGTATATGGAGCAGTGCTATGGCTCAGTTGTCTAGGATACATAAGTCAGTATGAACAGAATTTTTTAGGAGGTCTCTTTGGCGTTCAGATTAAAAATTAAGAAAAATATGATAATATATTGATGAGATTTAAAATTCAATTTGATAGTTTATAGGTGTAGAGAAAACCTTATGGGGGAGTAATCATGAAAATAAACGACATAGTAGCGAAAACACAATTACCAAATACAATTGATACGATAACAAATGATTTACAAACGTTAGGGTTGAAAAAAGGAATGACAGTGATTGTTCATTCTTCTTTGAGTTCAATTGGCTGGGTATCTGGTGGAGCAGTTGCGGTTGTTGAAGCTTTGATGAATGTAATTACCGAAGAAGGTACAATTATTATGCCAACACAAACTTCGGATCTATCAGATCCGAAAAATTGGGAAAGACCACCTGTTCCAGAAAATTGGTGGCCAATTATTCGAGAGCATGTTCCAGCATTTAATCCAGATATAACCCCTACACGAGGAATGGGGAAAGTTGTTGAATGTTTCCGTACCTATCCAAATGTAAAACGTAGTAATCATCCATTAAATAGTTTTGCCGTATGGGGGAAACATGCAGAGACGATTACAAGAGAGCATTCACTTTCGATTAGTTTTGGTGAGCACTCACCATTAAAGAAAATCTATGATTTAGACGGGTATGTATTATTGATAGGTGTCGGTTATGATTCTAATACATCCATCCATTTATCTGAAATACGTACAGGTGCACGTGAATTGGTAAAAGCAGGGGCGCCTATTATTGAAAACGGCATGAGAGTATGGAAAGAGTTTGATGAAATGGACTATGATTCTGACTCGTTTGTTGAGATTGGAAAAGAGTTTGAACATACAGGCACTGTGACAATTGGTAAAGTTGGAAATGCAATGTGTAAATTAATGAAACAACGAGAAATTGTTGACTTTGGTGTACAATGGTTTCGTTCGAAAACTAAATAAGGGATGGTTATGATGAAGGGGAAAAAGATTTTAATTACGAGTGGTGGATGTTTAGAAAAATGGGATCAAGTACGTGGCCATACGAATTTAGCAAAAGGTACGATTGGAAGAATTCTTGCTGAAGAAGCGATGTCAAAAGGTGCATATGTTATATATTTGCATGGCTATTTTGCCGAAAAGCCCAATGGTACAAGTGCTCAATTAGAATTACATCCATTTGAGGGGATTATTGATTTACAAAATAAAATGAAAAGCATCATTACACATGAGAAAATCGATGCAGTTATTATGGCGGCAGCTGGATCAGATTGGATTGTGGAAAAAATCTGTGATCAAGATGGAAATACACTGGATATGAACGGGAAAATTTCAAGTGATATAGCGCCAATTATCCATTTCCAAAAAGCGCCTAAAGTATTAAAACAAATTAAGCAATGGGATCCAGAGACAATTCTAGTTGGTTTCAAACTTGAAAGCGGTATCAATGAAGACGAGCTAATTCAACGAGCAAGTGAAAGAATGGAGCAGGCAAAAGCCAATTTTATGATAGCAAATTCACCACATTCGTTATATTCACGTGCAGCCATTCATCATGTAATTGGAGAAGATGGCCATGTTTTGGTTTGCAAAGGAAAAGATGAAACTGCGAAAGAGATTGTTAATAGGTTAGAACATTTATGTAATCGCGTAGAAGAGGGGAACTTGAGTAGTTAATGCGGAGAAGGAGTCGTGCTCTTTGGAAATATAAAAGTAATTTGTACATTATTACATAATGAAAAGAAAGTATCAGAGAGAAATATAAATGCAATTAGACAATGGTATACACATCATTTTTACTACAGCAAGAGCTCCTCGTTCGATGAAACAGTTTCTTTTAAAGGAATTACAGAGAATTTGAATGATGGTGCAGCGTATATTTTAGAATAGATAAAGGGGGGAAGCTTATGGAACAGTTACTAAAGCAAGCCATTCAGTTACGGAGTGAAAAGAAATATGAGGGGTCAAAAGATATTTTAGTGCACTTGGCAAATCTCACCGATAATCCGGAAGTATTGTATCAGTGTGCCTGCATACATGATGTAATGGGACTTGAAACAGAGGCTGCCCCATATTACGAAAAAGCAATTGCGAATGGACTTACTGGAGAGTCGCTCTGCGGAGCATATATTGGACTTGGAAGTACATATCGCTGCATTGGTGAATACGAAAAAGCGATTGCTACATTAGAAGCTGGTTTACAGCGGTTCCCAGAAAATAATGTTATGAAAGTATTTTTATCAATAGCGAAATATAATATAAAGGCATATGAAGAAGCGATGAAATTATTAATAGAGACTGTTTTGAAATTAGAAGATGTGAAAGAATACGAGAGAGCAATTTTATTTTATAAAGATCATTTGAACAAGATTTTCAAATAAGGGGGTAGGACTACATGAATACATCTATTTCGCGAAAGAAAAGGAACATTTGGATTGGACTTACAGCATTAATTGTATTATCGAACTATTTAGCGTACGCACTTCCTATTGTGCCTGTTATACCGAAAGAAATGGTACTTGGTTCATTATTAGACTTTCTCATTATAATTCCTGTTATCACGTATTTTTTTATTATACGTAAACGCTACTCATTAACTTATATATTCCCCGTTGTAATCGCAGGTTATATTGCTGCAAGGTTTGTCATTCCAAATGATTATTTACAGGCCTTTTCATTTGTGTCTTATATTTTAGTTGCGGGTGAACTCGCGTTTTTAGCTGTAGAGTTATTTATTCTATATAAGATTGCTAGAACGTTACCGAAAATTATAAAGTTTTATAAACAATATAAGAAAGAATATCCATCATTCTCTTTGGCAATTGATAAGGCATTCGATGCGGCATTAAAAAGAAATAATGTAGTAAATGTTATTGCTTCAGAATGTAAACTATTGTACTATGCTTTATTGTCTTGGCGTACAAAGGCTCCAGAAAGTCAGTATGTTTTTTCATATCATAAAAAAACTGGGGCCATTCCATTTTATATTGCACTTATTCATGCAATATTAATTGAATCAATTGGGTTTCATTATTTACTTCATCAGTGGAATGAAGTAGTTGCTTGGATATTACTCGTTGTAAATATATATGGAATTTTATATTTTTTAGCTGAGATACAAGCAATTCGTACAAATCCATATATTATGACGGAAAAAGAAATTGTAATCCAAGTCGGGTTTGGAAAGAAAATCGTTGTACCATTTTCTCAAATAGAAGATATTACCTTTTATAAAGGTGAAGCACTAACTAAGGAAGAAGAAAAAGAAGTATTTGAAGCAACTATAATGGAATTTATAAAGGAACCAGCTACCTTTGAAATAAAATTAAAAGAACCGTTAACAGCAGAGCTATTGTATGGATTTTCTAAAACAGTAAACCGTGTACATGTCAATGTAGATGAGGATCGGAAGTTTTATGAAGTAATTGTTGCGAAATTAGAGCAAGGTAGACAGTGTGAATAGAGTTACAAAGTATTATCGTGCTTTTGGTATGTATGGAGTCTGTAAGATCATTGGAGAAATGATCGCCAATGTATATGTAGTAGAAAAATAGTGAGAAACAAAATAAACCAGCAAGCTAGAGGCTTGCTGGTTTTCATCGTAAACAATTAAAAAATATGGTAAAATTAAGAGGTAACTTATGGTGCGGTTGGTTGTTCAATTATCACTTCTCCGAATAGAAGGGAGGTGATAATCGTGAGTGAAATTGCGTTGTTACTGCAAGGTGGATTATTTCTCGTTGCATTGCTAACGTTTATTGTCGTTTTAATCGACAAGCTCAAAAAATAACAACCCACCTATGCCAATAGAATGTGGGTTGTTTTGTTCGTAAGAAACAAATAGGATAAATGAACAATCCAATCTGTAAAGTTACGTGAACTAGTGTGTAGCCGCACACTAGTCTTTTTTATTTATATACAATATATCATTGTTTTATGTGATTGTATTGTTCTTTTCATGCTTATTATAACATAGTGTCTTTTTATCAAGAAAGGAGACCGTATGTTCTTATTTTGAAATATCTGTATTTAAATGCGAACTGTTGTACTTTTTTCTTTAAATAAATTATCCATATACTGTTTTAAACTCTCAATATAGAACTCTTGATTTTCAACATGGTTCACCCCAACGATTGGAGATGGAAGTTCGTATGTCTTTTGAGATAAATGGACAACAACATCAAAAATATCAAATAGGCGGATGAAGCAGAATAAACCATCTTTATCACTCATTAATATAAAATAGTGATTATCACTCTTTGTATTTAGTGTATTCCATAATGAACTTTTACTTAAATCACGAACAATGTTTTTTTCCTTTAATTCAATAAAATCGGCATTAGATATAATAGAAGAAATATCAATTGCATCTGGATCATCAAAATAACCATCAATTGTATGAACAGCGAACGTATAAGCCATTTTTAATATGCTCATTTTATATTTTCGATTGTCTAAAAGTAACTCACGTTGAATAGAACTAGCTACCTTTGTTACACGTTCTTCTTTCCAAATTTCATTATGTAGCGAAATATCATGCTTTTTACATAGTTTCATAATCAATGAGTTAGAATAATGCATTTCAGCGTTTGTTTCCACGACGTCTGTTTCAGTTGCTGCGAATTCTTGACCGTGTTCATTTGTATATAGTGGGGAGTCAATTTGCTGCTTCATTTGTTCGATTTTATATTGAATGAGTTTATGTCTAATTAATGGGCGATCGACATTTGTTGTAAGATGTTCATGGCAAGAATCGCAAATTGAGTTTGTGAAATAATATCCACATAAAATCTCTGGGATGACGTATTGTTCACTAAGTTCTTTTGTTTCTTTTCTGCAAATGATGCATTGCGTCATATTTATCACCTTTACCTGCAAATTTGTATGTAATCCCATTGTAGTGTATTTAATGATATTTTGGAATATTGTAGATCAAAATATCATGTAAAATTTATGATTATTTTGGTACAATGAAGAGAAGTGCTAGTTTAAAGGAGGACGTTTTTTTGAAATCGAAAGTGCACTTTTGGACATTGGAAGTGCTAATGGTTGTAGGAATCGTATTTATTTGCACAAAAATATCATTTTTATTTCAACCAATTGGCATATTCGTTTCAACATTATTTTTCCCAATTTTAATCGCATTGTTTCTATACTTCATATTTAATCCTGTGTTGGTGTTTTTAGAAAAGCAAAAAGTTCCTAGAAATTTAGCGATTTTATTGTTGTATGTTTTTATCATTACATTAACTGCAGTCGCTATTGGTGTAGTTGTTCCAACAATTTCACAGCAGCTAACGGAGTTGGTGAAAAACATGCCAACTTATATTAAAGAGGGAAGAGTATACATACAAGAACTATCTCATCATAGGCTATTTGAATGGGTGACTACACAAAATTATGTGTCGATTGAAACGATTGAAAAAAATGCAATTCAATATTTGAAAGAGATACCAAACACGATTACGTCGAGTGCAACGGCTTTATTTGGTATAATCACAAATGTTGCATTAGTGGTGTTTACCGTGCCATTTATCCTGTTTTACATGTTTAAAGATGGACATGCATTTCCAGGAAAGGCTGTCAGTATATTACCAGAATCATACCAGCAAGAAGGACTTCGAATCATAAAAGAAACGAATGAAACCTTATCTGCGTATATTCAAGGGCAAGCGCTTGTTTGTTTGTTTATTGGTGCATTTACATTTGTCGGATACTTAATTATTGGTTTACCATATGCCTTCATTTTAGGTATCATAGCGGCATTTACAAATATTATTCCAAACTTAGGACCTTTTATTGGGGCGGCGCCAGCTGTTATTGTCGGATTATTTGTATCTCCAATGCAAGCAGTTTGGGTAATCGTTATTGTTACGATTGTCCAGCAATTTGAAAGTAATATTATTTCACCACGTATTATGAGCTCAAAGTTAAATATCCACCCTTTGACAATTATCATATTAATTTTAGGGGTAGGGAACTTTGCTGGAATTATTGGGATGATTTTAGCGGTACCTGCTTATGCGGTAACAAAAACGATTGTCTCAAACTTGGTGAGATTATTTAAGACAAAAAGAAACAATCGAAAATAGAGGATACTCATATGAATCAAGAAAGATGCATCGCTTTTTAAGCGGTGTATTTTTTATTCCGAATATAATGGGTTTTTATGGTAATATTCTATTAAGGATACAATATTGCTTCTTCAATTAACGGAGCAGTTTAATGGAATAATTTATGCTGTAACAAATGGAGGTTGAAGTTATGAAAAGGTTAGTCATTATTACAGTAGGTAAAACCCATAGTGGAAAAACTACATTTGCAAGGGCTCTAGAAAAAGAGTTAAATAACTCTTTTGTTATGGACCAAGATAACCATGCTGAATTTATAAACACGTATTATAAAAACTTACAACCAAAACGAGGACCGAATACTCTTAAGCATGCTCTCTCAAAGTTAATTGTCGATTATGCCAAAGAACACACTGATTTAAATCTTATTATTTGCAACTCAAATCGAAGTCGAAATGGACGATTGTATTTGCTTGAAGAGTTGTTTAATAAAGATGAATTTATCCGTATCTTGGTTCATTTTGATATTCCAGATGATGTTCTTCATGAACGAGTTACTCAAAGTGGGCGAAGTACCAATATATTTAGGGGGCCTTATTCTAATTTTGAGGAAGTGCTTGTTCGGCAACATGCTGAATCCCTAACAGAAGATGTAACAGACCCAGTAGAAGGTGAAGCAGATCATTTATTTGTAATTAAAGAAAACGAGGAAGTTGATTCTGTTATTAAAGAAGTTGTTCATATTGCTGAATGTTTATGATGATACTCAAGAACTGTTAATAATTTTCGATAGATTTACTCGAAAGTAATGCATCATGTGAGGGGAATAAAATTGTTGTCATATGAGGTGATTTGCTGTAGTTGTAGAAAAAAATTTAGAGTTTATGAAGGAACTAGGCAATATAAACAGTTCAAGGGAAATAAGAATAGCGTATTTTGTTGTGAAGATTGTAATCATAATATACGTCTTGATGCCAGTCAACTACCTACCACTTAAACGCTAACACGTTTTGAAGTGGGGGCCTGTAAAAAGCCCTGGTTGTCTAGCCTCAGTCTTT
>NZ_NVPR01000086.1 GCF_002551815.1 Bacillus sp. AFS098217
AAAAAGGAGGGGTATGAGTGTATTCACTTCAGCCAATTGCTTTTGTACATAATGAAAGAAAGTTGATAAAGGATGACGAGTGGGGAGAAGTGCAATCGACTATTGCATTAACGGACTCTTTTTCGGAAGAAAGTATACAAGGAATTGAGAGTTTTTCGCATATTGAAGTAATCTTTTATTTTCATAAAGTGACAGATGAACAGATTCAATATGCAGCGAGACATCCTCGAAATAATAAGGAATATCCGAAAGTAGGTATTTTTGCGCAGCGTGGAAAAAATCGTCCCAATCGATTAGGAGCAACAATTGCGAAAGTTGTGAAACGAGAAGGGAAATCAATTGTAGTTGAAGGATTAGATGCAATTGATGGTACTCCTATATTGGATATAAAGCCCGTTATAAGAGAATTTGTACCGAATGAAGAAATTATACAGCCCGAATGGGCAACGAATATTATGAAAGAGTATTGGAAAGGGAGCGGAGTAAAATGAAAATATATGAAGCAACAATTGCAGATTTAGATGGATTAGCAGATGTATTTAATAATTATCGTGTATTTTATAGACAAGAATCAAATGTAGAAGAAGCGAAAGCATTTTTGTGTAATCGTATAGAGCGAAAAGAATCTGTCATTTTTGTAGCTGTTGAAGATGGAGAATATCTTGGATTTACACAATTATACCCTTCTTTTTCATCTGTTTCGATGAAGGAATTATGGATTTTAAATGATTTATTTGTACAAGCTAACAAGCGCGGAGCAGGTACTGGAAAGAAATTGTTAGAAGCGGCTAGAACTTTTGCATTAGAAAATGGTGCCAAGGGTTTAAAATTACAAACAGAAATAGATAATATTTCAGCCCAGCGATTATACGCTGAAAATGGATATTTGAGAGATAATCGTTATTTTCACTATGAGTTAACTTTTTGAAAATGAATACATATTAAGAGCTCAGCATACAAGATTCGTATGCTGGTTTTTTTATTGCTTCAATATCCATTTTACAGCTTCCTCAAAATTCGCGGCAATGTAACTTGGATCAATATGAGCCCATTTATCACGATAGGTATGCAGGGCGTCGTATCCAGCACCTGTTTGGACTAAGATCGTTGTTGCATGAACATTTGCACCCGCAACGATGTCAGTCCAACGATCACCAATGACGATGCATTTGGTTAAATCGAGCCCATATTTTTCTGCGGCTTGTAAGAGCATGCCTGTACTTGGTTTACGGCATTTACATCCATCTCCATGTCTGTGAGGACAAAGGTATACATCATCAAAACCGAATGCTTCTAATTCTTGAATAAAGTCATCTGCGGTTGCTTGTCCATCGGCAATACCAGGTTGGTTTGTAAAGGAAAATAGTTTTATATTTTGTTTTTTTAATGCGAGTAAGGAGTCCTGTGTAAATGGGAATAAGGTGAATTCACCGGGATAATGTACAGTGGTGTCTCCTCCGATTGTTCCATCACGGTCGATAAAAATAGCTTGAATGTTTGTCATATAACCAACTCCATATGTAATAAATTAAGAACCTCAAACTTTAAATATTCTGTAAAATGATAGCTTTTCCTTCTTTTAAAATCGATAATCATTGAAATAGATGTATAAAGTGATATTTTAGAAGGGAGTATGCTATAATTTCCCTGGAGTTTATTGTAAGTTGAAAGAGGGGAAGCAACTTGTTACAAGTCAATATTCGCTCAGCGGGTTATGAAACAGGAAAAAAAACAATCCATGATATAGCATTTTCAATTGAAAAAGGTGAATTGGTTGCCTTGATTGGTGCAAATGGTGCTGGGAAAAGTACGACAATTAAATCAATGCTTGGTTTACTTGCAAATATGGATGGTGAAGTATCGTTTGGTGAAAAGAACAATCCATATGCATATGTGCCAGAACATCCGACTTATTATGATTATTTAACATTATGGGAACATATTGAATTATTAATGGCTGCACGTGGATGTGAAGTAGGGAGCTGGGAGGAAAGAGCACGGGAATTATTACATACGTTCCGAATGGAAAAGCATAAACATGAATACTTATCAAAGTTTTCAAAAGGTATGAAACAAAAATCAATGCTCATTCTCGCGTTTTTAACCGAGCCGGATTTTTATATTATCGATGAACCTTTTATCGGTTTAGATCCAGTAGCGACACGAGACTTTTTGAACTTTTTATATAAGGAAAAAGAGCGTGGAGCAGGAATCTTACTTTGCACGCATGTGCTTGATACAGCGGAAAGAATTTGTGAGCGATTTTTACTTATTTCACAAGGTACATTAGTAGCGAATGGGCATTTAGAGGCGATCCAATCATTAGCACAAATGCCAGGTAGTCGATTATTAGATTGTTTTGATGCAATCGTAAGGCGGGAACAACATGATGAAACAACAATTTTATAAGCGCTTGCGTCATGAATGGCAAAGAAAATGGAACTCAATTCGTTCTGTAACGGATTGGACGGTAGCGTTATATTTTGTTATTCCATCAATTATATTTAGTGGTATTTATTATCGCTCTTTATGGAAAAGAGAGTTATCTGCGGAAGAACCACTTTATTTTTTACTCGGTTTGTTTGCATTTTGTTTTATTACATACTCGAGAGGAACACGTTCGTTTTTTGAACAAGCAGATAGTTTATTTTTAATTCAACATCCAGTACATATGAAAAAACTAATGAAATGCGGAATATTGTATACATGTATTCGAATTGCTATAACAAATATAGCTGTGACATTAGTTATGTTACCTATATTTGTTAAGAGCATGAATGCGTCTATTTTACAAGTTGTATCATTTTGGGTATCCTTTACTGTTTTTCGATTTATGTTATCACTATTAGTAAGGTATATTGATGTAGGCGGAGGAAAGCGATGGGTATTATGGATTGTAAAAATCATACTATTTTGCATTAGTTTTATTTGTGTTGGAAGCGGTGTGTTTTTAGGGTTCAAAAACCTAGCTTATTCAATACCATTTATTATTGTATTACTTGTAATTAGTGTAGTTTTAATAAAGGAAAAAATGAATTATCAGCGTTTCTTTTTTAAAGAAGTTGAAAAAGAAAAAGCAGAGAGTATGCGCTGGACGATGGAAATTATGCAATTTAGTGGTCAAGTAACAAAGCCAAGTACGAGTTCGAAACCATGGTTGTTTCCACGATCGAAACATATACTTGGAAATAAAGCCGATTCGCGTATTATTGAATCATTTTTAAAAGAATATTTTCGATCAGGTGCTTCTTTAAGTTTTTATATTAAAATTATTTCCATGAGTGCAGTCTCTATAAAAATTGCGCCTTGGTGGATTGCGCTTATTATTATTGTATTTTCTTGTGTTGCGATTGCACGTTATTCAGGCGATCAATGGAATGAGTTTACGAAAAGAATGTTTCTTCAATTATATTGTGAACAAGGGAAATTAATATGGTTGAAGAGTAGAGCAGAAATGTATCTATTTATTCCAACTGTATTCATATATGGGACGGTAATACTTGCGCAGTTTTACTTATTGCCAGCTATAATCATAGGGATTGTTATAATAGTATTAATTGGATGGATTGCATTTACACCTTGGAAAATTTATATAAAATAAGTCTTGCGGGAAGCTTTTGATACATTCCAATATNNACTCAGAATGCTTTTTTATTCTTCCATTATAAGAAGTCTTCAGTACTTAAAAAAATTAAACAATTGACTTAACGGGTATAATAATTTTGTTATCATTTATGAATAGATAATATAACTCGTTACTAGATCTAATCAGTTTCTATGACCATCAATTGATTAGATGATGAGTTATAACTCCTTGGAAAGGTACCTTGCAGCAGGGGTGCCTTTTATTCGCATCCTCTTAAATAATTTCACATACCGTAATTGAAATAAAAAATTTATTTTTGTATTTAAGGGGATTTCATGCTAAGAATATTTTAATAGTATCAGAAGCAAACCTTTACCTATATAATGTATTCTTTAATCCCTTATCTAATAATTGTAGTTCAGACTCATTGAAGAAACAAAAATAGCCAGCATTTCATGGATACTTCATGAAATGCTGGCTATGGCCGAAGTGCCTCTTTTTTAGTCTGTAATGGACTGATAAATAAAATATAATAGAACAAAAATGCTTATGGCGGAGTACATGACATCTAGTGTCACAAAAATTCCTCCTCAAATTTGATGTACTTATATTGTATGAAGTTGTACAATTTCATATTCAAGGGAAAAATATGTGAACGTTAACAAATTTGTAAAGTGCAAAAATTATAATCATTTTGTATAATGGAAGAAACAACCGTTATATAAAGTGAAAATATAATGAGTGAAAGGGGAGGAAATGAAAAATGCCAAATTGGTTTAGAAAGACCTTAGTCGCATTAATTACCGTATTTACATTTGGCTTAGTGACGCCTCCTTCTATTTTGCTGGATAATGCAAAAGCAGCGGACAAGCCTACAAGTACAAGACAACAAAATTTGGAGCAGACGTCCTATACATATGAAGAAAATCGAGAAAGGTTAACCACAGATACCTTTATCACCTATGCAATGCAAGAGGCTGAAAAACAATCTATGCAAAAGTTTGGTTCTAAAATTGGTCCTGTTATTGAAGATGAGTTTAAAGATATTATTTTACCTAAAATAGAAGAGGCAATTGCTGAACTTACAACAGATGTACCTGAAGAATCATTACAATCATTAGCAATTTCACAGAAACCAGCAGGCGGTAATAACGAAAAGATTTTTCATGTATATGATACGAAAACAGGAAACGATTTACTACGTTTCCATGTAAGGCGGGATCATCCACCACAAGATGGATATTATTTTAATTTCCACTATCATAGCTTCGATGACGGATATACCGCACATCATGAGTTAGGAGACATTTATTGGAATACGAACGTGCCGCCGAAATGGTTGTCATAATGGAAAGAACAAGAGAAAATCTTGTTCTTTTTTATTTGTATTAAAGGTGAAATGCACTGTATTGTTGAATAAAATATGTTTAGATGAAAAAGAAGCTAGGGGAGTATGTGTAATGCAAAAATACATTGTTTTTGACTTTGACGGCACGTTAGTAGATTCACAAAATATATTTGTTCCGATTTATAATCAACTCGCTGAGAAGCATGGATATAAAACGATAAGTGAGGAAGAGATTGAGCCTTTACGAAAATTATCTATTCCTGAAAGGTGTAAAAAGCTTCATGTACCGCTGTATAAACTTCCTATATTAGCATTAGAGTTTTATAAATTGTATCAACCTGCTATAAAAGACCTTGTTTTATTTCATGGGATGAAGGATGTATTAGATGAATTACATGAAAAAGGTTATGGAATAGCGGTCATATCTTCAAATTCAGAAGAGCATATTAAGACATTCTTGCATAACAATCAAATAGAAAATATTGAAGAAGTATATTGTTCTAAAAATTTGTTTGGTAAAGATAAAATCATCAAGAAATTTTTGAAAGAAAAAAAGTTAACAGAAGCTGATATGTTGTATGTTGGTGATGAACAACGAGATATAGTTGCGTGTAAAAAAGCTGGTGTAAATGTCATATGGGTTGGATGGGGATATGATGTGTTAGAGACGGTAAAAGAAGATTCCCCAGATTATATGGTGAATACACCGAATGAAATTTTACATGTAGTTGCATCTGTTTATTAAAATGACAGAAGGGAAACGAGGGGGATGAAGCAGTTTGAACCTGGTATTCATCATATTGAATTTTGGGTAGCAAATTTAGAGGACTGAAATTAGTATCCCGTATTCGATTGGACAAATTCAAGGTTATTTTAATGGGGAAATCCCAGAAGAGTTTTGGAGGTTATATTCTGTGTACGTAGGCATGACCATCTTCTCATCAGTTGTATGGTCTTTAAGGGCAGCACCGCACATATTAGATGACATGTTGGAGCGTCTTTATGTTACTTTAGAAGATCATAAAAACTTTGAATTATTGCAGCCGACATGGTTTCAACCTGAAATGATTTATATGAACAATAGTTGAACAGCGAATGGTAGGTGTAAATTTACACCTACCATTAAAAATTACCATTCACTATCATTTAATAGATATAAAGCTGTTTTTAAATCTACATCTTCTTCTATATGCTCAGGAGTCCATGGAATATAGAGGTGTGGTTGTATTCCGATTCCAGACATTCCTTCGCCTTTATCCACAATAGAAAGCCTTGAAGTAGGATAATAAAGTGCAAATGTATCATCCCATTCCATCACGGCTAAATTAGAATAATCATTTACGCCAGCTGTTGGGCGCCCGATTACTGTTACTTTAGAAGATTTCTTACATGTTTCTACGAAGGAATCGCCAGAGCTTCCACATGTTACATCTGTTAATACCACTACTTTACTTGGTGTTTCTCGCCCGTGTATTTTTAATGTTTGTAGTTCGGGTGGCAATCCAGATGTATCAAATGTAACGAAACCTTTATTATTCAGAGTGTTAGGGAAACAGAAGTTAGGAGATTTTTGATTTTGGCATTATTTGTTGGGAAATCGATATCTTTTGTCGAAACGTCGATAAATTCAAATTTGCGCCGATATAATTTCATTTACTATTTCTCCATCATAAGAAATTTTCTTGCTTGTTCATTTTGTAACCCTTTTTTCAATAGAATCACAAATAGAGGAAAGATATTCTTCCCTCTATCATTAAGGATTCTTATTTTATTTTTGTAAATGTAAGAGGTTGAGTACTTAACGTAGCTGGTACATGTAATTGAAGAGTTGGAAATTCCCCGCTCACATTCATTTCATAAGCAAACAATAGATTTATTTTCGTTTGGAATAAGTTAACTGGTGCAGAGAATATATCGTAATGATGATGTTGTAATGGAATGTCCATCTCCATAAATTGTACATATAGCTTTTCATTTTCTTTATACACTTGTAATGTTCCGTAAGCAGGATGTTCAAATGTTCCAGTGTAGTCTTCTAATGTGTGAGACGGTGCAGTCCCTTTTATTTGCTCAGGAAGAGATTCAGTTGCTTCTTTCATCATTTTTTTTATCTTTTCAGTATCTTCTACAGCACGCTTATGCCAGTCAATTGTTTCTAATCCGAGAAGCTCGTCATAAATTTGGGTTGAAAGATAAGTAGGGAGTAATGTACTTCCAGAGTTCGTTAGTATGACAAGTCCTATATTTTCTTTCGGCATGAATGAGACAAGTGCAGTAAATCCATCGATGTTTCCGCCGTGATGAATTACCTTATAACCGCGGTAGGCACTAATAAACCAACCAAGTCCATAGCTGTTTAATGGAGATTCAGGAGTTGATAAAAATGGCTGATCAGGAATTGTATTGTGCGGTGTATACATTTGTTGTAATAATTCAGAAGAAATTAATTCGTGATCTCCAGATTTTCCTTGATTTAAATGGAGAAGTACCCAATTTGCCATATCTTCAATTGTAGAGTTAATACATCCAGCAGCTCCAACTGTATCGATATTTCGGAATGGAATTTCTTTTATTTCACCATTATCTTCAATATAAGGTAATGCGTAGTCATTCGTATTTTGTGAGTCCGTAACAGAGAAGTTCGTTTGTTGCATGTGAAGAGGTTCTAAAATATGTTCCGTTACGTATTGTTCCCATGTTTGATTTGTGATGCGCTCTACCATGTAGCTGATTGTCGCATACATTAAGTTGTTATATAAGAATGCTGTGCGAAATGGTGCATCAAGTGATAAATGTTTTATTTTTTCAACGATATCTTTTCTAGTTAAGGAAGAGCTGTACCAAAGGGCATCATGACGACTTACTCCAGTACGGTGAGAAGCTAAATCACGCCCTGTAATTTGTGAGCTAGCAAATATATCAGATAAGGAGAAGTTAGGTATATATGATTGAACGGGAGTATCCCAATCAAACTTTTTTTGCTGTGCTAATAGACTTAAAGAAAGCGTACCAAATGCCTTTGTCGCAGACCCAATTGCAAAATGTGTTTGCGGTGTAACAGCTTCTTTTTTCTCTACATTACGATAGCCAAATCCCTCTGAAACAACGACTTCCCCATCTTTTATAATTGCTACAGCAGCCCCAGGAACACGTAAATCTTTCATCATTTTTTCAATCGTTGTGTGTAGTGTATTAATAACAGGAGTTTCAATTTTAGACATGCTTCTAACCTCCAAATATAATTTTTACCTTCCGCACTATACTTTCTGTAATAGAAAATGAAAACCTTTTAAAATATTGAAAGTTAATAATTTTGTAATAATAAATGAAATTATTATTTATTTAGAATTTTATTTTTATTATAATTAATTTAAATAAAATCTAAGAAGAGAAGGTGAAGTAGTATGCTAACGATAAAAAAAACGCTTTGTGATAATAAAGTTAATCCGATAGGGATAGATTCAAAAGTCGTAAAAATTAGTTGGCAACTGAAATCTAATAGACAAAATGTTATACAGAGCGCATATCAATTGCAAGTAGCGACTGATACGAAATTCCAAACGCTATTATTTGATTCTCATAAAGTAAAATCAGATCAAAGTCTATATATACCAATAAATTCATTCCAATATAAAGCAGAAACAGGTTATTTCTACCGAATAAAGGCGTGGGATAATCAAGGAGAGGAATCACCTTGGTCAGAAGTTGCTTTCTGGGAGACCGGGTTGCTTATGGGAGAAAACTGGGAAGGGGAATGGATTGCTTCCCAAAAAGAAAGAACACAAGTTATGTCCTTCAACAAAACATTTCATATTGAGAAAATAGTAAAAAGAGCGCGATTGTATATTACGAGCTTAGGGTTATATGAGGCATGTTTAAACGGGGAGCGTGTAGGGGATTATTACTTTACTCCTGGATGGACGAGCTATGATAAACGAATACTGTATCAAACTTATGATGTAACAAAAATGCTCCAGAGTAAGCAAAATGATATTTGTGTATTAGTTGGAAATGGGTGGTTTAAAGGGCCGCTTACAATGCGTGGTGTACGTAATAATTATGGAAATCAACGTGCAATAATTGCCCAAATTCATATAACATATGAGGATGGAACAAAAGAAAAAATTGTAACAGATGAAACGNNGGAAAGTAACACAAAGCCCGATTTTATATTCAGAAATTTATAATGGGGAAGTTTACGACGCTAGATTAGAAGAAACTAAGCAAGAGATAGAAGCTGTGAAAACGATAAACCATTCGAAACAAATTATAGTAGCACAAGAAAATGAGCCAGTTCGTCAAATGAAGAGAATAAAACCAATTGCTATTTCAAGGCTGCCAAATCATGAGTGGCTAATAGATATGGGACAAAATATGGTAGGATGGGTCCGCTTGACAATTCATCATGCTTATACTGGTCAAAAGGTGGAACTGCACCATTCTGAAATATTAGATAAAGACGGTATGTTTTATACAGGGAATCTTCGAAAGGCGAAGCAAAAGATTGTGTATATTGCGAAAGGTGAAGAAATAGAAACGTTTGAACCTCATTTTACGTTCCAAGGCTTTAGGTATGTGAAAATAAGTGGTTTAACTCACCGACCCGCAATTGAAGATTTTGAAGGAATTGTTTTGCATACTGATATGAAGAGTGCGACACAATTTGAGACATCTAATTTACTTATAAATAAGCTACACCATAATGTAGAATGGGGACAGCGCGGGAACTTTCTTGATGTACCAACAGATTGTCCGCAGCGTGATGATCGGCTTGGATGGACGGGAGATGCACAAGTGTTTATTGGAACAGCAACGCAAATAATGGATGTGCAATTATTTTTTGAAAAGTGGTTGGAAGACTTATTGTTGGATCAAAATAAAAATGGTGCAGTTCCGCTTGTTGTTCCAGATGTGTTTGGAAAGCGTGAAGACTTCAATCTTGATACTTCGGGTGGATGGGGAGATGCAGCAATTATTTGTCCTTGGGTGCATTATTTACATTATGGAGATGTAGCAATTTTAGAAAATCAATATGAAAGTATGAAAAAGTATATAGATTATATAAGAGTACAAGGAGAAAATGAGTACATTTGGGATACTGGATATCATCTAGGGGATTGGCTTGCCTTAGATACAAAGGAAGGGATATATGAAGGTGGAACAGATAAACATTTCATTGCAACAGCTTTCTATGCTTATTCAACATCAATATTAAGGCAGATTGCAGCCATTTTAAGAAAACGAGAAGATGAGCAGTTTTATGAAAATTTGCACACAAATATAGTAAAGGCGTTTCAAGATGAGTTTGTTACACAAAATGGAAGACTAACTTCTGATACGCAAACTGCACATGTATTAGTACTAATGTTTGATTTAGTAAATGATAAAATAAAGAAGAGGGTATTAAAACGATTGATTGAGCTACTAAAGGAAAATAAATATCATTTAACAACTGGATTTATAGGTACGCCGTATTTGAATTTGGTACTAAGTAAATTCAATCGTCATGACCTTGCATGTCAGCTGCTATTTCAGGAGGATTATCCCTCTTGGTTATATCAAGTGAAAAAAGGGGCTACAACAATTTGGGAACACTGGGATGGAATAAAAGAGGACGGTACACTTTGGAGTGACAATATGAACTCTTACAATCATTATGCGTATGGCTCCATTGCAGAATGGATTTATCGATACGTCGTTGGATTGGAAGTAGATGTGATGAAACCTGCATATAAACATTTTTATATGCAGCCGCATTTTAATTCTAAGTTAGAGTGGATAAAAGTAAGGCGTGAAACAGCTTATGGAGAAATTAAAATTGAATGGCGTGTAGAAGATGAACAAGCAATATTAAATGTTTCCGTGCCAACTAATACAACGGCAACGTTGCGAATAGGGGAAAATCAATGGAGGCCGTTACATACATTAGAAGAGAAATTAGGATCGGGCGATTATGAATTTAGATTTTGTAAAAACATAAATGCATTAGCAGAATTCTGTTAATATAGAAATGTTTTTTTTATTAATTAGGCTTGCTAAATCTGTTATTATTATTGTGGTTGTTAATAATATGATAAACTCCATATAGAAAAGATTGAAAGAGGGTTTTCTTACATATGAAACATGCTGAATATGAATACTTAAATTTGTGCCGCCATGTTATGGAACATGGTACAAAAAAAGAAGATCGCACAGGGACAGGGACTGTATCTGTATTTGGATATCAAATGCGTTTTGACCTTAGCAAAGGTTTTCCTTTATTAACAACAAAACGTGTTCCATTCCGCTTAGTAGCAAGTGAACTTCTTTGGTTTATGAAAGGTGATACAAATATTCGTTATTTACTTCAAAATAACAATAATATTTGGAATGAATGGGCGTTTAAAAGCTGGGTAGAAAGCGATGCTTATAAAGGGCCAGATATGACAGACTTCGGACTGCGCTCGCAGCAAGATGAAGAATTTAAGAAACAATATGATGAACAAATGGAATTATTTAAAAAGAATGTTTTGGAAGATGACGACTTTGCGAAGAACTATGGATATTTAGGAGATGTATACGGAAAACAGTGGCGTGCTTGGAAAACAACAGCAGATGAGACAATTGATCAGTTAAAAGATGTAATTGAAATGATTAAGAAAACACCAGATTCACGCCGATTAATCGTTTCGGCATGGAATCCTGAAGACGTGCCAAGTATGGCTCTTCCGCCTTGCCATACGTTGTTCCAATTTTATGTAGCAGATGGAAAGCTTTCATGTCAGTTGTATCAAAGAAGTGGTGACATTTTCCTTGGCATTCCATTTAATATTGCAAGTTATTCACTGTTAACGCACTTAATTGCACATGAATGTGGTCTAGAAGTAGGAGAATTTGTTCATACAATTGGAGATGCACATATTTATACAAATCATTTCGAACAAGTAGAGAAGCAGTTAGCGCGTGAACCGCGTCCATTCCCGACACTTACATTAAACCCAGATGTGAAATCTGTGTTTGATTTTGAAATGGAAGATTTAACATTAGAAGGATATGATCCACATCCAGCAATTAAAGCACCAGTTGCAGTGTAATTGTAAAAGGAGATGAAAACATGATTATTTCATTTATGGTCGCAATGGATGAAAATAGGGTAATCGGTAAAGATAATAAATTACCGTGGTATTTACCAAGTGAGCTACAATATGTTAAGAAAACGACAATGGGACATCCACTTATTATGGGGAGAAAAAACTATGAAGGAATCGGAAGACCGCTTCCAGGAAGACGTAACATTATCGTAACACGCAATACGGATTATCACGTAGAAGGCTGTGAAATCACGCATTCTGTGGAAGAAGTTTTTGAACTTTGTAAGAATGAAGAAGAAATTTTTATTTTTGGTGGAGCTCAAATTTATGAGTTGTTTTTACCCTATGTAGAAAAGTTATATATAACGAAAATCCACTATGCATTTGAAGGGGATACGTTCTTCCCAGAGATTGATATGAAAGATTGGAAAGAAGTGTTTGTAGAGAAAGGCGTGACGGATGAAAAAAATCCGTACACATATTACTACCATATATATGAAAAGCGGCAATAACAAAAAGATTGATGTGAATGGGAATGTTCACATCAATCTTTTTATTTACATAACTAGATAGAACTTTATGAGTAGGTTTCGTTGATGCTATAATGAGAGCTAGCATGTGTGTAATATTATGGGATTGGAAAATAATTCGAAGTACAGTTTCTTTGTTTAGTAAAAGGAGGAGAATCGGTTGAAAAAATTATGGGGGTTGCTTTTTCTATGCTTTGCACTCGCACTAGTTGGATGTAGTAAAGAAGAAAAGCCAGAGCAGGCATTTGATACATATGCGAAAGCATGGAATAAGCAGAAATTTGCAGATATGTATGATCAGTTGTCAGAAAATGCGAAAAAAACCATTTCAAAAAAAGAATTTACAGAGAAATACGAAAAGATTTATGCAGGAATAGAAGTTAAAAATTTAAAAGTAGACACAGGAAAAGTAAAAGAGGATAAACAAGATAACGAGCCTGTTCCTTTTAAAGTAAGTATGGATACAGTGGGCGGGAAAATTTCCTTCTCACATGAGGCAAAATTAGTGAAAGAAAAAAATGGAGATAAAGAATCTTGGAAAATAGATTGGACTCCAGATTTCATTTTTCCAGGTATGACAAAAGATAGTAAAATACGCATGCAAACATTCCAAGCAAAGCGCGGGGAAATATATGATCGTAATGGAAAAGGACTTGCTACGAATGGAAAGGCGTCTGAAGTCGGTATTATTCCGGGGAAATTAGGAGATACTGCAGCACAGACAAAAGAAACAATAGCAAAACTATTAAATATGTCAGTAGAAGAAATTGATCAAAAGTTAAATGCAAAATGGGTAAAACCAGATTACCTTGTGCCAATTGGTATTTTACAAGAAGGAGCAACGCAGAATGATTATATTAATTTACCGGGCGTTGCAACGCGTTCAGTAAATGTTCGTACATATCCATTAGGCGAAGCGGCAGCTCATTTAACAGGTTATATAGGAAAAGTAAATGCTGAAGATTTAAAAACACTTGCGAAAAAGGGGTATCAAGCTGATGATCCTGTGGGGAAAGCAGGTTTAGAGCAAGTGTTTGAAGAGAAGCTACGTGGTAAAAAAGGTGGCCGCGTCTTTATGGAAGATGCACAAGGGAAAGAGATAAAAGATTTAGTGAAAACAGAAGCGGAAGATGGACAAAATGTTACTTTAACAATTGATAGCACTGTTCAAGAGAAAATCTTTAATGAAATGAAAGGGGAAGCAGGTTCAAGTGCAGCGATAGATCCACACACTGGTGAAACAATTGCTCTTGTAAGTAGCCCAGCTTATAACCCTAATGTAATTGTGAGAGGTGCATCAAAAGCACAGCGTGAAGCGTGGAATAATGATCCGAAAAAACCGATGACGAATCGATTTACACAATTATCTGTGCCAGGTTCCGTATTTAAGCCTATTACAGGCGCAATCGGTCTTGAAACAAAAACACTTGATCCGAAAGAGGAATTGAAAATTGAAGGTTTAAAATGGACGAAAGATTCTTCTTGGGGAAATTATTATGTAACACGTGTGAAAGATGCAAATCCAATCGATTTTGATAAAGCAATGAAGTATTCCGATAACATTTACTTTGCACAACAAGCTATAAAAATCGGAAAAGAGAAATTTATGAGTGAAGCAAAGAAATTTGGATTCGATGAAAAATTACCAATCGAATACGGATTCCCAGTTTCAAAAATCGCAAAAGATGATATTAAAAATGATATTCAGATGGCTGATACTGGATATGGACAAGGTCAAGTGTTAATGACACCTCTTCATTTAGCTTTAACATATGCACCAATTGTGAATGACGGGAATATACCGTCTCCGCATCTTATTAAAGATGATAAACAAACAAAACCTTGGAAAGAAAATGTAATTTCTAAAGGAAATCAGGAGATATTAAAAAATGCGTTAATAAAAGTAATTAATGATCCAGATGGTACAGGGAAAATTGCTAAGATTGATGGAATGACTCTTGCTGGTAAAACTGGGACAGCTGAGTTAAAAGAATCAAAAGAAGCAGAGGGCAAAGAGCTTGGATGGTTTGCTGCATTTGATGTGAACTCACCGAATATGATTGTTACAATGATGATTGAAGATGTAAAGGGTAGAGGTGGAAGTAACGTTCCAGCTGAAAAAGTAAAACATGTTTTTCAAAAGTAATATGTGAGAAAAAGCTATCTCTCTGAAATGTAGAGATAGCTTTTTTGTATAGGTAGAATTTTTAAATTCATATAATAAGCTGAAGTGAAACAACACAGCTTATTAACTTACGAAAAAAAAGTAACTATTTTTCGTTGACAAAGAAAAAGATTTTTTGTATTATACTTACATAAGGTAAGTAATTTACTTTTTTAAAATAAATCTCAAATTAAAGATAAAATGAATAAAGGGAGAGAACAAAATGACAAAAGTACTATTTATTACAGCAAATCCAAATTCAGCAGAAGCATCTTTCGGTATGGCAGTAGGGGAAGCTTTCATTGAAGCGTATAAAAATGAACACCCACAAGATGAAGTTGTAACAATTGACTTATTTAACACGACAGTACCAGCAATTGATGCGGAAGTATTTGCAGCTTGGGGTAAATTTGCAGCAGGTGAAGGTTTTGAAGCATTAAATGAAAGTCAACAACAAAAAATTGCAGCAATGAACACAAACTTAGAAACATTTATGAATGCCGATCG
>NZ_NVPR01000017.1 GCF_002551815.1 Bacillus sp. AFS098217
CTCTTTTTAGGTGGGAGAGAGCATCTGGCCATGCATAGAAGCGGTCAGGGCCTTTTTCTGCCACATGCGAAGTAAAAACAGAAAGAGCATACGAGTGTAGCTTACTTTTTATTCTGCATCGCAGGGATTTAGAGGTCGAAAAATTAAAATGAATTTATATTGAATGCCAATATAATCATACTATTAAAATTCAAAAAAATGAATATTAACCTTGAATGAAAGACAGAAAAATCAGATGTTTTTCTGGATATACACAGTATGTTACAATATGTGTTGGCAATGAAAGAAGAAATTCCATGTATGACATGGGAGAGGTTCGCGAACTCCCTCTATAAAAAACTATGGAAACAACAATATCCTTAGGTATTGTTTTGTTTTTTTATTGTGACAGTTCAAGAACGTTCTTTCTTCTTATTCGTAGTAGAGAAGGAGAATGAGTGAAATGAAAAAAGAAAAAGCGGTTGTTGTTTTTAGTGGTGGTCAAGATAGTACAACATGTTTATTCTGGGCTATGCACCAGTTTGCAGAAGTAGAAGCTGTAACGTTTAATTATAATCAACGTCATAAGTTAGAAATTGATTGCGCAGCAGATATTGCAAAAGAACTAGGAATCAAACATACAGTACTAGATATGAGTTTATTAAATCAGCTTGCTCCAAACGCGTTGACTAGAACGGATATGGAAATCACGCATGAGGAAGGGGAATTACCATCCACATTTGTAGATGGACGAAATTTACTATTCTTATCATTTGCGGCTGTATTAGCGAAACAAGTTGGAGCACGTCATATTGTAACTGGCGTATGTGAAACAGATTTTAGCGGTTATCCTGATTGCCGTGATGTGTTTGTGAAATCGTTAAACGTTACCTTAAACTTATCGATGGATTACCCGTTTGTTATTCATACACCACTTATGTGGATTGACAAAGCAGAGACATGGAAATTGTCAGATGAACTTGGTGCATTCGAGTTTGTTAGAGAAAAAACATTAACATGCTATAACGGAATAATTGGTGATGGCTGCGGTGAATGTCCAGCATGTAAACTTCGTAAAGCAGGATTAGATACGTATCTACAAGAACGCGAAGGGGCGAATGTATAATGGAACAAAACTTTTTTGGATTTCGCATTGTAGAAAATTTACAAAAAATGGACAAGGATATTCAGCATGAGCAATTAAAATATCATAATAAACGAGTGATGGTTAGCAAGGAATTTACATTTGATGCAGCGCATCATTTGCACTGTTATGAAGGGAAATGTAAAAATTTACATGGTCACACATACAAAGTTGTTTTTGGTATTAGTGGATATGTAAATGAGATTGGACTTGCAATCGACTTTGGAGATATAAAAGAAATTTGGAAAAAAGAAATTGAAATTTATTTAGATCATCGTTACTTAAATGAAACATTACCAGCGATGAATACAACTGCTGAAAATATGGTCGTTTGGATATATGAAAAGATGGCATCTGCACTTACAAAAGAGAATCGTGCAGATGAATATAAGGGAGCACGTGTTGAATTTGTTCGATTATTTGAAACACCAACAAGTTATGCGGAAGTAAGACGGGAGTGGATGCTCGGTGAGTAAAATTCCTGTTTTAGAAATTTTTGGCCCGACAATTCAAGGAGAAGGAATGGTTGTGGGTCAAAAGACAATGTTCATTCGTACAGCAGGATGTGATTATAGTTGTGCTTGGTGTGATTCTGCTTTTACATGGGATGGATCAGCAAAAGAGCAAATTAGACAAATGACTCCAGACGAAATTTGGAGTGAACTTGTTGAACTTGGTGGAGAAAACTTTTCACATGTAACAATTTCAGGTGGAAATCCAGTGTTACTGAAAAATATAGAGAGTTTGCTGGATGTACTAGAAGAAAAGCAGATTCGTACAGCTATTGAGACACAAGGAAGTAAATGGCAAGAATGGTTACTCCATATCGATGAAGTAACCATCTCACCAAAGCCACCAAGTTCACAGATGAAAACCGATTTTATCATGTTAGATTCTGTAATTGAAAGATTAGTAGGGAAAGATTTTAGTTTGAAAGTAGTCGTGTTTGATGATCATGACTTTGAATATGCAATAAAAGTACATGAACGCTATCCGCATGTACCATTTTTCTTACAAGTTGGAAATGATGATATAAAAACAGCGGATGATACAATGCTTGTTGGAAAACTACTGCAGAAATATGAATGGCTTATTGAAAAAGCTGTTCATTGTAAAGAGATGAATGATGCGAAAGTATTACCTCAGCTTCATGCATTAGTATGGGGAAATAAGCGAGGCGTATAAGGAATTCTTACCAATCGAATTGAAGGGATGTATACACAATGGCAGGAAGATTAGATGAAGATTTAAAGGATGTAACGTTACTTGGAAATCAAAATACAAAATATTTATTTGAATATAGTCCAGAAATTTTAGAGACATTTGATAATAATCATCCAAACCGTGATTATTTTGTAAAATTTAATTGTCCTGAATTTACAAGTTTATGTCCAAAAACGGGACAACCAGATTTTGCGACGATTTATATTAGCTATATTCCAGAACAAAAAATGGTAGAGAGTAAATCTTTAAAATTATATTTATTTAGTTTCCGTAATCATGGCGATTTTCACGAAGATTGTATGAATGTTATTATGAATGACTTAATTAAATTAATGGATCCACGTTATATTGAAGTGTGGGGGAAATTCACACCACGTGGTGGTATCTCGATTGATCCGTATTGTAATTATGGTCGCCCTGGTACAAAATACGAGAAAATGGCAGAATATCGTATGATGAATCATGATCTATACCCTGAGACAGTTGATAATCGTTAATGAAAAAAGGATCTGTATATCGTATACGGATCCTTTTTTCTATTATATTATGTATGTTGATTGATAACTGTATAATTTTTGTGATTTACAACTGTAAGAGGTTCCATATCTAGTTCTCTGTAATTTTCCATAATTGTTATATCGACAATAACGGAGTTTTTATTTACTTTTTGAACACGGCCTTGCATTCCACCTTTAAATTTGATAATATCTCCAGTTTCTGCGATTTTCATAAGCAACTCTCCTTGTTATAGTTTTTTTCAAAAAATAACAAATCTAGTCTTTTTTTATTTCCCTTTATTTTGAACTATATTTCCTAATTTGTAAATGTTTTCAAAGAAAAAAACGAAAAATATTCACTCTTTATAAGAAATGTATAAAAGTATTTTCTAATTATAGAGGAAAAAAGTGGATAAATCAGTGCTTATATTACTATATAGGGGTATAATAAAATAATACTGTGATTGTCAGGGGATACAGCACCTGTAATCATAAGTTGGACTAAATAAGGTATTTACGGGCATTTTATTTCCCATCAACTTGTTTTGCTTGTTGCTAAAATTTGAGGATAGGGTATTATGACCTGTTAATGCGGGAGAAATTAGGGGCGGTAACATGATGTTTGAAATTGTTGGAAGTTTTATAGCAATTCTTTTATTCCTATTCTCATATAAGCAATTAAAATTAATTCGTAACGAAGATACAAGTGCGTATTTTGATGGATTAGATGGTGTACATGCTTCCATAAATCATGAAAGCGGTGCAGATATGTAAAGGAGTATGACTTTCTTTATCTCCATGGTATGATGACGATAAGTAACAGTGCATAATAATATAGTTGATGAGCTGTGAATGGAGAGTGAAGAAAATGCGAATTTCTTTTATTCGTCACGGTCGCTTGAATAGTGCTACAAAGCCAATGACAGTTACTTCGTTTCATGAATGGATGGAGCGATATGATTTAGATCATATGATCAAAGAGACAAAAATACCACTTGAGACAGTTGAGGCCATTGAATCAGCAAAGTTGATTGTAACGAGTGATCAAAAACGTGCTGTGCAGTCAGCGGCAGAATTAACGGACTCTTTATCTTTTATACAAAGTGCTCTTTTTCGAGAAGCAGAAGTACCCTCTGGATTTTTTGCTCCTAAGTGGGTGAAATGTAAACCAGAAGTATGGACAGTTATCGGCCGTACATTATGGATAGTTGGATATTCTAAAGATGTTGAGTCTTACCGAAAAGCGCTAGAAAGAGCAAAACAAGCAGCTGATACACTGATTAGTTATGCTCTTGTACATGGACGTATTGCACTTGTAGGTCATAGCTATTTTAATACAATGATTGGTGCTGAACTGCGTGCAAGGGGTTGGTCTGGACCGCCTATTTTCCATAGAAAGCCATGGGGATGTACAGAATACACATTTCATGAAGCGATGAATGGAACTGCCTTAAACACCAATTTAACATAGAAGCACACGATTCAAATAAAGAATCGTGTGCTTTTTTTAAGAAACAAAGGCTTTTTTATATAGTGGTTTTACTAAATGAGCGTATGGTTCTCCAACAAGCATAACCGTTTTATCTTCTTGATAACCAAGTTTTTTATATAAAGAGAAAGCTCGCGTGTTTTCTAAATTTACAAGTAATGCAATTTTCTCGTAGCCTTTTTCAAAGGCATCATTTTCAGCGGTTTTAATTAATTTTGAGCCAATGCCACGTCCGCCATATGAGCTCGAAACAGATAATGTGTCAATGTAATATTCATCGAGTTCTGCTTCTTTCTCTAGTGTAATGGTTGAATCTTGTTGGCTTTTTCGTAAGTGTTTTACAATTGGAGTATCGAGTTGTTCGGCATGACTCCCGTGGTAGGCCACGATAATTCCAACTGCTTTACCATCTTGTTCTTCAACGAAACAGTTCTCATAGCTAAGTCGATTTCCTTTTTTTAAAAACCAAGTTTCAAGTCCTGTCAATACTTCTGTTTCTGTCTTCCCACCTGTGATCTTTTCAGCAATTTCATGCAGAGCGTTATACAATAAAGGAGATATTGCCTTCGCATCTGTCTTTTTTGCTTTCCGAATCATATTATCCCTCCTAGTTGTCATTCTTATTGTAACATAAAATAAAATTACAACCAGTTATTCAAAATTTCGATAAGGTGTATAAGGTGGACTTGGTTATCGAAGAGACATGGTATAGAAGAACCACTATGTTAGTATATGGTTCTTACAGAAAATGTAATAAATTTACCATTGTCGGCCTGTAGAAGATGAGATAGAATATTGCAGAGAGGTGAAATACATGGATAAACAATTAGCAAATACAATTTTAGATCAATTGAAAAATGGTGAGATAAAAGAGTATGTTGTAACAAAGGATGTATTTTATACGTTTCGTGAGGTTATAGTGAATCGAGAAGATTTTAAACATTTTAGTGGAAATGCACAACGCGGTGGACAGATTATTTATACATATACAGAAGTGCCACGTTCGTAATAGAAGATAAAGGAGAGGAGATTTATGGGAGAATTTAAACAGGGTATTTTGCCGCACTGGGATTATATGTGGAAAGACGGAACTGGAAGAAGGTTTGTAGGAATGGTTCTGTTTCCTGAGAAGCGAAAGTATGTAAGAGAAGTGATTGAAAAAACAAAAGTAGCATATGAACAAGGGAAACAAATTCGAGTAACTGTAAAGGTTCAACATACGTATCAAAATGTAGAGGGAACGGTTGTATATTTTGATGAAGAAGCGCCAGTATTTACTGTCCAAGATCACGAAGAGAATTTTCATCATTTATTTATAAGAGATGTTTTACGTGTTGAGCATTGTGAATGAGTGACGCAAATTTTGTGTACAGCCTTTTTTAAATTCTCATCACACTAATAAATAAATTGGTGTGCCATAATAATTGTCCTTTTCATTGTAATGATATTTTATTGTGTAACAAAAACAAAAAGTATATGTATTTGATTTAATAGAATGAAGTGAAACTTTAATCCACAAGAGAGAATTCCTTACTTGTGTGATGTAAATGATATGTAACCGGTTTCGAACAGATTACAGCTAACAGTCTGTTCTTTTTTTATGATGCTGGAGAAATATATTTCTCCAGCATTTACCGTTTTTTTACAAAATTCATTGTTAACATTTTTATAAAAATGGTTAAATTCGTTGACAACTTTTTTGAAAAGCACTTTATTGACATGAGTTTTAGAATGTTGTTTCATAGTCTTTGTATTAAAAAAAACGACTTGTTATGTCGAAAAGTAAAATTTAAAAAAAGAAAGATTTTATACATATATCTTGTGTCTTGTTTTGAAACGTAATACAATATATAGGGAAAACATGAATCGGCATCGAGATATTAAAGTAGGAAAGGGAGGGTCGGAGATGTTAATTGCATATGATTCTATGACAGGAAACGTGAAGCGTTTCATTCACAAATTAAATATGCCGGCCGTTCAAATTAACGAAGATCTAGTAATGGACGAAGATTTTGTTCTTATTACGTATACAACAGGTTTTGGAAATGTGCCGGAACGTGTTTTAGAATTTTTAGAGCGCAATAATGCAAATTTAAAAGGCGTATCTGCAAGCGGCAATCGCAACTGGGGAGATATGTTCGGAGCAAGTGCAGATAAAATCTCAACCAGATACGAAGTACCTATTGTATCAAAATTCGAGTTATCTGGAACAAATAAAGATGTAGAATATTTTAAAGAAAGGGTGCGGGAGATTGCGACACATTGAACTGAATAATGAAATCACGCAAATGCAAGACGGTTTCTATCAGCTTCATAAGGATAAAGAAGCATTAGAAGTCTTTATGGAAGAAGCGAGAGCGAATACCGTTCATTTTGATAGCGTGGCAGAGCGAATCAAGTATATGAATGAGCATGATTACTATTACAACGTTCTGGATGAGTATAAGTTGGAGGAAGTAGAGGAAGTATATAACGTTGCATACGGTGAAAACTTCGAGTTCCAATCTTATATGGCAGCATCTAAGTTTTATAAGGATTATGCGTTAAAAACAAATGATCAAAAACAATACTTAGAAAGCTATGAAGATCGTGTATCAATTGTGTCATTATACTTAGGGCGCGGTGATATTAAGAAAGCAAAACAGTTTGCAAGCATGATCGTAAAACAAAACTACCAACCAGCGACACCAACCTTTTTGAATGCGGGAAGAAGCAGAAGAGGAGAAATGGTGTCTTGTTTCTTGTTAGAGATGGATGATAGTTTGAATTCAATTGGATTTAATATTAATACGGCGATGCAGTTATCAAAAATTGGTGGCGGAGTTGCTTTAAATCTTTCTAAGCTACGCGCACGCGGTGAACAAATTAAAGGTATCGAAAATGCAGCAAGCGGTGTTGTGCCGGTTATGAAGCTGCTTGAAGATTCGTTTTCGTATGCGAATCAGTTGGGACAGCGAAAAGGTGCCGGAGCTGTGTACTTGAATATCTTCCATTGGGATATTATAGAATTTTTGGATTAATTGGTAGTCCCTCTATGCAGTAATGTATATGAGAAAACCTTGTGAACCTAGCCAATAGGGTGTCGCATTAGCGGCTAACGGTATCAGTTGAATAAGGGGAAAAGAAAAAGAACCCACGAAGAAGCTGACTAAGAGAGCCTACGGTCCATTGTATGTGGATAGCAGGTAATACCGTGCCAAGCTTGTTAGAAATGCTTATTGGGTGAAGTGGAATCTTACATTCACCGGGGGCGATTCCATGAATTGTGGAATTTATATGATAATTAATAAGGAAAATAGAAATTTCTATATTGGCAGTTCCAATAATTTTAAAGTAAGATTTAAAACTCATAGGAATCAGTTAAATGCAAATAGGCATCATAGTAAACATTTACAATCAGCTTGGAATATGTATGGCGAGGAACAATTTGAGTTTATTGGGATAATTGAGCTGCCAGACGATAAAGACATTCTTCATAAAATTGAGCAGAGTTTATTGGATCAATATTATGGAGACCAGTACTGTTATAATGGTCATCCAGTAGCCAGAGGCGGGGCATTGAGTGGAAAGAAGAACCATATGTATGGCAAAACACATTCAGAGGAAATTAAGAAATTTCTATCTGAAATTAATTCTGGTTCTAATAACTATTGGTATGATAAGCCTGAGCATATGGAATATATGAGATCTAGAATTACAAAACGATTTCATGGTAGAAAGCATACGGATGAAACAAAAGAAAAAATGTCTAAATCTCGTAAAGGTAAAAAACATACAAGGGAAACATGTATGAAGATAAGTCAAGCTCAAAAAGATCAATATAATTCTGGGAGAGAAAAGCAAAAAAAGCCGATTGTTATAAATAGTATTTACTATGAATCTTTGTCTGAAGCTGGAAGAGCATTTAATGTGCCTGCCAATACGATTAAATACAGAGTTATTTCTAGAAACTTTCCTAATTATCAATTCTTTCAAGAAGGTGTAGAGACTATCGAACGCACGTCAATAGACGAAAGCTAGTAGAGTAGGCTGGAAATAGGTACCAGTCGAAGTGCAAGGCAACCAGTTACAGGTTGATGATATAGTCCAACCTTCATAGAAATATGAAGACAAGTTGACCAAAAAAATAAATGCCGACGAGAAGAGCCGTATTCAGTCTCTATCGATCGGAATTATCGTTCCAAGTAAGTTCTTTGAGCTTGCTGAGAAAAATGAACCATTCCATGTTTTCGCACCTTATACAGTATATAAAGAGTACGGAAAACATTTAGATGATATAGACATTGATGAAATGTATGATGAACTGATGAGCAATCCGAATGTCAAGAAGAAGGCACTTGATATTAGTGCGCGTGACATGCTTATTAAAATTGCAATGATTCAGCTTGAGTCTGGTTATCCATACTTAATGTTTAAATCAAATGCGAACAAGCAACATCCATTAAAGGATATTGGAACCGTGAAGATGTCGAACCTCTGTACAGAAATTTTTCAACTGCAGGAAACATCCGAAATTAACGACTACGGTACAGATGATATTATCCGCCGTGATATTAACTGTAACTTAGGATCCTTAAACATTGTAAACGTAATGGAGAATAAAGAAATTCGTGAAGCAGTCCATGCGGGAATGGAAGCTTTAACAGCTGTTTCTGATATGACTATCATTCCAAATGCGCCGACTGTGAAAAAAGCAAATGATGAGCTTCATTCAGTTGGGCTTGGTGCTATGAACTTACACGGATATTTAGCAAAAAATAAAATTGCTTATGAAAGTGCAGAAGCGAAAGAATTTGTTCGTACATTCTTTATGATGTTAAACTACTACTCCATTGAAAAGAGTATGGGTATTGCGAAAGAAAAGGGCGAAACATTTAAAGACTTCGATAAGTCGGATTATGCAAATGGCACATACTTTGAAAAGTATGAGACAACAGATTACAGTCCTGTAACGGAGAAAGTACAACAGCTATTTGAGGGAATCTATATTCCAACAAAAGAAGATTGGACAAGTCTAAAAGAAGAGGTGCAGAAGCACGGTTTATACAACTCATATAGATTGGCCATCGCTCCGACACAATCAATTAGTTACGTGCAAAATGCAACTTCAAGCGTAATGCCAATTGTAAGTCAAATCGAATCAAGAACGTACGCAAATGCGACAACATATTACCCAATGCCGTATTTATCAAAAGATACGTTCTGGTATTATAAATCTTCTTACGATATGAATCAGTTTAAACTAATTGATTTAATCGCAGAAATTCAAGAGCATATTGACCAAGGAATTAGTACAATTCTTTATGTAAATAGCGATATTTCTACGCGTGAATTAGCACGTTATTACATTTATGCGCATAAAAAAGGACTTAAGAGCCTGTATTATACAAGAACACGTAAATTAAGCGTGGAAGAGTGTGTAGCTTGTACTGTTTGATGAAACTATAAGTGACTAATATACAAAATTAAGAGTGAGACATCATGAGCAGGGTTTTCTGACCCTGCTCATGCTTAGTTGTAAATTTTAAGATGTCTAGCTTGTGGTTAAGTTTTTATCATGGAATGAAAGTTTAACCATAAGCTAGAAGAGCTTAATTATAAAGAGAAGGGGCGATTTAATGCGCGCGGTAAACTGGAATAAAAAAGAAGATGATTTTAGTTTAATGTTTTGGAAGCAAAACATCGCTCAATTTTGGACAGAAGAAGAAATCGCAGTATCTTCTGACAAAAATACTTGGGTGCAATTATCAAAAGAAGAGCAAATTGCTTATAAGCGTGTATTAGGTGGTTTAACACTTCTAGATACAAAGCAGGGCGGCGAAGGGATGCCACTTGTACTTGTTCATCTTGAGAATTTACAGGCGAAAAGTGTACTAGCTTTCATGGGAGCGATGGAAGAAGTACATGCGAAAAGTTATAGTCATATCTTTACGACACTCGCAACAGAAGAAGAAATTGATGAGATTTTTGAATGGGTAGATAGTCATCCATTACTTGAGAAAAAAGCAGGAATTATTACAGGGTATTATCGCAAACTATTAAAGCCACAAGTAACGAAAAAAGAATTATATATGGCTATGGTAGCTAGCGTATTCTTAGAAAGTTATTTGTTCTACAGTGGATTCTTCTATCCACTATATTTAGCAGGACAAGGAAAGTTGACTGCAAGTGGGGAAATTATTAACTTAATAATTCGTGACGAGTCAATTCATGGCGTATTCGTCGGCCTTTTAGCACAACAAACATTTGCGGAACTTTCTGCAGAAGAGCAACAAGAGGTGCAAAAAGAAACACAAGAGTTATTAATGGAACTGTATGAAATTGAAACTGTATATACAGAAGAAATTTATACATCTATTGGACTTGTTGAAGAAGTAAATCGCTTTGTTCGTTACAATGCGAATAAAGGGCTTATGAACTTAGGATTAGAACCACAATTTGAAGAGGAAGAAATTAATCCAATCGTATTAAACGGTTTACGTACAGATACGAAAAACCATGATTTCTTCTCTGTAAAAGGAAATGGTTATGTAAAAGCAACAAATGTTGAAAAACTATCAGATGATGATTTCGTATTTGATTTTTAATAGATAGGATAAAAAAAGCTGCCTTTATATGAAGGCAGCTTTTTTTATTGAATATTGAATCATTTCATTTTTACTCTTAAAATAAATGGCTGAATTAAATTTATTTTTGAATCATCTTGAAACGTTGGAGTAATTTTAAAATCAAATTCATTTGGTATATTTGGTAAAGTATAGAGATTTGTTCCATCTACACTCGTATGTGGAGCTACAATGCCCCTCTGATCCCAATTTCCTTTAAATGAAGTCGGCATTGTACTTTTACCGTTTTGTTCAATTTTTGCACCAGGAGCACCAGCGGATACAGGTATATCTGTAGTATTATTGACTGTATATTTAACACGTACAATGTCCTCCGCTTGTTCTATTGTGTGCACCGTTACTATAACTCCATGTTGTTCTAAAGTTACACTGTTAGCTGGTTTCCCTTGATTTTGATTAGATTGCTGTTGATTGTTATTACTGTTGTTATTGCTATTGTTATTATTGTTTGAATTACCATTACCATTATTATTGTTATTACTATTAGAATTGTTCGAATTACCGTTGTTCGAATTACCGTTGTTGTTATTGCTATTGTTATTTGAATTACCATTATTATTGTTATTACTATTAGAATTGTTCGAATTATCGTTGTTGTTATTGCCATTGTTATTATTGTTTGAATTACCATTATTATTGTTATTACTATTAGAATTGTTCGAATTACCGTTGTTATTATTGTTATTTTCTTGTTTACTAGATTCAGCATTTGTTTTCTCTTTGTCACCAAAACTACATGCTGACATAGAAAATGCCAAACTAGACGCTAATAAAATTTTACCTGTACTTCCTTTTAAATTCTTCATATTGTTCTCCCTTTCCCCCTCTTAAAACATAAAAAAGTTGAGCTTTAGTCTTTTAAAAGCTAGAAGGTATGCCATTTCTATATTTATCCTGAAATACCTTTCTATGTATGTATTTTACAAGGAATTACAAAAGAGGTCAAAGTCTAAATGTATTTGTATATAAAAACGCCTTAATAAGATCTAAGACGGTTTTTCCCTCTTTATTTGTAAACGGTATGAGAAATTGAATACATTATGTCAAAATGAATAAAAAACCAGCAGAAAATGTAAAGGAAATAATCTCACCTGTTCTATCTTTGAAGTGTAAAAATTGGATTATCCTCTTAATTTTTTGAGCAAGAAAATTTTGGCTCAAAAATTGCATGAATATTTAAAAAATAAAGGGGGTTTTGGAATGCGATATATAAAATACACAGTTCATTGAAAGCGTTTTCTGTTTAGTTATCAAACTTTACATGGAAATTAGATAGAGAAATTAGGAGGAATGATAGGTGGGAAAAGAAGTTGGTTTAAAACGTTCATTGGGACTTTGGTCAATTGTCATGCTAGGTGTCGGGTATATGACGCCGATGGTGGGGTTTGATACATTTGGAATCGTTTCTGAAAAAACGGACGGGCATGTTCCAGGAGCTTATCTTATTGCATTAGCAGGAATGTTATTTACAGCTGCAAGCTACGGCAAAATGGTAAAGGTTTTTCCTACCGCGGGATCTGCTTATACGTATACACAGAAGACAATTAGTGCAAGGCTTGGATTTCTTGTTGGATGGTCAGCGTTATTGGATTATTTGTTTTTACCAATGGTGAACGCGCTATTAACGAGGATTTATATGTCCGCACTTTTTCCAAGTGTTCCTTCTTGGCTATGGGTCGTTGGATTTGTCCTACTGATTACACTGATAAATATTATTAGTGTAAATGTTACTGCTAATTTCAATACATTCTTAGTAGTGTTTCAAATATTAGTAATGGTTGTGTTTGTAGTCCTTGTTATAAAAGGATTGATAGCAGGAGAAGGAACTGGAGAAGTCTTTTCCATTCAGCCGTTTTTTCAATCAGATATACACATATCATCGTTAGTTGCAGGGGCCACAATTCTTTGTTTTTCATTTTTAGGTTTCGATGCGGTAACTACATTTTCGGAAGAAACACCAAACGCGAAGAAGACAATTCCTCGGGCTATTTTTCTCACCGCTTTAATTGGCGGAGTTTTATTTATTGTTACTACGTACTTCACACAATCTTTTTTCCCAGATGCATCCATATTTAAAGATCAAGAATCAGCGGCACCAGAAATTGCACTATACGTTGGCGGAAAATTATTTCAAACTTTCTTTTTAGTAGGGACATTTATGGGAACAATGGCATCAGGTTTAGCTTCTCATACAAGTGTGTCGCGATTATTATACGTAATGGGGCGAGATAATGTAATCCCGCAGAAGATATTCGGATACATTCATCCTCGCTTGCGAACTCCAGTATATAACATTATTTTTGTCGGAGTTATTTCACTTTCCGCTATATTTATCGATTTAGAAACAGCAGCATCACTTATTAACTTCGGAGCGCTTATTGCATTTACATTTGTTAATTTATCTGTAATTGCTTACTATGTTGTAAAGCAAAAAAGATATAAAACAGTAAAAGACTTTTTAAATTTCTTAGTTCTGCCTATTTTAGGAGCAGGTACAGTAACTGTTTTATGGTTTAACCTCAATATTAATTCGCTTATTCTTGGACTTAGCTGGGCTGCCGTTGGAATTGGTTACCTGTTATATATTACGAACATGTTTCGGTCAGCTCCGCCGCAAATGCATTTTGAAGAGGTACAGGAAATGTAAAATAACAAAAGACATCGGAATCTTTCCGGTGTTTTTTATTTTGGAGATTTTAAAATCATGCAATATTGCATAAGTCATTCAACAATTCATAAGGAACGAGAGAACATTTGGAAATCAGTATTAGAGAGAAGGCTGAAAAGGGAGCATAAACATTATATTTTTATTTGGCACGATTATTGCTTTATAAAACTAGTAAAAATATATAAATGAGGTGTTATCGTGGCAATTCAATCAGAAAAAAATACAACTCAATCTGTACAGGGAAAAGTTGAGATTGAAAATCCTTTAGAGGAATTTCAGTCTATATTAAAAGAGGCACTCCAAGTTTTACGTTATCCAGAGGAAGTATTCGAATTTCTTAAAAAGCCGATGCGCTTTTTAGAAGTAAGCATTCCGGTTCGAATGGATGATGGAACAACAAAAGTATTTCAAGGGTATCGTGCCCAGCATAACGATGCAGCAGGGCCAACAAAAGGTGGCATTCGGTTTCATCCAGATGTTACAGCTGAGGAAGTAAAAGCGCTTGCTGGTTGGATGAGCTTGAAATGTGGAGTAACCGGACTTCCATATGGAGGAGCAAAGGGCGGGATTATTTGTAATCCGCAGGAGATGAGTTTTAGAGAACTAGAGTTACTTAGTCGCGGTTATGTAAGAGCAGTGAGCCAAATTGTTGGGCCTACTAAAGATATTCCAGCTCCTGATATGTATACAAATGCTCAAATCATGGCTTGGATGCTAGATGAATATGATCATATTAGAGAATTTGATTCTCCAGGCTTTATAACTGGAAAACCATTGATGCTCGGGGGATCACAAGGGCGGGAAACAGCTACTTCTAAAGGAGTATTGTATACACTTCAGTTAGTGAGTGAGCTGAAACATATTCCACTCCAAAATATGCGAGTAATCATTCAAGGGTTTGGAAACGTTGGAAGCCATTTAGCAAAATATTTATATGATATTGGTGTGAAAGTGGTAGGAGTATCTGATGCTTTAGGCGGCATTTACAACCCAGATGGTTTAGATGTTCCTTATTTGCTAGAAAATCGAGATTCGTTTGGAGTAGTATCGAACCTCTTTAGTAAAACAATCTCTAATCAAGAGTTGTTAGAAAAAGAATGTGATGTACTCATTCCAGCAGCAATTGGAGGAGTGATTACGAAACATAATGCAAAAAGGCTTGGATGTAAGATTGTAATTGAGGCTGCAAATGGTCCGACAACAAAAGAAGCGATCACAATGTTAGAAGAGAAAGACATTTTGGTTGTTCCAGATATTCTAGCAAACTCTGGAGGGGTTATTGTTTCTTATTTTGAATGGTGTCAAAATAACCAAGGGTATTATTGGACAGAGCAATATGTCGATCAATGCTTAAAGGAGAAAATCACATCTAGCTTTTCTGATGTATTCAATACTTCAAAGCATTTTGGAGTAAATATGAAAATTGCTGCTTATATAGAGGGCGTTCGTAAAATTGTAGAGGCATCGCGCCTAAGAGGTTGGTTGCATTTTTAACCTTTTAACAAAGGGAGGAATAAAATGGAGCTTGATATTTTATTAGCAGAAATTGAAAGACAACCAATCGGTTATTATTGCATCGTGTCGAATTGTCATCGATATGATAATAAATCCATTTTCATTTTTCGACATCTAAATCTCTGCTATGAAAAATACAAAGTAACCTACATTCGTTTACTCTTTCTGTTTTTACTTCGCATGTGGCAGAGAAAGGCCCTGACCGTTTCTATGCATGGCCAGATCCTCTCTTCCACCTAAAAAGAGAGGTTTTATATGGTTTTTTAATTGATGTATATATAGAAGATTTTCGAAGTTTTTTCCATAGGATTTTTCAGTCACAAATGTTGGCAGAACAATATTAATAGAATAAAAGAAGGGAATGATTCATTTTGTATTATGAGATCGTTACGAGCCCATGCTATGGAACAGTTGAAAAAGTGTCTATTGATAAGGACTCCCGAATTTACGAATGGGAACCACTGTTTGCGATTAAAAATATGAATGGTCAGCTGGAAGTAATTAAAACGGGATGTAGTGGAGAAGTACAATCTTTAGAAGTAGAAGCAGGAGATAAGGTAATTCCAGGGATGGTATTAGCTTATATTCAAGAAGATCTTTTAATTAGTGGTAGTGATTAATTGGAGAATAAAAAGGAAGATGGAAGCATTCATCTTCCTTTTTTTATTAAACAAAGGAAAAGGATTTATTGTCAGATTAATTAAAAAAATCTGTCTTTAATGATACAATACAAGTTAAGGAGTTCAAAGGAGGGTTAGCGGAATGTTTTCCATTGCTCATAAAAAAATTAGACCGATTGTTTCTCTATCTATTGATCAACTTGAGAAGGAAGGAAATATAGATGTTAAAAATATAAAAGAACCTTTTCTGTTTTTAAAAAAGGAAGATCAATTATTTGCATACGTCCATGTGGAAGATCTGCTATCAAGAAATGAGGGGGTAACTGCCGGAGCGTTACTTTCAAATGCTGTTTCACTAGATACAATCTGTCACCTTAGCAAAAATATTTCTTTAACAGCTCTCTTTCAAATTATTGGGGCACCTATTGCCATTGTGAAAAATGAAATAGGAGAGTTAAAAGGGTACATAAGAAGAGAGGATGTTTTTGCGGAATTATTTAAGCAAGAAAATAAAAGTGTAGATATACTAAAAATCATTTTAATGTCTATTCCAATGGGGATTTTTGTGGTAGACCGGGAAAAGAAAATTGTAAATTGTAATGAATCTGGTTTAAAGATGATTAAATCTACTTCTGAAAAAGTACTGAATGTACCAGCAGAACAGATTTTTAATGGGGAACATATTAACAATGTATATGCAACGGGAAAAACAATTTTAAATCAGTTACAACTAACAAATGAAATGGGAGTATTAGTTGATTACAGTCCGATTCCTAGCTTCGATCAAAGCATTGAAGGAATAGTTATTATTGTACAAGATTTGCCAATGGTTGAGGATATGGCCATGGAAATTGAATATATAAAGGATTTAAATAAAGATTTACATGCAATCTTATCTAGTATTTATGATGAAATATTAGTAGTCAATCATAAAGGGGAACTAATTCGTTATAGTGAAACAATTATCAATGATTTTTGGGGAGGAGATTTAAAGGATCTTTTAGGAAAAAACCTTTTAGATTTAGAGCGAAAAGGTTTATTTAGTCCATCTGTTACTCGTTTGGTACTAGAACAAAAGAAAAAGGTATCGATTGTACAAGAAACAAAAAGTGGTCGAAAAATATTAGCGGTTGGAAATCCTGTGTTTAATGAAACTGGAGAACTGCATCGCATTATTATTGCATCAAGGGATATTACAGAGGCAACGAGATTAAAGACGGAATTGCATGAGATGAAAAAGATATCTGAACAATATAAGAAGGAATTGGACAACTTTAAAAATAAAGATCGTTTTCTTAAGAAGCTTATTTATTGTAGTCCGAAAATGGAACAAATTATTAATCAAGCTAAAAAAATAGCTGATTTTTCTTCTAATGTTCTTATTTCTGGAGAATCGGGTGTTGGAAAAGAAGTGATTGCCCAAGCCATTCATCAACTGGGAAATCGATCTTCAAAGCCATTTTTAAAATTAAATTGCGGTGCAATTCCAGAATCATTATTGGAAAGCGAACTGTTCGGATATACGAAAGGTGCTTTTACCGGTGCTGATAAAAATGGAAAAGAAGGATATTTTAAGCGAGCGGATCAAGGAATTTTATTTTTGGATGAGATTGGAGAAATGCCTTTACATTTGCAAGTGAAATTACTTCGGGTGTTACAAGAGCAAGAAGTCATTCCAATCGGAAGCACAGTACCTACGAAAATAAACGTTCAAATTATTGCGGCCACAAATAAAAGCCTCGAAAAAATGGTGGAAGCTGGTACGTTCCGTGAAGATTTATTTTATCGCTTAAATGTAATTCCACTGCACGTTCCCCCGTTAAGGGAACGAATGGAAGATGTTCCAGTACTCGCATTTCATTTCTTACAACAGTTAAATGAAAAATATAATAAAAACTATCATTTAACTCCTGATGCACTAAATTTACTAGAATTTTATTCATGGCCAGGAAATGTACGAGAATTACAAAATATGATTGAACGTTTAGTAGTATCAGCAGATGAACCAGTTATTGAAGCCGAATTTGTTAGCAAATTTTTAACCCCTGGTTATGACTTTAAAAAATCAAAGCCAGTTATTACAAGGGTCTTACCATTACAAGAAGCATTACATTCTGTAGAAGAGCAATTAATCTTACTTGCGATGAAGCAGTATAAAACAACGACGAAGGCCGCAAAAGCACTTGGAATTAGTCAATCTTCGGTTAGTCGTAAATATCAAAAAATCATGAATGAAAAGGAAATACCAGTTGATGCAATTTCATATTTCTAAAAGAGAAAGGGGAAGTCTACATGGACTACTCCTTTCTCTTTGTTATTTTTACTGTAATTATGCAAAATGTAATAATCTATGCAAAAATGCATAAGTTCGTATGTTTTATTTGAAGAAATAGTCAGTTTTTGTATGATTCCTTCGTATTTCAAATATTGGCACAATTATTGCTTATATAATATATGAACGATCGACAAAGGGGGATTATATATAATGCTAGATTTAAAAATGTATCTAAATGGTGAATGGAGAGAGTCTAGTAATCAAGAGAAACGACCTATTATTAACCCTGCAAATGGCAAGGTTATCGCATATGCGCCTGAGGGAACAATCGAAGATGCAAAAGAAGCGATAGAAGTGGCAAGAGCGACTTTTGATAGCGGAATTTGGTCAGAAACATCCGCTGCTGAAAGAGCATCTTATTTATTTAAAATAGCAGATGAAATTGATAAAAATAAGGAAGAACTTACGCGTCTTGAAACGATGGATAATGGAAAAACACATCGTGAGGCAGAAGGTGACATTGGGGATGCGGCAGCTTGCTTCCGTTATTATGCTGGGCTTATTACAAAACCAGATGGACAAACATATCATGTAGCTGATCCAATGCAAGCTATGGTAGTCAGAGAACCAGTTGGTGTTTGTGGATTAATTGTTCCTTGGAATTATCCATTATTAATGAGTGTATGGAAAATTGCACCTGCTTTAGCGGCTGGAAATACGATTGTATTTAAACCGTCTGAGGTTACACCAATCACTGCAACAAAGTTATTTGAAATCTTTGAGAAAGTAGAGCTGCCAAAAGGTGTTGCGAATATGGTGATGGGTGCTGGCCCAACGGTAGGAAATGAGATTGCAGCAAGTGATAAAGTAGATATGATCTCCTTTACGGGAGGAACAAAAACAGGAAAACACATTATGAGAACAGCAGCAGATAACATGAAAAAGATTTCGTTAGAATTAGGCGGAAAATCACCTAATATTATTTTTGCAGATGCGGATTTTGAAACAGCTGTTGACTATGCACTGTTCGGTATTTATGCAGGTACTGGTCAAGTGTGTTCGGCAGGATCAAGAATCCTTGTTGAAGAAAGCGTTTACGATAAATTTGTTACTAGTTTCGTAGAACGTGCGAAGCAAATTAATGTTGGACCTGGTGATAACCCAGAATCAGAGATGGGACCACTTGTAAGTCAAGAGCATATGGAAAAAGTATTACGCTATATTGAGATTGGGAAAGACGAAGGAGCAGAAGTTGCTTGCGGAGGAAATCGTATACTGGCGGATGGAAAAGGTGATGGTTTCTTTATTGAACCAACAGTCTTTGTCAATGTAAAACCTGGTATGCGTATTGTGCAGGAAGAAATTTTTGGTCCTGTTGTAGTTATCCAAAAGTTTAAGGATGAACAGGAAGCAATTGAGCTAGCAAACGGTACAGATTACGGTTTAGCTGGAGGAGTATTTACAGTTGATGGCGCAAAAGCGATGCGTGTAATCCGCAAGCTTCGCGCAGGGATTACGTGGATTAATAGTTATCATCCAACATACAACGAGGCGCCTTGGGGTGGATATAAGCAAAGTGGTATCGGTCGTAGTTTAGGAACGTTTGGTCTAGAAGAATTCCAAGAAATTAAGCAGATTAATATAAATCTAGAAGTAGAACCAATTGGTTGGTTTGCAAATAAAAAGACTATAGGAGTGAAATAGATGGGGACAAATGTAAAAAGTAAATTCAATGAGCAGGATGTAAACAATTCAAATGTAACTGAGTATATTACGAAAGTACTGCAATTAATTGAAAAAGAAAAGGTCTCTGAAGAAGAGGCTAACTGGATCCAAAAAGAAACAGTAGATGGATTTAGAGAGCATGTCAATCCTGGTTTTCTTGCATATAGAAAAACAGTAACAAAAGATGGGCAATTTGCAGCAGTAGAATGGTCTGATGAAGGATCTTGCTTTATGGATATCAATGGTAAAAAATATATTGATTGTTTAGGTGGATTTGGAATTTATAATGTTGGACACCGTAATCCGAAAGTGGTAAAAGCTGTAACGGATCAATTAAAGCGTCAAGCATTGCATAGTCAGGATTTACTAGATCCACTTCGTGCGATTCTTGCAAAGATTTTAGCAGATATTACACCTGGGGATTTGAAATATGCTTTCTTTACAAATAGTGGGACAGAAAGTGTGGAGGCGGCATTAAAACTAGCAAAAATGTATAGTGAACGAACAACTTTCATTTCAACAACACGTGCCTTCCACGGTAAGAGTCTTGGCTCTTTATCTGGAACAGCAAAAGGAATGTTCCGTAAACCATTCTTACCATTAATTCCAGGTTTCCGTCACGTTCCATTTGGCGATATTGAGATGATGAGAAAAACATTTGAAACATGTGCATTAGTAGGGGAAGATGTTGCAGCTGTTATTTTAGAACCAATTCAAGGGGAAGGCGGTATTATTTTACCTCCAGAAAATTATTTGAAACAAGTAAGAGAACTTTGTGATGAATTTGGATCACTACTTATTTTTGATGAAGTACAAACGGGAATGGGACGTACAGGGAAAATGTTTGCTGCAGAATTATATGATGTAGTACCAGATATTATTTGTCTTGCGAAGGCATTTGGCGGAGGCGTAATGCCAGCAGGTGCAATTGTTGCCAAAGAAAAAGTATTCCAAAGTTGGTTTGAGAACCCATTCATGCATACAACAACGTTTGGTGGAAATCCACTTGCATGTGCTGCTGCAATTGCAACAATCCAAGTATTATTGGAAGACAAATTACCAGAACGAGCTGCAGAAGTTGGGGAGTATTTCTTAAACGGATTGAAAAAAGCAGCAGAAGGACATGAAGACAAAGTATTTGAAATTCGTGGCCAAGGTTTAATGATTGGTATTGAATTCCATAAAGATGAAATTGGTTATGAAGTATCGAAAGCAATGTTTGATCAAGGCATCCTTGTTGCAGGAACGTTAATTAATTCAAAAACAATTCGTATTGAACCGTCTCTTACAATTAGTTATGAAGAAGTAGATACGGTAATCAATACTTTCAAATCAGTGTTAGCACAAGTAAAAGTACAATAATCATTCCATACAATAACGTGTAAAAACAAACCAGTAAAACTACCATGTTTATGTTCGCTCTAATTGGTTTTACTGGTTTTTACTATAGGAGGAGAAGGGGTTGGAGGGAGCATTACACGGAATCAAAATTATTGATTTATCTCGGGTTCTTGCCGGTCCTTTTTGTACGATGATTCTCGGTGATTTAGGAGCCGAAGTAATAAAAATTGAGAATACGGGAAATGGCGATGATACAAGAGGATGGGGACCACCTTTCGTAGGGGGAGAAAGCGCTTATTTTCTTTGTGCAAATCGTAATAAAGAGTCGCTTACATTAAATTTAAAGTCAGAAATGGGAAAGGATGTTTTGAAAAAACTTGTTTCTCATGCTGATATCGTTGTACAAAATTTTAAGCCTGGAACACTTGAGAGAATGGGACTTGGTTATGAAGTGTTACAAGAGGTGAAGGAAGACATTATTTTAGCTTCTATTAGTGGCTTTGGTCAAAAGGGCCCTGCTTCACATCTTCCTGGTTATGATTATATGATTCAAGCGATGAGTGGGCTTATGAGTATAACAGGAGGAAAGGATGAAGAGCCTTCAAAAGTGGGTGTTGCGATTGCAGATGTGCTCACAGGCCTTTTTACGTGTATCGGGATTTTAGCCGCCTTGCAGCACCGAAATAGAACAGGAGAAGGGCAAGAAATTGATATTTCTTTATTTGATTCACAATTAGCGGCATTAGTAAATGTAGCAAGCAATTATTTATGTACAGGAGAATTACCAAAGAGACTTGGAAACCAGCATCCGAATATTGTTCCGTATCAAGTATTTCAGGCGGAGGATGGAGATCTTGTTGTTGCAGTTGGAAATGATGAACAGTTTCATAAGTTTTGTTTGTTACTTGGTAGACAAGACTTATCTCGTTTAGATCGCTATAAAACAAATGCAAATCGTCTTTTGCATAGGGAAGAACTTGTAGACATGATTGCAAAAGAAATGAAAAAGAAAAAGAAAGAGGACTGGAAACAACTTTTGGATGAAGCAGGGATTCCAAATGGACCAATTCTCAATGTGAAGGAAGCACTAGAAACAGAGCAGGCAGTTTCGAGAGATATGACAATTCATATGGAACATCCAACCATTGAAAATCTTACACTTGTAGGTTCACCATTAAAACTTGCAAAGACACCAGTGCGGATGCAGAAACATCCGCCACTCCACGGGGAACATACAGAACAGATTTTGAAAAAACTGGGATATTCGCAGGGAAGCATTACGGAAATGAAAAAAAACCAATGGATATAAGGAGGAAGTAAAAATGAATTTTAATTTAACAGAAGAACAACAAAGTGTCAGAAAAGTAGTGAGATCATTTGTAGATAATGAAATTATTCCATATATTAAAGAATGGGATGAAAAAGGACATTTTGAAGAAAAGGTCTTGAAGCGTTTAGCTGAGTTACAGTTTATGGGCGTTTGTATTCCAGAGCAATATGGCGGTGTTGGTATGGATTATAATACGCTTGCTATTGTTTGTGAAGAATTAGAACGTGGTGACACAGCTTTCCGTACAGCTGTATCTGTACATACGGGATTAAATAGCATGACACTTCTCCAATGGGGAACAGAAGAACAAAAACAAAAGTACCTGGTTCCACAAGCGAAAGGTGAAAAAATTGGGGCGTTCGGTTTAACTGAACCAAATGCAGGATCAGATGTTGTTGCTATGCAAACAACAGCCGTAAAACAAGGCGATCACTACGTATTAAATGGATCCAAAACATGGATTTCTTTATGTGATGTTGCAGACCACTTCTTAATATTTGCAAAAACAAACTCAGAATTAAAGCACCGCGGTATTTCTTGTTTTATCGTAGAACGAACATTTCCTGGGGTATCAACAAAAGCGATAAAAGGAAAGCTTGGCATTAGAGCGGGCAATACAGGAGAAGTATTTCTAGATGATGTGAAAGTGCCGGTGGAAAATCTTCTTGGAGAAGAGGGAGAAGGATTTAAAATTGCAATGGCATCATTAGACAATGGCCGTTTTACGGTAGCGGCAGGAGCGTGTGGGCTCATTCAAGCAAGTTTAGAAGCGAGTGTAAAGTATTGTGAAGAGCGTAAAACATTTGGAAAAGAAATTGGAAAACATCAGCTTGTGCAGCAAATGATTGCGAAGATGTCTGCGAATCTTGAAATATCACGTTTATTGGTCTATAAAGCAGGATGGTTAAAAAATGAAGGGAAACGTAACACACAGGAAACATCTTTAGCAAAATGGATTGCTTGTGATGCTGCATTTGAAGCGGCAAATGATGCAGTGCAGGTGCACGGTGCCTATGGATATTCGAATGAATTCCCAGTAGAACGGTATTTACGAAATGCAAAAGCTCCAGTTATTTACGAAGGAACACGTGAAATTCATACGATTATGCAAGCGGAATACGCACTTGGATATCGTTCTGATAAGGAGCTTCGTAACATGTTACCGAAGTGGCCTTTTGAAGAAAATGAGGCAGAATTGGTAACAAAATAAAGTGGAACTTCCCTTAGTGGACGGCCTACTGCCCGCGAATAGCGGGATAAAATAAGAGAAAAGGCAGTGCGAATATGCACTGTCTTTTTATTATATTTTAAATGAAAAAAGTATTTACACCCTTTTTGTCTTAGTGTACTNNAGTACACTAAGACAAAAAGGAGGGAAGAAATGAAGATTGAGTTTTCTCCTAACACACCGATCTATATTCAGGTGATGGAATACATAAAAAAAGAAATTGTAACAGGTCATTTATCACCTGGTGACAAAATTCCCTCTGTACGTGAATTAGCAAGTGAGTTACAAGTAAATCCAAATACGATTCAGCGTACATTTCAAGAGTTAGAGCGAGATGGAATCGTTGTAACACGTAGAGGAATGGGAAGATATGTAACGAGCGAAGGAGAGAAAATTATGGAGCTGCGCAAAGATATGGCAAAAGAGTTGCTTCATTCTTTTATAAATGGAATGGACAATTTAGGGTTTTCAGAAGAGGAAATTCTCTTAATTCTTCGTTCTTCATTAGAAGAGAAAAGGGAGGAGAATTGATGAAAGAGTTATTGAAAATAGAGAACTTGTGGAAGAGACATGGCTTAAGGGCAGTGATTCGTGAGCTAAACTTAGAAATTACAGAAGGAAAGATTATCGGTCTTGTCGGAGATAACGGTAGTGGGAAAACGACATTATTAAAAATGATTGCAGGGTTGCAGCACCCTTCGGAAGGGAATATCACAATTGCAGGTAAGAAAGTAGGTTTAGAAACAAAAAAGATTGTTTCATTTATGTCGGATCGGCCTGTATTTAATGAGTGGATGACTGTAAAAGATGCTATATTTTTCTATCGTGATTTTTATCAAGACTTTGAGATTCAAAAGGCAGTAGATGCCATCGCTGAATTTAAAATACCATTAGAAGAAAAAATTAAAGCATTGTCAAAGGGAATGATTGAAAAATTACAGTTGATTTTAACATTTTCAAGAAAAGCAAAACTCTACATATTGGATGAACCGCTTGGCGGAATTGATCCCGTTTCACGTGAACATGTGCTAGAACTCATTTTACAATTTTATCGTGAAGATTGTACGATTTTCATTTCGACTCATTTAATTGGTGAAATTGAAAACATTTTTGATGAAGTTATCTTTTTGAAGGATGGAGAAATCGTACTGCATGAAAATGTAGAAGAACTTCGTTTTCAGAGAGAGAAAGCGGTGAATGAATTGTTTAAGGAGGTGTTTGGTAGGTGATAGGGCTACTTCGTTATATGTGGAATGATAACAAGCGGAAGTATATCGTTTCGTTTTTAGTATTTATACTTATTATCGGAATATTATTTGCACAAATGAATATGAAGTTAACTAGTGTAACAAGTACTAAACAATTGGTATTATTTATGAGTATTTTTACGTTATATATTTGTGGCATAATCATCTCTTTTATACAGGTTATTAGTATTTTTCCTAAGTTACTAAGAAATCCGCTTGTTCGTCTTAGTACAATTTCTGGTAAGCAATTGGTAATGGGAATGATTTTCCTTTTAACAGCTGTGATGTTTATATGGGATGTTATTGGAACAAGTATCTTTTATATTAGTTTGCAGTTTGCAATACCTTCTTCAGAACTGTTTACTGCTTTGAGAGAACTAGCAGATGTAACAATAACAGATCATATCCTATCGTCTGTAATAGAAATGATTAAAATACAAAGCATTATGATTCAAATCTTATTTTTAATTGTAGTAATGAAAATTTTTACAAGAAAGAAAAAAATACAAGTGATGCTTATTATTGTTAGTTTCTTAATTTTAAATACGGTATTGAAAGGGATATATGTAGCATTAGGAAAGTTAACACCTTCATTTACGTTTATAAAAAAAATAATTTATTCAAGTGGTGATGGTTTAGATATAGGTATGTATGCAGGAAGCAATATTAACATATATAATATGGGTTTTGCGTGTCTAGTATGTATTGTAGGTATGTATTTAACAGCTCATATTATCAATAAAAAACTAGAAGTCTAAAGGAGGAACAATCATTGGGAAACGTAGTAGTAAAATTAGAAAACGTCCATAAAAAGATTGGCAGCACTGAAATTATCCGCGATCTTTCATTTGAAGTTGAAGAAGGAGAGGTATATGGGTTTCTTGGACCAAATGGTAGCGGTAAAACGACGACAATTCGAATGATGACAGGTCTTATTTCCCTAACAGAAGGGGATATTACGATTTGTGGTCATAGTATTCGTACAGAACGTGAAAAGGCGTTAGAACAAATTGGGGCTATTGTCGAAAATCCGGAATTATATGATTATATGACAGGGATGCAAAATTTAAAGCATTTTGCAAATATGGCAGTTACACCTATTGGCAAAGAACGTATTGCTGAAATTGTAAAACTGGTGGAGTTAGAGCATGCCATTCACAAAAAGGTGAAGACATATTCACTTGGAATGAAGCAACGTCTTGGGATTGCGCAAGCGCTTCTTCACAACCCGAGAATCCTTATTTTAGATGAGCCGACAAACGGATTAGATCCAGCCGGTATTCGTCAAATTCGTGATTATTTACAACGATTAGCGAAAGAAGAAAATATAGCTGTCATTGTATCAAGCCATTTATTAAGCGAGATTGAACTGATGTGTGACCGTGTTGTTATCATTAAGAATGGTCAATTTGTACAAGCATATAACTTGCATGAACAAGCGAAGAATGATGAAACGGTTGTCGTAACTTTTGAGGTGGATCAGATTCAGCGTGCAAATGAAGTGATTAAAGGTAAAGTGCAAGAAAATGTTATTGTGGTCTCCGTAACGAAAGAAAAAATTCCGCAGATTGTAAAACAACTTGTGCATATGGATATTCTCGTATATGGCGTTACAGTGCAAAATAGGACGCTTGAAGATGAGTTCTTAGCGATTACTGGGGGAGTGAAAGCATAATGTTAAAATTAATACAAAATGAGTTTTTAAAGTTACATGCGAAAAAAGGTATGTATATTTTAATGGGAATATTAGTTGTATTAGAAATTGCAATGGCAATCATTATTAAAAAATGGGCACCAGCTGAGGTGCAATTTTCAGGCTTTGTATCATTTTCAAGTACAATGCTTGATTTGATTATAGTATTTACTACAATTTTTGGGATTACCCTTGCAGCTCGTACAATTACTGAAGAATTTCAAAAGGGAACAATTAAACAATTACTGATTCGCCCTAGAAAACGAGTTACGGTCTTATTTTCAAAATATGTAACAGTTATATTGACTGTAATACTTATATCAATTGTTGCCTTATTCATTTCCATGCTAATTGGAGTAGTTAGTTTTGGTGGAGGGAAAGAAGAATTAACAGTTGCTATGTTACTGAAGATTTTAGTGTATAAGATGGTACCAGTTCTATTTTATATAACATTGTCCATGTTCTTAGCAAATATCTTTAGGAAGTCTGTATTACCATTAGTTATTACTATGTTTGTCTTTTTCTTACAAAATACAATTGATATGTTACTTATGATGTTTGCAAAAGGTGTTGCGAAATTTGTTGTATTTTTCCATCTCAATTTAAATGTGTACGATAGTAATAAATTAATTAGCGGTGGAATGGAACCACCATTTGCAGAATTTAATTTTACAACATCGCTATTACTTGTAATTGTGTATTTTGTAGTGTTGCTCGTTGCATCGAGTGCATTATTCCAAAAGCGTGATGTATTATAAAATTTTTATATAAACAATAATATATACGAAGAACCGAATGAGTATAAAAAGTAAGGCTTTATTAAATCAAATTGATTTGTATTTTTAGTAATATGACTTTACATGTATATATGAAATAGAAAAAATCCCCGCGGCAAGCGGGGATCTTTTTTAACCAACTTTTTCTTCTGTTTTTTCACGCTGACAGCATTCTGTGTTTTCTAAACCAGGAATGCTGTCAGCGTAGAAGACCGGGTCTTGTCCAGCTTCTTTTTGCTTCATATAGTCCCTAAGTGCTGCAAATGCATATTTACTTAAGAAAATAATTGTCACTAAGTTGAAGATTGCCATAACGCCCATAAATAGGTCAGCTAAATCCCACACAACTTGAATTGTTGCAACAGAACCTAGGAATACCATACCAATTACAGCGATACGGTAAATCATAAGCGCTATTTTGCCTCCTTTTAAGAATTCAATATTTGTCTCACCGTAATAGTAATTTCCGATTAGAGAACTGAATGCAAATAAGAAGATGGCCACAGCGACAAAGATTGGAGCCCAAGGATCAATATGTGCTTTTAACGCTTCTTGTGTTAACTGGATACCATTTAAATCTGTTCCAGTATGAACGTCTGATAAAAGGATAATAAAAGCAGTACAACTGCATATTAATAATGTATCTGTAAAGACACCAAGTGTTTGAATGAAACCTTGTTTAACAGGGTGTGTTACGTTAGCAGTCGCAGCTGCATTCGGTGCACTACCCATACCAGCTTCGTTGTTGTAATAAGCTTATGAATCGGAGTAATGACATGTTCAAAGAAATCCATGTGTGTAATCCTCCTTATTCTTATCATGATAATGTGTTTTATAACATTAAGTATAAAAAGCGACGTTTAATATTATAACAGGAAATCTTACAAAGAGGAAATTTCTCGAAATAGATTTGTTAGTACATATTTTAATAGATATCTTATTTAAAACGCGAACTGAGAAAAATAGGAAGAAATTTGAGGGTATTCATATTACAATGTATATAAATCTATTTTAATTTTTCAATATATAAGTCGCTGCTATGCAGAATAAAACATGACATGCACTCACTTTCTCTCTTTGTTTTTACCCGTGCATGTGGCAGGAAAAGGCCCTGACCGCTTCTATGCATGGCCAGATGCTCTCGTCCACCTAAAAAGAAAGAGGGTTTTATGTCGGTTTTTCAACTTGTATTTATATAAATATATCATCATGGGGGTGTTTTTTATTCAGTACGCATTTTCACATATACGACTTCGCAGTTTTTTTGCATGGATGATTTTAGGTATGTTTGTAACGGTGATACCGCTAGTCTTTGTAGGGGCTCCAAACAGTGTCATGGATGTAGTATTGCAAATTTCGGTATTTTTTGTATTTCCACTACTATGGTTATATGTAAAAACACGAAAAAACAATATAATATTTACTAGTTTCTTTGATAAGCCATCAAATTTAAATTGGAAGCTGATTGTAATCGCAACGGCAATGGGAATGGTTTTTTCATTTGGTGTATCTCATATTCAATTTTACATACTAGCACATCTTTTTCCTGATTTCTTAGTTGGTGTGTTGAATGATAATAGTGTAATTGATATGAGCAGTATGAATACAAAGATATTCAGTTTTATTTCAGCATGTATTTTGGCACCAATTATGGAAGAAGTCATATTTCGGGGCTTTTTTTTACAGCGTATGGCGTTTAAGTGGGGAATAAAAAGAGCTGTAATTGTGTCATCTCTCATTTTTGGTTTAGGGCATTTTGATGTTGTTGGTGCTTTTCTATTTGGTGTTGTGATGTGTCTCCTTTATATAAAAACGAAAAATATATGGACGAATATTGCTGTGCACGCTTTAAATAATTGTATTGCAACTAGCATTCAATTAATGGGTGGAGAAGGAACAGGCGATGCAATTTCAATTGCTGAATTACAAGCGCAAAGCAGTTTATGGATTGGGCTTGTTGTGATTCTTATTAGTTTACTATGGTTGGTACCTTTTATTCGAAAAAATTGGCGAACTGTAAAAGAGGTGGGAGTACCACTCCTTCGTTTTATGAATGAAGATAAGGTAGCAATATCATTACCGCAAAATGCAACATATAGTCAAGTCATTTTAACTGATCGACTTATGGCTGTAGAATTACCAGATGAGGCTGTGAATCAGTTGAAATTAGAAGAAAATGATTATGTAACGGTTTCGATAGAAACTGATCAAATTATTATAAAAAAGGCAAAATGATAGTAAGTCCATAAGAAATAAAAGAACAGCTCTCCGGTAGTAATAAGGAGAGCTGTTCTTTTAATGAATAACAATTTCTACATGAAAGTTGTTTCCGTTTTTTACATATTTAATATCTGTAACAGTACGAACAGCTTTTAAAATTTCCACCTTTTCCCCGATTCGAGGGATGGTGGGAACATTGTCCCAAATACCAAGTAAATCATCTTCTTGAGCCGTTTTCTCGTAAAACCAGATTTTCAATGTAATACCCCTTTCTCGAACTTTTGTATTTTAATACATAATAAAACATTTTTATTCTTTTTGTAAGGGGTTTTTACGGTTATTTTGAATAAAAATTAATTTTTATTCTTCTGGGAAAATATGCTCAATATCAGGAGTAAGGGATACTTCCGATAAAACAATATGGGAAACAGTTGTTGCATAGGAAGAAACATCATTAATAAATTCTTCAAGTTCGACTAATGAAGGAACAGAAATTTTAACGATATAACATAAGCTTCCTGTTACACGATAACAAAAACTTGCAGATGGATAGGATTGAATGAATTGCTGCATACGTGTTGTATCGCCGTTCTTTAAGGTGATCTCCAAAATGCAGTCTAAAACAAGACCTGCCTTTTTATAATCAATATCAATTGTATACTTCTGAATAACACCTTCACTTTCTAATTTACGAACGCGCTCTGCAGTAGAAGGCGCAGACAAATTTACTCGTTTTGATAACTCGCGCATAGAAAGGCGACTGTCATTATATAATTCATTTAAAATTTTACGATCTACACGATCTAATTGCATTTGTAAATATACCTCCAGGAAACTGATATTTTTTGAAAAGAAAACATATAAATTAAGATTCATATGAAATGTAAAGAGTACTTTATTTATTTTACAATAAATGAGAAAGGAATAGGAGGAGAAATAATGGAGAGAATTTTATTATCAAATATCGGGGAAACAAAGTTTCAAAAATTACTAGGGCATTGTCCCAATATACTACAATCATGGAATTCGTTAGAAAATACATTGTATGAAACGGGAACTCTTTCTGAAGAGTTAAAGGAACAAGTACGAAGAACACTTGCATTTGGAAATGAATGTCCGTATTGTATGGCAAAGGGAAAACCAGATGATGTGCAGAAGGCAGAAGAAATTAGTACTGCTGTAACATTTGCACACTTATTTGTACATAACCGATCTGCAATAGATAATCGGATGTTTGATGTATTAAAAGGGTATTGGAGTGAGGCGGAGATTGTGGAACTCTGTGCATATATTTGTTTTATTACTGCCTCACAACAACTTGGATTTTTATTTCAATTACAGCCAGAATAGTAGGAGGTACATAATGTTGAATCAAACAGCACTTATCATTATTGATGTACAAAAAGCATTTGATCTACCGTATTGGGGAGTGCGAAATAATCCTTTTGCGGAAGAAAATATGAAGAGTTTATTAGAAGAGTGGAGGGGAAGAGGGCTACCAATTTTTCATATACAGCATGTGAACAAAGATAATATTGAATCAGTGTTTCATCCGAATGCAGAAACAGTACATTTCAAAGAAGAAGTACAGCCATTACAAGATGAGATAATTATTCAAAAAAGTGTTAACAGCGCATTCATTGGAACAGATTTAGAACAGCAGTTGAAAGAGAAGAGCTGCAGTGCTGTTATTATTGTGGGATTAACGACGAATCATTGTGTGGAGACAACAACTCGAATGGCTGGAAATTTAGGCTTTTTAACGTATTTAGTGAGCGATGCCACAGCGACATTTAATCGAAAAGGACCGGACGGTGTACAACATTGTGCAGAAGAAATTCATAAGATGACGCTAGTGAATTTACATGAAGAGTTTGCTACTATTGTTACAACCCCTGAAATATTAGAGAAGGTAAAGCTGAGTCAGCTATAATTTGGAATGATTGATATTAATTTGCTATTTCAATAAAATAAATGAATAATTATGTAGAAAAGAATAAGAATATTTTGTATAATCTAAGTATAATTATTTTGAAAATAGGGGTGGCAGCATATGGAACAAATTCCAGTAAAGAAAATAGAAAAAGTACTTGTTTTAGCAGAGGATGACAAACAAAAACAAAAGGAATTTTATGAATTGTTGCTAACAACTCAGTTTTATGTTGCTGGATCTGTAGAGGCTGATGATTCTGCAGCAGAAGGAACTCTTCGTTTGCGTTATTTCCAAGGAGAAGGTAGATGGATTGTTCCGTTCTTTACACAATTGGAATTTGTAAAAGAAGTGTTGCCAGAAGGAACACCCCTTATTACGATACGTGGAAAAGAATTGTTTGAAAGCCTTGACCAAGAGGCAACGGCTGTGTTGAATGTTGGTACGGAACTTAGTAAAACATTTATTCCGGAAGAAATTGCTGATATCGCATCTGGACAAATCTTTAATTATTATCAATAAAAATGGTTGTATGTATGGCTATCTAAAAGTAGTAAAAAGGAAAAGCGATTTATGCTTTTCCTTTTTGTATTTATCTTGCTATGCACCTTACACCAGAAGGAATAGAAACAGTATTTCTGTTTGTATTCATTATGACAGTGACTCCAAATGGGATTCCGATATTGGGCTGTATATGTCCAATGGGAAGACCAAATAATACCGGAATGTTGTATGGGGTGAGATAGTCATATAATATGTCTTGTAATGATAGGGAGGGTTTTGTAGCAGTGCAGTTATGACAGCTTGTGAAAATAACGCCTGTGCATGCATTAAATTTTCCGGATAAACGTAATTGATTGAACATACGATCAATGCGGTACGGTTCTTCTCCAATATCCTCGAGCAATAAAATTTTATTTGCTGTATCTATTTCATATGGCGATCCAAGTGTACTTGTCAAAACAGTTAAATTTCCGCCAATTAATGGCCCGGAAACGATGCAGTTAGTTGAAGATGTAATACATTCTGCCCCTGATAAAATAGTTGAATAAGGATGAAATAGTTGATTGAAGGAAGATAAAGAAAGAGAGGGAATGCCTTTTCCTATTTCTTCAATCATCGGTCCATGAAAAGTAATAAGTCCCGCACACTGTGTAAATGCGATATGTAAAGCTGTAATGTCACTATATCCCCAAAAAATTTTTGGATTGGCTTGAATAAGCTCATACTGAATATGCGGAAGAAGACGACCACTGCCATATCCACCTCGTGCACAAAAAACAGCTTTTACTTTAGGGTTTGCAAATGATTCATGTATATCATGAAGGCGAATGGCATCAGTACCAGCTAAATATCCACATGTTTCATAAACACTTCTTCCGATGATTACTGATAGTCCCATCTCTTCTAATATTTTTGCTCCTGTAAGAACGTGTTCAATGATTGGTGGACCTGCTGGAGCGATAATCATCACAGTATCTCCTTCTTTTAGAGCATTGGGCTGAATCATAGAATCTCCTCCTTCTCTTCCAATATATTCGTTTCATAAGAAGTTCAATCCTTTTGTAAAAGAAGGGAAAAGCTTGTAGAAAAAAGAAGATATTTAAGGAGACTAGGAGGGAAAAGGATGTTTACAAGCCGAGTAACTGATGCACTACAAATAAAATATCCAATTATTCAAGCTGGCATGGCAGGTGCGATTACAACGCCAGAACTTGTTGCCGCTGTAAGTAATAGCGGGGGATTAGGAACACTTGGGGCTGGTTATATGAGTCCTGAACAAATTCGTCAATCTATTTATGAGATAAGGGAGTTAACAGATAAGCCGTTTGCAGTCAATCTGTTACTCACGAAGGAAATACAAATTGAGGAAGAAAAAGTACAAGTCGCAAGAAATTTATTAGAGCCGATACGAAAAGAATTAGGTATAGATGAGTATAATCAATCGCTGCAACTTCCGAAAAGTTATAAAGAGCAACTGCAAGTGCTACAGGAAGAAAAAGTACCAGTTGTCAGCTTTGCGTTTCATACGTTAGAGCAAGAAGAAATTGCATCTTTAAAGAGAGAGAGGATAAAGGCTATTGGAACAGCTACTAATGTAGCAGAAGCAAAGGTGCTTGCTGAATTAAAGGTAGATGTAATTGTTGGACAAGGTAGTGAAGCTGGAGGACACCGTGGGACATTCATTGGTAAAGAACAAGATTCTATGATTGGTACGTTCGCTTTAATTCCTCAACTAGTGGCGGCAGTTCCGCAAGTTCCTATTGTAGCAGCGGGAGGGATTATGAACGGTCAAGGGGTTGTTGCTGCGTTTGCATTAGGCGGGGAAGGCGTGCAAATGGGATCAGCCTTTTTAGCAAGCGAAGAGAGTATAACACACGATGTACATAAAGAGGCAATATTACAAAGTACAGATACAAGTACAACTGTAACGAGAGCATTTTCTGGAAAATACGCACGAGGTATTCGGAATGCATTTATAGAGCAGCACGAGGGGAAAGAAGGTAGCTTACCTATGTATCCCGTTCAAAATGTATTAACTTCGAAAATACGTCAAGAAGCAGCAAGACAAAATAAAGGAGAGTATATGTCACTTTGGGCTGGACAAGCTTCTTCATTAGCAAAAAAAGAATCAGCTCAGCAAATTGTTGAACGTGTGATGGCAGAAGTAAAGGTAACTGTAGAACAGTTACAAGATGCATACAAAAAAAGACCACTTGAATAATTCAAGCGGTCTTTTTGTTAGTTTGCTTTATAAAATTGTTGGATGGCCTCGTCAATATAAACCCAGCCTTTCCAACCTAAGTGCATATGATCTTTTAAGAAGTATTTATCATATTCATGATTTGAGAAGTCAGCAATTGGATAGCCAGCTTGCTGAATTTGCTCATGAACTTTCTTATAGTATAATTCGCGTCGTTCTTTTGGGAATCCTGCGTAATCATACCATGGGCCTTTTACGGGAACAGAAATGAAGAGTGGTTTAGCACCAGATTGTTTTAATAAATCAATTACAATTTGTAAATCTTCATATTCTGGAGATTGATCATAAGCATCATTTTTTAGGTAACCTTCACGTTGCTTCAATTTCTTTTTAATTTTGCTATTGAAGTAACCATCCTCGATACCATATTGATTTGATCCTGACTCTGATTCACCAACTTGATCAGCGTGTTTACGCGCTTCTTCCCAGTTCATTTGCTTCAATGATGGGTCAAGTGTTTCTGTATGTGGTTTAATATTAAACATTATCGTAAATAAATCTTTACGATCTAAAATATTACGATAAAGATAAGCGAAAGGTTTTGCAGCCATTGCTTTTACTTTATGCTTTGTATCATCATAAACGATACCTTCTAAAGATATTTTTAATAATGTTTCTTTTTTTACAATCTCAAAGTTCAATAAGCGCTCAGCAATTTGCTTTTTCATTTTAGGCTTTAGATCATTATTGAAAATGAAATGATAGCCTTGTTGTTTAGAAAAGTTAGGTGCAAAGTGCGTTTCATCAATTCCTTGTGGTACAAACCATTGTGGTGAAAGGACAAAGATTAGTTTTTTATCTTTTAATTGATCCATTGAGGTTGCAAAGTTTAAGACGTGAATAAGATCTTGTGTTCCACCACGACCAAGAAGAAATGGTGTAAACCCTTCCGGGTTTACTTTAAAGTAATTGGATGGATGAAAAGCATCCATTCTTGCAAATTCCGATGAACCATACATCGGAAGGTATTTCGGGTCTTCTAACATTTTTTGCTGTAAAATCATACTTTGAATTTTTTCTTCTTTTAGAGAAGTTGCAGCTTGTTCTACTTTCTTATCACTTACAAGTGGAAGTAGGAAGCGTGTTGGGATAAGTAAGAATACAGCAAAAAGGGCCAATGCTAAGAGCATCGGACCAAAAGTTGCTTTTTTCATCGGATATCTTCCAACTTCTTAATAATCATATTTGGTGTTGCCCACTCATCGCGGTCAAAATCAGAGATAGATACTTCGATATCTAAACGTTCTTGGAATTCTACTAATAAAGATACTGTACCGAAAGAATCAAGGATACCTTCTTCAAATAATTGTACATCTGGATTTTCTTTTACAATATCGTTTTCACATACTTCTTCTAAAATATCTAATACTTGATCTTTGAATTCTGCCATTTTTAAAATCTCCTTTATATCCGAAATGTATTATGTGTAACTTCTTAAGTTATAAGAAGTTATTCCTTAAAAATATCTGTTTAGGTGACCAGAGAAAATTAGGAAACCGAAACATACGAAATGGAACGTGATTACAATTGCAAGGACATGCATGAATTTATTATTTGGCCAAAACTTATGCTTTTTGTTTTTTCGTTCGAAAATATCAAACAAAATAAACAGAGCAGCATGATATAGACCATAAATAATATACTGATAAATATGATGACCTGCAATGTGCCAAATTCCCATAATGAAAAAGTTTAAAAAGGCGCCGATATAGGAAATCGTATAGCGATTTTTAAGTAACTTTTTCTTTGTTGCGAAAAAGACAAAGCGCATGTAAATAAAGTCACGGAACCAAAATGATAAGCTCATGTGCCAGCGGTTCCAGAAATCTTTAATGTTACGACTGATGAAAGGTTTATTAAAGTTTTCTGGCGTTTTAATGCCCATCATATAACTTACACCGATTACGAATGAGCTATAACCTGCAAAGTCAAAGAATAGATATAGACTATAGCCGTACATGTAAATAATGTTAGATGTAATGGTATCTGCATTTGCAAAAGCAGCATCTGTAACGTGTTGCTGAAGTAAATAAGCAATAATAAATTTGTACAGGAAACCTTGGAAAATACGGTTCATACCTGTATATAGTAGGTTTTGATATTCTTCAGCACTCGGTGGCTTTTGAATATCTTTTTGGAATCTACGGTAACGATCGATAGGTCCAGTTGAGATAGCAGGGAAGAACAGAACGAACTCCCAGAAATTAAAGAATGAGAGTTCTTTAATTAAGCCATCACGAACTTCAAATACCATTTGTACTGCTCTAAATGTTACGTAAGAGATACCGGCAAAAACAACAAATTTTAAATCAGGTACAAATGGTGCGATTTTTGCCAAAATAAGCGGTAAAATCGACAAGATAACAGCCATGTAAAACATAACCGTATTATTATTTTGTTTTCGTAATAATAAATAGCCTTTAATAAGGACATATTGCCAAATGATAAATGCTGCTAGCATCATTGCTTGCTTTGGTTTATCAGAGAAGATAAGTGCAAGCATGATTAGTGTTAGGACAGCATTATATTTACGCAACATTTTACCTTTTAATCCAGCTATGATAGTAGGTATTAATAAAATGCCCACTATGGCGAAAAAATAAAATGATCCATATGCGGTCATGCTGTAACCTCACTCAATAATTTTTTGCGATCTACCTTTCCATTTGGTGTCATTGGAATAGAAGATTGATACATGAATTTTCTTGGAATCATGTAATTTGGTAATCGCTCATTGAGTTCTTTTTTGATTGCAGATGTTAATTTGAATTCTTTTTCAAACGAATGCTCTCCTGGAACAATAACCGCTAATAAGTAATCGTATTTCTCACCTTTTTTAATTGGAATTACGACAGCTCCTTCTACATAAGAGCAACCGCGAAGGTGATGTTCGATTTCTTCCAATTCCATTCGATAACCATGTAATTTAATTTGGAAATCAAGACGACCATTATAGAAAAGAAGACCATTTTCTACATATCCAGCATCACCTGTTTTATAGGCACGTTCGCCATCAATAACTGTGAATGCTTTTTCTGTTAATTCAGGACTTCCTAAATATCCAACACTTACGCTTGGACCAACAATTACAATCTCACCTTTTTCACCATCTGGTGCGATTGTACCATCTTCTTTCATAATAAGAAGGCGGCAATCAGATTTACAGTAACCAACTGGAAGTGATTGATATGTCTCAACGACTTCTTGTGTAACATGAATGCCTGTTACAGCTACAGTTGCTTCTGTTGGACCGTACGTATTCATAATTGTTGCGTTTGGGAAGCGTTCCATTAATTTTCTTGCTACGTCATTTGATAATACTTCGCCGCAGAATAAGAATGTTTTCATATTTGGTAGCATACTTTCAGAGAAAGATGGCTCCATTAAACACATTTCTGCAAATGATGGTGTGGATGTCCATACTTGTATGTCTGATTGTTCTAAAGAAGCAAACAAGTCTTTTGGACGCGCAATCATATCTTTATCAATTGCCCAAAGTGTACCACCTGTTACTAACGATGGGTAAACATCCATCACAGATAAATCGAATGAGAAAGGTGCTTGGTTTAAGAACACTTGTCCAGTTTGTAAGTTGAAGTCTTCAACCGCCCATTTTGTAAAGCTGACAAGACAATTGTACGTAATTTGTACACCTTTCGGATTCCCTGTGCTCCCTGATGTGTAAATAATGTAGAAGTTCTCATCATTTTTTACTGCATGCTCAGGGTTTGGAGTTTTCCCTTTATGAGTCAAGAGAATATCTTGTAAGTTGTTTTCAGATACGATGCGAACAGGTAAATCAGCTACTTTCACTTCTGTTGGTGATAAAAGTAGTTTCGCACCGGAACTTTCAGCAATACGTAGTACACGATCAGCTGGAATAGATAAATCTACTGGAATGTAAGCATGTCCAGCTTTGACACACCCTAAAAAGCTAATGATCATCTCTGGATGCATATGGCCATAAACCATAATTGGTGAGCGATCATCTGCATACTCAGAAGAAATCCAATGAGCTAATGCATCAGAGTCTTCTTTTAATTGTCTGTACGTAATTTTCGCATCTCGCCAAACGAAAGCGGTTTGATCAGGCGTTTCAGCCGCCCACTTTTCGATTTGTTCTAATAACTTCATAACGTTCCCACCCTAAAATTCATTGTAAATAAATGTACTTGTGTTTGTATCATGGAATCCATACAACCAAAGTAATGCAAACAAAATTGCAAGGTAATAAAAAGTTTTTGCAAACCATTGTATGAGTGGTCGAGACCATATCTCTTTTAATCTTTCCATGTCTTTTCCTCTCTTATGAAATAATAACTATATGTAGGTATCATGTCCTACATTATTGTGAAAAAAACAAAATTCCACATTTTAGGTAAAAATAAGACAAAAAGGCTCTTTTTTGATAGTAGCACTAAATACTAAAAAAGAAAATCCCTAACTTAGTAATTATATTACATTCAGCATGAAATTGTTATTGATTTGTCATGTCAAAAGATAAAAGGATAATAAGGACAATCATTTTGTGAAGCTAAAGTAAGAATATAAATACGAAAAAGGAGGTTGTTAAGAATGGAACATGGGAAAAAGAAATGGAGGAAGCTTGTGTCAGAGGAAAAGATTATAGAGTGGCGACGGCATTTCCATAAATCTCCTGAATTATCATTCCATGAAGAACAAACTTCACAATTTATATATGACACATTGTGCTCATTTTCCACTTTTGAGGTAACAAGACCAACGAAGTATAGTGTGATGGCAAAGAAAAAAGGGAAGAAAACAGGGGAGAAAACAGGAAGAATAGTCGCGATTCGCGCGGACATGGATGCTCTTCCGATTCAGGAAGAGACGTTAAAACTTTATACATCAGCTACTCCAGGTGTGATGCATGCATGCGGGCATGATGCACATACCGCTATTTTATTAGGAACAGCGGAAGCAATAGCGAAAATGAATGAGGAGTGGGAAGGAGAAATTCGTCTTTTCTTTCAACATGCAGAAGAAGTCTATCCTGGCGGCGGTCAGGAAATGGTGCGAGCTGGTGTAATGGACGGCGTAGATTACATTATCGGCTTACATGTGATGTCTGGGTTAGAGAGTGGCAAGATTGGGATTGTATACGGACCCATGATGGCAGCACCTGATGTATTTACAATTGAAGTCAAAGGAAGAGGAGGGCATGCTGCTAGACCAGAAGAAACAATTGATCCAATAGCAATTGGCACACAAATTGTTACCAACTTACAACATATTGTATCAAGAAATACAGGTGCCTTTATGCAAAGGGTTGTCTCAGTTACGCAATTCCACGGGGGAACAGCGGATAATATTATTCCTAATACAGCTTCTTTAATGGGAACAGTTCGTTCCTTTGATCAAAAACTAAGAAAAGAAGCGGAAGAAAAGATTGAACAAATTGTTAAAGGGATTACAGAAGCACACGGTGCAACATATGAATATACATATCGCTATGGATATGATCCTGTCATTAATGATGCATTTATTACAAGAGCAGTCGAGGAAAGTGCAGTAGAGCTTTTTGGAAAAGAAAAAATTGTACAGCTCGCTCCTTCTATGGGAGGAGAAGATTTCTCTGCATACTTGAGAAAAGCTCCAGGCTGCTTCTTTAAATTAGGAACTGGGAATGAAAAAATGGAGACCTGCTATCCACATCATCATCCGAAATTTGATGTAGATGAATCGGCGCTGGTTTATGGAGCTGAGTTATTTTTACAGGTGACAATGAAATTGTTAGAAACTTAAAAAAATCAATGTGAACAAAGAGGTTTAGTGAGAGCAAACGGTTCATAAAATCTTAGCTGCTAAGAGGAAGATTAAAAGTTTCCCTCAGTATATAAAAAAGGCAACTGCGACAACGCAGTTGCTTCTATTTCTTTCCGCTAGAGAGGGCTGAGAAAGAACTATGCTCATTTATAGTATATGAATCGTCAACGGACAAGCTTGTATCTTTTCATTATTTTTTCAAAAAAATAATTGACTTTGATAATCATTTTCAATTAATCTAATTGTATAGTTGTGATTGATAATAATTATCAATTAAAAAATGGATGAGGAAAGCATCTCGCCTTGGACAAAGGGAATTTAAAAATAAAGATAAACATATAGAATGGCAACGAAATGTAATTCGTGCGGAATATGTAGACGAGAAGAAAATAAAGAAAACAGAAAAAGTAATACATAATCAAAGGAGAGATTCAATTGAGTAAGTTTGTAATGATTTTTGCAAGTATGAGTGGAAATACAGAAGAAATGGCTGATTATATTGCTGGAGCAATTCGTGAGGCAGGAAATGAGATTGAAGTAATTGATATTATGACTGCACCAGAAGCTTCTATATTAGAGAAATATGACGCTATTATTTTAGGAGCTTATACTTGGGGAGATGGTGAGCTTCCAGATGATTTCTTAGATTTTTATGATGAAATGGAAGAGATTCATTTAGCAGGTAAAAAAGCGGCAGTGTTTGGCTCTTGTGATTCTGCTTATCCGAAATACGGCGCAGCTGTTGACATTTTAACCGAAAAGTTACAAGAGCGTGGTGCAGAGGTTGTGCTAGAAGGGCTAAAAGTAGAATTAACGCCAGAGGATGAAGATGTAGAAAAATGTCTTCAATTTGGAGCTGAATTTGTAAAACATCTTTCGTAATGGTGAGAGGGGGATGAAGATGTTGCAATAGGTATGAATGATTTATTATGAGGAAAAAGAATATAGGGAAAGAATTTAATTCAATCCCTTTAATATTGTGTGCATGCTTTCCAAATTCTTGTTTATTTCTAGTTTATTATTTGTTTCAAAGCTGTAAATAAGGTTATGAAATAACGGGCTGTACTGATAAAAAGAAGTGATACGCTGAGTGAATGATGAATCATGATGGGGGGTAAGAGCGCAATATTGTTTATAAATAGCTCCGGTAAATTCGTTACCAAAATCGTGATATAAACCAGCAAAATCAAAGGCAGGATCTCCAATTTGAGTATCACCAAAATCAATAATTCCTGAAACTTTTTTGTTTTTCCCATTGAATAAAATATGATGATGTGTAAAATCAGCATGAATCATTGTATGTTGAAAATTAGGTTCATGTATGTATTCAAAAAAGTTCTCAAATAAACAATCAAAGGATTTTCTTTCTATTGATGTAAATGTATGAGAAAGGTAATCATGTAATTTCGCTTGAATTTGTCGCCAGTATGTGAGATGTCTCTCTACATGAAATCCCCATTCTGCAGCACGTTCTATTGGGATGGTATGTAAAGAAGAGAGAAAGGTAGCGAGCTGTGTAGCAATGATTTCTTGTTCTTTTACAGTTAATCCCGCGAGTGTTTGGGCTGTCAATGGTTCCCCATGAATGAGTGCATAATAGCTACCAAATGGAATGGAATCTGATTCATTTTTATATAAAACATGGTACTTTGGAACTTCTATTCCTTGTAAAGAATGAGAAAGTATTTCGCATACTTTTTTTTCTCGCGGGATTCTCCTTGCATACTGGGATTTACGTGGAAAACGAAAGAGCCATTCATTATTTACAATCACGACTATATTATCCCAGCCATTATCATTTTGCTTATAAGAGCGTATAGTGGTATTTGGCATTGTTTGTTGTACATATTGCCTGTAATGTTGCATATGATTTCCTCATTTCTCTCCTTGATAAAATAGCTTGTTTAATTTTATAATATCAGAATTTTCTTATTTTGTATTTCGGCTTATTGGGGTATTGAAGATGGTAAGAGAAATGAGGATTGTAAAAGAAAATAATACGTTTAAGATTGCAGAGCAGCGGCAACGTGTAGAATGGAAATGCCCCCAGAAGACGGGGACATTTAAAGGTTTTCGTTTTGTTGCCCTATTTCTTTTTTTGCAATTTCTAAATTCCCTTGTTCGATTTGTTTAAGCGTGTTTACAGAATCACCAGCATAGCCCTTTTGCGTTTTTACAGGTCTTTTCGAAACGGTTGAAGATTGCTTTGTCATATATAACATTCCTTTCATTAAAAATAGACGAAAATGATGAGTACAAGTAATATTGCTCCGAAAATACCAATCCCAACTAAAAAGGAAGTGTTTTTATATCGAGGTGGTTGATGAATATCTTGCCGATATCCAGGTGAGATTTCAGGAGCAAATTCTTCATCGAAGGACTGCTGTTTTTTCTTTTCATCCATGGGTTTTCACCTTTCTTTTTCATTATGTTACACGTTCTGGAGAGGAACTATACATAATGAAAAAGGCCGCTACAATTAGCGGCTTTTTTGCAATGCATATTTACGTTGTACTTGAAAGAGACGGATCAGCAAAAAGCTAGCACCAAATGCGAGACCTAAAATAAGGCCAATCCAATACCCTTTTGCAGCCCAAGAAGTATAAGTTGCTAATATATAACCAAGTGGCAAACCAATTACCCAATAGGCAATAAGTGTCATGATTAAAGCGACATTTACATCTTTATAACCACGGAGTGCTCCTTGAACGGGTGTAGCAATTGCATCGGAAATTTGAAACAAAATAGCAAATATGAGAAACTCTTTTGCTAAATCATGAACCGTAGCATCTGTTGTATAAATAGATGCAATTTGATCACCAAAGAAATAGAGTAGGACTGAATAGAATAGAGCGAAAGTAAGGGCTAAACCGATGCCAATAAATCCATATTGTTTTGCATTTTCATATCGATTTGCACCAACTTCAAATCCAACTGCGATTGTCAGAGTCATTGCTAAACTTAATGGTGTCATATATAAGAGTGATGCAAAGTTCATGGCAGCTTGATGTGCTGCAATTGTTGTTGTACTAAAATTACTCATCATAAGTGTAACAGCAGCGAAAATGCTCGTTTCAAAAAAGATAGCAAATCCAATCGGAACACCAAGTTTTAAAAGTTCTTTCCAACGTGAAATGGAAATGCGATATAACTGCTTGAAGATACCAAAAGATGCAAACGGCTCTTTCGTACAGATAATAATAATAGTAATGATTAAAATGCACCAGTACGTTGCTGTGGAAGCAATTGCGGCACCCACGCCTCCTAGTTGTGGAAAACCAAAATGACCAAAAATAAATACATAATTTAAAATCACATTAATTGGTAAGGAGAGTAAAGTAATAATCATCGTTGTCCGCGTCTTTCCTAGAGCGTCAATAAATCCACGTAACACAGTATAGACAAATAAAGGGATAATACCAATTGCAATAATGCTTAAAAATTGAGCGGCAATGCGCTCTACTGATTCTTCTAAATGCATGCCCTTTAAAATTGGTGAAACGGCAAAGTAGCCGATGAGAATAACAAGGAAACTAACACTAATCGCTAAATATACGGCTTGTATTACAACATGGGGAACGGCTTCTTTTTGTTTTGAGCCAACCAGATGAGCGATAATGGGAGTAGTAGCCATTAAAATTCCTGTTAGTCCAGTACTAATAGGGATCCATATGCTAGTACCAATGGCAACTCCCGCTAAATCAGTAGCACTTGCATGTCCTGACATTGTAGTATCAAAAAAGCTCATTGCAAATAAAGATAGCTGTGTTACAAAAATTGGAAAGAACAGCAATGTAAATTGTTTCATTTTTTGTGAGAGTGAGTTGGTTTCTTTCATAAAAGCTCCTTTCCGTGTAAGAATAAACTTCTACTATCATACAATTTCATCAATGAATAGAAAAGAAATATGCGTATGTGTACATGAAATAGATGAAAAAAATAGATGCACTTTGAAAGGGGATAAGGTATTATGATAAGGTATGAAAAAAGTATATATAAGGTATTAAGGAGGCACGATCAGTGGCTGATTGGTTAATAGGATTAATCATGGGTGCTGTTGAAGGATTAACGGAGTTTTTACCAGTATCATCAACAGGACATATGATTTTAACAGGGCATTTAATTGGATTTGAGGATGATAGAGCGAAAGTATTCGAGGTTGTCATCCAATTAGGATCAATTTTAGCGGTTGTCGTTGTATTTTGGAAACGTTTATGGTCATTAGTTGGAATTGGAAAAGTAACGCAAGGGCCATCATTAAATTTATTACATATCATTATTGGTATGATTCCAGCAGGATTACTAGGTGTTTTATTTCATAGTAAAATTAAAGAAATTTTATTTGGACCAGGACCAGTTGTTATTAGTTTAGTTGCTGGTGGGATTTTAATGATTGTTGCTGAGAAGTTCTCAAGACCAAGTACAGCAAAAACATTAGATGACATCACGTATAAACAAGCATTCACAATTGGAATGTTCCAATGTTTAGCATTGTGGCCAGGATTTTCACGTTCTGGATCTACAATAAGCGGTGGATTATTAGCTCGTGTATCTCATACAGCAGCAGCTGAATATACATTTATTTTAGCAGTACCAATGATGGTTGCTGCATCAGGTTTAGATTTAATTAAAAGCTGGCATTTACTAAGTGTGGCAGACTTACCGCTATTTGTAACGGGATTTGTGACAGCGTTTGTTGTAGCGATGCTTGCGATTGTTTCATTCTTAAAATTATTGGCTCGTGTAAAGTTAACACCATTTGCATACTATCGTTTTATTTTAGCAGCGGTGTTTTACTTCTTCCTTATGTAATAAAAAAACTGCCATTTGGCAGTTTTTTTATTTTACTATTTTTTCAATCATATTTTCCATCACATGTTCCCAAAGGGACGTGTCATCAGCTAATGTTGCACGGAAATTAGCGTACATTTCTTTTTGCTTTTCTTCAAATAGTGGATCCTCTTTTTCTGGTAATGTAGCCCGCATAGAAGTTACTAACTCCTGTACTTTTGGAGCGCGTGGTCCCCAAACTGCTTGCTCGTTTCCTTCTCTATCAATAAAAATAAAGATTGGAATGGCACGTGCTGTTCCGTTCGTTAAGTATTGATCCATTAATTCTAGATTTTCATCCCGGATCAGTAATCGCATATCAATATTAGCAACTTCACAAATTCGTTTCATTACGGGTACACATAGGAGGGCATCACCGCACCAATCAGCTGATAATACAATAACACGCCATCCATCATTCTGACGCTCTTCTAAAACGGGAAGTAACTCGTTTGGAATTAAAAAATTATTATAAATGTGTAATAGTTCATATTGATTCACTTTCATTTCATTTACGTATGTATCAAAGGACATGCCTTTATCTGCCCATTGTTTTAATGTCATATGTAACACCTCTTTATTAATAGTTTGCTTTCATTGTATCAATTTTCATCAAGAAAAGCTTGTAATCTTACTCTTTCTTTTTGTTATTATTGGATATAATCCATCTAAAAGAAAAAAGGGGTAAACAGTATGTGGAAAGTGAGTTCATAGCACTTAGAGTGTATGGAAAAATAAGGTGACAAAAAGTAAGATATAAGGTAAAATAATTAATAAAGTTTTTATTTAAGTAAATGAAATAAAAGGAGATGTAAATGGTGTCTCATAATCGTGAACAATTAATGGAGGACCTGTCTACAAACGTCTTTGCTATGTTTCGCTCATTGCGTAATGATATTGGAAAAATCTTTGGCGGTTATATACCATGGAATGAGTTTCTTGTACTTCGAATATTAAATCGTAATAATAAAGAAATGGTTTCACGTGTAGCTAATGAATTACATGTATCCAATAGCCATATTACAGCTGTTACGGAAAAGTTAATTAATAAAGGATTTGTGACACGTACACGCTCTACATCTGATCGACGTGTTGTATATTTAGAAATTACGGAGCAAGGAAAAGAGTTAGTTACAAAAATGGAAACTGCGAAAAAACAGTATTTACAAGAAAGATTTTCGGCTCTATCTGAAGAAGATATGCACTTAATGATATCTATTTCGAAGAAACTTATATAAAAAAGAAGATACTGAAAGAGAATTACCGTTATTTGTTGTGATGTTACAGATGAGTATTTCCTGTAGATTCTATTTGTCCCTCTTAGAATCTTATGCACAGAAATGATGAAATAAATTACAGATACAAAAATCCTTCCCGAAATTGGGAAGGATTTTTGTATCTCGCTATTTACAGACAGTAATACTCTTACTTCACAATGCAGTGAAAAAGTTAGGTGGAAGAGAAACTATCTATAAAAGCTCAATTCAGTAAAGTGTCACGTTATTTTAAAAATGTGATGTGTATGATTAAAGCCGGAAAGACATACTATCAATAATGATCGATGAAAGGAGAGAGAAAAATGACAAATCGTAATGGGAGTCAAGGAAGTGGAAATCAAGGTTCACCGAAATCAGGACAATTCCAACAGGAATTTAGTTCAGAATTTGAAGCTGGTAATGATAATAAAGGAAAAGAATATCGTTCGAAAAAGGGAAGTAAATCAAAAAAGGAGTGAATATATTCACTCCTTTTTTATTAGCATTATATTTATGCGGGTCCCGTCTCTAATTTCGGTGAAGGCAAAGAAATGAGTTGGGAGATAATCTTGCTAAATTATATTTTAAAATAAGAAATAGACCATCTTGTCAGCATAAGATGGTCAGGGAAGGGGA